>CAZYQW010000147.1:0-143124 GCA_964649825.1 uncultured Phycisphaeraceae bacterium | reverse complement strand
GCTAGCCGCCCGTGGTGAAAGTCATTCCGGCTGCGGCGGGCCCTCGCGACCGGTATCTGCGTTGCAGGATCCTCGACGTACAGGCAGTACGCCTGCGGTCCTGCGCCTCGATCTCGGTCGCGATGACCTCGCCTCGCTTCGAAAGCACTTTCACCACGGGCCGCTAGACGACCCGCTGGACCGAGGCGCGTCCGGGTCCGAGCTCGAGGACGAGGATCGACGGCTCGGGCGTCCCTCGGCGAGGGTGCCGCGACGGCGCGGAGGCGTCGAGGACGTGGCTCGTCAGTCCCAGGACCGACAATCCGGCGAAGTTTCCCGCGGCGCTGAACGAGAGCCGATCACGGCGTCCCCCTAGGTTCAGGACCGACTCGATCAGGAGCTTGAGAGCGGACCGGACGTCGAACTCGCTCCCGCTGCCGTCGGAGTCCGGGCCGACGCTCTTGGACGCGACCACGCCGCCCACGTGCGTCACCGGGTCCCAGACCGCGATCGCCGCCGCCCCGACGAGCGGGGCCGTCTCGAAGACGACGTGCTCGCCGCAAGAGACCTTCAATTCACCCGGCGCGACCGCGATGCACTCCGCGACGCGGTCCTCTCCTGGGGTGGACTCGATGACGCGAGCTCTCAACATGACGGGTCCGTCCGAATCGGTTCGAGGCAATGCCTCGTCGGTTATCGGTCGGACGAGCGGGGCGGCTTGAGCCGAGATCGGTCGAGCCGCCGGATCAGTAGTTGTCGCGGTAGCGCTCGAGAGCCGCGTGGACCTTGGTCCCGGCGACTCCGGCACCGGTTCCACCCTTGCCGGGCACCGAGGCCGCGGTCGCCTCGCGCAGCGGCTGCTTCCAACGATGGTACGTATTGCGGATGTAGTCGAGGCGCGGCTGCAGCTTCTCGGCTGGGACCAAGAGCTGGTCGAGGCCCCACTTGAACTCGTTGCGGGTCGCGCCGGTCAGCTCGTATTCCTGCGACATGACGATCGCCTCTTCCGGGCAGACCTCCTCGCAGTAGCCGCATTCGATGCAACGGAGCATGTCGATCTCGAACGATTTCGGCGTCCGCTCGATCGGACGGTCGGTCTCGGTGCCGACGATCGTGATCGCGATCGGCGGACAGACGAACTCGCACAGACCGCAGGCCACGCACCGGGGGTTTCCCTCGGAGTCCTGCACCAGCACCGGCACGCCGTGAAAGGACGGCTTCGGGTCGAGCCTCACCTCGGGATACTGGCGCGTCACCTTCGGCTTGAACATGTTCTTGAACGTGTAGACGAGCCCGACGAGGATCGTCTTGAAGTAGAACCGCTCGCCGAGGCTCAGCTTCCGCTGCTTCACCAACACCATCTGTCGACCTCACTCGCTGGACGCGCTCGCGTCCCGTTCCTGGCGCCTCGACTTACCGCAGTTCTCGTCAGCGATCGCACTCGCCCATCACGAAGTCGATCGATCCGACGATCGCCACCACGTCCGCGATCGGGCGCCCGACGCAGAGCGGCTTGATCGCCATCATGTTCACGAACGACGGGGCGCGCACGTGGGCGCGGTACGCGTTCGTGCCCCCGTTGGACACGAGATAGAAGCCGAGCTCGCCCTTCGCCGCCTCCATCGCCTGATAGACCTGCCCTTTCGGCGGGCGCATGTCCGTCACGATCTTGAACTGATAGATCAGCTCTTCCATCGACGAGTAGACGCGATCCTTCGGCGGCAGAACATAGCGCGCGTCACGCGCCATGAACTCGCCGGACGGCAGGCCGTCGAGCGCTTGGTGGATGATCCGGGCGCTCTGGCGCATCTCTTCGAGGCGAACGAGGTACCGGTCGTAGACGTCGCCGACGGTACCGACCGGAATCTCGAAGTCGTACTTCTCGTAGCCCGAGTACGGCTCGACCTTGCGCAGGTCGTGAGGGCAGCCGGTCGCTCGCAGGTTCGGCCCGGTCAGGCCGAGCGCAAGCGCGTCGTCCGTCGTCAGCACGCCGATGTTCCGAGCGCGGTCGTACCAGATGCGGTTGCCGGTCAGCAGCAGCTCGTACTCGTCGACGCAGCCGGGGAAGCGCTTCGCCCAATCGCTCAGGCGCCGCAGCAGGTCCATCGGGACGTCGGCCTTGACGCCGCCGAACCGGATGTACTCCTGGTTCGTTCGCAGCCCGGTCAGTTCGTCCAGCATGTCGAACAGGTCCTCGCGCTCGCGGAAGGCGAGGAAGAACGGCGTCACCGCCCCGACCTCGAGCGCCGACGTGCCGAACCACACCAGGTGGGCCGTCAAACGCATGCATTCGGCGATCGCCACGCGAATCGCTTGCGCGCGCTCCGGCACCTCGATTCCGCAGAGCTTCTCGACGGCGAGGGCGTAGCCGATCTCGTTCTGCAGCGGCGCGAGGTAGTCGAGCCGATCGGTCATCGGCATCCACCGCAGATAGGACACGTTCTCGGCGTGCTTCTCCTTGCCACGGTGCAGGTAGCCGAGCACGACGTCGAGGTCGACGACCGTCTCGCCGTCCAGCTTCAGCTCGATCTGCAGCACTCCGTGCGTCGACGGGTGTTGCGGGCCCATGTTCAGGGTCATGATCTCCGAGTGGAGGTCGCCCTGCGGGAGGGTCGCGGTCGCTTGTCTCACGGCGTCGTGCTCCCGGCTCCGTTGATCGGTTCGGCGCCTTCGGGTCGCGCCATCATCACCCCGCCGTGCAGGCGGTACACCTTCTCCGGCTGGATCCCGTCGATGGGGAACTCCTTGCGCAGCGGATGATGCTCGTACTCCGGCGGCAGGAGGATGCGGCGCAGGTCCGGATGGTCGTCGAAGACGATCCCGAACATGTCGTACGTCTCGCGCTCGTGGAAGTCGGCGGTCGGAAAGACGGGCACGAGGCTCGGCACGCGAGGATCGCGTTCGCCGCAGCGGGTCGTCACGCGGATCCGCTGACGCAGGTCGACCGAGTAGAGGTGGTAGACGACCTGGAAGCGCGGCTCCTCGCCGTACCAGTCCACCGCCGTCACGTCGAGCAGGAGCGTGAAACGCAGCGCAGGGTCGTCACGCAGATCGATGGCCAGCGAGGTGAGGTTCTCACGGTCCACCTCGCAGCAGAACAGGCCGTCGAGCGGGGACTCGACCACCCGCGCTCCGGCCGCCGCCGCCAGCTCCATCAGCCGCGCCGGCGCGGCGACGTCGGTCGTGTTCATGCCGGCTCTCCCAGCCCCACCACCGCCGGCTTCGGGTTGCCGTGCGCGTGCGTCGTCCCGGCGTCGATCTTCTTCTGCAGCGTGAGGAGCGCGTTGATCAACGTGTCGGGACGCGGCGGACACCCCATCGTGTAGACGTCGACGGGAATCAACCGGTCGACTCCGGGAACGACCGCATAATTGCGGTACAGCCCGCCGGACGAGGCGCAAACCCCCATCGACACGACATACTTCGGATTCGGCATCTGGTCGTAGATCCGCCGCGCCACGTTCGCCATCCGCCACGTCAAGGTGCCGGCGACGATCATCACGTCGCTCTGACGTGGAGAGAATCGCGCGACCTCCATGCCGAACCGCGACAGGTCGAACCGCGGCCCGATCGCCGACATCATCTCGATCGCGCAGCAGGAGAGGCCGAGTGGCATCGGCCAGAGCGAGTTCTTTCGCGCCCAGCTCAGCAGCGTTTCCAGCGGACCGGTGACGGCGATTCCGCTGTCGGCGACTTCGGCGGCCATTTCGGCTCCTTCGGTCGGAGAAGATCTGTTTCGCCCGATCAGGGCAGAAAAGGGGTGATGATAGCGGGCTCAAACCCACCCGCAAGTACGCCCCGAAGCGACGCATCTCCACGATTCCTCTCCCCGGCGGCCGCCCCCCCGCCAAACTGGCCGAATTCAGCCCAAATTCGTGCGGTTCTGCTGCTTAGGCTCGTTTCGAGTGTGAATCGTAGCCCCCTCTCCATGCCCGAAAAAGTCCGACAAACCCGAGCGAAGGTCGGGTTGGGACGTAACTAAACCTCAGCGGCTCGAATCCAACGGATAGGACACGAGGCACCTCCCGGACAGCGGGTGATCAAAAATGAAGACGCGCATGACGCTGAACCAGTTCCTGGACGACCTTCGAAAGGCGACGGAGATCCCGTACAGCCGGCTCGACACCGTCCTGGAGCGTCCCCACGCGCTCGACCGGGAGCTGGCCAGGATCCTCCATGCCTTCGGGGAGAAGCCCCTCGTCGATGACCGATTCGCGTCCCGCATCCTGGATGAGGCGGAAGGCGATGCCCCCTACCGCAAGGGCGGGCCGGTGGCCCGGTTCGTGGCGCGCACGCAGCGGTTGAGCGCGCAGGAAGAGCTCCATCTCGCCAAGCGGATCGAGTTCGCGCGGCGTCGCCTCGAGCGAACGATCGCGTCCTCCTCCGCTCCGACCGAGGTGAAGGAGCTTTACTTCGACCGCATCGAGACGCCGGAGTTCGCCCGCACGCCGGTCAAGTCCGCGTTCGATCGACGGCCCGACGAAGGCACCTTGCAGGCGCGGTGGTCGGAGTACTTGAGCCTCCGGAACGACATGATCGTCGCGAACGTACCACTCGTCGAGCGGATCGCGGTTCGTTACCGGACGTACGGGATCCCCCACGACGATCTCGTCCAGCACGGTGATCTCGGCTTGATCCGCGCCGCGGACAAGTTCGATTGGCGCAAGAACGTCCGGTTCCGCACGTATGCGGAGTGGTGGATCCGCCAGGCGATCGAGCGCGCGACCGACACCGACCGCGACGTGGTCCACGTGCCGCGCCCGATGCGCCAGTTGATCTCGAAGGCGAACCACCTCCACCGCAAGTCCGGAGTGCGCGAGCCGCTGGACGCCACACGCTTCGCAAAGATGATGAACGTCGAGCGCGGCGCGGCGGCGCGCGCGTTCAGCATCAAGTCGGGCGTCATCTCGCTCGACCGATCGGGACCGGACGACGGTCAACCGATGCGCAACGACCTCGTCGGCGCGGACCTCGGTCGGGCCGACGAACGCGAGGACATGGAGCACCTGCGGCACCGGTTGGACGGGATGATCGACGGACTTCCCGAGCGGGAGCAGCGCGTCATCCACCTTCGATACGGCCTCCGCGGAGAGACGCCTCACACCCTCGAGCAGGTCGGCGAGATCCTGCAGATCTCTCGCGAGCGTGTCCGCCAGCTCCAGATGAGAGCCATCGACCACCTACGAGTGTCGGCGGCCGACCCGCGGCTCGCCGCGGTCTGACGCACCGGACCACGACCGGCCGAGCACGTGGCCACCGCACCTGATCCGTGGCGAGCGTGGTGTTCAGAAACCCGGCTCCTGAGATTCGGCGCGCCGAGAGGCGGTGCCGGCGCGACGCTCCGACCAAGGCGTAGACGTATGGGAACGGTGATACGGCGAAGAGCCGCAAAGTCAGCGCCGGCCGCAGGCCCGAGATCAGGGCCCCGATTTCGGAAACACCACACTAGAATGCCAGGCCATGGCCACCAAGACCCAAGAGGCGCCAAGCATTGCCGAAGATACGGCGCTGGCGCCCCGCCACAACCTGATCCTCCTCGACGACGACGATCACACGTATGAATACGTGATCGAGATGCTAGGAGCGATCTTCGGCCACCCCGTCGAACGGGCATACCAGCTCGCGCGCGAAGTCGACGCATCCGGTCGAGCGATCGTGTTCAGCGCGCATCTCGAGGTCGTCGAACTGAAGCAGCAGCAGGTGCACTCGTACGGAGCCGACTGGCGGATCCCCCAGTCCGCCGGCTCCATGAGCGCGGTCATCGAGAGCGTCCCCTGATCGGGTGTTTCGGACCAGCGCGAAGACACGTCGGCAAGAGCCGCTCGCGCGGGCGACCGGTGCCGGGCGCTGGTCCGACGGTAACGATCATGCGGAGACGAGGTTCCAGCTCGAACCGTCGTACTGCAGCGCCACCTTCGCGCCCGAGTTCAGGTGCTTGACGAGTCTCTGCCAGTTGGCGAGCTCGCTCGCGTCGACGCCCACGATCACGTTTCCGGCCGCGGCCACGGGTCGCTCGACTTTGCGTGGTCTGCCCGGACCACGCTTCCCCGCTGGGACCGGAGCCGGCGCGACGGCCGCGGTGGTCTTCACGGCCGCCTTCTTCGCGCCACGCTTCTTGGCCTTCACCCGGCCCAACATGACCTGCGCCCGCCCCCACATGATCGGAAAGATCTTGTGTCCCTGCTTGGCCAGCGCCGCCTGAGCGTCCGCGTAAACGGCTTGGGGATGTCCCTTCATGTATGCGACGAGTGCGTCCATGGCGGACACCTTCTCGCCTTTTCGCTGCACCATTTTGTAGAACTCCAAAACGGGGGAATGAGCACCAGGACGTTACGCGCCGCCGCCTCGATCTCAAGCAAAAAGGTGTGTCGTGAGATGCGCGGACCTGCATAGCCGCCCCCGGCCGTATGCGGGTGGGCGGGCGGATCATGTCCGTTCCTCTCGCCGACCGGCACCACGAGATCGTGCCCCGGATTGCCGAGACACCACGGTCGGATCATGCGAGAGAGGTCGGCTATGACGGAGGTCGACGCGGCGAAAACGGCTCCCGAGCCCGGACTGTTCACGCCCGTCCCGCGAGAAACGGAGCGGCGCGGGAGCACAACCCCATACTTGGACCGACAGACCGGTTGCAAGGATTGGAGCGAGGTTCCCTGGCGGAGTGATCCTCGTCGAGATCAAGGAGCGAGGAGGAGATCGACCCGGGTGGGTTCTCGACGACGAACGGCGCAGAGATCGGCGACGAGCACCCGCCAGGCGCGGGACGGGCGTGAATAGTTCGGGCCGAGGTGACGCCGCTCCACGGTACGATGCGGCCCGCGACACGCACCTAACGAGGCAGCAATGACCGGCAAGTACTTCGACGAGCTGCAGCCGGGCGATCGGTTTCGCCACTCCGTCGGCCGCACGATCACCGAGACCGACAACGTCCTCTTCTGTGCGCTGACGATGAATCCGCAACCGCTCCACGTCAATGAGGACTTCGCGGCGAAGACCCACTTCGGCCGGAGGATCGTGAACGGGATCTACACCATGGCGCTCGCGGTCGGGCTGACGGTTCCGGAGCTGACCGAGGGGACGATCGTCGCCAACCTCGGCTATGACCGTGTGGCCCACCCGGCGCCGGTCTTCCACGGCGACACGATCTACGTGGAGACGGAGGTACTGGACGCGCGACCGTCCAAGAGCCGTACCGATCGCGGCGTCGTGAAGCTCCTCCACCGCGCACTCAACCAAGACGGCGTCGTCGTCTGCGAGATCGAACGCTCCGCGCTGTTCCTCCGGCGGGGAGCCACGTCGTGATTCCACCCCGCGCGCGGCGAGCCCTCCTCTTCTGCCCCGGCACCGAGCGGCGGAAGATCGAGAAAGCAGCCGCCCTCGACGTCGACGCCGTGATCCTCGACCTGGAGGACGCGGCCGCGCTGGCCAAGAAGGCCGAGGCGCGCGCGATCACCGTCGCTGCGCTGGCCGAGCTCGACTTCGGAGCGAGCGAACGGATCGTCCGCATCAACGCGGTCGGGAGTGGGCTCGAGGAGGATGACGTCGCCGCGTTGCTGGATGCGCCGGTGCCGCCCGACGGGGTGATGATCCCGAAGGTCGAGTCGGCCGACCAGCTCTTCTGGGTCGCGGACCGCCTCGCCGAGATCGAGGAACGGCACGCCATCGCCGGCGGCCGGCTCGTGATCCTTGCCTTGATCGAGACCGCGCTCGGCGTCGTCCGCCTCAGCGAGATCGCCGCCGCGCATCCCCGGCTCGCCGCCCTCGTCTTCGGCGCCGAGGACCTGTGCGGCGACGTCGGCGCGACCCGCACGACCGATGGCCACGAGGTGGCATACGCAAAGAGCGCCCTCGTCATCAACGCCGCCGCGCACCGGCGCCAGGCGATCGACACCCCGTTCATCGACCTGTCCGACGTCGAGCGGCTCACCCGCGACACCATGCGGTCGCTCGAGATGGGCTACACCGGACGTCTCGCGATCCATCCGCGCCAGGTGGAGCCGATCGTCCGCGTCTTCACGCCGACCGACGACGAGATCGCCCGCGCCGAGCGGCTGATCCGCGAGCACGAGCGCCACCAGGCCGAGGGCCGCGGCGTGTTCGAGCTCGACGGGAAGATGGTCGACATGCCGATGGTCCGCGCGGCCGAGCGCGTCGTGGCGCGGGCCCAGGGAGCGCGGCGACGGAGCTGACGCGTTCGACCTCGAAAAGCGTCGACTCAGTTCACTCAGTTCAGCCGACTCAGTTCACCGGAATCCACGTCCCAGCGTCCTGCGCGGCGGCGGGCGCTCCGTTGATCGAGAACGGCGCGGTCAGATCGGTCGCGCTGTAGGCCGCGTCGGCGGTCGGGGCGACCGCGATGCCGCTGTAGTTCTGGACCGTGTTGTTGGTCTGGAGCATGTCGCCGCTCTGGTTGGTGACGAACGCGCGCCGGCCGGTTTGGTTGACCGCGGAAGGCCACGCGTAGCAGACCCAGAACGTCTCGGCGAAGTCGGCGTCGACGGCCGCGGGCGCGGCCTTGCCGCCCGCCGGGTCCTCCGCGACTCCGGCCGCGGCGGCGTCGGGGAGGTGGATGGCGAAGTTGTATCCGGCCTTCGACGCCACGGAGTTGTTCACGGTTCCGATCGAGACGGAGACCGCCGCAGGGTTCAACGGCAGCGCGCTGCCGCGCAGGTTCACCACTCCGGAGAGTTCGGCCAGGTAGAGGTATTCGCCGCGACCGTCGGAGTCGACGTCGACGGCGGTGCGTGTCTGCGCCTGCGCCTGAGCGGAAGTGATCGTGCGCATGGTCGCGATCGCGGCCGATTCGTTGGCGGTGATGCGGGAGCTCATCAGTTTGGGGATCGCCATGCTCGCAATGATCGCGATGATCGCGACGACGATCATCAGCTCGATCAGCGTGAAACCACGGCGGTGACGAGGACGGTCTCGGTATCTCATTGGTCCGCTCTCTGACAAACGAAAACGAGGCCCCAGGCAGGCTTGCCGGGACCTCGCGAGATTCCGCTGGACCTCATGGCCCAAGACGGATCAGTTCACGCTGACCCAGGTGTTGCCATCCTGGCCCGCCGCGCCGATCGAGAGGTTGCTGGTGATGTCGCCCGCGAGGGTGAACGCCGCGTCGCCGGCCGGCTCCGACGTCGTTCCCGAGTACTGCAGGACGGCCTGGTTGGTCTGGATCATGTCGCCGCTCTGGTTCACCATGAACGCGCGGTTACCCGTGTTTCCGGTGTTGACCGGCCACGCGTAGGTGCACCACGTATTCTCGGCGAGGTTGTCGTCGAGACCGCCCGGGTCGCCGCCCGCCGCCGCCTCGCGCGTCGGAGCGCCGTTCGCCGCCGGGAGGTACATCGTGAAGAGGTAGCCGGCCTTCTGGACGTTGCTCGCGTTGACGGTACCGAGGGCGGTCGACAGAACGGTCGGGTTGAGGGTCAGACCGGACCCGCGGAGCGGGACCGTGCCGGCCATCTCGGCGAAGAAACCGTGCTCGCCGATTCCGTCCGCGTCGACGTCGATCGCGGCCTGCGCCTGGATCTGCGCCTGGGCCGACACGATGTTGCGGAGCGTCGCGATCGCGGCCGACTCATTGGCGTTCAAGCGCGCCGAGAGCAGGTTCGGAATGGCGATCGAGGCGATGATGGCGATGATCGCGACGACGATCATCAGCTCGATGAGGGTGAAACCCTTGTTGGTCTTCATGGGTGCTGGAAACTCTCCCGGATTGTGACCGCGACCGACGCCGGGTGCGCTTCGATCGGGTTTGCTTTCATTGTGAACGTCAGAGCACGCGCCCTGACGGACGGACGTGACAGAACGCGGGCGCCCATGGAATCGCTTCCGTGAGAAACCCCGACCCGATCCGGAAGATCGGGTCCAACGGGTCCGCGAGGTACGCCCGCTCGAGTTCTTGTCGAAAATCTGTATCGACACCGCGGCCCAATCGACTGAAGGCTCGAATCAGGATTCCGGCCGCGACGCGGGGCTGTCCCGCCTCGATCGCGACCGCATCGCGCTCCGCGCCCTCGAAGTCGCCGCCCGCGAGCCGCAGCAGAGCGGTCGCGACGCGGAACTCGACCCGCGCGTTCGGCTGATCCGATGCCTCGATCGCGGGGAGCCCGGCCTCGTAGTGGCGCAACGCGCCGCGGTAGTTCGCGCGCGACTCCTCGACGATCGCCATCAACAGATGCGCGTACGGCTCGTCCGGCTCCCGCCGGAACACGTCATCGAGCGACCGTGCCGCCTCGTCCATCATCCCCATCTGCACGAGCAGCGATGCGTTCTGGATGAGGGACGGGATCGGCGGCGCCGGACGGTAGACGAACCCGCCGAAGAGGAGGCCCGATCCGAGCAGGACCGCCGCGGACCAGACCACCCACCGCGTCACGTCGCGCCCCGTCGATGACGTGCGATCAACCACCCGCGAGCTTCTCCTGGATCTTGAAGATCGGCAGGAAGACGGCGAGCACGATCGTGCCGACGAAGAAGCCCATGACCGCGATCAGAAGCGGCTCGATCAGGGACGTGAGCGACTTCACTTGGGCGGAGACCTGCTCGTCGTAGAACTCCGCGATCTTCTCGAGCAGGTGCTCGAGGGCGCCGGACTTCTCACCGATCGAGATCATGCGCGTCACCATCGGCGGGAACACCGGACTGTGCGACAGCGGCTCGGACAAAGTCTGTCCCTGACGAACGTTCTCTCGGGCGCCGTTTACGGCCCTCGACACGACTTTGTTGCCCGCCGTCTCCGACACGATCTCGAGACAGCCGAGGATCGGCACGCCGGACTTGATCAGCGTGGCGAACGTGCGCGAGAAGCGGGCCAGGGCGACCTTGCGGAACAGGGTTCCGAAGACCGGGACCTTCAGCACGAAGGCGTCCCAGGCGTAGGCGCCCTTCTCGCTCCTCTTCAGCATGACCACGAACGTGACGAAGGCGAACAGGCCGCCGAGCACGAGGAGCCCGTGGTTGCGGACGAGGTCCGACAGATGCAGGACGAACTGGGTCAGGCCCGGCAGGTCGATCTCGAGCGACTCGAAGATCGGTTTGAACTGCGGGACGATCCCGACCATGAGGAACGCCGTGATGCCGAGCACGAGCACGAGCGAGATGACCGGATACGTCATCGCCGCCTTGATCTCGCGCTTCAGCTTCGCGGCCGCTTCCATGTAGTCGGCGAGCCGGACGAGGATCTCATCGATCTGACCGGAGACCTCGCCGGCCTTCACCATGTTGATGTAGAGCTCGTTGAACACCCGCGGGTGCCGGCCGAGCGCACGGGACAGGTCGGAGCCTTGCCGGACGTCATCGACCGACTGGCGCAGCGCGGCGGCGAACGCCGGCGACTCGGCCTGCTCCACGAGGATCTCGAGCGCCTCGAGCAGCGTGATGCCCGACGTGATCATCGTGGCGAGCTGGCGCGTGAAGACGACGAGCTCGTCCTTCTTGCGCGGTGGACCCGGTCGCACCGCCCTGCGCGATATCGCGCGCAGCGGGCTCGACACCTCCTTCACCCCGAGGATGGTCAGGTTGCGCTTGCGCAGCTCGCCCACCACCTCATCCTTGCCTCCCGCGGTCAACGTTCCAGTGACCGTTCGACCGTCCGCGTTCTTCGCCGAGTACTTGTAGTTCTTCATCGATTGCCGTCCTTCGGTCTCCGTTCTTGTTCGACGGTCAGGTGTCGTCGGCCATCGTCACGCGCAACATCTCCTCCACGGAGGTGTTGCCACGCAACGAGTTGAGGATCGCGGAGCGCCGGAGCGTCACCATCCCGTCCCTCATGCCTTGCTTCTTGATCTCGATCGCGGACTTGCCCTCGAGGATCATCGACTTGATGCCGTCCGTTATGGGCAACGTCTCGAGGATCGCGAAGCGCCCGCGGTAGCCCTGGTTGCAGCGATTGCAGCCCTTGGCGCCGAACAGGGTGGCGCCGTCGGCCTCCTCGGGCTTGAACCCGAGCGCGATCAACCGCTCCGGCGGGATCTTCACCAGCTCGCGGCAGTGCGTGCACAGTTTGCGGCAGAGGCGCTGCGCCGCCACGAGCACGACCGACGTCGCGACGAGGAACGGGTCCAGCCCCATGTCGACCATTCGGGAGATCGCGCCGGGGGCGTCGTTCGTGTGCAGCGTCGAGAGGACGAGGTGACCCGTGAGCGCGGCCTTCACCGCGATCTCGATCGTCTCCGCGTCGCGGATCTCGCCGATCAGGATGGTGTCCGGGTCCTGGCGCAGGATCGATCGCAGAGCCGAGGCGAACGTCACGCCGCGCTTCGGGTTGACCGGGACCTGGTTGATCCCGTCGAGCTGGTACTCGACCGGGTCTTCGACGGTGATGAAGTTGATCTCGTCCGAGTAGAGCTCTCGCACCGATGAATAGAGCGTGGTCGACTTGCCCGATCCGGTCGGTCCGGTGATCAGGATCATCCCGTACGGCGCGGCGATCGCCTTGCGGAAGTCCTCGAGGTTCTTCGTCTCGAAGCCGAGCGTGTCGAGCGACTTCGCCAGGTTCGAGTTGTCGAGGACGCGCATCACGATCTTCTCGCCGTGGACGACGGGGAGCGTCGAGACGCGAAAGTCGACGGCGCGACCGTCGAGCTTCACCTGGAACTTGCCGTCCTGCGGCTTGCGCTTCTCGGCGATGTCGAGACCAGACATGATCTTGATTCGCGACGCGATCGATCCCGCGAGCTGGCGGGGCGGGTTCAGGACCTCGCGCAGCACTCCGTCCTGGCGGTAGCGCACGCGGAGCTTGTTCTCGAACGGCTCGATGTGGATGTCCGACGCCCCGTCGCGGACTGCGTTCGCGATCAACGTGTTCGTCAGCTTGATGACGGGGGATGTCTCGCCGCTGACGTCGGAGAGGTCGACGTCGTCGTCGACCTGGGAGTCGGTCTTCAGCTCGATCTCGTCGCCCGCGTCCCCCATCAACGCTTCGAGCTCGCGAGCATCGCCGGCGTAGAGCCGGCGGATCGCCGACGTCATCGCACGCTCGGAGGCGAGCACGGTGCGTAGGTCGCACTTCAGCAGCAGGCTAAGGTGGTCGAGCTCGACGACGTCGAACGGGTCGACGATCGCGACGGTCAGAGTGGTTCCGATCTTCGCGATCGGGAAGACCTTGTGCGTCTCGGCGGTCGCCTGCGGGATCAGCTCGAGGTACTCCCGACCGAGCGAGACGCGATCCATGTCGATCGGCGAGAGGCCGGTCTCGATCGCCACGATGCCGAGGAGGTTCTTCTCCTCGACGAGGTTGCCGCGAACCAGGACGTCGAACAGCGGCTTCCTGTCGCGCTCCGCCGCGGCGATGGCGTCGTCCAGCGCGGCCTGCTCGATCTCCCCCGACCGCTTCACGGTCTGCGCGAGTCGCTTGTCGAAAGTCGTGACCACGGAATCACACCTTGTGGATCAGGCGCCTGAGCTCCTCGGGATCGGACGATCGCGCCAGTGCGTCCTCCGACGTGATCCGATTCGCGAGCGCGAGCTCGGCCAGCGAGGCGTTCATCGTCTGCATGCCGATCTTCTTGCTCGTCTGGATGATGGAGTAGATCTGGTGCGCCTTGTCGTCGCGGATGAGCGCGCGCACCGGCGTGTTGACGATCAACACCTCCGACGCCATCGCGCGACCCTTGCCGATCGCGAGCGGGAGGAGCTGTTGGCAGAAGACCGCCTGAAGGCTGAACGAGAGCTGGGTGCGAATCTGCTGCTGCTGATGATGCGGGAAGACGTCGATGATGCGGTTCACCGTCTGCACCGCGTCGGAGGTGTGGAGCGTGCCGAACGTCAGGTGGCCCGTCTCCGAGAGCATCAGCGCCGCCTCGATCGTCTCGAGGTCGCGCATCTCGCCGATGAGGACCACGTCCGGGTCCTGACGCAGGACGGAGCGAAGAGAGCTCCCGAACCCGAGCGTGTCGGAGCCGACCTCGCGCTGATTGATCAACGCGGTCTTGTTCGCGTGGAGGAACTCGATCGGGTCCTCGATCGTCACGATATGGCACGGACGGTGATCGTTGATGTGGTCGATCATCGCGGCGAGCGTCGTCGACTTCCCCGAGCCCGTCGCTCCGGTGACGAGGATCAGTCCTCGCGGCAGGTTGCAGAGGCTCTCGCAGGTCTTGCGCGGCAGGCCGAGCTCGTCGAACCCCATCACGCGGTACGGGATCACGCGAAGCACCGCGCCGACCGCGCCGCGCTGCATCAGCACGTTGGTACGGAATCGGCCGAGGTCGCGGATACCGAACGAGAAATCGAGCTCGAGCGTCCGCTCGAACTTGGCGACTTGGTCGGTCGTGAGAATCGAGTAGACGAGCTTCTTCGTCTCCTCCGGCCCCATCACGTCGTAGTCGAGCGACACCAGGTTCCCGGAGACGCGGATCTTCGGCGGTGCACCGGCGCTGATGTGAAGGTCGGACCCGTTTCGATCCACGAGCTGCTCCAGCAGCTCCTGCATCTGGACCATGCGTCAGGCTCCCGCTTTGGCAACGAGGAACGGAGGTGGTTCCTTATCGGCGACGGCAGTTCGCGCAGTTGAGCCGAACTTGCCGTCTCCTCCCCCGGTGCCAAGGCGTACGGGCCGATCGTCGGGTTCGGAGTCGTCCTCGGCGTACGCGCTCGCCCGGCCGACGGACGGACGGACGGACGGACGCGCGGTGCCGCTCGACCTCGGCGGTCGCTGGGACTCCCTCGCCCGGGCCAACGCGCGCGCCCCGTGGGGGATACGCTCGGGAAGGCTCGCCGCACCGTTTCCCGGCGACCCCGCCTCCTTCGTCCCCGGCGGATCACGAGAGATCGCGTTCCGACGTCTCCGAGACCGGGAGCCACCGACGGCCCCGCGTCGGGCGACGAGTTCCCCGTCGAGCGCGCCGTACGGCGGGCGGCGCCCGGCACCCCACCCGCCACCGCGGAACCGCCGCCTCGTCAGGTCGACGCCGCCGCGCGCGGCGCCTCCCCGCCCGGCGGGCGAAGAAGCCGCGCGCGAAGCGTCGCATCCCCCTCAGTCCTCTTCCTTGAACCCCGCCTTGTGCGACGCCACCAGGTCGTCCTGGATCTTGTGCGGCACGATGTCATAGTGCGAGAACTCGAACGAGTACGATCCCTCGCCCTGCGTGATCGAGCGGAGGTCGGCCGCGTACGTCTGGACTTCCTTCAGCGGGACCTGCGCCTTGATCACCTGCGTTTCTCCGATCGCTTCCATACCGGCGATGCGGCCGCGGCGGCCGTTCAGGTCGCCGTTGATGTCGCCCATGAACCGGCTCGGCACCGCGACTTCGAGGATGACGACCGGCTCGAGGAGGACCGGCCGCGCCTTCTCGAAGCCGTCGCGGAACGCGCGCGCGCCCGCGATCTTGAACGAGTGCTCGTCCGAGTCGACGTCGTGGTGCTTGCCGTCGTAGACCTCGACCCTGACGTCGACCACCGGGTAGCCGGCGATGACGCCCTTCGACATCTGGTCGATCACGCCTTTCTCGATCGCGGGCAGGTAGTTCCTCGGCACCGAGCCGCCGAACGTGGCGTCGACGAACTCGAATCCGACGCCTCGCTCCTGCGGAATCACGCGCAGGTAGACCTCGGCGAACTGGCCGCGACCGCCCGTCTGCTTCTTGTGACGGTGATGCCCTTCGGACGGCGTGGTGACCGTTTCGCGCATGGGGACGCGCGGGATCTTCGTCTCCACCTCGACCTTGAAGTTCGTGGCGAGGCGATGGAGCTGCGTCTCCAGGTGAAGCGGCGACACTCCGTGCGCGATCAACTCGCCCGTCTGCTCGTCGCGATCGGTCCGGAACGTGGGATCCTCGCCGGTCAGCTTCTTCAATCCCGTTGAGAGCTTCTGCTCGTCGCCGCGGTTCTTCGGGAGGAGCGCGACGGCGACCATCGGGACCGGCATCACCATCGGCGGGAACGTGACCTGCGCCCTCTCCGCGCAGAGCGAGTCGTTCGTCTCGATCGTCTCCGCCTTCGCGACCACGACGATGTCGCCCGCGATCCCGACGTCGCTCTTCTCGTGCTCCTTGCCTTGCGATCGGAGCACGGACGGCATCTTCTCGTGTTTTCCGATCCGAACGTTCATGTAGAGGTCGTCCGGGCGGATCTCGCCGGTCACGACGCGCAGGAACGTGAGGCGACCCACGTACGGGTCGGAAACCGTCTTGAAGACCCGGCCCGCGAATGCGTCGTGCTCGGCGGGGTTCAAGTCATGCAGGTCCTCGGTCAGCTCGGCTCCGTCCGAGACCTTGAAGAACGGACCGGACAGCGGTGACGGCGCGTCATCGGCCAGGAAGTCGAGCAGCTCGGCGACGCCCACGTTCTTCTCCGCCGCGGTGAACAGGATCGGCACGAACGCTCCGCTCGCGATCCCCTTCTGCATCAGGGGGGCGAGCTCGCCGATCGCGACCTCGCCGCTTTCGAGGTACGCCTCCATCGCGTCGTCGTCGGTCGAGACGAGCCCCTCGATCATCTGGTCGCGCATCGAGGCCACGAGTTCCTTCATCTCGGCCGGAGCGCTTTCGTGGCCCTTCACGAGATCGACGACGCCGGAGATGCCGCTGCCGGGCGCGATCGGCAGGTTGATCGGCTGGCAGATCGAGCCCAGGATATCCTGCAGCGACGAGATCACGGCCTCCGGATCGATCCCCTCCGCGTCGCATCGGTTCACGAGGATGATCCTCCCGCGACCGATCCGCTCCGCTTCGATCCAAAGGCGCTGCGTGTGGAACTGGACTCCTTCCGCCGCGTTCACGCTGAGCGCGACGGTCTCGACGGCGTTCATGGCCGCGATCGCTTCGCTCACGTAATCCGGGTACCCGGGACTGTCGAGCAGGTTCAGGACCTTCTTCTTGTGCGATCCGTGGAAGACCTTCATGAAGAGGGTGTGCTTCTTCTCCTTCTCCAGAGCGTCGTAGTCGACGAACGATGAGCCGTCCGCAACATGCCCCCGACGCGGAATGCTCCCGATCGAATGGAGCATCACCTCCAGAAGCGTCGTCTTGCCGGAGTGTGGGGCACCCACGAAGGCGACGTTGCGGATATCCGCGGATCCATACTTCGCCATGAACAATCCTCCTGAAGCAGAGCGAGCGATCTTAGGAAGAGGCCGGTTTTCGCGCTAGGGCACATGGGAGGAGCCGAAGAGTTCGGATTCGTGCGCGGCCACCGGCACGGGACGCGCACCGGCGGAGTCAGCTTCGCTACGTCCGAGCCAGGAAGTCGGCCGCGAACCGATAGACGGGGTCGGCCGCAACCAGGAGGACGAGGGCGGCGACGGCGAGGAACGGGCCGAACGGCATGGCGGTCCGGGGGAACGTCGCCTGGCGAAGGAAACGCATGAAGAGGAGGAGGCCGAGGATCGGGATCGGCATCAAGACCGAGATCGCCACGGTCGGACCGAGCGAGCTCACGGCGGAGGGAAGCAGCCAGACCGGCACGAGCGTCGAGACGATGAGACCGCCGGTCGCGAAGGGCGCGCGCGCGAGCAAACCGATCAGAGCGGGAGCGGCTCCGAGCAGGCTGGCGCCGAGGAAGACGAGGAGAGTGCCTTCGGCGCCGAACAGCGCGCCGGCGAGGGCCAGGAACTTGGCGTCGCCGAGCCCCATCGCCTCGCGCCGAAACACCGCACTGAACACGAAACGAACGACGTAGATCGATAGCAGGCCGGCCCCCGCGCCGGCCGCGCTCGCGAGCAATGCGCCTCCGCTCGGCGTGGAGAGGAATCCGAGCCGAGGCGCGAGCCACGCGAGGAGTCCTCCCGCGACGGCGACCGGCACGAGGAGAGGAAACAGGAACGATCGAGCTTCGGCGAAGATCGAGAACTCCTCATCATCGGCCGGCAGCGCGCTCTCCGGCTCGCGGCCCGGGTCGATCGTCTCGCGCCGGCGCGCGAGGAAGTCGAACAAGAGCGCCGGGAACGCGCCGATCGCGACGCCCGCCAGCAGCCCGACCCATGCGGCGGCGGGTTCGCCCGCGACGCCGGGATCGAGCGCGTGCCCCTTCAACACCCGCGGGTCGAACCAGGCGGCGCCGCACACGAGCGGCAGCCACGGCACGGTGAGCGGGTCCGGGATGAGCGCGAGCTGGAAGTCGATCACGGCGATCGCGAGGACGAGGCCCGCGAACGTCCAGTCGACCAGAAGCGGAACGAACCCCAGCTCGGCGAGCAATCCGCTCGCGGGCAGATGCGTGGCGGCCACGGCCGCGAACAGGAACGCGCCGGCCAGCTCGACGAGCAAGTAGCGGATCGGAATCGATGCGTGGCAGTCGGCGCAGCGTCCGTTCAGGATCAGCCACGAGAGGATCGGGATGTTCCGCGTCCACGGGATCGCGCGCGCGCACGCGGGACAGAACGATCGGCTCGGGCTCGCGACCGACATGCCGCGCGGCACGCGGTAGATCACGACGTTCAGGAACGACCCGATCGCCGCGCCGAGCAGGAACGACGCGAACAGGAAGATCGGAGCTGCATCGTTCAAGGCCGTCCTCCCGGATCCCCGGACGGCTCGACCGCGACGTGCACTCGAAACTCCGTCCGGCGCCCTCCGCCATCGAAGGGAGTCCCGACGAGATCTCGGACGCCGGGAGTGGCGAGCTGAAGCACGTAGTCGGTGCCGAGCTGGAATCCGCCGACCGGACGCACGAGGACGCGAGCTCGCGTCGGTTCGGACGCGAGCTCGAGCACGGTCGGGACCGGATCGTGATCGGGGTTGTCGTACGACAGACGAATCGTCTCCGGGGTCACGCTCGGCGGAAAGAGCGGCTCCGAGAACTCGATCGCGAGGGCGTCGTCGGGTCCCACGACGAACGCGGCCGAATCGGGCCCGATCCGATACGGAGGCCCCGGCGCGACGTCCACGAACGCCAGGAAGCGCGCGTCGCCGTCCCCGAGCGGTGCGACGCGGTACCGCTGATCGAACGGAGTCGCCAGCGGTTGGCCGCCGGCCGAGAGGACTCCACCGCGCGACGGGAACCCGGCGATGCGAACCGACACCTCGCGCGCGTCCCGGTAGCCCCCGTCCACGAGCGACGCATCTCGCACCGCGTCGGGAACGAAGACGACTCGTGCTCCATCCGGCTCGAGCCGCCCCTCAGCCGGCCGCCCGTCGTCGAGGAGGACTCGTACCGATCGCGGCGTCACCGACGACGGATCGATCTCCGCGTTGAAGAGGATCGTGACCGGCTCGTTGCGGCGGAGCACTCCCGCCTCGGCCGTTGGAATCACCTCGACGACACGAAAGTCGTCACGTTCCGAGCAGCCGACGATCAGGACCAGGATCGAGAGCGCGATCGTGCTCCGCCGCGAAGTGCCCAACCTCTTCTCCGAACTTCGCGACGTTGGAACGCGCTCTATGGACCCATGGAAAGAACGTGCCGGGCGGACCGCGCGATGCCGCGCAACGTGAGGTCGGCATCGTAGCGAGGCCGCGTCGCGAGGAGCGGCAAAAGCCAGTGCGCCTCGCCGCCGGTGATCCAGAACGTCGCGGCATCGTCGCCGCTCAGGTCGGTCGCCAGCCGGTCGACCAGGCCCGCGAGCCCGCGCACGACGCCGGCCCGCAACGCCGCGGCCGTATCGCGGCCCAACGCGGCCGGCGGCGCGTCGCCCGGCGTCACGAGCGGCAGGCGGCCCGTGTCGCGGCAGAGCGCTCGAAACGAGAGCGAGACCCCGGGCGCGATCGCGCCGCCGCGGAAGATCCCGGGAGGATCGACCCGGTCGACGGTGATCGCGGTGCCGACGTCGATGACCACGGCGGGGAGTCGATCGCCCGCGATCGCCGCGGCGTCGAAGAGTCGGTCGAGGCCGACGCCGTCGCGGGGATCGCAGTCGTTCTCGACGAGCACGACGAAGTCGTCCGGAGCACGCAGCACGCGCCGATCCGCGGGGAACCGCTCGATCAGTCGCTCGCACGCGTCGGCCCGCACCGATGCGATGGCGACCGGTACCCCGGGCGTCCGCGCGAGGAGTTCACCGAGCGCGGCGGGTCGATCCCCATTCGCGGCGTCCGAGTGGGCGAGGACGACGCGCGCTTCGATCCGATCGTCGCGAAACCACGCGACCTTCGCCGCCGTGTTGCCGACGTCGACCACGACGAGGTCGCGGAACGGAACCGTCATTCGCGGTCACCGCGCGACGTCGAAGACCTTCTTGATCCGCGTTCCGCGCCGCTCGATCTCGACGTTGAACGTCGACACGTTCTTGTGTTGCTTGAAGTACTGGATCGCGGCGAACTTCGAGCTGATCGGCTCACCGTTGATCGAATGCAGGATGTCGCCGACCTCGAAGCCGCGCTCCGCCACCAGCGAATCGCTCGGCACCTTCGTGAGCTTGAGCACGGCCCGAGGTTCATTCGCGTCGTGATCGCGGGTCATCGTGACGCCGATCCCTACCTCCTTCAGAATCTCCTCGTGCTCGCTCTCCAGCTTCGTCATCTCGTCGCTGCCGATGAACCACGCGTGATCCTTGATCTTCCGGCTCGCGCGATTCTTCTCGCGGTGGCTCGCGATCTCGGCGTCTGACGCGGGGTCGTTGTCGAGGCCCGGCATCGTGCGCGGCGCCGGGGTGCCGGCTCGATCGAACTGATCGGGAACGACGTAGATGTCGTCCCGCCCACCCCAAGAGACGCGGACTCCCTTGGGAGTGATCTCGAGGACCTTGCCAAGGAACGGTGGTTTGTCGTACGGCGGGCGCAGGTCGGAGCCCGGTCGAACGAACTCCTCGGCCCGGTTCACGGGGGAGCGCCGGCCCGGCACCGCGGCCGGCGTCGCGGACGACGTGGTCGGAGGCACGCCGAGATGGCCGTCCTCGATGTAGCGGATGCTCGCGTAGCCCCCGTCGCCACCGACCACGAACATGTCGACCCGGATCACCTCGGTGATCGGCTTCAGGTTCGGCAACGCCTCATCGGGCTCGTCGATGGTGGGCGGCGGAGGCGGCTCCTTCCCGGTGACGTTCAAGAGATAGCAGGAATCGTAGGTCGGCCAGGCCTGCTCGCCGCTCGCCTCCTGCTGCTTGATCGATGCCTCCGCCTTCATCGCCTCCTCGATGCGCTCGGGCGGAAGGTACGCCGAGACCTTCTTCTTCCCCTTCCCCTTCGTGGCCATGTATGCCTGGCCAAGAAGCACGGCGATGGCGACGATCACGAGGAGGTTGCCCAGCCAGAGCAGGGTTCGAAGAGTCTGGACCTTCAAGCGCATGATCTGATCGAAGTTCCTGGCTTGGCGGCGGTTGCCGCGACGCGTCGATCACACGGTAACCGACGCGCAGGTTGGTCTCAAGTCGTCGCCCGACCGCACGGCGCGGCCGAGGCTTGGATTGGACCGATCTCGTGGCCACGACCTTTCAGAAAAAACTCAGATCCTGATGTCGGTGAGCCGGTTCCCGCGGGTGATCCCGGCGATCACGAGCTTCAGCTCGTCGGGGTTGTCGGCCGTGGCGAGCGCGTCGTGGAAGTCGATGCGCCCTTCCTTATAGAGGCGCGCCAGGCACTGGTCGAACGTGAACGTGCCGTAGTACTCCCCCTCGGCCAGGGTCTTCGGCAGCGCGGTGGTCCGGCCTTCCTTCAGTGCCTCGCAGACCGACGGGGTGCTGAGCAGGAGCTCACACGCCGGAATGCGCCCGCTCCCGTCGATCGTATTCATGAGGCGGAGCGAGATGACGCCCTGGAGCACCATCGAGAGCTGCAGCCGCACGAGTTCCTGCTGGGCAGGCGCGAAGTAGGAGAGGATGCGCTCGACGGTCTGGACCGCGTTGATGGTGTGCAGCGTCGAGAGCACGACGTGGCCCGACTCCGCGGCATGGATCGCGGCCTCGATCGTCTCGGAATCGCGCATCTCGCCGAGCACGATCACGTCCGGCGCCTGACGGAGGCAGTACTTGAGCGCCGTGTCGAACGTCTTCGAGTCGTCGCCGATCTCGCGCTGGGTGATCGTGCAGTTGTTGTCGGTGAAGATGTACTCGATCGGATCCTCGATCGTGACGATGTGGCGCGAGAGGTGCGTGTTCATGAACTCGAGCATCGCGGCGAGCGTCGTGGACTTGCCCGAACCGGCGACGCCGGTCGCGAGGATCAAGCCGCGCTTCATCTGGCAGAGCCGTTCGAGCTGCGGGGCCGGAAGGCTCAAGTCCGAGAACGTCGGCACGTGGCTCTTGATGTAGCGAAACACCATCGCGGGGCGGCCAAGCTGCCGGAAGACGTTCACGCGGAAGCGACCCAGTCCCACGATCTCGTACGCGAGGTCGACCTCCTCCCCGCGCACGTACTGCTCCATCTGTGCGGAGTCGAGGACCTCGTTCAGGTAGATCATCCCCACGTCATCGGTGAGCGGATGATCGTCGATGCGCTCCAGTCGTCCTCGAACGCGCAGCGAAGAGATCGATCCGGTCTTGATGATCAAGTCGGACGCGCCTTGGTCGACCGTCTTCTGAAGGAGTTCCTTGAGGCTGTGCATGACCGACCCCCGAGACAGGAAGATGGGTGTTTATCGACTCGCGCGAGTCGCGATCCGTAGCGCCATGTGCGAATGACGATGGACGATCACGCGTCCGCGGCCGTGGCCGCGATCGGTCGGCTCGGGTCGACTCCGCTCGTCGGCTCCGCGTTCGCGAACGAAACGACGAAGCTCGCGCCTCCACCGTCACGGTTCGCGACCCATGCCCGCCCGCCGTGCCGCTCCGCCACCTGGCGGACGATCGCGAGCCCGGCTCCCGTCCCCTCGAAGTCGCGGCCGGCGCCGCGCTGGAACATCTCGAAGATCCGCTCGGCGTGATTGGGGTCGACGCCGGGACCACGGTCCTCGACCACGAAACCGACCTCGGAGCCGTCCTCGCTTCGGTACGGCGAGATCCGTACCTGAGCCGGCTCGCCGCCGTGCCGGTACTTGAGCGCGTTCTCGATCAGGTTGTAGGCCGCCTCGGTCGCCCACGTCTCGTTCACCGACGCCACGGGCAGCCCCGGCTCGACCCGGACGGTCGCCCGTTGGCGGTGGATCGTGTCCTCGAGCCGCTCGATGGCGGCACGAACGACGGTCTCGAGCGGGACCCGGCGTTCGGGCAGGTCGAGCACGCGGATGCGCGACAGCGCGAGGAAGTCTTCGATCAGTCGGTCCATGCGACGCGCGGCGCGCTCGATCCGCTCGAGCATGTCACGGCTCTTCTCGTCCATGACGTCGCCGTTCCGCTCGTTCACGATCCGCGAGAAGTGAACGATGGCGCGGATGGGCTCACGGAGGTCGTGCGACGTCGCGTAGAGAAGCGTCTCGAGCTCGCGGTTCTTCTGATCGAGCTCCTCCTGCGCATGCTTGCGTTCACGGATCTCCCGCTCGAGCGCGGCGTGCGACTCGGAGAGCTGTGCGGTCCGCTCCTCCACCAAGTCCTTCAGGTGGTCGCGATACGCGGCGAGCTGGCGCTCCGCTTCCTTGATCGGAGTGATGTCCTGGAAGACCGACCGGCTCTGCACGATCCGACCCCTCGAGTCGCGGACCGCGGACGCGCTGAGCACGACGTCGAACTCGGAGCCGTCCTTCCGGCGGAGAACCATCTCTCGCCCGATCACGACCCCCGTCGCTGCGAACTCGTCGGCGGCCCGGGCGACCGCGGCCAGCCAACGCGTCGGGTAGAGGTCGTCGACGCCGCGACCGATCAGTTCGTCCTTCTCGTAGCCGAGCGTCGCGCAGAGGGTCTGGTTCACGTCGTGGATCCGCCGCGTCAGGGGTGACACCGACGCGTACATCGACGGGGCGTTGTCATACAGGTCGCGGTGGCGACGCTCCGACGCGCTGAGTCGAGCCGCTGCTTGCCGTCGCTCGCGCGTCTCACGGAAGACGGCCGAGACGTACGCGGAGCCGAGCGCAGTGAGGATCAGCCCAACCGCGAGGATGAGCGTCGGCATCGGCGAGCGGGCGCGCTCGACGAACCGACGCGACGGACGGACTTCGACGTCCCAGTCACGCCCTCCGACGTCGATCGTCTGGGAGTGGAAGAGGACGTCGTCCGGGTCATCGACCGATGCCGCCTGGAACTCGCCGTCGTTCGCTCCCGCTGCTCCTCGATCGCGCGGCACGACGCGCACCTGCAGCTCGGAGATCGCGGCATGGACGAGCGACTCGGTCACGAGGTCACGAAAACGTGCCGCCGCCACGACGAAGCCCTTGAGGACGGACGTCGTCGGGTCGATCACGGCCTCGACCATGAGGATGCCGTGCTCCTCCTCGCCCGACTCCAAGAGACCGATGCGCGGGGTCGACGCGAGGTGTCCACCGAGGGCCGCCGTCGTGAGCGCTTCACGTCGCACGGATTCCGACCCGAGGTCGACCCCGACGATGTCCTCGTTTCCGGACCGCGGTTCGACGTAGAGGATCGGGAAGTACTCGTCTCGCGCGCCGGCCGTTTCGCCGCGCCCGCGGACGTCGGTGATCGCGTATTCGGTCCACCCGCTCAGCCGGGCCTCCGACACGTGCCGCTCCCGATCGATCGCCCTCACTCGCGGCGCCCACTCGAGCGCGGTGACGTACGGGCTGTGGCGGAGGATCTCGCCCGCGTACCGCGCGAACGTCTCGCGCGTCATGTCTCCGGACGCGTCGACGTAAGCCCGCAGCGAATGGACGACGTCGCCGAGGAGGCGGGCGCCGAACTCGATCGAGGACGCGCAACGTTCCGCCTCGCGCCGGAACCGGGCTTCGACCGCGCCGCGCTCGGTGGTCGACGTCGCGTGCCACACGGCCAGGCTCGCGACGACTCCGACCATCGCGGCGGTCCGCACCGTCCAGTGGTTCTGCGGGCCGGAGCGCCAGAGCGCGACGAGCGGCAGGATGATCAGGATGCCGGCCGCCTCGCCGATCCACCACGTCCACCAGATCACGACCGCGTTCGAGACGCTCACCACGTCGCCGAGCACCAACGTCACGGTGCCGATGGTCGCGTTCGACACGCACGCCATCGGCCCGGCCGCGACGAGCACGCGGAGCTTCGCCGCGCCGGCGTCCCGCGCCTCCCGGCCCGAGACGAGGCCGCGGACGAGAGAGGCGGCCAGCACCGCCTCCAGCAGCGCGCCTCCCGCGATGCACGCGGCCAGCGTCGCGGCGCGAAGGACGTCGGCGTCGACGACGGCGAGGAAGAAGGCGAAGTGGAACGAGAAGGCGCCGGCGAGGACCCCGACCCTCGCTCTCGACGATCGATAGACCAGGGCCGCCACCGCCACCCCGGCCGGAAGCCAGAGGGGAGCGACGTTTCCCGGCGGAATCGCGAACCACTGACAGAGGTAGGCGGCCGCCGCGTACGCCGTTCCGGCGGCGAGCGCGGATCTCCAACCCCTCATTGTGGACCTACGTGTCGATCAGCGTTTCGCGACGGCGAGCGCGTCGTGGACGGCCGCCAGCAACTCTTCGGACTCGAACGGCTTCTCGATGAAGCTCGCCGCACCGAGCGACTCGGCCCGCTCGCGCAGGCTCGGTTCCTTGCTCGCCGTCAGGATGATGAAGGGCATCCCCGCCGTGGCCGGCACGTTCTGGAACCGATCCGCGAGGCGCAGCCCGTTTCCGGCCGGCATCGATATGTCGAGGATCGCGAGATCCGGAATCTCCTGGACGGCGACTCGCATGCCGGCGAGCGCGTCCCCCGCGGAGACCACGTCGAAACCGGCCGACTTCAGGCGAATGGTCAGGGCACGGCTCACGCCCGGGTCATCCTCGACGATCAGGATCTTGCTCATGAGAAGTTTCTCCCGCTAGGCCTCGCATGGGATCGGATCCTCGGGGTTCCGGGGAATCGCAAAGGTGAACGTGGCACCAGCGCCAGGCTCGCTCTCGACCCAGATGCGACCGCCATGCATCTCGACCAAATCGCGGCAAATATTGAGGCCAAGACCCAATCCCGGATACGTCGCCGCGTCATCCTCGGTCGCCTGGTAGAGACGTTCGAAGACCCGGCCCACGTGCTGCGCGGCGATGCCGGGCCCGGTGTCCTTGACCGAGACCCAGGCGCGACTCTCGTCGCCGCCGACGTGGACGTGGATCTCGCCGCCGGCCGGCGTGAACTTCAGCGCGTTGTTCAGCAGGTTGTTCAAGACCTGGGTGATGCGACGCTGGTCGAACACCGTCGGCCGATCGTCGATCTGGCTCGTGAATCCGAGCTCCACGTCGTTCGAGTTCGCGGTCGGCTGAAGCGAGACGATGATGTCGCGAACGATCTCGTCGATGCGTCCCGCGGTCGCTTCGAGCGAGATCTTGCCGGTCTCCAGTCGCGTGACGTCGAGGATGTCGTTGATGTGCCCGGTGAGCTGACGACACGAGTCGCGCGCGATCTCGAGGTACTCGCGCTGCGTGTCGTTGATTGGTCCGCCGACCTCGTCGAGGACGAGCGCGAGGAACTCGATCGCGACCGTGAGCGGCGTCTTCAGCTCGTGCGAGAGCATGTGGTAGAAGCTGCGGATCTCGTGGTTGCGCTGCTGGAGCGTCTCGAGCGTTCGGAGCTTCTCCTTGCGAAGCTCGCTCTTCTCGATCGCGTTGCCGACGGCACGGCGGAGCGCGCTCGTGCTGACCTGCGTCTTGCACAGGAAGTCGGCGGCACCGCTTTTCATGGCGCTCACCGCCACGGCCGTGCTCTCGTTTCCGGTCAGGTAGAGGAATGGGACCGAATCGAGCTCGTTGGAGCCGCCGCGCAGGACGCCGGTCAAATCGAGGCCGTTCCCGTCGGGAAGGCCGTGGTCGAGCAGCACGCAGTCAGGCCGGTGGAGCGTGACCATCTCCCGGCCGCTCGCGCAGTCCGGCGCCTCGAACACTTCATAGCGGTCCGCGCCACCTCCGCTGAGGAGGAGATGACGGTGGATCATGCGATCGTCATCGTTGTCATCGACGATGAGGATGCGGATGCGCCTGTTTGCTTCGGGCGCCGTCACGGGCGCGTCGCGCGGCGGCGCGTCTTGGTCCAGTGTCATCATCACCGTCGACCTCTACTGCGTTCCGTCGATGATGCTCTCGATTGCTCGCACCACCTTGACGGCGGGCGTGGGCTTGAAGAACACGCCGCGCACCGACGTTCGGTTGAACAGGAATTCGAGCACGTTGGACTCGAGCGTCTGTCCCGTGAGGAGGACGAGCGGAATGTCGAACGTGAGCGGGTTCGACTGGAGCGCTCGGAGGAGATCGAGGCCGCCCAATCGCGGGAGCCCGAGGTCGAGGATGATGGCGTCCGGACGCTCGCGCGCCGCACGGTCGACGGCGGACAGGCCATCGAACGCGGACGACGGCAGGAAACCGCTTCGCCTCAGCCGAATGCTCAAGAGGAAGTTCAGCGACGAATGATCCTCGACGACGAGGACTCTCGCTCGCGCGATGTTGATCCCTGGAGCCAGAGGCGACGCCTCGACACAGGCCAGACTGGATTCCTGAGTACGTTTTGCCATCGAATCGATGTCCCCGCGGGAAACGGGCAGTTTCCCGCATTACTGTGTCGGAACGCGAGAGGCGGGAATTCAGAGGTTTCTTCCCCGTTTACGACTTTCGCTTGCGGAGTCGAGTGTTGCGGCACGGACGGACGCGCTCGGCGCGCGGAGAACGCCGCCCCGAGACTTCACCGACTGAAAAGGATTCGCGCGGAACCTCGCGTCAGTCGGCCGCTGGATCGGACACCGTTGCCTCGCGGACGCGAGCGACGATGGCGGCGATCAGCTCCCCCGCCCCTTCCCCGGTGAGGGCGGAGACGAGATACGCCTCGACCCCCGCCGCGGCGAGCCCTCGCATGATCGCGGTCCGATCCTCGACGACATCGATCTTGTTCAGCACGACGACCTCCGGCTTGGCCGCGAGCGCGTCACCGTATGCCTCGATCTCGTCGCGGACCGCGCGCCACGCCTTCAGCGGATCGGTCTCTGCGGATGCGTCCACGACGTGGAGAAGTACTCGAGTGCGCTCGACGTGGCGCAAGAACTGGTCTCCCAACCCACGCCCCTGGTGAGCTCCCTCGATCAGCCCGGGTACGTCGGCCACGACGTACGGTTCGTAGTCGACCTCGAGGATCCCGAGGTTCGGGGTGAGAGTGGTGAACGGGTACGCACCGATCTTCGGCTGCGCCCCCGACAGGGCGTGCAGCAGGGTCGACTTGCCGGCGTTCGGGAAGCCGACGAGCCCGACGTCGGCGATCAGCTTCAGCTCGAGGATGATGTCACGCCCCTCTCCCGGTTGCCCTGGCTCCGACCTCGACGGCGTACGGTCCGTCGACGTCGCGAAGCGCGAGTTCCCGCGCCCTCCGTTCCCTCCCGTCGCCACGATGAGCTCGGCGCCGTCACGATCGAGGTCGCGCAGCACGTGACCGCGCTCCGCGTCGCGCACCAGGGTGCCGACCGGGACCACGATTCTGAGATCCTTGCCGTTTCGCCCGTGGCGGCGTCCCGCTTCTCCCGGGCCGCCATGCTTCGCGCGGAAGGTCCGCTTCGCCAGCAGCGACTCGAGCGACGAGAGCCGGCGGTCGGCCACGATCACGATGTCGCCCCCCTTGCCGCCGTCCCCACCGTCGGGCCCGCCCTTGGGCACGTACTTCTCGCGCCGGAACGAGGTCCGGCCGCTGCCGCCGTCGCCGGACCGGACGTTGATCTGCACCTCGTCCAAAAACGGCAACGGCTCGCTCCTCTCGCTCTTCAGCGGCGCCCTCGAAACGACAACGGGGCACCCATCGGCGCCCCGGGATCGTCGTCCGAAGAATGCCTTCGTCGACTCGTCAGGATTCGGTCGCGAGCGGGTCGACGTGGACCCTGACCTTGCGCCCGCTCTGGAATCGGACGATCCCATCGACCTTGGCGAAGATCGTGTAGTCGCGACCCATGCCGGTGTTCAGGCCGAGGTGGTACCGGGTTCCGAGCTGCCGAACCAGGATCGACCCCGCCGTGACGGTCTCGCCCGCGTAGTGCTTGACGCCGCGCATCTGCGGCTTCGAGTCACGACCGTTTCGAGAGGAGCCCTGTCCTTTCTTATGTGCCATGTCGCGCTCTCCGTCAGACGTTGATCGATGTGATCTGGACCTTGGTCAGCTTCTGGCGGTGCCCGAAGCGGCGCCGGTAGTTCTTGCGGCGCTTGTACTTGACCACGTAGATCTTGTCCGCCTTGGTCTCGCCCTCGACCACCGCCACGACCGAGGCGCCCTCGATCGTCGGTGATCCGACGCGGCCGTCGGCGAACAGGACTTCGTTGAACGTGATCGAGTCGCCCGCGGCCATGCCGGTGCGCTCGATCAGGATGCTGTCGCCAGCGGACACGCGGTACTGGTGACCGCCGTCTCGAATGATCGCGTACACAGGTGACCTCCGCTACGCAAACGAGCCTCGTAACTTAACGCCTCGCGAACTCGGAATCAACGGCCCACACGAGGTCCGAGCCATGATTCCGATCCGATTCAACGCCCGTTCATCGGGACGATACGGAATTCATCGTTGCGGAGCTCCGGCTCGATCCGGACCTGGATCGGCTTGTTGGAGAGCCTCTCGAGCTCCAGCACGCGCTCGCGCTTCTCGTTGAAGAGGTACTCGGCGTTCGCCTGGTTCAGGTACACCTCGAGCCCCTCGTTCCGTCGGGCGAGGAGCATCTTGATCTGGCGAACGAGGTTGAGCTCGAGAGTCTCCGCGGTGGCCACGTACCCGGCGCCGCGGCAGGTCGGGCAGCGCACGAAGATCGAGTGGCGCAGTGACGCGCGGACGCGCTGGCGCGTCATCTCGATCGTGCCGAACATGGACATGCGCGCCACCTTGATACGGGCGCGATCGTGGCGGAGGGCGTTCTTGAAGGCTCGCTCGAGCGCCCGTCGCCGCTTCTCCGACCGCATGTCGATGAAGTCGATCACCAGCACGCCGCCGAGGTCGCGCAGGCGGAGCTGGCGCGCGATCGCGTCCGCCGCCTCGATGTTGATCTTGTACGCGGTCTCCTCGAGATCCTCCTCCTCGCGGAAGCGGCCCGAGTTCACGTCGATCGCGACCAGCGCCTCGGTCTGCTCGATGATGAGCGAACCACCGGATGGAAGCTCGACGCGGTGCATGAAGAGCTGGCCGATCTCGTCCTCGATTCCGTACGCGGCAAACAGGGGACGCTCACCGGTGTACAGCTTCACGGACTTGACGGCGCGGGGCATGACCGTGGCCAGGAACTCGCGCGCGCGCCGCGCGCAGTCCTCGTCGTCGATGATGATGTCGCCCATCTCCGGCCCGTACACGTCGCGGATCGTTCGAATCACGAGATCGCTCTCGCGATAGATCCGGCTCGGCGCCTGGCTCTTCTCGGTCTTCTCGACGACCTGATCCCAAAGGCGGGTGAGGTACCGGTAGTCCTTCTGCAGGGCGCGCGCGCTCTGTCCGACCCCGGCGGTGCGAACGATGAAGCCAAGCCCTTCCCGCACGTCGAGCTGGTCGAGAACCTTGTGCAGTCGCTCCCGCTCCTTCGAGTCGTCGATCTTGCGGCTGATCCCCTTGCGATCGAGGCCAGGCATGAGGACGAGGTAACGGCCGGGAAGCGACAGATACGTGGTGAGCGTCGGCCCCTTCGTTCCGATGCCGTCCTTCGTGACCTGGACGATGACCTCCTGCCCCCGCGTGAGGTACTCGCCGATGTTCTTCAGGCGGCGCTTCTCGTTTTGCTGCACCGTGGTCTTCTTCGCGGCCGACGCGGACTCCGTAGTAGGGCGGCCTCTGCCGCGACGCCGCGATCGCCGGGCGTCCCCGGCCGGCCGATCGGCGGCCGCGCCCGCCGGGTCGCCGGAGTCGACGAGGGGATCGTCCGCCTCGTCGTCGGACGTCGGCTCGGATGCCCGATCCTCGGCCGCCGCCATCGAGGCTCCGTCCGCGTCGAGCGCACCTCCGAAATCGTCCAGCTCGACGTCGGCCGGGTCGGCCATGCCGGCCTCGTCGTCCGCGAGGGACTCGGCGCCGCCCCCTTCCGGCTCGGCCGGCCCGTCGTCGCGGTCGGGGTCGTCGAGACCAACGTCGATCTCCGCCGCGGCATCCTCGTCGACATCGGGCAGAGCATCGACGTCATCCTTCTCGTCCGAGGCGTCGTCCTCGTCCGAGGCGTCGTCGGCGCGGTCGACCTCCTTTTCCCGCTCCCGGGATTCCTTCGCGGGAATCTGGAGCTGGGTCGGATCGATCACGTCCGAGACGTGAAGGAAGCCGTGGCGCGATCCTCCGAACTCGACGAACGCGGCGCCGATCGACGGCTCTACGTTCGTGACGCGACCCTTGTAGATGTCGCCGAGGACGGATTGGACCGACAGGCGCTCGACGTAGTACTCCTCGAGGATGCTGCCCTCGACAATGGCGACCCGGATCTCTTCCGGCTCGCTCGCATTGATGAGCATCTTGCGGGACATGTGTGGTTCCGTGCGAGACCGCCGCGACGGTGTCGCGCCCTGGACGTCGGTGACATCGACGACGGTCTCCTTGGGGCGAAACGCTGACCCCGCCATGGTTCAGACGAAAGGAAGGACAGCCACGGGCACGAAGTGCGTCCGTCGCCGAATCCCAACGCTGACCTCGGACGAGTGACATCGGAGCCGATCGCTCGACGGTGTCACACGGCGGGCAGGGCCCGTGGTCCGCCTACCCTCCCCGTTGAACTTCCACACGGCTCTCACGCGGGCGCCGGGCCGGAGGGCGGGCGAGCGTCCGTGGCCGCGCTCCCCGGTCGCAACTCGGGAAACCGCAAGCCTTTCGTGCAGAAACCGTGGCCGCGGCAAAACCGCGGCTTGACCGTGACCTCTCGAGCGCCGCATGGCTCTTCAAAAAACGGGCGCTCACCCCCTTGCCCCTCTCCAACGCCTCGCGATCGCCGCGGGTCCGTAGGGGGGGACCAGGGATTGTCCAATTCATGAATGGGATCCGTCCGTCGCGCGACGAAACCGTCGACCCCCGCACTTGAGGAGACTCTATCGGCGTACCCGACCCACTGCAAGCGCGAGTTCCGGTAACCCACGCGTGCCCACAGATTTACCTGGAAACGGAGGAGCCGGCGTGAAACGCGAGCGAGGTCGGGAGACCTTCGTCGCCCGACCTCGCTGGATTCGCGTACCAGATCCTCTCTTGGATCAGCCGGGATCGGCTTTGGATCAGCCGCCCGACTCCGCGTCGCCTTGCGGGGACATCTTGTCGATGATCTCCTCCCACTCTTCTTGCGTCCGACTCTGGACTGCCTCGAGCGCCTTCTCGACGTCCTGCTGGGACTCGGACGAGCCCCGGATGATCGTCGGCGTGAGGAAGACGAGCAGGTTGTTGTGTGCGTTGCTGTCCTGCGTGCGGCGGAAGAAGAAGCCGAGGATCGGAAGGTCGCCGAGGAACGGGACCTTGTTCACGATCTTCGACGTGCGGTCCGTGACGAGTCCGCCGATCACGCCGGTCTGCCCGCTCTCGAGCATCATGTTCGTGACGACGGTTTGCGACGTGATCTGCGGCAGCGAGATCTGCGCTCCCTCGACTCCGAACCGGTTGAAACCCTCGAGGTCGGGATCGCTCGTGCCGGAGAGGAACTTCGCTTGCGGGATCACCGTCATCAGCACCTTGTTCGTGCCGGGCACGACGTGCGGGATGATCAAGAGCTGGAACCCGGTCTCGACCGGCGAGTTCTCGGCTTCCTTCACCGAGAACGCGAGGCCGCCGGCCTGGTTCGTGGCGGCCGACGTCTCTGCGTACCGGATGATGTCGCCGACGAAGACGGTCGCTTCCTGATGGTCCAGCGTGATCAACTTCGGCGCCTGGACGACGTCGACCTTGTTCGTCGTCTCGTTCAGCCGGACCGCGAGGCGCGTGTTCCGGAAGTCGAGGAGGCCGGTCTTCAAGACCAGGTCGTCGACGAACGCGCCGCCGAACGGGCCGAGCGCCGGAGCGATCGTCTGGTCGTCGAGCGACGACGGGAAGATGTCGTCATCGAAGCCGCCGGGCCCGAGATTGAACGGCACTTTCGACGGGATCGCCGCGCCGTTGAACGTCGCCGTGATCTGCTCGGCGCCGAACGCCAGGTCGAGCCCGTCGGACTCGAACGTGGTGACGAACTTCACGTCGATGAAGATCTCGGCGGGTTCGACGTCGAGCCGCTCGATCACCTCGGTGATGCGGTCGAGGACCGGCTTCGTGTCCTTCACGAAGATCGCGTTCTGCTTGTCGAAGTAGTCGAGCTCGCCGTTCGCCGAGAGATGCTTGCGAAGCGCGCCGAGCAACGGGAAGTCGACGTTCGGATCGTTCGTGGGCTCCTTCGGCGACCCCACCGCGAAGTCGGTCTTGATCGCCGCCACGTACGTGGCCTTCGGTCGCAGGTACCGAAGCTCGACGACGCGCGTCTCGAGCTGCTCGGTGAGCGCGGTCCGCGTCACGATCCGGAGGACGTTGTGGTCCTCTTCGACGACGTAGTAGCCGAGCGTCTTGATGACGGCGTCGAGCACCACGCGCCAAGGCCGGTTCTCCATCTTCATCGTGACCAGCCCGTTCACGTCCGGCGCGACCACGATGTTGGCGTCCGCCTGGGTGGCGATCGCCTGGATCACCTTGCGCACGTCCTCGTCCTCGAACGAGATCGACAGGCGAGGCGGTTTCTCGACGCGAAGGACGCGGCCGCGGCTCTCGACGACGATGCAGCCTGCGTTCTCCGCGACCAGCTCGAGCGCCTCGCGCCACGGGACGCCCTTGAACGAGAGGGTGACCGTCCCGTCCACCCCCGGCGCCATCAGGATGTTGGCGCCAGAGCGGTCCCGAATCAGCTTCAGGACGTCCTCGAGCGGACGATCGATGACGTCCAACGTGACCGTCGCTGCTTCGTCCACGGAGCCCGCCACGGGTTCACCGCTTCCGAAGATCTGCGCCTGGACGTCGGGCGCGGCGACGAAGAACGGAATCGACGCGACGAACGCGTGCACAGTGATCCGGATCGCGTTGGTGCGCATCCGATGTCCTCCAACTTCTCTTGGTTACTCTTCCGCCGGCGGCTCGACGTGGAGCCTCCGGCGAACGACGTGTCAGTTCGGTCCCGCGACCTCCGTCACCGGGTCCTTGCCAGAATCACACCCCGATACTCGAACTCGATTCGGTCCGACTCGATGTGGTGGACCTTCAGGTCTTCCTCGAGAGCATCGCCCTCTTTGAGCACCCGTCCGTTCACCACGACCACCGATCGATCCGCGGCCACGATCGCGCCGCCGATCTCGATCGCCTTGTCTTCGAAGTCGATCGCGACCTCCGCCTTGAGAGCCGCCCGCTGGATCAGATGAAGCAGCTCCGCCCCTTCCGCACTGAGCGCGTCCGGGTCGACGCGACCCTCGATGAAGTCGTACTTCTTGATCGCGGCCTTGTACTGCGCGTCCTCGACGAGACCCGCCATTTCCGAGGCGAACGCGCGCAGGTCCTCCACCGTCGCGGCGGCCGTCGCGTTCTTGTCGCGCTCCAGGATCGACTTCAAGACCGGCATCACCTCGCGCTCGATGCGCCGCCTCAAGGAGATGTCGCTGATCGAGTGCGCGGCGAGCGTGTCATCGACGTCCGCCTGGAGCGTGAACGTCTTCTCGTCGATCGCCTTCTCGAGCTCCAGCCGGCGGATGAAGTTGATGCGGCCGTTCACGGCGTTGGTGAGCTCGCTGAGCTCGATCGCGCGGAGCACGAAGTCCTCCACGAGAGATCGCTGCTCGAAGTACGGCAGACCCTCGCCAGTGTCGTCGGTCAGGCGGCGGCGCGGATCGACGAACGGATCGCGGCGGATCGGGTTCGGAACCAGCGTGTAGCGCTCGACCCGGATCTCGGCCCGACGCGAGACGATCTCGTCGCGCAACGTGTCACGGCGACGGTCGTAGTTCGGGATGTTCGTCGTGAGCTTCGACGGGTCGTCGTGACCGCGGTACGCGTATGTCTCGAGGTCCACCGAGATCTCGTGAGCGACCTCTTCACGGGCCATCTCGTCGGTCCAGTCGCCCGCCTTGACCTCGATCGAGGTCACTCGCACGAACCGCTCCCAGCCCTCGCACAGCGAGAGGAAGCTCAGGAAGTGCTCGACGGTCCCCTCCATCGACACGCGATAGATGACCTTGTCGAAGACCTCCTTCTCCTTGCTGCGATCCTTGTCCGGCTTCAACGAGCTGATCTGGACCCCCGACTCGATCGAGAAGTCGTTCAGCTTGTTGACGAACTCGTTCACCTCCTTCGTGTCGGGGAGGATCTTCACGAGCTCGTCGACGTTCTCGCGCAGACAGATCACGTCGGTCTCGAGCGACGGAACGCGCTTGATCTTGATCTCGGCCATCTCGACCTGCTTCTTCAGGTCGGCCTCCTGGTCGCGAGACTCCTTGTACTCGTCGTACATGAAGTAACCTGCCCCTCCGGTTCCGGCGAGGGTCGCGACGTAGCCCCCGATGAGGAGCAAGACGTTCTTCTGGATGTTGACTGCCACGGCTGAGCCTCCGCCTTGCGCCTACTTCTTCTTCGTCGCCTTCTTGTCGTCGACCGCGCCTTCGATCTGAAGGCTCGCCTCGAATTCCCACGCGGCGGGAGGATCGAACTCGTCATCGACGACGACCTTGCCGGCCGGGACCGAGATGTCGACGAACTCCTTGAAGAACGGTTGCGTCTTCAGGTCCGAGTTGAAGTCCGAGAGCTTCTTCAACTGTCCCGTCGCCGACTTGCCCTTCATGTGGAGTCCGCGGCTGCGCGCGTCGTTCATCTTCACGCTCAGGCTGTCGAACCACACGAGGTGCCGGTCGGCCTCCGCCGGTGCGTCCACGATGGACGCGAGCTGATCGAGCTTCTTGGTCCACAGGATTCGGCTGTCGCTGAAGTTCTTGACGTGCTCGAAGCGCGCCACGTACTCCTTCTTCTCGGTCTCGAGCGCGTCGCAGTACTGCGCCTGCGGGCGCTTCGACTCGAGGAGATCCTGAGCCGACGCGACGTCGCTTCGAGCGCCGCCGACGACGCTGAACCAGAAGTACGCGGTGCACGCGGCCGCCGACATGAAGAGCACGACGAATCCGATCGTGCCGAGGAAGATCCCGGGCGGCGTGCGATCCGCCTTCCGGTACTCGGGGGGTAGAAGATCGATACGAATCATCGGGATCCCTCCTTCGCCACGCGTGACGCGAGGCCGACGCTGACCGCGAGCTGCGGAGCGTTGCCCGAAAGCAGGTCGACGTCGACCGAGCCGCCATCGACCGAGAGGCCGGAGACCGGGCTCCACGCCGATGTCTCACGTTCGAACGCCTTCTCGAGGGCCTCCTCGAGGAACGGCGTGCGAGCCCCTCCGCCGGAGAGGTAGACGTTCTCGACGCGCTCTCCGTCCTGGCGGTCCTCGTAGTAGTCGAGCGACAGCATGACTTCGCTCGCCAGCTCGTCGATCGAGTGGTTCAGCGCGCTGCGCAGCTCTTCCTCGCGCTCGCCCGGATCCCGCTTCAGGTTCTCCGCCTCGCCGGTGTCCACGCCGAGCCGCTTCGCGACCGCGCCGGTGAAGTCCTCTCCGCCGAGGTACACCTCGCGCGTGAACCGCGGCTCGTGGTTCTTCACGACGGTCACCGTCGTTTTCGCCGAGCCGATGTCGATCAGCGCGGACACGCGCGAACCGAGCGTCGGATCGTTGTTCGCCCGCGCGACCAGCTCGAAGGCGTTCCCCACCGCGAACGGATCGACGTCGATGAGTCCCGGCTCCAGCCCCACCTTGCGCAGGAGCTGCACCCGAGTGTCGACGACGTCGCGCTTCGCGGCAACGAGCAGCACGCGCATCTCTCCCTGCTCACCGCTGGTTCCGTGCAGCCGAACGCAGTCCATCACGACTTCGTCAAGCTCGAACGGGATGTACTTGTCCGCCTCGAAGCGAATCGCCGACTTCAGGTTCGATTCGGGCACGTCGACCATCGAGAGGAATCGGACGATCACCGATCGGCCCGAAACCGACGTCGACGCGCGCCGACTGTGGAAGTTGCAGGCCTTCAGGAGGTCGGACAGTGCGTCCGCGTGCTCCGCCCCGCTCGGCACCTCGATCTGGCCGTAGCCAGTCAGAACGAGCTCGTCGCCTTGCGACGTGAGCTCGACGGCCTTGATGGAGTCGGTGCCGATATCGACCCCAAGAAGTGTCTTGCGCCTGGAAATAAACATCGCTGCTCCGTCCGCGCTGCCCGACTCAGGCAGGATCGACTCAGATGCCATCGCTTATCGGCGGGCGGCGGAGAGGAGCTTTAGCAGGAGAGAAGAATCGAGCGGCGGAAAGTCCTGACGCGTTGCAGAACGCGACTCACGGATACGCGGGGGGCTCAGCATCGAGGACTTGCGAGGTCTTCGAGAGGCTCGGAAGGGCTCGGAGATGCTCGCGAACGAGTCGATGCCGCGATGAGGCGTTCGCTCGCCGCCGGCGACATGAAGCGACGCCGCGTCCGGCTACTCCGCGATCTCGATGTCCAGCGCGGTCTCCGCGCCGGCGCTCACCACGACCGAGTACTCCCGAGGCTTCAGCTTCTTGTTCCAGAACGTCAGCGTGTACTCGCCGGGGGGGACGTCCTTGATCGAATAGTCCGCCTCGTAGCGCCGGCCGCCTTCGTCCTTCGTCTTCTCCAGCTCGACGCGCGTAAACCACGGCTCCGGGAGCACGATGATCCAGAGCGACATCTCCGGATGCAGGCGGCAGATGATCGGGATCGCGCCGGCCCGCTCGAACGTGAACGGCGCCGCGGACCGAGGGGACATGTCGACGTCGATCCGGCAGCAATCTCCGTTCGAGAACACGTTGTGGTCGACGTCGTCCTTGTTCACGAATCGCACCGGCGTCCCTTGCAGGACGGGGAGGACGTGCGGCTCGAATCGGAGCTTTCGTTGGATCACCTCCACCGGGACGGCCGGCGGCGCGTGCTTCGCGGGCGCCTCGCTCTTGAGGTAGATCACGACGTCTCTTTGGCTGGTCGCTCCCCGCGTGAGCAGCCGTTGAAGCGACGTGAACCGGCCGCGCACCGATCCCGTCCGCTCAGTGCCGTCCCGCGATCGATCGGTGGACGCGACGACCCGTCGTCCAAGGCTCGCGTCGAGCAGGACCAACACGGACACGATGCAGGCGCCGAACCAGACCAAGCGTGACCGTTCCCTCGCGCGGACCATGGCTGCTTGCTCCTTCGATTCCTAACGAGCGCGGCCGCCGTCTCGATGGTCGATGGTGTTCTGGATCTCGTCCAACCGGCGACCGTCGACCGTTCCCGTCAACGACGTGAGGAACGCCCCGATTCGCTCGACCTGCCCGTCGGACAGGGCCAGTCCGAGCTGGTGCTCCCCCATGATCCGGATCGCTTCATCGAGGGTCGTCACCGAGCCGTCGTGAAGGTATGGCGCCGTCAGGGCGACGTTGCGAAGACCGCCGACCTTGAACGCGTGGCGATCCGCCTCCAGCCCGGTGACGTTGAAGCGCCCGAGGTGGATGTCGTCCATCGAGGGGAACTCGTACTCGCGCGTTCGACCTAGACGTTGATACGACGCGTTCCCGACCGCCAAGCCGTAGTGGCACTCGACGCAGCCCACGTCCTTGAAGATCTGGTAGCCCTCCTTCACGCGCTCGCTCACCGCCGCGTCGTCCCCGCGCAGGTACCGGTCGAAGGGGGAATCCGGCGTGATCAGCGTCCGCTCGAAGTCCGCGATGGCGACGACCGGCAGATCGGGAGGAATCCCGGCGGAGAAGTCCACGTCCGGGAACGCTTTCTGGAACTGCTGCAGCATGCTCTCGTCCGCGGCGAGCTTGGACAGGATCTGGTTCCAACTGGATGCCATCTCGCTCGGGGTGGTCGGAGGGCCGTCCGCCTGGGTCTCCAGGTCCGGGGCCCGGCCGTCCCAGAACTGCGCGATGCCGAGGACGGCGTTGTAGACGGTGGGAGTGTTCAGCGCGCCGATCTGGCCGTTGAATCCGGTCGCCGTGATCGCGCGGTCGATGCCTGCGTAACGCAGGTCGTGACAGCTCGCGCAGGAGAGCGAGTCGTCCCGTGACAGCCGGACGTCATGGAAGAGCCGGCGGCCGAGCTCGATGCGATCCGGGTCGTAGTCGAGCTCCAGGTAATCCTCGAAGAACAGCTCGACGTCGGTCGGAATCGGCTCGATCGGCTCGTGCTCGCGATCGATCGGGTCGTAACGGAAGGTCTCCCCGGCCGCAGAAGCGGGATCCACCGGCGCTCCTCGTGACGAGGGTGACGGGTCCGTGACCGGCGGCGGCTCCTCGCGGGCCGGCTTCTGCGCGTTCGAAGCGCGCTCGTGGACTCCGCGCGGCGCCCCGCCGGGGATGCCGGCAACCACACCGATGGCGGCCATGCTTGCCACGCCCGCCAGGAACGAGAGCACCGTGCGTCTGATCATGGTCGCCGATCCCAGAAAACCTCCCGGTCCGTCGGTACTTCGACTTCGCCCGGGACCGTCTTGAGGCCGTTTCTCGCTCCGAGCACGCCGACTACCCGACCAGGGCACCTTCGAGCGCGCTCGCCTGCAGAGGCAGCCGCACGATGAACGTCGTCCCCTTTCCGACCTCGGACTCCAGATCGATCGTCCCGCCGTGCTTGCCGACCACGACCCCATGCGCGATGGAGAGACCCTGTCCCGTTCCTCGCCCGACGTCCTTCGTCGTGAAGAACTGATCGAAGATCTTGTCGCGAATCTCGGCGGGTATGCCCGAGCCCGTGTCGGAGATCCGGACGACCGCATCTCCACCCTCCTGGCTCGTCGACACTCGGATCTTGCCCCGGCCTTTCGGCGTGCGAGAGACGACGTCCTCGATGGCATGGGCCGCATTGACGATCATGTTCAAGATGACCTGGTTGATCTCGCCCGGAAGGCAGGACACCGGGGGAAGGCCCGGATCGAGGTTCATCTCGAGCTCGGCGACGTACTTCCACTCGTTGCTCGCCACCGTGACCGTGCTTTCGATGGCGCGGTTCAGGTCGATGCAGGTCTTCTCGTCGCTGCCGGGATGGGAGAACTCCTTCATCGCGCGCACGATCCGAGTCACGCGCTCGATCCCGTCCAACGACTGTTCGATCGCCGACTGCGTCTCGGCGACCAAGTAGTCGACGTCGGCCGCTTCGATCTCGGCCAAGAGCTCCTCGGCGTCCTTCGTCGTCGCCAGGCCGTCGCGCACGCGCTCGGCCACCGCCTTCGCGTTGACGAGGACCGGCATCGAGTCCGCGAAAGCGGAGCCGAGGAACCGGGTGTTGTCGTTGATGAACTGGATCGGAGTGTTGATCTCGTGAGCGATCCCCGCCGCGAGCCGACCGACGGATTCGAGCTTCTGGACCATGCGGAGCTCGCCCTCGATGCGTTCACGTTGCTCGCTCTCCTCGATCAGCTTCTCGTTCGCGGCGCGAAGGTCGTCCGTGCGCGTCCGAACCTGCTCCTCGAGCGTCTCGGCCCATGCTCTGAGCTGCTGGCGCGACTCCGCCAGGCTCTCGGCCATGGAATTGAAGGAGTGGGCCAGCAGCCCGAGCTCGTCTCGCGTGTCGACGTCGATCCGTGTGTCCAACGCTCCGCGGGAGAGATGGATGGTTCCCGCGGTGAGGCGCAGGATCGGATCGACGACGAATCTGCGGACGCCGATCATCAGGATCGCGATGAGCGCGATGACGATCACTGCGCTGGCGGCGAGGATCCGCGTCAACAGGCGACGACGATCGGCGGCGCTCTCGTCGTAGAGCCTCGATGCGTCCTGCTGAGCTTCGATCATGGACTCGAAGCAATCCACGAGGCTCACGCCGTTCGACGGCCCGACGAGCTCGAGCAGCTTCACCTTGTCGCGGACGACGACGTCGAGATCGCTGGACAGCAGGTTCCAGATCGCCTTGCACTCGGCCAGCCTCTCGAGCCCCGGCGTACTCCGAGGCGGAACGGCTTGAGCGTCGAGAAAGCCCTCGTGCAGGTTCTCGAGGGCGTTCGACATGATCTCGGTGGTCACGGACAGGCTGAGCCGTGCCTGGCGCTCCGCATCGCCGGGAGGCGCCGAAACGAGCTTGAGAAAGGCACCATGGAGAACGGAGGAGGCCGCGCGGCAGCTCGAGATGAGGCCCAGCAAGTCCTCGTAGTTCTCGCGGTCGGGGTTGATGGCAGGCTCGAGCGCCGACAGGGACGCCAACCATGGAGCGAATCGCTGCTGGGCGGCGTCCGCGCCCTCGGCGAGCCGTTGGTCGCAGTCGATCACCGCTCGACACGAATCGCGATACGCTTCCCATGTCCGTTGGGCGCGCGTCGGTCCGGCGGCGAGGAGTTCGTCGTCCGTGCGGGCGAACAGGATCCGCTGGCGTCCCTCGAACTGCTCGTTCTCCGCGACGATCTCCTCCTCGAGCCGCTCTCCGCGCAGCAATCGCACGGCCAAGAGCTGAATCCGGAACACGCTGGATTCCTGTGCGCGCGAGAGCTCCTTCCGTTCGTTGTCGGATCCGACGTCTTGAAACGTCTGATACGTCAGTCCGATGATGGCCAGGAGCAGGGCACCGAGCGAGAGCAGCGCGACGCCGACCTTGTAGCGGATCGAGAACTTCCCGACCGTCTGCCTGGGAACCCTGAAGCCCGTCGTTGGATCCGGCTCTCGACGATTCATCTCTTGCCCATCTCCGTGGTGCGAGACCTCCCCGCGCGCGCTCCTCATCGGCCCCCGAGAGGCCGGCCGACGAGCCGCCGCGCCGCCGACCCACTGGGAGACCCGAAGTCCTCATCGGAACAACGGAGCGACGAATGTGAGGTATCTCCGCCACGTCCGACCGAATCCCAGCGGCATCGACCGGACGGCATCGGGGACGGCGCCAGGTTCCGCCCCGAGGCGGAACCCGCCGCGCCGCGACGCGGATCCGGTCAATCCGTTCGCTTGACGCGCACGCGAATCGACGCGGGAATCGTCCCGAGGCGCGCGAAGTTCCCAAGCCGCTCGACCATGCTCATCGTCACCTCGTGATCGCGGGATACCAGCAGGCTCCCGTTGGCGAGAACGACGTCCTGATCGAGAAGCATCCCTGGGTCGAGAAGCGCCACCGGGATCTCCTTCACCACGGTCTCCTCGTCGGAGAACCCGAAGTCCGCGAGCGCATCGATCAGCTCGCGGTTCGGCGAGCTCGCTCGATCACGCAGGATGCGAAGGGTGTCGGCGCGACTCGTCCCCTTCGAGACGCACGAGTCGTACTCGCTCGCAACCGCGAGGATCCTGCTTCCGAGCGGCAGGTCCGACCCGAACCGCAGCCCATCACGGCCGGGCAGGGACTGGTGCTCGACGATCCGAGCGATTCCCTCCAGGCGCGGGATGTTGCGGAGAAGGTTTCGGGCGATCCGTGGGTGGCGCCCGATCATCGCCGTCTCCTCCGCGTCGAGCGCTTCCCCGGCCGCGGCCTTCTCCAACACCTCGCCGGGCAGGGCCACGCAGCCGATCTGCGACAGGAGCGCCGCGGTCTCGAACTGCCAGGCGTCATCCAGCTTCAGCTTGTGGACGACGTGCGCGACGTAATCCCGCACGCGTCGGGCCCGACCGAACGCGGTCGGATTCACCAGCCCGAGGATCTCGACGAGCACGTCCACGCTTCCGCGCAACGTTTGCTCCAGGAGGATCCGCTCCATGTGCTTCAACCGAAACTGCTCGATTGCCGCGCCGACCCCGGCCTGGAACGTCTCCGGAGCACATGGCTTCGTCAGAAAGCGAAACACGCTGCCTTCGTTGACCGCGTCGACCGCAAGCTGCAGCCCCGGGTTCCCCGTCAGAAGGATGCGGACGGTATCGGGTGCCATTTGCCGCGCGTGTCGTAGGAACGTGATCCCATCCATGACGGGCATCTGGAAGTCCGACACTACCACCGCGAACGGGCCGCTGGTTTCCAACGCGGACAGCCCGGCCGGGCCGCCGACCGCGGTCGTCAGGTCGTATTCCTTCCGGTGCGTCCGCGTCAACGACGCGAGCAACCGCTCGTCATCGTCCACGAGGAGCACTTTGCGTGTCACGTCACCCATGCTCATTCGATCGTCCTCGCCGCACGGTCACCTTGAGTCGCCCGGCGCCGGATCCTCGCCCCGAGCGCCGCGTCAGCGCCGTCTACGCCGGTTGGGCGAGGCTGACCTGACGCGCGGCGAGGTCGCGCCAGCGGGGCAGTTGGGCGGCGACGCCGACGGATTCCGCGAACGCTTCGTCGACCGGAATGGCCTCCACCGCGAGAGTTCCATCGTCGTGGGCCGTCGCTTCGTGGATGAGGGAATCCGCGACGTGGACCACCCCGAGCACGTCGAACGAGCTCGGAGCGACTCGCGACGGCTCGCAGTGGCTCGCGACCGCCTCGACGATCGCGTAGGGCATTCCCCACATGCCGAGCAGGTACGCGCCGATCTCTGCGTAGGTGACGCCCATTTCTTCCCTCTCGATGTCGACGAGCGGTCGCTGCTCGTCCCGCGCCCGGCGGAGCATCGCACGGAAGGTCTCCGCGAGGCGCGACGCGAGCACGAGCCGCCCGACTTCGTGCAGCAGCCCCGCCATGAACGCATCCTGGGCCACCGAGGGACTCGGTGCGATCTGGCGAGCGAGCCGGGCCACGTGATTGGCGTGCGTTTGCGCGTCATCGATCGAGTAGTCCTCGATGCAGGCGTCGCGCGCGAACCCCCGAAACACCTCGAGCGAGACCGCCAGGTCGCGAATGAGGTTGGCGCCCAGCAGCGCAACGGCCTGTTTGATGTCCGTGATCCGGCGAGCCAGCGAGAAGAAGCTCGAGTTCACGATCTGGAGCAGCTTGGCGCACATCGCGGCGTCGCGAACGATGATCTCCGCGATGCGGTCGATCCCCACGCTCGGGTCGCGAAGCACCTCGGTGAGTTCCTGGAAGACTCGCGGCACGGCAGGCAACGCGTCGACCCGTCCGATGGCGCTGCGCAAGCTCTCCCGCGTCAAGACGCCCTGCAGCGCGCATGCGCGGTTGACGACCTCGTGCAGCTTGTCGGGTTCACACGGCTTCGACAGGAACTGATGGGCGACGGCCACGGCGCGCAGAGTGTCTCGCTCGTCCGTGTGGCCGGACAGAACGAGCCGAATGACCTCGGGGTGTCGCTCCCGCACCTGACCCAGGAGTGTCGCCCCGTCCATGTTGGGCATGCGCATGTCCGTCACGACGACGTCGAAGCGTTGCTTGCTCAACAGGTCGAGGGCGGCCTGCGCGCTGTCCACGAAGTGAAGTTCCCACTCTCGTCGCTGGCGGTGAAGGAGACGCCGGAGCCCGCTCAGGACGTTCTCGTCGTCGTCGACGAACAAGATTCGCTTCATTCCGACCCTTCCCTGCCCGGACCGCGATCCGAACCCGACTCCCCGCGGTCTCAGATCAGTTTCACCCACTGTCCGTCGTCCTACTTCGTCCAGCCAACGGGCAAAACTGAGGGCGCGTACCGCATCAACCCCGAAGATCCGCGTAGACCCCTACTTCTCCCCGAATCCGCTCTCGACGAGCGCGACGACCGCTTCGATCACCGCGCGCGCATCCTCCCCGTCTGCGGCCAGCTCGAGCACGTCCCCCTTGGCGGCACAGAGGGTCATCAGTTCGAGGATCGACCGACCGTCGACCTCGCGGCCGTCGACGGAAACGGTGAGGCGAGCCACGTGCTTGTTCGCGGCCTCGGCGATCATCGCGATCGGGCGAGCGTGCAGCCCCTGCGAGTTTGGAATGATGACGGAACCGGTGCAGACTGCCACGGAGGTGGCGAGGGCGGCTAGGACCCGCCCATCTCCTTGAACAGATTGATGGCGTCCTGCGGAGCCTTGGATCCGCGCATGAAACGAGTGAAGTCCGCGTCGCGGACCAGCCTCGAGAGCCAGCGCAGGATCTGGAGATGCGTCTCGGCCTTCTCCTTCGGCGAGACCAAGAGAATGAAGAGGTTGCACGGCTCTCCATCGACGGCGGAGTAGTCGATCGCCGTCTTGGACACTCCCACCGCGGTGACCGTGTCCGCGACGCGGTCGCTCTTGACGTGCGGGATCGCGACGCCGCCCCCGATTCCGGTGCTTCCGATCTTCTCCCGCTCGATCAGCGCGTGGAGGAGTCCGTCGCGCGCGTCCTCGGAGATCTGGTCCGAGGCGACGAGCAACCCCACGAGCTCGGCCAGCAGTTCATTCTTCGTCGCGACGGAAAGATCGACTGCGCACGCTTCAGCCCGAAAGAGCTTCCAGAACGTTCCGCCGGTACTCACTTGCTCAGCTCCTCGTCGATGATGTCGTCGTAGCTGACGTCGGAGTCCTCGCTCTCGTTTCCCGTCGAGATCGCCTCGCTGGTGATGCTCTCGCCCTTGTGCGACGTTCGACGGCCTTTCATCCGGCGAAGCTGGTGCTCGACCTTGTCGATCGCGAGATCGATGGCCGCCCGCGGATCCTCCTTGTGCACGTGGCTGACGATGACCGGCCCGCGGTATCCGGACACGATCATCTCGACTTCATGCTGGTCATGGACCTTCTCGATCAAGACCTCGACCCGCACGTTCTGCTTCAGGAACTTCGCGACCTTCTCGGCCTTCTCTCGCGCGTAGCTCTCGAGACCCGCGGAGAGTTCGATGTGCCGCCCGACGATCTGTATGTCCACCTGGTACTCCAGCCCTTGAATTTGGCTCGCTGAGCTTCTCGCGTACGCGAGGAACTCGATGGCCTGGTCGCCCGACATGCACCGGTGATCGTCTTTTCGGGAATCGGAAAAGAAACCCGCACCGCGTCACATGCTCCCCGTAGGGCAAATTCGAATCTGATCGGAACCGCTCGGGCGAGTCAATAATCGACCCGCCACAAAACCAAGGCGTGCGGAGGCGCCGCCGCGGGCTCGCCCGAGCGGCATCGACTCTCGAGCAGGGCGTCGACCGCGGTCGGCGCCGAGCGGCCGTCTCCGACGCAGAGCAGGAGGCCGGCCAGAGCACGGACCATGTGGCGCAGGAACCCGTTCGCGGTGGCGTAGATCCGGAAGCCCCGCGATCCTCGCACGACACGAACCCGCGTCAGGTCGCGCACCGTGTCCTCGATCGCGGCCGCGCCCGTCGCAAACGGACGGAAGTCGTGACGCCCCTCCAGCCGGGCCGCCGCCTCGCGCATCGCGGTGACGTCGGGAGCGGACCGGACTTGCAACGCGTACCGATCGAGAAACGGATCGCGGTGCGCCGCCACGTACACCTGATAGATGTAGGTCTTCCTCCGCGCGGAATAGCGTGCGTGGAAGTCCGGGCGCACGTCCGCGACGCCCCGGACCACGACGTCCCGAGGAAGTCGCGCGTTCAAGGCGCGCGCGAGGTCGCCCGTCGAGAGTCTCGATTCCGACTGGAAGTGAGCCACCTGACCGAGAGCGTGCACGCCCGCATCGGTACGGCCCGAACCATGGACGGCCGCGGCGGTTCCCGTGATCGATGCGACCGCGGTTTCCACGACGCCCTGAACGGTGCGCTGGTCCGGTTGACGCTGCCAGCCCATGAACTCCGTGCCGTCGTAGGCGATCTCGAGGCGAATGGTGCGCCGCGTCGTGATCGGATCTTCCAACGGGAATCAGTACTCCCGTCGCTGTCGCGACGACGGGATCGCGAGCATCTTGCGATACTTCGTCACCGTGCGCCGAGCGATGTCGACGCCCAGACCCTTCAACTTCTCGACGACGTCTTCGTCCGAGAGGGGTTTCTTCTTGTCTTCAGCCGCGATGATCTCCTCGACCTTGTTGCGCACCGAGTCACGTGACTCGAGGCCGGTCGTCTCGACCCCCGGTGCCGCCCCGGTGAAGAAGTGCTTCATCGGGTAGATTCCACGCGGCGTCTGCATCCACTTGTCCGAGATCGCGCGGCTGACCGTCGAGACGTGCAGGCCGAGCCGGTCGGCGACATCGCGCATCTTCAGCGGGAGGAGCCGGCCGTTCTCGAGGAACTCGGTCTGATGCTCGACGATCTCGATGGCCACGCGGTGCAGCGTGTTCTTGCGCTGTTCGATCGCCTCGATCAAGAACCGCGCGCGCTCGATCTTGCCTTTCAGGTCCTTGCGCACGCGCGACGCGACCGACCGATCGCGGTACAGCTCGACGTGGAGCGGATTGACCGACATCGACGGATAGAAGTCGTCCTCGAGCCGGACCTCCCAACGCCCCTCGATCTTCTCGACCACCACGTCGGGACGCACCGGTACGACCATCTCGCTCCGGAACTGGCGCCCCGGCGGCGGCTGGAGGATCTGGCGCAAGTCGTCCATCGCCAGCTTCACCGTATCGATGTCGACGCCGATCGACTTTGCGATGCGTGGTAGGCGATTGTCCCGCCAATCGTCGAGATGATCCCGCACCAGCGCGGCGTGAATCGAATACCGATGGTGAGCCGGGTCGAGCTGCATGAAGAAGCACTCGCTCATGTCACGCGCGCCGACTCCGATCGGATCGAGCGTCTTCAGGAAGTCGAGCGCGCGCTCGGCGTCCGGGAGGGAGAACTCCTCGTCATATGGAATCAGGATCTCCTCGAGCGGCTCGGGGAGGAACCCGTTCTCATCGAGGTGTTCGATCAGGACGTCGACGAATGCACGGACCTTCTCGGGCAGGGTCGCGAATTGGACCTGAGCGGCGAGGTGATCTTGCAGCGTGGCGGGAGCCGACTCCGCATTCTGCATCGCCTCCATCTTCGGGTCGCGCTCGCCGTCGTGGCGCGCGCGAGGCCGCATGTACTCGTTGTAGCTCGTGAACCGCTCGAGGTCGGCCGACATCTCCTCGGCGACGTCGGCCTCGCCGTTCGTGGCGCCGTTCTTGTCAAGTCTCTGATCCGCGGTCTCCGCCCGCGGCGGTTCGATCTCGATCGTCTCGTTCTCGGCGCACTCCTGTTGGATCAGCTCCATCAGTTCCTGTGACGGAAGCTGGAGGATCTCGATCCGCTGGATGAGCTGCGGAGACAGCCGCAACTGCATCTCGGGACGTTGAGAGAGCGAGAGGTCGAGCCTCATCCGGCGCCTCCGACGTCACGCCGTCCGGAGACCGCGTCGGCGAGCACCGCGCCGTTCGAGTACTCGATGGAGGAGCCCGAAGGAACCCCGCGGGCGATGCGGGTCACGCGGACGTCCCGCCCCTTCAACGCCTTCGCCACGAACAGGGCGGTCCCGTCGCCCTCGAAGTCCGGGTCGACCCCGAGAATGACCTCCTTGACGCCATCTCGCTCGACGCGCCGCTTCAAGCGCTCGGTCGTCAGGTGCTCGGGCTCGATCCCCTCGAGCGGATTCACGGCGCCGCCGAGCACGTGGTAGAGCCCCCGGTACCCGGACGCCTCGAACGCCTCGAGGTCCTTCGGCTGTTCCACCACGAGGACCAGCGTGCGATCGCGGCCGGAGTCGGCGCAGACCAGGCACGGATCGTCGATGCTCACGTTGCAGCAGACAGCGCAGGATCTTACGTTCTTCCGTACGTCCCGGATCGCGAGCGCGAGGTTCAGCGCGTCCTCCGGCGGGGACCGGAGGACGTGGAACGCGAGTCGCTCCGCCGTACGAGGCCCGATTCCCGGGAATCGACAGAACTCCTGAATCAGCCTTTGGATCGGTTGGGGATAGGCCATGGCCGCTGGTGAATCGAGGGGAGAGCAAGCATAGCAACTCGAGTACCCAAGCGGATTATAGCGGCATGGAACGATGGTTGCAGGGAAGCTGCGTTCGCAAAAACTGCGGCGGTTCAGAACATCCCGGGGAGCGACAAGCCGCCGGTCAGTTTCCCGAGTTCATGCTTGCCAAGTTCGCGGGCCTTCTCGATTCCCTGCTTCACGGCGACGAGGACGAGATCCTCGAGCATCTCCTTCTCGGCGGCCTGGATCACCTCCGGGTTGATCTTGATCGCGAGCACCTCCATGTTGCCGTTGACGTGAACGGTCACCATGCCGCCGCCTGCTGTTCCCTCGACGACGCGGTCCTTCAGCCCTTCCTGGACGCGTCCCATCTCCTGCTGCATCTTCTGGGCTTGCTTGAGCAGGCCCGCGAAATCTCCAAGTCCAGCCATTCTCGACCTTTCTGCCCTCGCGCGGGCGGCTACACGACTTCACCGTCGAACATCTTGCGGACGCGGTCGATCTTGCCGCTGGCGCGCGGCGGCGGATCGGCCGCCCCCGGCGCCGCGGGGCCGGCGGGAGGCGCGGGCGCCGCGGCCGTCAGGACGACCGCGTGGCCGAAGAGTCGCACCGCCGCGTCCGCCACGATCTGACGCATCTTGGGCCCATCGATGTTGTAGCCAGGCGGAACGCGAACTCCCGGCCGCGGACGGATCTCGATGCGCGCGTCGTCGCCCCCGACGACGTCATGAGTCTTCAAGATGGTCGCGACCGCCCCGTGCCGAGCGGCCACCGCCGCGACGATGCGTTCGAAACGCTCGAGCGGGGAGATCGGCGAGGTCGAGGCGTCGGCCGATCGGGAGGTCGGTCCCGGACTCGGTGTGGGATCCGGCGACACGCGAGGCGCGGCCGGAGGCGACACCGCGGGATCGGCCGATCGTTCGGACGGAGGCGCGCGGCGCGCGGACCCGCTTCCTCCCCGCGGCGAGCCGGACACGACCGGCGAATGCGGTTGGATCGCGATGCCGTCTCGGATCGCCGCGACCGCCTCCCCGATCGGCATCGTGTCCGTGACCCGCGCCATGCGAAGCAACGCCGCTTCGAGCGGCAACCGCGGTTCATCGTGGTCGCCGACCCGGCGGCGAGCCGCGAGGAGCACGTTCACCAACACCAGCGCTCGATCGAGATCGATCACCGCGGCGAGCTCGCGGAGCCGCATGCCGCGGTCGTCGTCGGCGACGAGGTCCGACTTCGAGCCGGCCGCGCAGAGGATCATGATCTCGCGAACCTCCGCGAGCAGGGCGTCGATGATCCCTTCCGCCGCGATCCCGCCCCGGTCGAGGCGTTCGACCTCGCCGAGCAGGAACGAGTGATCCCCGCGTACCACGGCGTCGAGAAGTCCAAGCACGATGTCCGACGACAGGCTCCCAGTGACCGCCATCACGCCAGCGAGCGTCACCGTACCCCCGTCATGAGTGATGACCTGGTCGAGCAGCGACTGCGCGTCGCGCATGCCACCGCGAGCGGCTCGAGCAATCGCCTCGAGAGCCGACTTCTCGGCCTTCACGTTCTCGGCCGCACAGACCTGATCGAGCCGCTCCGCGATCTCGCGCTCGGGAACCCGACGGAACTCGAAGAACTGGCAGCGCGAGCGGATCGTGTCCGGGATCTTTTCGGCCTCGGTCGTCGCGAGCACGAACAGGACGTGGGCCGGCGGCTCCTCGAGGATCTTGAGCAGCGCGTTGAACGCCTCGGAGGTGAGCTGGTGGACCTCGTCGATGATGTAGAACTTCGTCTTCCCCCGCATCGGCGCGGCGCGCGCCTTGTCGCGCAACGAACGGATGTCGTCGATGCCGCGGTTCGACGCGGCGTCGATCTCGACGACGTCGAGGTCGGCGCCGCGCAAGATCGAGGTGCATCGGTCGCAGGTTCCGCACGGCGTCACGGTCGGTCCGCGCTCGCAGCACAGCGAACGCGCGAGGATCCGTGCCATGGACGTCTTGCCGACTCCGCGCGGCCCGGCGAAGAGGTACGCGTGCGCGATACGGCCGAGCTCGAGCGCGTTCTTCAGGGTCTGCGCCGCAGCCGGCTGTCCGGCGACTTCTTCGAAGGTGCGCGGGCGGTACTTTCGGGCGAGGACGAGATAGCTCATGGCAAGGAGAATACCGAAACGGTCCGCGTCCGACCCGGCCCCTCGCGAGGAGTGTCTTCGGTTCGATCGCGCGCGAGGCGCGGAAGTAAGGGTCCGCCGCGGACCGATTCCAGGTGAGCGACCCTGTTGCACCCGAGGGGGGCTGCTTATGGCTGCTCCCGTCAAGGCCTGACCAGGTTCACAGTCCCTCGTTGCCCAGGACTCACCCTTCGACACCGGCCCGCGACGAACGTCTCTTTTCTTGGTCTCGTCGAGCCGCGTCCGCCCGCGTCCTTCGAACGGCAGATCATCGTCTTCGACGACGGGAATGGCGGAGAGGGGGGGATTTGAACCCCCGGGGCGGGGAATGCCCACCCATACGCTTTCCAAGCGTACTCATTCGACCGCTCTGACACCTCTCCTTGGTCTCACCGGCGAGGACCGGCGCGGTGCCGAACCTCGCGTCATGTCGTGGAATGGCGGAGAGGGAGGGATTTGAACCCTCGGACCCGCAAAGCGAGTCATCGGTTTTCGAGACCGACCCATTCGACCGCTCTGGCACCTCTCCGGTCGTTCATCGTTCGTCCGAGCCGCGTCTTTGCGCGAAGAACGCGCGCAACAGACGACTCGATTCACTCGCCTTCACCCCCGCCGTCACGGCGGGTCGATGAGGCAGTCGCGGTTCACCGAGGAGATCGAGCACCGAACCGCACGCTCCGGCCTTGTCGTCCGCCGCGCCGTACACGACACGGTCGATCCGCGCCTGCTGGATCGCACCGGCGCACATCGCGCATGGCTCGAGACTCACGTAGAGGGTGGTCGACACCAGGCGTTCGTTCTCGAGAGCCGCGGCGGCTTGCGTGATCGCGATGATCTCGGCATGGGCCGTCGGGTCCCTCAGCAAGCGAACCTGGTTTCGAGACCGCGCGACGATCGACCCGGACGATACGATCACGGCCCCGACCGGGACCTCGCCGGACTCGAGCGCCTCCTCCGCCAGCCGGAGCGCAGCGCTCATGTACCACTCATCTTCCTCGATGCTGCCTTCGATCTTTCGGCGGAGCCCGCGCTCGCTCATCTTGACTCACCGCGCTCACTGCGTTCTCGCCGCGAAGATTGGTACACCCGGAAGGACTCGAACCTTCAACCTCCGGCTTCGTAGGCCGGCGCTCTATCCAGTTGAGCTACGGGTGCGCGCCTCTTCGGAAGCCCGAGTTTTTTCGGCCCGAACTCCAAGCGGGACGTTCTATCGGGGCCACGCGAAGCCGTCAAGCTCGGTAAGGATGCCCACCTATCTTTCGAGAAAATCGACAAAAAGCGCTCAAGACCATTCCGTCTGGCACCGAAGGGTCAGGTGAAAGGTGATCCCTTTTCCCTTGTACAAGGAGTTCGAGTATGGCCGCAAAGAAGAAGGCCAAGAAGAAGGCCGCGAAGAAGGCGACCAAGAAGGCTGCGAAGAAGAAGGCCACCAAGAAGAAGGCCACCAAAAAGAAGGCCGCGAAGCGCAAGTAGACCTTCGACCCGAATGTTCCGCAGGAAGGCGCCATCCTCTCGAGGATGGCGCCTTCCTGCCGTCGGTCATTCGACTCGCATGAAGTAGCACTTCAGGTAGCGGGACTCGGGCACCGAGAGTCGCACGGGATGATCGACGTCCTGGCCGCGACGTTCGAGGAGCGTGACCTCGCGGGACGCGTCCGCGGCGGCGCGCCGCAGGGTTTCCTCGAACTGGTTCTCATCGAAGTGGTACGAGCACGACGCGGTCACGAAGAGTCCGCCTTCGCGCACGAGACGAAGCGCTCGCGAGTTCACCTCGCGATACCCCCGCGCCGCCGCCGCGACTTCGGTCCGCCGCTTGGCAAAGGCCGGAGGATCCAGGACCACGACGTCGAACCGTTCACCCTCCTTCACGAGCTCGCGAAGGCGGAGGAACGCGTTTGCACGAGCGAACTCGACGTTGGCGAGCTGGTTCAACTCCGCGTTCGCACGCGCGGCGGCGACCGCTGAATCCGAATCGTCGATGGCGAGCACGCTTCCCGCCCGCCGAGCGGCGTGCAGGGCGAAGCCGCCGACGTACGTGAACACGTCGAGGACCCTCGCGCCCTCCGGAACGAGCTCGCCCAGTCGAATGCGGTTCGCGCGCTGATCGAGAAAGAACCCGGTCTTCTGACCCGCCGCGGGATCGACGCCGAAACGGAGTTCGCCCTCCCGAATCACGGTCGTCACGTCAGGGTCGCCAAAGAGGCTCTCGACCCGGAGCGGAAGGCCCTCGAGCGCCCGCACCTTGCCGTCGTTCCGAGCGATGATCGCGCGCGGATCGATCGCGTCCCGGATCCACGCGACGAGCGCGCTGGTGAGCCGCTCCGCGAACGGCGTGAGGGCCTGAATCACCACGACGTCGTTGAATCGATCCACGATCACGCCGGGGAGGTCGTCAGCCTCCGAGGAGACCAGGCGCACGGCGTCGGTGACCGCGGCCAACGGCCGGCGTCTTTCGACCGCGCGCCGGAAAGCGTCGTGGAGATCGTCCTCGGTCGGCGGGTTCACGTACTCGCCGAACTTGAGGAAGCGCAGCGCGATCCGAGAGTCACCCGACCACGCCGCGAACCCTACCTGACGCCCTTCCTGGTCCACGACGCGAACGACGTCGCCCGCCTCGGCCCCGCCGGACGCGAGGTGGTGACGGTAGACCCAGGGATGGCGGAGCCGAACGATCTTGCGCCCCGGCCCCTTCAGTCGAATCTCAGGCGTCATGAAGGAACCGATCCTCGAAGTCGAGCAGGCTATCGATCACGTGGTTCGCGGGTGAGAGATCGAGCCCCTCGGTCATGTCGGTCCGCACCGCGACGACACGCATTCCAGCCCGCCGCGCCGCCTCGATGCCGGCCGGCGCGTCTTCGATGACGAGGCAGGCCGCCGGCCCGACCCCGAGCTGGCGAGACGCGTGATAGAACAGGTCGGGACTTGGCTTCCCGCGTGGAACCATCGACGCCGAGAAGAGCCCGTCGAACGAGCGTCGCAACCCGAGCGCGTCCACCACCGCGTCGATCAGCATGGGGGCGGACGAGGACGCGACGCACGTCTTCACGCCGTTCATGCGGAGCCGCAAGAGGAGCTCGCACACGCCGGGGTTCGGAACCAGCTCGCGGACGCAGGACAGGACTTCGCAAGCCTTGCGATCGACGTAATGCTCGACGGGCGACGCGAGCGCGTACCGCCGCTTCAGCGCGCGAAAATAGGCCTCATCGGTGTTCCCGAGGAAGGCACGACACTCATCTTCCGCGATGTGCACGCCCTCCGCTTCGAGCACGCGGTTCGTCGCGGCGAGGTGAAGCGGCTCGGTGTCCGCCAGGACGCCGTCCATGTCGAAGAGAACAAGGTCGACGGAGAACATCCGGGCGAGATTACCAGTCTCCCGGCGGCACGCGCTATCTTCTCGCGCATGGGCCGAATCGTCCCCATGCTCCCCGTCGCCGCCCTGCTCTCGATCGCCGGCACGGTCGCGTGCGTGGCCGGCGTGGATCTGCGCCGCCCTTCGCTCGCGCTGACCGCGGTTCCGCTCGTCGTCCTCGCGGTCGCCTACCATGCGAGCGGCCGTCGCCGGAGCGGCCGGCCGTGAACAGCCCCGGCGCCCCCGAGCTCGCGCCCACCGGAGCATTCGATCTCGGCCTGTCCGTGGGTGCACTCGTCCTGCTCGCCCATGCGATCGCCACCCACGGTCGGTGGTTCGCCGCGATCTGGCTGCTCTTGACCGGCGCGATCGGGCTCTGCGCACACTCGATCCTGCGCGACGGATCGCGAACCGTTCGGTTCTCCGGCGGGTGGCTCGACTTCGCCGACGTTCCGTGGATCGTGATCCCGTACTGGTCCGTTTCGATCTATCTGGGCGCGGTGCTCGCCAAAGGGCTCGTCGAGCGCACGGCCTGGCGCGGCGCGGTCGCGCCGTTCGTCGCGGCGCACGGAATCCTCTGCGGCATGGTCGCGCTCCCGATCGAGACGGTCGCGGCGGCGGCCGGCTACTGGACGATGCGCGACGCACCGCGCGATTCGCTCGGGTCGGTGCTGGCGGGAACCATCGGACTCTCCGTCGCCGGCCTGACGTTCGGACTCGCGTATCGTCTCGTCAGCCGTACCACTCGAGACGATCGACGGAAGTTCGCGATCCTGCTCGTGACCCTACCCGGCGTCGTCGCGGTCGTGCTGGTGGTGATGCGGCTCACGGCGGACTTGCTGAGCCGGGGCGTTCCCGGCTGACGGCCCCGCATCGATCCATGGCTCCATGGCTCCAGGGAACGAACATGCTCGCATCGCTCTCCGTCCTCACCGCTCTGCTCGTCCCGAACCCGATCGACGTCTGGGAGTCGTACCCGCTCTGGAACGGCCCCGCCATCCATGCCGTCGACGTCGGCGCCTTCAGCCACGACCTCGGCCTCGATCTGTTCGTTCTCGCGGGCGGCGGCCTCCATTACCACGAAAGCGCCGGCGCGCTCGACGTCCCGATGCCGGTCGGAACCGACGGCGTCGTCGACGTGGCGACCCTCGATGGAGCCGGGGAGGGCGGCCGGGACGTTCTCCTGCTGACGACGGGTAGCGGCCTGGGGGTGCTGCACGTGCTCCCGACGGCCGTTCCGTCGTTCTCGATCGTCGACATCCAGCGACCCTCGTTCGCGGGACGCCGGCTGATCGTCCTCACGTACGACGGAGCACCGCTCGTGATCGGGATCGGCGAGCACGACCTCGAGCTGCTCGACGCGGAACTGGCGTCGCTCGGCACGATCGAGACGGGCGCGCCCGTCGCCGACGTGGAATCCATCGACTGGGACGGGGTCGCTGGGGACGAGCTGGTCGTGGCGGTCGGCGATCGTCTCGAGTTGCTCGCGCTGAACGGCCAGCCGCTCGCCGAGCCGATCGTTCGCGGCGAAGGAGGAACCCTCGCGGTGTCCCGCGCGAGCTCGCCGGAGGAACGCGACCTGATCGCGTGGGAAGTTCCAGCCGCGTCGGGTTCGGTCGTCTACGTCGCGAACTCGCACGGCGTCGCGAGCCGTGACTTCATCGGGTCGCCCGGCGGCATACACTCCTTCGACTACGACGGAGATCACCGCTCCGACCTCGTCCGCTTGCGTCGTTCGGGCGGCGCCGGTGAAGCCCGAGTCTTCGTTCGAAGCGGGACCGGCTCGTCCGTCGAGTCGTTCTCGTCCCTCTTCTCCGCCGCGGCGCCGGGGGGCACGATCTCGATCGGGACGCCTTGCTTTCTCCCGAACGAGGGGTCCATTCTCCGCGCTTCGGCGACAGGAGACGCCGACGGCGACGGCGACATCGATCTCTTGCTCGGCCTCGAGGACAGTGGATCGTTCGACCTGCGCTTCGTGCTGAACCAGACGATCGACGAGGAGTCGAGGCGGCTCACGTGGAGCGAACAGGAAAGCGTGTCGATCAACGGCGGCGAGGAGATCGCACTGATCGTCTTCACGCCGCCCGTCGATACGACCGCGTTCGCGGCCGCCACCCACTTCCAGCTCCGGCAGTTGACGCAGGGCGGCGCGACGGAGGCGAAATGGGTCCCCGATGGCAGCACGATCTCCTACGTCCCGATCGCGCCGAACCCGCCGTACGCCGTCACATTGACCACGCCGGCCGCGTCGCTCGGCCCGATTCGAATCTACGAGGTGACGCCGGTCGCGCTCGACGGAACAGTGATCGTCGGGCAGGCCCCGTCGAGCGTCCTGCTGTACGTTCCGGACCCCACGCTCTACTCCCTCGTGGCGGGCCGTCTCCCGAACGGATGCGTCGGCGGCGACCCCGGCAACGGCTGCGGACTCCTGAACGGCGGGCGTGGGGGCTGCGCGAACGATCCTCCGTAGCAGGACGATCGTCTCAAACGAGCGATTGATTCCGCCGTCTTCGCGAGACTCGCCAGCCGACGCCGACCACGGCCGCCGCGGCAAGCGCGCCGATCCACCATCTTCGCGGCGCCGCGTCGTCGCCCGCCGCCAGGGGCGACGACGCGAAGATCGGTTCGTGCCCGAGCCCCAGGACGTGGATCAGCGACGCGTTCACCGGGATTCGTCCGCCGCTCCGACGGCGCGCGAGCTCTCGGGCGCGACGCATCGCCTCCGCCGGCGAATGCCCCTCCGCCACCGCGCGGTGGAACACGTTCGTCGCGCGCAAGGCGTCGTGGTGATCCACCGGCGCGTGGCTCATCACCAGCAGATCGGCGCCGGCCAAGAAAAGCGCTCCGGCCAGGTGATCCCGACCATCATCGCCGCGTCTCATGGGGCCGCGCCACGTCTCGCACGCGGTGACCACCACGACGGGCGGCATCGCGACGCGCTCGGCTCGCTCCGGCGTCAGCCGATCGCGACCGAGGCGTAAACCGAAAGGGCGAACGCTCCGCTCGTCTCGGGCGCCGTGGGCGATGATCTGAAGCCAATCGGCGCCTGCCACCGTCACGTCCTCGAGCGCCGCCACTCCGGTGTCGCGGGCCCGCACCACGAGCGGATCTCGAACCGACCACGCGTCGAGCAAGAGCCGCCGTTCCTCCGCCCCGAACGCGAGCCCGTCGCTTCCGTCGTCGTCGAGCCCGACCATGACCACCCCCATCGCGTCCGCGGCACGAACGACCGAGCGAGCGCCCGCGCGATCCAGGAGCACCAGACCGACCGGCATCGAGGGCAGGTAGTCGATCGCGAAGCGCTCGCCGAGCGTGACGCCGTCTCGGAACGGCAGCAGCTCGAACGGGAGGTAGCCGGTGCCGTCCGTCGCTACGACCGTGATCCCGTCCCAAGCGTCGATCCCGGATGCGACCGCGCCGGGAAGGAACGCGGCGCTCGCGCGCACGAGAATCGGCGCGAGACTCGCCTCGTTCCTCCCCGCGTCGCCGCGCACGACGCCGCTCGCCGCCGCCACGACGTCGCGACGCGCGCGCGCGAGCTCGAACGAGGGCGGCAGGTCGAAGCAGCCCGCGTGCATCGCGTCGAGGAGCAACGCGTAGCTGCCGTTCCACCCCGGCACGACGAGGAGACAGCCCCGCCGAGCGCCACAGAACCGCGCCCGGACCTCGTCGAGGGTCGGCGCGCCGCCGCCCAGCGATCGAGCCAGCGATCCGACGGATTGAACGCGCAGCAGCCGGTTCCACGCTTCCTCGGCGCCCCGTTCGCGGCCGTGGACCGCCACGAGCAACGCGACCGTCTCGGCCACTACGTCGTTCACCTCGTCGAAGAGGAGGAACCCTTGCCCGGTGGCGGTGACCGCCCGCGCCCGCCAGCTCTCGATCGTTCGATCGAGCACGTCGTCGATCCTCTCGAGCTCGGACCGAAGCTCCGCCATGCCGGCCCCGGTCTGGCGAGCCAGTCGAGCGCGAAGCGCCTGGACCGTCGCGAAATGCGGATCGAAGTCGACCTGTTCCGGGTCGACGAGCGCCGCGGCGGCGGCGATCGCCGCGCGAGCCTCATCCAGTCGACCCTCGTGCATCGCCGCGATCGCCGTCCAGACGCGAAGCAGCCGCCGCTCGACGAGATCACCGCCGGCGTCGATCTCTGCCTCGATGGACTCGAGCGTACGCCGAGCCTCTACGGGGCGGTCCGGATCGAAACGCTCGAGGAAGACCTGACTCATCCCGACTCGAAGGAGGATCTTGCTCCGCTGCGCGGCGGACGCCGGCCTCTGCATCACCTCACGCGCCTCCTCGTCGTCGACCCATCGAACGACTTCCTCGAAGCGATCGAGGGCCATCGCGTGCGCGATGCGGACGAGGAGGGCATCCAGGTAGAGCGACGGGTCGTCCCGGTCGTGCAGCAAGCGCTCCCCCTGGTCGACACACTCCTCGACGAACGGGTGGGCGAGGTCCGCGAGCCCGCGCTCGATCATCTCGAACGCGCGGCTTCCAGCCAGCAGGCACCGCGCGCGAGCGAGCGGATCCGCGACGCGCGGGTCGTCCGAATCGCCGATGGCGTCGAGCACGTCCGCGGCACGATCCATGCTCGCGGCGGCTTCGTCGAGCTCGCCGAGCTCCCGTTGAATGCCCGCCAGATCGATCCATAGGAGCGCCGCGTACGGGGTCGTGCTTCCGTAGGCGGGGGCGACCACCGACACGAATCGCTCGAGCTCGGACAGCCGCCCCACCTGCGCGAGTCGAAACGAGTGGATTCGCCAGTCGAGCTCCGCGAACCGATGCCCGGCGCCGCCCAACCGCTCGCGCGTAGCGTGCACCGCTTCGACGAATCGCATGACGTCGACGTCCATCGCGTGCGCGTCGGCGACCCACCGGCCCATCACCACGCGATACGCGTCCAAGAGGCCGTCCGCGTCGATCGCCTCCTCGCCGGCCGCGGCCCGCGTCACGCGATCGACGAGGTCGATCGCCGCCTCGTCGCCCGCCATCGTCGTCGCGCCGAGGAGGAGAGCAAGCGTCGCACCCGCGATCGTTCGGGCGGCGCGTCGCGTGAAGCGTGCCGGCTTCGTCGCCATGGGTCCCTACGATCCTCGATTCGGGCCGACGATCTCGACGTCGTACGCGCCGGACGAGACCGGTTCGCCCGTGCCGTCGACGATCTCGTACGACCAGCGGAACCGACGCGGCAACGACCGGATCCGCTCCTCGTCGAGGTCGAGCCGAGGCTCGGTAAGCGAATCGGCCTCGCGTCGAATCTCCCAGACGTCGCCGCCGTCCTGGTCGAGGACGCGAATGACCAGCCGGCCACCGGTCGGGATCGCGGCGGGCACGACGAAGTGATCGACGCGCTCGACGGGGCCGACGGGGACCGGTCGACCCGGTCGACCGTCGAGCGGTCCGCTCCGGCCGCCCGTCCGTCCACCCGTGTCGAACACCCCGAGAAGCGACGCTCCGAGCAGGATCGCCGCGGTCGCCGCCGCGGCCCAGGCAATCGCAGCGCGGCGGCGACGCTCGCGGGACGAGAGCCGGCGGTCGAGAAAGCGACGCGCGGCGAGCCGATCCGCATCTTCGTTCGGACACGATTGGAGCTCGTGGAGGGCGGCGCTCCGCTCGCGCCGCGCCGACGCGAGCGCGTCGATGGTGCTCTGCCACTCGACCAAGGCACGCGTGAACTCGGGATCGCCGCGACGTCGGGCTGCCACCTCCTCGGAGTCGACGTCGATCTCGCCGAGCACGACGCGGCGGTAGAACTCCTCCGAGCATTCATCCATGTCGTCACCGGTGTGCACCTCGCTCATCTTTGGAGTGCCCTCCACAGAGGAGCGAGGCTGACGCGCAGACGTTCGACGGCCCGGTAGTACTGCGTCTTCACCGATCCCAACGGCATGTCGAGGCAGTTCGCGATCTCGGAGAAGCTCCGCTCCTCGAAGTGCTTCAAGCGGACGATCTCGGACGCGGGCGGTCCCAGCGCATCGATCTCGGTCTCGATCCGATCGGATTCGACCGGCTCCGGTTCGATCTCTCGCCGAGCCGCCGCGTCGGTCGAGCCGCCGACCGCGAGCCACTCGCTCGGCCGACGCGCCCGGCGACGACGCACCTTCATCACTTCCCGCAGGCAGAAGCCATAGAACCAGGCCTCGAGCGACGAATGCCCGCGGTAGCCGTCGATCTTCCTCCAGATGGCGATGAGCGCGCTCTGCGTCACGTCGCCGAGCTCGGTCTCCGCGATGGGCCGTCCGAGCCGGTGGTTGCAGATCCGCACGATTCTGGGAATGGCGGCGAACCGCTCGGTCAGATCGTCGATCGCGACGCGCTCGCCCCGACGCGCTCGCGCCACGAGCCGCTCGTCGCGGTCCGTCGTCGACGTCATCTATCGGTCCATTCTCGATGTCACGATCCGTCACCGGCCGGGACAGGAAGCCGGGTAGACGACTCTAGCGAGCGAAGCTCGGATCGCAGCGCGGGACGCTGCGGAAGCGCTGACTCGGCTCACTGCACTCGGACGATTCTCGCCTCGGACGGAGTTCGCTTCGCGTCGCCCGCGAGGACGAACAGCATGTAGTAGCCCGGTGGTGCGACCCGCCCCTGGGCCGGGCCGCGCACGATCGCGAGGTACTGGCCGGTCTGAACGTGGATCGCCTGATGCAGGATGCGGAGCTGCACGTGCCGCTGGTTCATGTCGATCGAGTGGGTCATCGATCCAAGTCCTACCAGCACCACCTCCGAGATCGGTCCTTTGCCTCGCAGTTGGAACGTATCGTCGCCGTAGGAGACGTCGCGCGGCCAGGACGTGATCGTGGGTCGAGGCCGGAACATGTAGGGCGGGGAGAGATACTGCACGCTCCCCCGCTCGAGCGCCGACGATCCCGAGGACCCCGCGTTGCGACCGCCGCCGACGAGCACCCGACCGTCGGGGAGGAGCACCGTGATCGTGTGGTATCCCCGGGGAACCAGGTTCGGATCGATCGTGCCGAGCGTCGTGCCGTAGTTGCCGCGCAGAGATAGGTACTCCGCCTGCTGCGGCAGCGGAGTCGTCGACGCCGGCGTGTGGCCGCACACGAAGAGGACTTGACCGTCCGGCAGCAGCACGGTGGACGGGTGATGGCGCGGTTTCTGCAGCGGGAGCTGGGTGGTCCAGGTCTCGTCGACCACGTCATAGATGTCGATGAAGTCGCCGTAGCCCTGGGTCTGCTCCGGCGCCTTCTGCCCGCCGGCGGTGAGGATCGAACCGTTCGCGTAGCCGAACGAGCTGCTCGTCAATCGAATCGGCAGCATGACGGTCGAGCCACCCTTGTTCGGATCCGGGACCATCGGAAGTCCCGGTCCCGGCGGACGAACGTCGGGGACCATCTGCTCCCCCACCTGCTTCGTCTGGACCGTCCACGGGTCCATCGTCGCGTCGAGGTCGAGGAGAACGGGGACGGCGTCGTCGCCCAGGAGGATCACGTCGTTGCCGCTCACCGGCGCCGGCAGCACGAACGTGTGCGTGTAGTCGACGTTGAACGCTTCGACCGGGGCTTCCGTCGCGATCGAAGCGTAGGTCGAGGTCGCCGGAGAGAAGACGTCGGCGACGAGGTTCCGGACCGCGCTCCACCCCGTCGCGGCGAGGACCTGCGATCCACCGATGATCATCACCTCACCGGTGTGGAGCCGCATCGCGGTCGGATAGTACCGCTCGTGGCCCGTGAAGATCCCTTGCGTGTAGGCGCCGGACGGCACGCCGGAGAACGATCCCGGGACCATCGACCATTGCGCGGTCAGCGCGGGCGCCTGCCAGTCCCAGATCGCGCTGTAGTCCGTGCCGCCGGCTGCGCCGTACCCCGGCAGTGCATAGTCCTGGCGAAGCCCGCCGACGAGCAGGAGATTCCCGTCGTCGAGGAGCGTATGACCACTGCAGAAGTACGTGTCCGAGCGGCAAGTGGTTCCGCCGCATGCACCGTCGGGATAACAGTACTGCGACGCGGGATAGGCAACGGATTCTGGATACGTGTTCGACAAGGCGACGCTCGACGGCACCGGCGTTCCGAGGGGCGCCGGCGTGAAGAGCGCGGTCGTCGTGCCGGTGCGGTCACAGATCGCCGCCGTCCCGCCCATCGACGTGGGCGAGAGCATCGTCTGCGTGAAGCCGATCATCATCACGTCGCCGCTCGGGAGGAGCGTGGCGTGGACCGGGGCGAAGTAGTCGGTGCCGATCCGCAGCTCGGTCTCGATCGACCATTGGTCCGACTGGGTGAAGCCGAGCGAAGGGAACCCCAAGACCCCGGCGGCAACCGCCGCGGTGAGGGTGGAGAATCGGCCTCGCCGATCTGGGTGCTTGGAAACCATGCGCGCTCCTTGGCCGTGACGACGCTTCCGGTCCGTTCCCGTCATTCCTCCCCGCGGCGTTTCTCGGCTTCGAGAAAATCGCGATCGCCGAAGGAACCTCAGACGGCGAGATCGTCGCGCCCGGTGTCGAGGACGAACGAGAGCCCGCGATGGTTGAACCTCTCGAGCAGCGCAGGAAGCCCCATCGTCAACTTGACCGCGCATTCGCGCGACGTGATCGGCACCGGGTTCAGGAGACGGAGGGGTTCATCGTCGAGCGTGACGTGACGCCAGATCTCGCGCTCGGGCATCACGATCGTGTCGAGGATCAGCAGCGTGTCGAGCGTGGAGCCCGGGAAGAGCGGGGCCGGGGGGGCTCCGTTCGGCAGAGTATGGCCGTGCCCGAGCCACATCCCCGAACGGCGCGGCATCAACGCGAGAGTTCGAAGCAACCGGACCGTGCTGGGCCCGGGTTGGTCGACGTAGAGGACCATCTCGGCACGGCGCACTTCGGGCCCGAGCTCCGGCGGCGTGTGCATCGGATGGTCGCTCATGCCGCTCGTGACCAGGGTGTAGAAGCTGCGATCGGCGAATCCGGGGGAGTGGATCCGCACGTCGAGGCCGTCGCCGGCGCCTCCTCCGTCGACGTCGATCGGCACTCCGAACAACCGGTCGAAGACGGCCGAGCGCGCCTCGTGGAACGAGGCCGAGCCGTTGCCGCACCCGCTCGGCTCATGTCGGGCCTCGACCCGCTGGATCATCGAGCCGCCGGGAGAGAGCGGCGGCTCGTCCCGACTCGCTGCGTCGCGCCACTCGATCATCCGTTGCTCCGTGTCGAGTCCCGCCAGCGGCCCGGTCGATCGTACGTCAACTGTGCGAACCCTGCCCCACCGCCATCGCCTCCTCGGACGGCGTCATCTCCTGGCTCGTCACTTCGGCCTCGTAGCCCTGACACGACATCAACACTCCCTTGCCCTCGTGCTGCGACTCCAGGTGCACCGGTCGCGACCAGATCAAGCTGAGGTTCTTCAGGGTCTCGGACGCGAAGTCGAACTGGAGATCGGTCCCGTTCCAACGGTGGTGGAGGTAGAGATCGCCGCGGTTCTTGTAGTTGCCGTCGACGACGTAGATGAAGGGCTGGCCCCAGTTGGTCAGACTGTAGAGGAGCTGCGCCTGCACTTTCCGCCAGTCTCGGTCGATGATCTCGTACTCGCCGGTCCTCCGGTTGATCCCGTAGACGAACAGCTTCTGGGCCTCGCAGAACTCGTCGTTCAGGAACGTGTCGAGGAACGTGACGTCGTTGTGCGTCTTCCGCACCTCGAAGATCTTCTCGCGCCCCTGGCCGAGCCTCTTGTTCCAGCGGCGCTTCTTGTCGAAGTCGTCGCACTCCTCGAACTCCTTGCCGAACTTCCCGCGGTTCCAGCGATCCTCGATGTCGCGGAACAGCTCGATTCCCATCTTGTACGGGTTGAGCCGCCCCGGCGAGGTCGCGAGCGTGCCGCTGTGGTGGTCGGCGTAGTCGATCACCTCGGTCGGCAAGAGGATCTTCTGCGTCATCATCGTCGAGTGCCAGTACGACGCCCAACCCTCGTTCATGATCTTCGTCATCGCCTGCGGCGAGAAGTAGTACGCCTCGTTCCGCACGATCTCGAGAATCTCGGCCTGCCACCGCTGCAGCGGGGCGTGATCGAGCAGGAACTGAAGCACGTCCCGCACGGGCCGCGGCGGGAACTTCTCGTCCTGCTCGGCCTCATGGCGGATCCGAGCCCTCTCGCGCTCGGTCGCTTCCTTCGGGTTGACGAAGGAGTCCATGTATCCCTTGCTCTTGAACTTGACCAGCTCCTCCGCGATCGCGCGGTCCCGCGACGCCGGCTTCGCGGCCCGGCGGATGAACACCGAGTGCGGATCGATCAGGTTGTCGAGCGAGAGACACGCGTCCAGGAATCGCTCGACCTCCTCGAGCCCGACGCGATCGATCCACCGGCGAATCACGGTGCCGTGGTTCGCCATGTGGTCCATCATCTTGCGGTCGGTCTTCGAGAACCACAGGTTGTTCTTGAAGAAGTCGCAGTGCCCGTAGACGTGCGCCATCACGAGCTTCTGGTCGACCAACGCGTTCGACCGCATCAGGTAGGCGTAGCACGGGTCGTTGTTGATGACGAGCTCGTAGATCTTCGAGAGCCCGTAGGAGTACCCCTTCTCGAGCTGGTTGTATTCCATCCCGAAACGCCAATGGGGATAGCGCGTCGGGAATCCGCCGAAGGCGGCGACCTCGTTCAGTTGATCCGCGTCGAGCACCTCGAAGATCGTCTCGAAGAAGTCGAGGCCGTAGCCGGTGGCGAACGCCTCGATCTCTCGTCGGGCCGCTTCGAGCTCCGGCGTTAGGTTCGTGCTCATCGGCCGGTCCCCAGGAACTCACGGATCGAGTCGAGGATCCCGTCTCGGTCCGGAATGTCGGACGAGATGATGCGCGGATCGTCGGGAAAGGCGCGATCGAGGTCCTTCTTGAACTGACCGCTTCCGTATGCGGAGCGAACCTGGCCGTAGCAGAAGATGTTCACGTTCGGGAGCATCACCTCGTTCAACAGCTTGACGCAGCGCTCGGTGTCTCGCCCGCTCCAGTTGTCGCCGTCGGAGAAGTGAAACGGGTAGATGTTCCACTCGGACGGCGGGAACTGCGCCTCGATCATCCGTGCGCACAGTTCGTACGCCGACGAGATCTTCGTGCCGCCGCTCTCGCGCAGGTGATAGAAGGTCTCGCGATCGACTTCGCGAGCCGCCGCGTCGTGCACGATGTAGCGCACCTCGAGGTTCTTGTACTGGGACCGCAGCCACGTGTCGATCCAGAACGACTCGGTCCGCACCACCTCCTTCTGCTCCTTCCCCATCGAGCCGGAGACGTCCATCATGTAAATGATGACGGCGTTGAAGTCGGGGACGAGCACCTCCTTGCGCGATCGGTAACGGCGATCCTCGCGGATCGGGACGATCACCGGATTCTCCGGGTCGTACGTGCCGGCGATGATCTGCCGGCGCAGCGCCTGCCGGTAGGTGCGCTTGAAGTGGCGCAGGGACTCCGGACCGCTTCGCCGCACGCTCGTGTAGCGTCCCGTGTACGACTCGATGCGGTTCTCGCCGCGCGGCTGGATCTTCGGCAGCTCGAGCTCGTCACCCAGGATCTGCGCCAGCTCATCGAGCGTGACCTCGACCTCGAGGACGTGCCGCCCCGGCTGATCACCGGCTTGTCCCGCGCCGTCGCCGGTGTCGACGGGATCGCCCTGATCGCCGTCGCCCTGTCCGACGCCCTTCGGGTTCGGCCCGTAGCGAAAGTGCGGCAGCTCGATCTGCGGCATCGGGATCGTGACGATGTTCTTGCCCTTGCGGCCGAGCATCTCGTGCTGGCGCACGTACTTCTTCAGATCCTTCTTGATGCGTCCGCGGACGATCTCGTGGAACCGGTTGCGGTCCTTGTCGATCTTGCGCAGCGACTTCAGGTTGTCACGAGGCACGGTTCAATCTTCGTCCTTCGTGTCGCCGCGGGCGAAGATCGACGCGACGTAGTTCAGCACGTCGGTCGCGCAGATCTCGCAGTAGCCGTGATTCTTGATCATGCGCGACTTCACGATGTCGATCTTCTCCTGCGTGTCACGGTCGACGACGGTGGAGACGAGGCTCGTGAGCTTGATCGTGTCCTTCTGATCCTCGAACAGCTTCAGCTCGAGCGCCTTCTGGAGACGCTCGTTCGAGCGCCAGGTGAACGTCTTTCCCTCGAGCGCGAGTGCGCCGATGTAGTTCATGATCTCCTGGCGGAAGTCGTCCTTGCGGCTCTCGGTGACACCGATCTTCTCCTCGATCGAACGCATCAGCCGGTCGTCCGGTTCCTCGTCGCGGCCGGTGTACTTGTTCTTGATCTTCTCTTTCTGCGTGTACGCCTTGACGTTGTCGATGTAGTTGCCGCACAGGCGGGCGATCGACTCCTCGTCGGCGGAGATCGCGCGCTGGACCTCGTTCTTCACGATGTCCTCGTACTCCTCCTTCACGCCGGAGAGCAGGTCGCGGTACGTCTTCTTCACCTCGTCGCTCGAGATCAGCGAATGGTTGGAGAGTCCTTCCTCGATCTCGTTCAACACCATGAACGGGTTGATGCAAGGCTCCCCATCGCGCACGAGCGCGTTCGAGATCTTGTCCTGGATGTAGCGCGGCGAGATCCCCTCCATCCCCTCGCGCTTCGCCTCCTCGTGCAGCTCGCGGACGTTGTCCTTGGTGAAGCCGGGCAGCGTCTTGCCGTTGTAGAGCTTCAGCTTCTGCAGCAGCGTGAGGTTGGCGTTCTTCGGTTCCTCGAGACGCGTGAGGATCGCCCACATCGCCGCGACGTGGATCGTGTGCGGCGCGATGTGCTTGCTGACGGAAACGCTGTTGAAGTCCTTCTCGTAGATCCGGATCTCGTCTTCGAGCTTGACGTTGTACGGCACGTCGATCTTGATCGTGCGATCGCGGAACGCCTCCATCAGCTCGTTGTTCTGGAGCTTCCGGTACTCCGGCTCGTTCGTGTGTCCGATGATCACCTCGTCGATGAACGTCTGCGCGAACTTCTTCGGCTTGATCGTGTGTTCCTGGGAGGCGCCGAGCAGGTCGTAGAGGAACGCGACGTCGAGCTTCAGCACCTCGATGAACTCGATGACGCCGCGATTCGCGACGCAGAACTCGCCGTCGAAGTTGAACGCGCGCGGATCCGAGTCGGATCCGTACTCGGCGATCTTCCGGTAGTTGATGTCGCCGGTCAGCTCGGTCGAGTCCTGATTCTTCTCGTCCTTCGGCTGGAACGTCCCGATGCCGACGCGATCCTTCTCGGAGAGAACCATGCGCACGACCTTCACGTGATCGAGGATCTTCACCCAGTCGCCGCCGTAACGCTCCATCAGCTCCGCGTATCGATGACGGCAGTACGGGTTGACCTCGCCCTTCAACGTCAACTTGTACTCGGCCTCGCGCCGCCGGTTCAGGTCGATGAGGATCTCCTCGCGGGCGACCGCCGGAACGAGGAGCAGCGGCTCCTCGTGCATCGGGCTGACCTCCCAGCCGCTGTCGTCGTTGCAGCGCCACGCGTACGTGTAGAGGGCCCCCTCCGGGGTCTTCGAGTAGGCCTCGAGGCCCTTCTTCAGCAGCCGGGCGATGGTCGACTTCGACGATCCGACCGGTCCGTGCAGCAGGAGGACGCGGCGTTCGACCCCGTAGCCGAAAGCGGCCGACTTCACGTTGGCGACCAACGAGCTCAACGATTCGTCGAGACCGAAGACCGCGTCCTTGCCGCCGTCGATCGGGTCGTCGAAGAACTCGTAGTGGACGACGTCCTCGCCGAGGTCCGGTCGCGGGGACACGCCGTAGGAGAGGATCATGTCATACAGGCGCTGATAGGCATTCCTGATCGTGAGCGGCTTCGCCTGGATGAGGTTCAGGTAGTCCTCGAACGAGCCTTCCCAATGGAGCTCTCGAAACTCCTGCTGGTCGACCTTGTTTCGAATCAGGTTGAGGTAGTCGACCCGTCCGCTGACCATTCTGCGAGCCTCCTGCGGGGAACCCGTAGGCGCCACGCATTCGGCGCCCCACGCCATCGGTCCCACCATAGTCCTGGATGATGAACCTGTCGGCCTCGCGCAAGGCTTTTCTTGAGAGTTGCTCAAGCCGGGGCGCGAACCACGCGGTACGACAGCGGCATCCTCGCGTTCGTCGCAAGTCGCTGGCGCAGCCTATCTCGCGCGTACGGTCCGCGCGAGAGGATGAACGACGGGCGACGCCGCGAAGCGGTGGGCGCGAGCATCGATTCGCGCGGCATGCGCGACGACCGGCTCGGGAAAAAGAAGAGAGCGACACCCGGCTCTCCCATCGGGTGTCGCCCTCAAGATTCGCCGGCTTCGACGCTGCTCGAAGCCGACTGCCGAATTCCTCGTCTCTCCTCCCGGAGATCTGAGTTCTCCGGATGCTGGTCTGCTGTCGGCCAGACCATCGAGTGCCAGCAAGCACTCACTCCCAAGCGACGGGGGACACCGCAAGCCGCGGGCCACTCGGTCCGATCTGGGTGGATTCGAGGCAGATTCGGCAGGATGTTGCTTCAGATCGTTCGGATCGGGCCCGCTCAGACCCTCCGGCAACCCCTTCGGGCCAACCACGCCACGGCCACGCTGCGATGTGTTTCACAGTCGAAACAAAAAGACGGCATCGGGTTGGAATGATCGTTCACATCAACGCGTTCGGAGGTTTGAGCGCAAGCGGTTACAAGCGTACGGAACGATCGTTCACAGGTACGCCGCGGCTTAGAGAACGTGCTGGATCTGGACGTTGTCGATGTCGAACCAGCCGTGTCCCTTGTCGGTGAGGCTGAACACGACCTCGTTGACGATGAGCGTGTCGACCATCGTCGGCAGCGGCGCGGTCTCGTAGTTCAGGGGACCGTTCTTCTCCACCACCTTCACGGTGAACGTGTCCGGGCCCTGCTGCAGGTCGAGCCGCACCGTGATGTGGTAGGTCGCGGAGATCGTGAGGTGGACCGGGATCGTCAAGCCGTTGACGAGCATCATCCCCTCGGAGAGCACGTTGATCAGCACGAGCCGTCCGGTTCCGGGGGTGGTCCGATTGTCGACGATCGAGCAGACGAACGTATCCCCGGACATTCGTCCGATCCGCAGGTCGAACCGCACGATGACTTCGCCGGGCCCGGCGCCCAGGTCCGGGATGATGTGCGCCTCGCTGTGGCCGGTGCCGTCGAGGATCTTCTCGTCGCTGATGCGGAGCACGTGGTTCGTCGAGGAGCCCGCCGCCGGGCGCACTTCGATGATGCCACGTTTGTCGGTCGCCCCGCCGAGGATCGTCCCGAGCGAGCTCTTGATCGTCTTCTGTCCTGGCTTCGCGATGTCGAACGGGACGGCGCCGACCGGATCGTCGTCGAACGAGTCCGCGAAGGCGGTGAAGTACGTCATGCCTTGGCCGAGCACGAGGCCCGACACGACGGTGGCAAGGAACAAGATGATGAGGAAAGCGTGCGCGTGGGTTCTCATGTCTGTCCGTTCGGCGCCGAAGGATTGTACGGCACGCCCGACGGTCGCGCCATGTCCGTTTCAACGACGTCGCGGCCCCGCACGGATTCCCGCCCCGATTCCAGCCCCCACGAGCGCCAGGGCGGATAGAGCGGCGAGGATGAAGCCGACTCGCACCGAGCCAGGCCGGTACGAGAAGACTACTCGACTCGCGCCGGCAGACACCGGCACGGCTCGGAACGTGAGATGGGTGCGGAGGATGGGAGCGTCGGAGCCGTTCACCGTGGCCGACCAACCGGGAAAGTCGTTGTCCGTGAGAACGAGCAGGGCCGAGCCGTCCGCTTCGACGTCCACGACGACCTCGTTCAGGCGGTAGGACTCGATGCGCGCCGTTCCCCGGCCGCCCAGTGGCGCGGGCGGCGGCACCTCGAGGAACGCCGTCGTTCGTGGATCGTAGGCGAGCAGCTCGGCGCGGGACCTCGCGCGCAGGTCCAGCGCGTCCCCCACCACGAACGCCCGGTCGAGCACCGAACGATTGCGATAGACGCGCCCGGCCGACGACTCGTGGGCGAGCTCCAGCGTCGGGATCGAATCGAGCCGATCGGCGGTCACGATGTACGCGACGTTCAGGACGCCGAGGAGCGGGCTCTGGTAGTCGATCGTGTGACGGTTGTACGACATCATGCCTGCACCTTGGAACGCGTCCGCGCGGAACTGGTTGAACCGAGCGTTCTCGAGCTGGTCGTAGCTGCGCGGCGTCTGCAGGTCGTACGCGTAGTGCATGTTCGGCTGGAGGATCACGTTCTCGGTCAGCACGCGGAACGGGCCTCGTCCCTCGAGGCGCCAACGAGCGTCCTCGGCGCGAAGGAAGTCCGTGACCGACGTGGGCGGGTAGACGATCGATTCGTCGACGTACGCGTTGTAGTCGAACCCGAACAAGAAGAGCTCGACCGCGATCACGACTGGCACGATCCACGCGAGGATGACGGCGTGCGCCGCGAGGAGCGACGCCAGCGGCAGAAGAAGGAGGAGGATGATCGCGAGGCGGACGGCGCCGTGCATCGTGAGGTGCGGCGAGCGATCGATCCAGAGCGCGAGCGGCGCCCCCCGGGTCTCCACGCCGCCCGCGTCGGTGGCGACGGGCACCAAGGTGTAGCGGCCCGGCTCGAAGCGCGTCGCGTCCCATTCGACGGTCACCGGACCGCCGGCCGCCGTCACCGTCGGGTCCACGCGTCTCCTCGCCGCGTAACCGTCGCCCGCGTGGACGGCGAGGTCGGTCGTCCCCGCCGGAACGTCCAGCGTCATCGATACGACCAACCTCCCCGTCCTTCGCGCCGTGATCGTCGGTTCGAGCCGAGCATCGTCCTCGGGGCTCGGGCTGACCCAGGCGACTCCGCCGGCGGCCGCCTCGGCATCCTCGGTGGCGACGAGGCCCGCGAACCACGGGAACGTCGCGCTCGCGCCGATCACGATCACGACCGCGATCGCGAGCCGAAGTGCGGCGCGCACGAGGTCGCGCGCGCCGCGCCGGACCCACTGGTCGACGGCGGCGGCGGCGAGGACCGAGATCGCGACGCCGGAGAGCGGAAGCATGCGCGTGTTCGCGGCGAGGTCGAACGGAGGGATCGACTTCAGCAGCGAATGGAACGGTTCGACGTGACCAGGCAGGATCCAGGCGAACGCGAACAGCGAGCCGAACGTCGTCGCGACCCGCCGGTTCGCACCGCCGAGCACGTACAAGACCGCGAGGACCGCGGCGAACGCGCCGGCGTAGCCCCCGTTCACGTCCGTATAGGTCTCGGGGCCTCGGTACCCGCCGGTGAGGGGGCTGCCGAACAGATCCGGCTCGAACAAGAGCAGGAGCTGCGGCCGCAGTCCGAGCGGCAGAAGCGCGGCGATTCCGATCGCCAGGAGAACTCCGCCGGCGATCCCGGGCCGGAGCACCGCGCGGCCGGCGTCACGCAGGCGGCGGAATCCAAGGACCAGCGCCGCGCCTCCGACGCTCGCCGCGACCAGGCCCATCATCGAGTCCAGGTCGAGGCGATCGAACGTCGGCGGCCGCGCCGTCAGCCGCTCCAGGCGCCCCCACGAGCGCATCAGGTACTCGACGAACGGGAGCAGTTGGAACGCGCAGAGCCCGAGCGACGCGACCCCGACGCCGGCGAACCTGGCGAGCATCCCCGCCACCGGCCGGGGACGATCCGGCGCGGTCGCGCGGGCGACGAACCACGCGCCCGCCGCGATCGCGGTCGCGACCGACGTCTCGGCGTGCCCCCCGAGGAACTGGAGCGCGAGGACGACCGCAAGGGCCGCGCCCCGCCCCGCCGACGGCCGGGAGGCGAACCGGTCGGTCAGGAAGAGACAGAGCGGGATGAGGCACGCGACGTTCGACAGCGAGTAGAACAGCCAGACCACCTGGTAGCCGAACAGCATGAACCCGACGCCGCCCGCCGCCGAACCCGCGCGCCCGAAGCCGAGCCGGCGGAGGAAGAGGAACCCGAACAGACCGGCGACGACGAGACGGATCACGGCCGCGAACCACATCCCGCGCGCGACCGTCATCACGTCCGGCGGAAGGAACGACAGCCACGTGGTCGGGAAGAAGAACGCCGACGACAGGTTGCCGATGAACGGGACGCCCCCGCCCGAGTGCGGCGTCCACCACGGGATCTCGCCGCCGCGCACCGCCTCCGACATGAAGCGGAGCCACGGATAGAAGACGAGCGCGTGGTCGGAGAGATACGCGTTGTGCGCCTCGAAGCCGTCCGGCCTCACCTCGCTGAACGGGACGGCGTGGACGTCGGCGTAGAGGGGATCGACGCAGACGGGTGCGACCCCCGGCGGCAGGCCGCGGATCAGGAACGTCGACGCAAGGAGGAGCGCGACCAGCCCGGCGACGACGCCCTCGCCCCATCCGCCCGCGCCGCGTCGATCGTCGACGAGGCGCGCGGCGGCGGGTTCGTGTTGCTCGTGTTCTCCGGCCCTCGTGGTCGATATCATCGGCGCCCTTTAGGAAGAGCCCCACCGCGTCCCGCGCCCATGATCAGCGTCGTCGTCCCCGTGTTCAACGAAGAACCGGTGCTGCGTGCATCGGTCACCGAGCTCGCCCGCTTCCTCAGCGAGCGGTTCGGGGACGACTACGAGATCGTCGCCGTCGACGACGGCAGCCGCGACCGCAGCGTCGCGATCCTGCAGGAGCTCGGGGCCGACCTCCCTCTCCAGATCCGCGAGAACGGCATCAATCTCGGCAAGGGCGCCGCCGTGCGGCGCGGCATGCTCGAGGCGGCCGGAGACCCGGTGTTCTTCCTCGACGCGGACCTCGCCACGCCCCTCGCCGAGATGGACCGTTTCCTGCCCGTCTTCGACGACTCCGGCGTCGACATCGTGATCGGAACGCGCAAGCATGATGAAGCAGAGATCAGGACTCCGCAGAGCCAGGTCCGAACCGTGATGGGCCTCGGCTACACGAAGGTCGTGAATCGGGTGCTCGGCCTCTCCTTCTCCGACTACACGTGCGGTTTCAAGGCGTTCCGGCGCGAGGCGTCGCAGGCGATCTTCACGCGTTCCGTCGTCGACGGCTGGTCGTTCGACGCCGAGATCCTGTTCCTCGCGCGGTTCCTCGGGTTCCACGTCCGCGAGATCCCGGTCACGTGGGAGCACCGGCCGAACTCGAAGGTACGGCTGGTCCGGGACACGGCACGATCGTTCGGCGAGCTCGTCGCGATCCGGGCGCGGGCGGCGCGAGGAAAATACGGGCGATGAGCGGGGCACGCGGAAGAGGACATGCCGCGTCGTGGGGTAGACTTGGCGGGTCGCGTGAACGGCAGGCCGCGGCAGGAGGAGAGATGCACGCGTTCGATCGGAGCCGCTCCGCCTTCGTTGCTTCGTTCCGGCGACTCTGCTAAGGAATCACCCTCATCACCCTTGGATCCACTCCCTCGCCTCAGAGAGTCTCCACCCAACTTCAAATGGTCGAAAAGTACACGATTCTGGGCGCCGGACTGGCGGGCCTGTCGGCCGGATACAACCTGTCGAAAGAGGGCAAGACGGTGCGCCTCCTCGAGAAGGAGCCGTACATCGGGGGGCTCGCGGCTTCGTTCGAGATCGACGGCTACACCTTCGACCTCGGACCTCATCGGTTCCACACGCGCAACCAACGCGTGCAGGCGCAGGTCGAAGAGCTGATCGGCGACAACGCCCACTGGCGGCACCGCCTCTCGCGCATCTTCATGTTGGGGCGGTTCTTCAACTATCCGTTGAACACCGCCAACATCCTGAAGAACCTCCCGGTCTGGCTGCTGGTGCGATCGTTCAGCGACTACATTGCCGTCCGCGTGCGCGATCGTTTCCATCCGATTCCCGACGACTGCTTCCAGAACTGGATCCTGAAGCGGTTCGGGAAGACCCTCTATCGCCTCTTCTTCGGCACCTATACCGAGAAGGCATGGGGCATCCCCTGCACCCAGATCTCGGCGGACTGGGCGTCCCAGCGGATCACGCTGCTGAACCTGATGGACACGGTGAAGAAGACATTGTTCCGCCCCAAGAACGCGCCGCGGACGCTCGTGTCGGAGTTCATCTATCCGCGACAGGGCGGCATCGGCTACCTCTCGCGGCGCTACGGCGACCTCATCCTGGAAGGCGGGAATGGGGTTGGCAGCTCGATCGAGACGGACGTGGACATCCAGCGCATCCGGTGGGAGGGAGACCGCGTCACTGCCATCGAGTACCTCAAGGACGGCGAGACGCACGTCGAGCCGGTCGAGTTCCTCGTGAGCACGATCCCGATCACGTCGATGATCGACCTGTTCGATCCCGCGCCGCCCCAGGAGGTGCTCGAGTCGCGGCGCTCGCTGCGCTACAAGGCCATCGTCTTCGTCATGCTCTCCCTCGACCGCGACAAGGTCACCGACGACCACTGGATCTACCTGCCCGAGCAGCACCTGAAGGTCCACCGCATCTCCGAGTTCAAGAACTTCTCCGAGGAGTGCGCGCCGCCGGGCCGGACGCTCGTGTCGGCCGAGATCACGTGCAACTACGACGACCACGTGTGGAACATGAGCAAGGAGGAGCTCCTGGAGCAGGCGTCCTCCGACCTCGAGACGATCGGCCTGATCAAACGGCACGAGGTGCTCGATGCGTTCATCCACCGCGAGCGGTACAGCTACCCGCTGTACGACCTGACCTACAAGCAGCACGTGAGGCGCTGCCGCGAGTGGATGGGCCGGTTCGAGAACTTCGAGACCACCGGACGCCAGGGGCTCTTCCAGTACGGGAACATGGACCATTCGATCGCGATGGGCCTCGTGCTCGCCGACAAGCTCCTGAAGCGGAGCGCGGTGAGGCACGATGAACTCCTCGGCGAGGAGGCGCACGTCGACTGATGAAGAGCTCCGCCGACGTCCTGAGCGCGCGACCGACGCGAGAGGTCGGCTGCTACCTCTGCGGCAGGGACGACGCCGCCGTGATGTTCACGCAGGATCCGTATCGGGTCGTGCGTTGCAACGGCTGCCGCCTCGTCTACGTCACTCCACGGCTCACCGAGGCCGAGCTGCAGGCGATGTATCAGACCGCGTACTGGAACTCCGACGAGGCGAAGGAGTTCGGCTACACCGACTACCTGAAAGACGAAGAGCTCTACGTCGCGACGTACCGCATGCGGCGCGAGGTGATCACGTCGCGCAAGCCGGCCGGGGGACGCGTCCTCGACGTCGGATCGGCGGCGGGCTTCTTCCTGTCGACGATGAAGGAGATCGGCTGGGAGTGCCACGGGATCGAGCTCTCCGAGTACATGGCGGCGCGCTCGAAGCAGATGTTCGACCTCGACTCGGTCGTCTCCGGCTCGATCCTCGACGCCCCGTTCGCCGAGCGGAGCTTCGACGCGATCACGTTCTGGGACGTCATCGAGCACCTCGAGGACCCGATCCCGCACCTCGCGCGCGCGAGACAGCTCCTGAAGGACGACGGGCTCCTCGTCATCGAGACGCAGAACGTCGAGTCGCGCTTCGCCCGCGTGATGGGCCCGCGCTGGCAGCACTACAAGATGGCCGAGCACCTGTACCACTTCGCGCCCGACACGGTGCGGACCCTGCTCGACCGCGCCGGCTTCGTCGTCGAGGAGAACACGCCGCGGCGCGGCGGCAAGAAGGTCTCCTTCAACTTCCTCGTCGAGCGGATCGGCAAGATCCACCCGATCCTCTCGACCCTCGCGGCGCCGCTGAAGCTGATCGGCAACGCGTCGCTCTACGTCAACCTCTTCGACGAGATGCTGATCGTCGCCCGCGAGAAGCGGTGACCGAGGGGCCGTGGAGGGCGTCGCCTACGACCAATTCCTCGAGCTCGAGCGCGACCACTGGTGGTTCATCGGCCGTCGCCGGAGCTACTTCACGATCCTCGAGCGCTTCCTGCCGCCGCGCCCCGGGCTGGCGGTCGCCGACGTCGGCTGCGGAGTCGGCGGAATGCTGCCCGAGCTGAAGCTGCGCTACGGCGACGCCGTGGGCGTCGACGCCGATCGGCGATCGATCGAGATCTGCCACGAGCGCGGGTTCGCGCGGAGCTTCGTCGGCGGCGACGTCGGGCTGCCGTTGCGGGACGCGAGCCAGGATCTGGTCACGTTGTTCGACTGCCTCGAGCACGTCGACGACGACCGCGGCGTGCTTCGCGAGGTGACGCGGGTCCTGAAGCCGGGGGGCACCGCCTTCTTCTCGGTGCCGGCGTACCAGTTCCTCTACTCGAACAACGACAAGGTCGCGCACCACAAGCGGCGCTACACCCGCGGCGACCTCGTCGCGAAGGCTCGGACGGCGGGCCTCGTGGTGCGGAAGGCGACCTACGTGAACGTCGTGCTCTTCCCGCTGATCCTCCCCGCGGTGCTCGCGCTCAAGACGAAGGAACGGCTCTTCCCGAAGGAAGGCGACACGCGGACGAACCTCTCGAGCTCACCGAGCCCGCTTTTGAACGGGCTCCTGGCCGCGATCTTCGGCGGCGAGGGGAAGGTGCTGCGCTACGTGTCGGCGCCGTTCGGTCACTCGCTCGTCATGGTGGCGATGAGACCGCCGGCTTGAGACAGGGGGCAGGATTCGCGAACGGGAACCGCTCGAGCCCGCGCCGGGCCGCGCTGATGCGCTCGGCCCGGCGGCCGGCCGACCCGTCGAGCGGCTCCGAGTCGGCCCGCCACGCGAGATCGACGATCGACCAGCGTCGCGACTCCGGCTCCTCGTACCAGAGGTAGGGCGCGCCGGGGGGCAGGATCACGTCCCCGCCGACCGGACCGACCTCGACCCGCGCCCAGTCGTTCGCGGGATCGAAGCAGGCCACGCGTCGATCCCAACGCGTGACGAGCAGCCGCCCGTCCGCGGCGAACCTCAGCCGCGTCGATGAGTCGCTGAACTCGCGGACCTTCATCGCCTTGGATCCGGTGACGTCGAAGACGACGACGCGACCCGACGCGACGACCGCGAGCCACCGCGGACGGCCCGGCGAGAACGCACCCACGTCGCTGACGCCGTCCTGGTCGAGCGGCCCGTAGGGATGCCCGTCCGTCGTGCGCCAGGCGTGGAAACCGTGCCCCCGCGAGTGGCCGACGAGGATCGTGCCGTCGTCGGAGAACTGCGCGGTCTCGAGCGGAGAACGCTCCGAAGCGTGGAACAGGAGCTCGCGCCGACCCGAGAATCGGGAGGACTCGACGAGAAAGCCGGGCGACCCCCGCGACGCGACAGCGAGGTGCCGTCCGTCCGGGCTCGCGAGGATCCGAACGAAGCGGTCGTCGATCGTCAGCCGCGCGCCGGTCGCGAGGTTTCGCAGCTCGCACCGTTCGTCATCGAGCGCGAGCTGCGCGACTCCGCCTCCGGCCGCCTCGAGCAACGCGGCCGCTGGTCGCTCGAAGATCGGTTCTCCGCTGTCGAGGTCGCGAAGGTCCACCCGGCCATCGTCGAGCACCAGGCCCAGGTGCCGGCCCATGAAGCCGAGCGACGCGACCGAGCTTCCGCACTCGAGCGAACTGCCATCCGAAACCCGGTACACCTGGCCAAACTCGACCGGGTCGGTCGAGCCGGGCCGCGGATCCGACGCCCGGTAACGGACGAGAAGCCAGGTCTCGCGTGGACCGATCACTGCCTCGGAGCGTTCCTGCTCGACCATGCCCCCGAGTGGTTCCAGCTCGAGGTTCGCCATCGCCGGGTCGAGTCGAGAGACGCGCCGAGCGACGCCGGCAAGCTGCTGCCGAAGCTCGCCGGTGCGGGCATCGCGCAGCTCGACCCGCCCGTCGTCGAAGGCGAGTCGCACCGTCGGCGCTCCGTCGACGTCGACCGACTCGACCGTGCTGGGCGGCGATGGGAGAGTGACGACCGCGCTCCCGTCGGTTGCGTCCACCAGGACGTCGCCGACCAGGAGCCGTTCGTCGCCGCGGATCGCGTGCGCCTCGGCCGCCAGGTCGAACTGGACCACCAGGCCGAGCCCCGCCCGCCGATCCAGCTCCGCGTGAAGCTCGGCGGCCGTGATCCCATCGTCGTCGGGACACTCCTCCAGGCCGTCCAGGACGAGGCGCACGGCTTCGAGGGGATCCTCGGCGGCACGCGCCCGTATGAGCGCGATCCTCGCATGCGCGGATCCAGCGTCCCGCACCGCGTCGCGGTAGAGGCCGAACGTCCGCACCGAGACGAGGATCGCGGTGACGACGACCACGGCCGCGCCGATCGCGAGGAACCGGCGGCGCGACGCACGGCGGTCGGCGTCGGACAGGCACCGATCGAGGAACTCTCGTTCGGTGGCCGGCGGCGGATCTCCCCGCGCGAGGTGCTCGCGGGCGCGCGCCACCGCGGCGTCGCTCAGCCGGGGGCCTCGCGATCGATCGACCCCCTCCCACCGCTCCCGCGCGCGGCGCAGGTCGCGAGCCCACGCGCGCGCGGACCGCATCTCGCGGATCCAGGCCTCGAGCCGCGGCCACGCGACGAAGACCGCTTCGTGCGCCACCTCCACGCCGTCACCCCCGCGCACGAGCACGCGCGCCGCGATGAGCCGCTCGACGAACGCCCGCGCGGCGGTGGGGAACTCTTCGAGCCGGGCCACGCTCCGGTGGATCCGGTCCGCCTCGTCGAACCACGCGAGCCGGAGAAGCCCCGCGCGGAGCTCCGCCTCGGTCTCGTCATCGAGGCCGGCCAATGCGGATTCCGCCGCGCGCTCGATCGCTCCGCCGACTCCACCCGTCCGCTCGTAGGCGTCGACGGTCAGCCGACGGGACGTCGCGTCCTCGGGGTGGAGTTCGTCAAGTTCGTGGGGCTCGTGGAGCTCGTGGAGCTCGCGCAACGTGAACCCCACTGCCGCCAGCCCACACGTGCCGCGAGCATCGGTGACGATGCGGGTGACGAGGCCGTCCTCGAGCATCACGCCGGCGCGGCTCGCCCAGTGCAGCAGGAGCGGCGCGAGCGCGTCGGGGCGGAGCATCGCGATCGGCATCGTCTCGACGGCGATTCCGTCCCATGCGTCGAGACCGGAGATCGCGACGAGCTCCTCGGAGCGGACGGCCCCGATCACGTGGATCGACTCGGCGCGAGCGAGCTCGCCGAGAAGCTCGGTCCAGCTCGGGTCGGCGCCCGGATGCAGCACCTCCTCGAGCTGGTCGAGGATCAGGAACGTCGGCGCCGGCGCGCTCCGCGGCTCGCCGACCTGCGCACGAACCGTGGCGGCGTCCGCGCGGAGCGGGCGAAACGGCCCCACGACGCGCGCCACGTCCCTCGCCCGCCGGAGCTTCGGTACGACGCCAGCTCGCAGCAGGGACGACGTCCCGCTGCCCGACGGACCGACGAGCAACAGGACGCGCGGCCGGCCGAACGTCCGCATCCGGCGCACGGCGGCCAGCACGTCCTGCACCTCGTGGTCGCGGCCGACGAAGTAGAACTCATCCGCCTCGTCGAACGGGGAGAGGCCGGGGCACGGCGGCCGGTGCGGGGTCGGACCGCCGCGCGCGACGCCGGCCGCCGCGAGTCCGGCGACGATCCGATCGGCGATCTCGCCGCCGGCGACGTCGACGATCAGAGCCGCCTCGTTGGCTCCGACCTCGGGCGGAACCCCGTCGCCGTCGACCATCACCGCGAGCACCGGCTTGCCGAGCGCGCGCGCCAACGTCCATTCCGCGAGGCACCATCGCGACTGGCCCCAATGCCGGCTCACGAGCGCGACGACCGCCACGGATCGAGCAAGCGCGTGGTCGAGCGCTCGCTCCCAGTCCCCGACGGCCGGACGACCGTCGCTGCCGTCGGAGTCGAGGCGGATCGTCACGAAGCCGGCGGCCCCGAGCTGCTCCTCGACGCGCCGTGCCGCCGCGTCGTCTTCCGGTGCGTGGCTGATGAAGAGGGTCACGACGCGCGAGCATAACGAACGCGCCGTGGTCGACGGCCGGGCCGGTCTCCTCGATCGCGGCGGCGATCGACGTGGCGGCGACGGCGGATCGCCGATCAGTCGACGCAGACCTCGTGGGTGCAGCCGCAGAAGCCATCATCGTCGGCCTGGTCACGAGCGCATGCTTCCGAGCAGAAGAAGCCGCCGTCCCGCTCCACGACCTTCGACTCCTCCACCTCGCACTCGCACAGGAGCATCTCGCACCGTCTCATCGATCCCTCCCAGTCGTCGGACGCCTTCGATCCCTCGGCCGTGCGGCCGTGGCCGTGCGTCGCGCGTCTCGAGGAGTAGAGCAACCCTCGTTCCGGCGAGGCCCGCGAGATCCCAGGCCTCGCCGGGCGGTCGGTCTCCGCACGCAAGCCCGTCGCGATCGAGGCTTGCGATCGATGCTCGTCGACAGCGGCGTCGAAATCGTGGCGACGTTTTGTAGAAACCGAGGGTCGCGAAGCCTCGGTTCCGTCAACTCGAGCAGCCGCGGTGTCCGCAGCCGCACTTCCCGTTGGCGTCGGTCGCGTTGCGCGCGCACTCGGAGGAGCAGTAGTAGGCCCCGTCCTGCTGAATCATCTCCGACTCGTTCTTCTCGCACGGACAACCCTTCATCTCGCACGTCTTCATGGCGTTGTCTCCGATCTCTCATCGCACGGATGGATGCGTCGCCTCCCCGGCCACGGCGAGGCGGTCATCGTTCCGTCGGACAGGCAGCGTGACCTCGAGCAATGCTCGTACCGATCCGGTCCGCCTCCGGTTCGGCTGCGCAGGTCGCGCCGCGCGCGACGGGGTCGGGGCGTTTCTTGACGGAAGGCGCCAAAACCGCTGAAGTCGGCCGTCCCTACCGATCCTGAGCCGACGAGGGCCGCGTGACCGAAGCGAAGCAACGACCGAAGGACCGATACCTCTCGGGGATCCAACCATCGGGTTCGCTGCACCTCGGCAACTACTTCGGGGCGATCCTCCAGCACCTCGCGGCGCAGGAGGCGGGCCGCTCCTTCTACTTCATCGCCAACTACCACGCGCTCACCACCGTCCACGATGCCGCCCAGCTCCGCGCCTACACGTTCGAGGCAGCCGCGACCTACCTCGCGCTCGGCCTCGACCCGGAACGCAGCATCATCTTCCGTCAGTCCGACGTCCCCGAGGTGACCGAGCTGACCTGGCTGCTCCTCACCGCCACTCCGATGGGCGAGCTCGAACGGGCGGTCAGCTACAAGGACAAGACCGCGAAGGGGCTGCCCGCGTCGGCCGGCCTCTTCATCTACCCGGTGTTGATGGCGGCCGACATCCTCGGCTACGACGCGACCGTGGTGCCGGTCGGCAAGGACCAGGTGCAGCACCTCGAGATGGCGCGCGAGTTCGCGCGGGCGTTCAACCATCAGTACGGGCAGCCGGTCTTCATCGAGCCGCGCCACCAACTGTCGAAAGGCGCAGCGGTGCCCGGGCTCGACGGCCAGAAGATGTCGAAGAGCTACGACAACACGATCCCGATCTTCGCGTCGGGCAAGCCGCTGAAGAAGCTCGTCGGCCGGATCGTCACCGACAGCAAGGCGATGGGCTCGCCGCTCGACCCGGACACGTGCAGCGTGTTCGCGCTCTACGCGCTGTTCGCCACCGACGACGAGAAGGCGGAGATGGCCGACAAGTACCGCAAGGGCGCGATCGGCTACGGCGACGCGAAGAAGGCGCTGATGGAGAAGATCGAGGCGACGTTCGCCGGCGCGCGCGCGCGCTTCGCCGAGCTGAACGCGGACCCGTCGGTCGTCGAGGACGTGCTGCGCGAGGGCGGCAAGAAGGCGCGCGAGGTCGCGCGCGAGGTGACCGACCGAGCCCGCGCCGCGTGCGGGCTGTAGCGGAACGGCGGCGATGAGCGAGCGACCGGGTCGGACCTTCCTGCTCTCGCTCCTCGGCTACGTCGTCGTCGCGTGCGTCTTCTTCGGCCGCTCGTTCCCGAGCGACCAGATCTTCGTGCCGATGCACACCCATCGCCTCGAGCCGTGGCGCTCCGATCTGTCGCCCGAGCGCACCGCGGAGTTGAAGCGGGGGGAGGTCGCGTCGGCGTCCGACACGCTGATCTCGTTCCGCGCCGACGATCAGGCCACGATCGACGCGCTCCGCGAAGGACGCGTGCCGCTCTGGAACGAGACGAACGCGGGGGGCGTCCCCCACCTGGCGCAGGCGCTCTACGGCGTCTTCTATCCGTTCCACGTCATCTACCGGTGGATGGAGCCAGAGCGCGCGTACGGCTTTCTCGCCGCTCTGCAGCACCTGCTCGCCGCGCTCTTCACGTTTCTTTTGTTGCGGCAGGTCGGCGCCGGCGGCTTCGGCGCGTTCGTGGGCGGGCTCGCGTTCGGCTTCTCCACCTACTTCATGATGCGGGCGCACTACTACCAGTACGTCGGCACCTACGCGTGGCTGCCGCTCGGCCTCTACTTCGTCGAGCGATGGTTCACGTCGCGCTCGATCGTCTGGCTCGGGCTGTTGTCGCTCACGGCCGGAGTGGTACTGCTCGCCGCGTGGCCACAGACCGGCGGGTACACGATCTACGCGTGGATCCTCTGGGCGGTCGTCCGCGCGGCGCGCGCGGACCTGGCGCTGCCGCGGACGAAGTTGATCGGCGCCGGGCTCGCGGTGCTCGCGGCGGCCGCCGCGATCTCGCTCGTGGCGAACGAGGAGGGGAAGCTGATCACGATGGCGTTCGCGCCGTGGATCGCGCTCCTCCTCGCGTTCGCGTTCGCGGGCGGGAAGCGGGCGTTCCTCGGCCGCATGGCGTGGCTCGGCGCGGCGCTGTTCGTCGGCGCGCTGATCGCGATGATCCAGTACCTGCCGTCGGTCGAGTGGATGGCCTGGGCGAACCGCCGCGCGCTCGGGGCACCGGAGGCGTACGTCGCGAGCGGCCTGCGTCCGACGTTCCTCCTCGACCTCGCGTTGCCGTGGCTGTTCGGCCGCCCGGACTTCGCGTACCTCGACAGCCTCTACAACCTGCCGCGGCTCCTCGCGCTGACGCCGGCCGACCTCGTCGCCGGTCTCGGCGACAGGATCGGCAACTTGATCGAGAACACCGTCTTCTTCGGGCTCGTCCCGCTCGCGCTCGTCCCGATCGGACTCATCGTTCCATCGGTGCGGCGCGGCGCGCTGACGCTGATCGCGTTCCTGTTCGGCGCCTTCGCGGTCGGCGTCCCGTACGTCGTCTACCCGCTCTACTTCGGCGGGCTCTGCGTCGGCGGCGACCCGCGCCGCGCCCTCGGGGTGTTCGTGTTCGCGGCCTGCGCGCTGGCGGGGCTCGGCGCGGGGGCGGTCGCGCGGCGCGAGAAGCCGGCGCTGGTGACGGCGGGCGTCCTCGGCGTCGTCCTCGTCGTCGTGTCCTTCGTCGGCGGGGTCGGGCTCAGTCAGTCCGTCTTGAAGCACGACCGCACGATCGAGCCGCTGGTCGAGAACGCGCACACGATGGCGCGCGAGCTCGGGCTGCCCGAGCACGTCCCCGAGGACGCAAAGCGCGCCAACTCCAAACTCGTGGACGACACCATCACGCGCGCGTGCCTCGTCGGCCTGCTCTCGGGAATCGCGCTCTTGACGCTGCTGACGCGCGCGCGGCCGTGGCTGCGATTCGGTCCCGTGATCGTCGTGCTGGCGGTGGACCTCGCGACGGCGGCGTGGCCGTCGATCGTCCCCAAACCCCGCGACGGCTTCCTCGAGTCGCATCCGATCATCGAGCAAGCGCGCCGCGACGTCGGCCGGACCGGCCGGATCTTCCGCTACTGCGGCGACGACACCGGACTCTCGCTGACGCACGCCGTCGTACCGCCGAACCTCGCCGGCTGCTACGGGCTGCTCGACGCGAACTGCTACACCGTCTCCCCGCCGAGACGGTTCGGCGACCTCGCCGAGCGGTTGGCGCCGAAGGAGGACGAGCTCCCCGACCCGAAGTCGATCGCACCCGCGGACCGCGCCACGCGCCGCCTCTACGACTGGTTCCACCACCTCGACGGCAGCGTCTTCATCCCCTACCTCCCCGATCCCGAGGCGCTCGGCTCGCGCGTGCTCGATCTGATGGCGGTGAAGGCGATCCTCGGGTTCGGCGCGGTACCCGAGCCCCTGCCCGACGGGATCTCCATCACGCACCGAGGGAAAAGCTCGTTCGTGCTGAAGAACGACCGCGCGCTGCCGCGCGTCTTCGCGGTCTCGCGGTCGGAGGACGTCACGCGCTGGACCGAGGAGCAAACCCTCGACCAACTGATGTCGCCGGCGTTCGACCCGCGGCGCGAGGTGCTGCTCGAGGGCGAGGGGGCGGAAACGCGACGCGCGGACGGGACGCCCCCGTCGGTCACGCTCGAAGTCGACGAGGCCGAGCATCTCGTGGCGCGGCTCGAGGGCGGGGACGGTGCTTGCGTCCTCGTCATCGTCGACTCCTACGCGCCGGGCTTCGTCGCGACCGTGGACGGGAACCCCGCGCCGGTCGTGGTCGCGAACTTCGCGTTCCGCGCGGTGCCGCTCCCGGCCGGAGCCGAGACCGTCGAGGTCCGCTACGACCCGGCCGGCTTCCGCCGCGGCCGCGCCCTCACCTACGTCGGACTCGCGGCGGCGCTCTTCGCGATCCTCGCCGGCATCGCCCGGCGAAGGCGCGGACCCGGGGCTATCCCTTCGCCGCCTTCGTCCTCGCCGCCTTCTTCGCCACCGGCTTCGCCGCCTTCCGCGGGGCCTTCGAACCCTTCGGCGCGGTGAGCGAGCTGTTCTTCAGCGCTTCCTCCGCCGCGCTCAGGTCGTCGACCTTGAGGTACAGCACGCCGCCCTCGGGGGAGTCCGAACCGTAGCAGTAATCGACGTTCACCTTCTTCTTGCCGAGCAGGTTCGCGACCTGATTCAGCGTGCCGGGCGTGTTCGGCAGGTGGATCCCAAGCACCTTCGACTCGGTGCACATCATCCCGTGCTCCCCGAGCAGATGGAGCGCCTTCAGCGGCTCGTCGACCACCATGCGGATGACTCCATGGTCCGTCTCGCCCCAGGCCGCGACCCCGATGATGTTGACTCCGCGCTTGCCGAGCGCCGCCGTGATCCGCGCCAGTGTCCCCGGGCGATTGTCCGTGAAGACCGAGATCTGCGTCTGTCGTTTCATCATCCGTACCCCCACGATCCAAGCCGCGTGCAAAGCGGGGCAGTCTAGGATGTACGCGTCCGTTCGTAGCCAGGAATTCGCGAACTCGCGGCCGGACCGCGGTGCTCCCTGGGCCGCCGCGCCGTCGCCGATCCACGGCGCCGGTCGCATCCACGGAGAAGGAGGTTGTCTTGCGTACGCTCGCACTCGTCGCGTTGCTCTTCTGCGTCTCGGCCTCGTTCGCGTCGTCCCAGTCGTTCGTGAACTGGGAGACACCGCACGTCAGCCCGCTCGACCTGACCCCGGACGGGTCGACGCTGTTGGCCGTGAATACCCCCGACGATCGGCTCGAGGTCTTCGACGTCGTCGGTCCGAAGCTCGTGCATCGGGCGTCGATCGCGGTCGGCGTCGAGCCGGTCTCCGTGCGCGCGCGTGGCAACGACGAGGCGTGGGTGGTGAACCACCTCTCCGACAGCGTCAGCGTCGTCGACCTCGCGACGAACCGCGTCATCGCCACGCTCGCGACCGCCGACGAGCCGGCCGACGTCGTGTTCGCCGGGAGCCTCGGCCGCGCGTTCGTCACCTGCTCGCAGGTGAATCGCGTCCAGGTGTTCGATCCCAGCCAGCTCGCGGCCGCCCCCGTCGAGCTCACGCTGCTCGGTGAGGACCCGCGCGCGCTCGCGGTGAGCCCCGACGGATCGACCGTCTACGCCGCGATCTTCGAGTCGGGGAACGACACGACGATCCTCGGCGGGGGCGGCACCCAGGCCGGGGCGTTCCCCCCGAACGTCGTCAGCCATCCGAGCGGCCCCTACGGCGGCCAGAACCCGCCGCCGAACCAGGGGGTCGCGTTCTCGCCGCCGATCCAACCGGCTCTTCCCGCTCCCCCGAAGGTGGGGTTGATCGTCCGCCGGAACGGGCAGGACAACTGGATCGACGACAACCAGGGCGACTGGACGAGCGTGGTGAGCGGCGCGAACGCGGCGCTGTCGGGCCGGCCGGTCGGCTGGCTCCTGAACGACCACGACGTGGCCGAAGTGAACGCCGACACCCTCGCGATCCGCTACGTCACGGCGCTCATGAACGTCAACATGGCGCTCGCCGTGCACCCGCTGAGCGGCGACGTCATCGTCGTCGGCACCGACGCGACGAACGAGATCCGCTTCGAGCCGAACGTGAACGGCACGTTCGTGCGCGTGAAGGCCGCGCGCGTGCAGGCGCAGACTCTCTCCGTGCTCGGCGACGTCGACCTGAACGACCACCTGACGTACGCGACGTCGACGGCCCCGCAGAGCGATCGCGACAAGTCGATCGGCGACCCGCGCGGCATCTGTTGGAACCCGAGCGGAACCCGCGGCTTCGTGACCGGAATGGGATCGAACAACGTGGTGGCGATCGATGCGACCGGGGCCCGTGCGGTATCGGGCGCCACGATCGAGGTCGGCGCCGGCCCGACGGGGCTGCGCCACCACCCGGCGCTGCCGTACGTCTACGTGCTGAACCGATTCTCGGCGTCGATCTCCACGATCGACGCCACGATCGACCTCGAGGTCGCCGAGACGAGCTTCTTCGATCCGACGCCGGACGCGATCCGCGCCGGCCGGCCCTTCCTCTACGACACCCACCGCACGTCGGGGCTCGGCCAGGTCTCCTGCGCGTCGTGCCACGTCGATGCGCGCATGGACCGGCTGGCCTGGGACCTCGGCGATCCGCAGGGGACGATGAAGGACGAGAGCGGCCAGAACCTCGGGGCCAACGTGCCGGGCTTGAACTCCGGGTTCCAGGACTGGCACCCGATGAAGGGGCCGATGACGACGCAGACCCTCCAGGACATCATCGGCAAGGAGCCGCATCACTGGCGCGGCGACCGCGACGGCATCGAGGAGTTCAATCCCGCGTTCACGAACCTCCTCGGCGACGACGCTCCGCTCACGGCGGGCGAGATGCAGGCGTTCGAGGACTTCCTCGCGACGATCCACTTCCCGCCCAACCCGTACCGGAACTTCGACAACTCGCTCCCGACGAACGTCGACCTGAGCGGTCACGCCAGCGCCGGGAAGTTCTCGGCGAAGGGGACGCCGCTCCCGAACGGCAACGCGCAGGCCGGACTCGCGCGCTTCCGCCCGCCGTTCCTGCTCGACGCGGGCGGGCTCGCATGCTCCACCTGCCACACCCTGCCGACCGGCCTCGGCACGAACCACCAGTTGGTCGGCGGTCAGTTCCAGCCGTTCCCGACGGGACCGATGGGAGAGAAGCACTTGGCGCTCGTCTCGGTCGATCCGTCGACGAACGTGACGATGAAGATCCCGCACTTGCGGAACATGCACGAGAAGGTCGGCTTCGACACGAGCGCGAAACGCAACCTCGCCGGGTTCGGGTTCACGCACGACGGCGGCGTCGACACCCTCGCGCAGTTCATCTCCGAGCCGTTCTTCGTGGTCTCGAACGAGCAGATGCTGGCGGATCTGGTCGCGTTCATGCTCGCGTTCTCCGGCTCCGACCTGCCGTACGGCGGGCCGTTCCTCGAACCTCCCGCCGTCGCCAGCCAGGACACGCACGCGGCGGTCGGCCGGCAGACGACGATGGCGGACGGCGCGAACCCGGCGCCGGGTCAGCTCGCGCTGATCGACTCGATGGTCGCACTCGCCGACGCCGGCGCGGCCGGACTCGTCGTGAAGGGCACGATCGGCGGTCTCCCTCGCGGCGCGGTCTACGCCGGGAGCGGTCAGTTCCAGACCGACCGCGCCTCCGAGACCTTGACGACCGCGCAGGTCAAGCTCCTCCCGACGCCAGGAAGCCCCATCACCTGGACGGTCGTCGCGGACGGCTCGGAAGTGCGGCTCGGCGTCGATCGCGACGAGGATGGCGCGTTCGATCAGGACGAGCAGGACGCCGGGTCCGACCCGGCGGACGCGCTCAGCGTCCCCGGGTGCGGCGGCGCGACCGCCTACGGCGACGGCTGCGGCGGCTCGCTCGGAATCGTGCCGGCGCTGTCGCTGTCGGGCTGCGCCAGCGCGAACGGAATGGTGACGTTCGCGATCGATCACGGGCTCGGCGGGTCGAACGCGTTCCTCGTCTTCGGCCTGCTGCCAGGGGCGACCCCGATCGGCGGCGGCTGCAACCTGCTCGTCGCCCCGCTCCTCGCGCCGACGTTCGGGCCGATCCCGCTCGCGGCGGGCGGACCGGGCGACGGAGGCTTCTCGCTGACGACCACGCTCCCGCCCGGCACTCCGGTCGGAACGCTGACGACGCAGGCCTTGGTGGTGGACGCCGGCTCCGCGCTCGGGCTCTCGACGACGAACGGGTTGGAGGTGACGCTGCAGTAGCGCGACCGCGCACCACCCCGCGCCGTGCGGCGGCCGCCGTCATCGGGGCGAGTCGCGGCGCGGGCGCGGCGGGTCAGCGGGTCAGAGCGACGCGTCGAAGATCGTCAGGTAGCCCGGGCTGCCGATCCTGACGTTGCCGACGGCGTCGACGAAGATCGCCTGCTCGTACACGCCGGCGCCGAGCAGACCGGTCGGGAGCTGCGGCACGGTGACGTTGAACTCGAAGTAGCCTCCCGCGGGAACGACCCCGGCCAGAAGCGGGCCGATCAACGGAGAGCCAAGCAGGAACACTCCGCTCCAGGGATCTATGGCCTGGGCGCCGGTCGACGTCGAGAGGAACAGGAACGCCGTGTCGCCCGCGATCCCGGCGAACTGCAGCAGGATCGATTGGCCCTCGTGCGCCGACTTGGCCGTGTTGAACGCACGCGCAACGCCGCCGAGCAGCGTCACGGTTCCCGCGCCCGCGAACGTCTGCCCCGGGTTGCCCGCGACGTTGCACAGGGCGGGCGGCCCGGGCGCACCGGCGATGAGGTCGCAGTCGAGTACGCGCGCGGTCGAGCCCGCGTCCACGTGGAGACCGTCGCCGCCGTCGCCGCCGACGAAGCCGCAGCCGATGTACTCGATCGCCCACTGGCCGCCGCCTCCCTCCCACTTGGTGTTCGACGTGAAGAGCGTCGTCGTCTCCAGCCGCCCTCCGTCGCCGCCGAACCCTCCCACGAAGCAGCCCTCGCCGCCCTTGCCCCCGCGCACGAGCGAGTCGTACACGACCACCGACGAGCCGGTCGCGTGCAGCCCGTCGCCGCCCCGCCCGCCGAACGCGGTCCCGCCAGTCCCGTCGCAGGGCGGGACGTTGGCGGCATAGCCACCGAAGAGCTGGCAACCCACGAAGAGCACGTCGGCGGAGTTGATCACTCGAGCCCCCGCCGTCCCGTCTGCGCCGTTCGAGGAGCTGCTTCCCGGGATTCCCGTGAACCGGCACGCCTGGACACGCACGTGCCCCTGGCAGTTGTCGACGACGAGCGCGTGGGACGTCGGTGCATACGGCAGGCTCTTGCCGGTGAGGAAGCTGAGCTGGACGGTCTTGCCCGGCGAGAGCGAGCGGACCTCGGTCACGCCGTCGACCTTCACTTGGTCGAAACCGACCGGCGGGTCGATCGACACGACGAGGGACTTGTCGACGATCGAGAAGCCCGCGTAGGTGCCGGCGCGGACGAACAGGATGTCGCCGTCCACCGCCGCGTCCACCGCCGGCTGGATCGAGGTGTACGCTCCTCCCCCCGCCGCGTCGACGACGATCACCGCGGCCGGCGTGCGGCCGGCGAGGATCGACGAGAGGAGCACGAGTGCTCCACCGGCGGAAACGAGTGACCAGGGACGTCGTCGCATGACTCCTCCTTTGCGTGCGCGTACGGCTCGAATGTCGTGAGCGGGACCGATCGCGTGCACGAGGGACGCAGCGAAACGAGATTCGTAACGCGGATCGAAGAGAGTCGACGAGAATAAGCAATCCCACGTTCCCGTGGGTCGGTTCCGCTCGTTCGTCGAACGCCAGGGCTCGATTTTCCCTTCAGCGCCCGGCGGTCGACCGCCGTACTCTCCCCAGAGACATGACACCGGACCTCAGCCACGATCCGTTGCTGGAGCGCGTCCTGGCCGGCGACTCCGCCGCCCAGGACGAGTTCTATCGACGTGAGCATCCCCGCGTCTTCCGCCTCTGCTTCGGCTTCCTGGCCGACGAGGCGGAAGCCGAGGACGTGGCGCAGGACGCCATGCTCCAGTTGATCGATCGGTTGGCGGCATTCGATCCGTCGCGTCGGTTCACCACCTGGCGCAACACCGTCGCGGCCAACCTCTGCCGCGACCGGTTGCGGCGTCGGGCGACCCGGAGACGGGCCGAGGAGTCGGCCGCGGTGACCGACCTCGATCTCCTGCCCGACCCCCACGACGTCGCCGCCGCGGCCGAGGTGCACACGATTCTGCGCGAGAGCCTGGCGAAGTTGACGGATCGGGAGCGCGAAGTGTTCGTGTTGCGCGACTTGGAAGGGGCGGAGAGCCCCGATGTCGCGGAGGTCCTGGGGATCACCGAGGGGACGGTGCGGTCGCTCCTCTCGTTGGCGCGGCGGCGGCTGCGCACGATCCTCGGCCACCGGATTCCCGAGGTCGCCCGCGCCGGAGGAGGTGGAGGTCTTTCATCATGAACGATCGAGATGCCATCGAGCGCCTCCGAGAGGCATGGCGGGCCGTCGAGCCTCCCGAACGGGGCGACCGGCTGGACGAGGCCGATCCGCGAACCCAGGCCACCTTGCGCTGGATGAAGGACGCGTGGTCGACGGTGACTCCCGCCATGCCGTCACGGCGCCGGCGCGGTTGGCGAGTCCTCCGACCCGCGCCCTTGGCGTACGCGGCGGCGGCGTTCTTCCTGATCGCCGTCGGCGCCTCGTTCCGCTTCGACCCGTCGCCCCTCGACCATGGCGACCATCGCGCCCATCGATCCGAGAGTGCCGGCGAAGTCGCGGTCGCGGTAGACGAGACGGTCGGCGTGGTCGACGTGGATGAGGCGATCGAAGAGGATCCTCCGGCCATGTCCCGCGATCCGATCCACCACCTGATCGGCGTCGGCCTCATGGCCTACGGCTCGGCGCTGACGTCGGGTCTTTCGCCGACGCCGCAACCCACGATCGTGTCCCCGACGACGATGGCCCACGATGTGCGCATGATCCGCACCATCCAGCGGACGCGACGCGGCGAGTGGTCCGAAGTGACGGAGGCCGCGCACGAGGTGCTCCGTCTCAAGGAGGCGACGCGCAGCGCGCGCTGCGAGGCCCTCTACCAGCTCGCGCTCTCGTTCGAGTTCCTCGGCCGGCGCGACGAGTCGGTGGCGTACCGCTCACGGCTCGAACGCGAGCTCGCGATCAACCGCTGACCGGCTGACCCATGGGAATCGCCGATCCCATGCAAGGAATGGGGTCTAGGTTCCATTCCACGTCGCGCGTCGACGTGCGGCTCGGCAAGGGACCACGAGGCCGTCATCCAGTCGTGTCCCACCATCGGCGCCTCTCGATCGCGACGGGCGGCGGCGCCGACGACCTCGATGTCGACCAGTGGAGCGTGACTCGACAGTCGTCCCGAAGCGCGCGAACGGCGACAACGGCGTCGCGTTCACCTTGACGTCGATCGGCAGCGACCTCGAGATCGACAAATGCAACGGCGACAACCCCGACCGGACCGGGCGTGCAGGTACCCGCCAAGCTCGGCCGCGATCCCCTGCGGCGGCATTCCGCGGCATCCGCCGCGCCGTGGCTGTGACCGCGGCGAGCCCACGTCGCGCCGCCGCGACACCGTCGCCGCCGATCGAGCCCTCTTTACCAGCGGCCCCGGGATCAGCGGCCGCAGAGCGCAACAGGAGTTTGGCCGTCGAATCAATGCCCGCTTCCTCTGTGCGACGGAATCGAACGTCTCGGTCAAGAAAAGGCGGCGGGTTCCACAAGCGACATCGTTCCTGTCAGTGAGAACCCGCGCCGCCCGCTCGACGTGTTACGGATTCGATCGAGAACCCTTGACGACGGCGTCGTGCAGTCGATCGACCCGTGACGTTCGTCATGGATCGTTCACAGCCACATGGAGTCGCGATAGTTCCGGCGAACCCTCATGGAAATGTACCGCACAACGCGCGACGTGCTGGTGCGAGCGACGACGTCGTTCCGAGAATTCGCCCCGCCTCGTCGCGCGGGTCGAACCAGACACATGGCCCGGTGCTCGTTCGCGCTCCTGCTCACGAGCTGCCATCTCGCGTACGAGCACGAGAGCGTGCCGAACCCGGTCCCCGAGGTTCGCGCGGCCGCACTTTCGTTCAACAAGGATTTGCGCGTCACCGGAGCTGGAGCCTGGCCGGCCCTCGGTCGACTCTACGTATCCGAGGAGCGCGTCATCTCGACGCAAGACACGGAAATCTCGTTCTCCGCTTCCGAGGAATCGGCCACGAGAGGTTGGCAATCGATCTTCCTCACCAAGAAGTGGTTCGAGAGCGATGCATTCCCTCTGACCGGGCTCCGGGGTGGTGGCTTGTTCCCCGTGGCATGCCACTATCCGTTCCTCTTGACGCAGTGGTACCACGGCGACCACGTCTTTCCCGTGACGCACGCCGCCTACAACAATGACAGTTACACCGACGTCGCGGCCGCATTGACGCCTCTATACCTGTCGGGCTTGGTCCTCTTCATCATCCCACCCGTGATCGACACCGTGATGAGCGTCGCCCTCCTCGGACCGGACGTCGCGATCACGGCTTCGCTCGGCGCGTTCGACGTCTCCACCCTGGCGACGGGATTGACCTTGGACGCCGTGACGGCAACCGTCCTCGCCGCAACCGACGCCGTCACGTTGACGAGCGCTTTGACGATGGACACGCTCGCTCTGGGCTTCTCGACGCCGGTCGTTCTGTTAGCCGGGATGGCGTCCGAACCACCCGCGGAGCTTGGGATCCACGAGATCGTCGACGTCGGCTCGCGCCCGGCAGCCGACATGTCGATCGAGTGGTTCGTAGAGGATCGGCCGGAATCGACGACCATCGTCCAGACGGACGCCAAAGGGTACGTCAAACTCGACCTCTGGCCGACCATCGCCGAGGCGATGGTCGGCAATCAATCAGAGCTCGCGATCGTGTTGCGCCTTGCATCCACCAAAGGGGAGGCCACGAGCGACGTTCAGACGCGAGCGGCGTTGACGACCACCGAACTCCGGTCGCTCGTCTTGCGCTATGCCGACGCACTCGACAAGAAGACGGGACCCGTCGATCCGTGGCTCTACGACATCGCGACGAAGTCCGAGGACGCAGCACTCGCTCTGAAGCTCAAGACCAAATTACACGGACGCGGTCTCTCGCTGTGGCCGGATCAACCGTGGGAGCTCAAGTTGGCACCGATCCCGCCGGGAACGGGCTCCCTCGGCACGTCGACGGTCGGCGTGGCGGGTCGTTCCGAAGTCGATCCGGACGCCAGCGCCGCTGACGAACCGTCGCGCCCGTACCGTATGGACGCCTTCAAGCTCATGGCCGAGGTCGAGGTCACCCAGGCGACGTACGACTACGTCGCACAGCACCGGGTCCCGTCGCCTCCGAGTCGACAACGACAGCCGGCACGTTCCGTGACCTTCGACGAAGCCGAGGCCTTCTGTGCGAGCCTCTCGACGGCCGTACAGAGCGCCGGCCTCCCCTTCGTCTTCCGGTTGCCGGATGAAGACGAGTGGGAGTACGTCTGTCGCGCGGGGTCTCCGCTGCCGATCAATCTGTTCGAAGTCGATGGCACTCCGAACTACCGCCCACTCTCTGAGCGCCTTCGTGAGATCGCGTTCTTTGAAAGCAACTCGCGGCACGGTCCGCAAACCGTCGGTCAGCTCCGTCCGAATCGATGGGGTTTCCACGATTTCCACGGAAACGTCTGTGAGTGGTGTCGGCCGTCGAAGAGCCTCCCGCCGGTGCCGGCGCACGCGGCTCCGACGCGGGGCGGGGGCTGGACGACGTCCTATCAGGGCTGTCGATCGAGCAATCGCGACGTCATCGACAAGGCGAGCGCAAAACCGAGCGTGGGCTTTCGTGTGCTCGCCGAGTGGGTCCGTTGACGAACGAACGGAAGCGATTTCGCACGCCGCGCTGGTCCAGCCGGCGTCATGTCATTGAGTAGGCCGTGGTCGAGCCGAAGGCAATTGTAGCTCGCCACGACCCTAACGGAGAACGGAGATGCTCGCACGCAATTACCCGATCGAAGTGCTGCTCCTGGCGTCCCTGGGAGCGATCCCTACCGCCCAGGCGCAGACGGATACCTACGAGCACGTCGTCGAGGTCGCCGGACGGCCCGCCCCCTTGAAGATCATCATCCGCAGGGAGGCCAGCGTCTACAAGGAGCCTAGAGCCGACAACCGCCTGCTCCGACAGACCGTCGCCCCGATGCAGTTCTTCTACGTGCTGCCGAGTCCCGACGATCCGAAGCAATACAAGATCGCCGAGGACGCGAACGGTCACTGGTATCGCGTTCATACGGCGGAACGTGCGAAGAGGCAGACCCAATACGGCTTCATTCACAGTAGTGACGTCATCGAATGGTGGCATCGGGAGGCGTTGGCCTTCATGCCTCGCGGCGATCCTAGAGATCCGAGGAATCCCGCGCGCCAGCGCGTCCGGTTCTATGAGAACGACGGCGACTGGAACAATGGCTTCTCGAACTACCCGGATCCGGAGGTCCAGGACGACGAGATAGCGATTGCGATGGAGCCGAAGCGGCTCGGGAACAATGGATTCGTCATGCCCGTCATCGACGCCAAGCCCGATCAGACCGCCGCGGACGGGACGAAGCATGATCTCTTCGAGGTTGCGTTCATCACGATCCCCCGGACTGTGGCCGGAAACGACGTCGTCGACGCCCCGGACAAAGAGGTGGATGAGTTCAGGAAGACCCTTGGGGAATTCAAGGTCGACGTCGTCTTCTGCGTCGACGCGAGTGGCTCGATGGATCCGTTCATCGCCGCCGTCGTGGCGACGATCGAGCAGGTGTCGAAGGAACTCGGGGAAGGCGACGCGAACGTCAAGGACAAGTACCGGTTCGGCATCGTTACGTATCAGGGGCCGTCGGAGGTGGCGATTCAGTGCACGTTGAGCGACGGTGCAGATCACGGCGAGTTCCTGCGCCGCCTTCGAACGATCAAAGCGACGGGAGGCGGCGCTGACGGCGAGGACGTCCTCGGCGGCGTCCACCGCGCCGTGACGGGCATGGACTGGAGCCCGATCGCGTTCAAGACGCTGGTGCTCGTGGGCGACGAGAACGGCTACGACGCCGCTTGTCACCCTGAATGGAACAGCTCGAAGCTCCGTGCCGCGGAGATCGTCGACCTGGCGCAACCCGTGGACGACACGGTCGCCACGATCGACGGGGTCAAGAGCGCCATCATGGTGTTCGCGGCCGAGATCATGGCAGAGAACAACGGGGACGTGCTCCACGCGCTTCGAACGCAACAGTTCAGTACCCTCACGAAGGGCTTCTTCGAGGGTCGGCACCTGCAGCTCCAGCCGGGAAACGCGGGAGGGTTCAAGCAGGAGTTGCTGGCTACGATCCGGCTGCAGATCGGCGGCGCGGGATCGGTGCAGAGCCTGATCACGGGCGGCAGCGACGACATCTACGAGCTCGATGTCGGCGCTCCGGAGTTCGCCGGGGTGCCAAGACCGTTCGTCGTGATGATGGAGATGCTCAAACCGCAAGACGACTCCGCCGGCAGAAACGCGACGCGAATGCACTCGGGGTGGGTGTCGGGATACGACACCTACGGCGCGAAGACCGTCAAGGAGAAGTTCCTGACCAGCAAGAGGCGGTGCAAGCGGCTCGAGAACACGCTGTCGTTCGTGGCAGGCGAGATCGGCGGTACGGACATCAACGCGCAGGCGCTCGTCGCGAACCTCCAGCAACGGCTCGCGGCGGTCGGCATCGATCGCGACATCAGTCCCACCACGCCGCTCAGCGAGGTGTTCCAGATCGTCGGCGGCCTCCCGATCACGACCAAGACGATGAGCCTCACCCCGGAGCAGATCGCGGCGCAGACCGCAGCCGACCGAAAGCGGATGGTCGAGAACCTGGACAGCATGGCCAAGCGGCTGCGCGAGCAAACCGAGGACGCCGGGCTGTGGTTCGATCTCCCCGGCAATCAGGAAGCGGACGACGCGGTGGCGTTCATCGAGATCGTCGACGTGACCTGATTGCGCATCGTTCGTTTCCGAGTTGCGCCGTCGCTTCCGTTCGGAACTGCGGCGCAATGCACCACGTAACTTGACGACAAGGGGTCGAGCAGTGAGCTCCGACAACGCGCCGGCGATCCACATCTCCAACCTGTGGCACTTCTTCAACGGGCCGAATGGTTGGCGGCCCCCTCATGGAGCCAGCGCGGAGGAAGTGCTCGCCTCGGTCGAGCCGATCCGGCCGCAGAACTCGTTCCTGCTTCACGTTCCCCACCTCGAGATCGCGCGGGGAAGCTTCGTCTGCCTGGTGGGGCCGTCCGGGTGCGGCAAGACGACCTTACTGACGGTGATGGGGCTGCTGAGGAAGCCGACCCACGTCGATCTCTTCACGTTGAGCGTTCCGGAGGTATCGGCGGAGCCTCTCGTGATCCAGAACGCGAAGCGGGCCGTACCGAGCGACATCCGTGAGGTCGTGCGGCGCCATCACATCGGGTTCGCGTTGCAGTCGGGCGAGCTTCTCGGCGCACTCACCGCGGCCGAGAACGTCTCGCTGCCGCTGCACGCCACGGGCCAGCTCCGGGACGTTGCCAAGCGTGGAAAGGCGCTCGAGTACGAGAAGAACCTTTTCCATTCCCTGTTCGATCCCGCCGACGAGCGCCCGACGTGGTCGAACGGGACCAACGGCGAAGAGCTCGTCGACCGAATCCGCGGCTCGCGGCGATCCGCTCTCTCGGGCGGCCAGCGACAGCGGGTGCTCCTCGCGCGTTCGATCGTCCACAATCCGACGCTCGTCTTCGCGGACGAACCGACGAACAACCTGGATCAGCAGAGCGCGTTCGCGGCCGTCCGAGCTCTTCTCGCGATGCGCGATTCACTCGAGTCGCAGAGCACGATCGTCATGGTCACGCATGACGAGGAGCTCGCGCGACACTTCGGTCTTCCGATCCTGAGGCTCCGCTCGTTCGAGGACCGCCAGTGGCTGGGAACCGTGGACTACGAGCGGACGTCGCGTTCGACGGCGGTCATCATCCGGGACTCACAATCGATCGAGGAGCGGAAGAGCGTGTGGGCGGACGAACTCTCGAGCGACGGAAACTCGCAGCTCGATCGAAGCAGTCTTCTCGGGCGGTTCGGCATGTACACCAAGGTCGCCATCAAGGACGGGTACCACGACCGAAACCTCGTTACCTCGTTCATTCTCACCGTTCTGTGTCTCACGCTCCCGCTCCTGCTACTGTTCGGGCTCAGGAACGGGCTGATCCAGCGGCTCACGCAGAACATCCGTCAGAGCCCGACCCTGTCGCGCCTGCGCATCACGCCGTGGCGCGAGTCGACCGCGCTCAACGGGACGCTTTGCGAGCAGCTCAAGTCCGAGTTCCCCGCGATTCGCGCAATCTCTCTCGGACGTTCGATCAACGGCAAACTCCGTTTCCGGACTCCCGGCGACGTGGATCCGATTCCGGCGCTCGACTCGGAGTTCCTGAATGGGCAGTCCGAAGAATCGGAATGGTTTCGGGGGTTCCTCAAGCGAGAAGGCGACGTCGAGGCGGACAACTATCAGATCTACCTGCTCGACGAGCGGGATCCGTTGATCGATACGCTGGGGCTTCGGCCGCTGACGGGGCGTGCTCTGGAGATCGTCGTCTATCGCGAGCACGCGGAGAAACTGCTGCGTTACGCGGTCGAGTCTCGACACGTCCCAGCCAACGCGACGCTGAGCGCCGGCTATCTGGAGCTCGGCGTTCACAACGGCGGCGAATTCCACTGGGTCCCCGTCCGGATCCTCGACCTCATCACGTCCGATCCTCGCTACCAAACGGCGTATGTTCCGCTGCGTCTGCTGGAGAAGCTCGAGATCTTCCGGCAGGGGTTCCCCGTCGACATCACGGACGACTCCGGCATTCGCGGCGGACTTTCGGCGCCGACCGAGTTCCATCTTCCGGGGACGGAGAACCGGTATGGCGACGTGGAATACGCCTACGAGTCGATCCTCCTCTACTCACAGCGGTCCCCGGACGAGCCGTTGCTCGACCTCGAGGCGGCCCAACTGCTCGAGTCCTATGAACTCGAGTGTGTCGAGATCGCGAGCGATGATCCGCGAGCGACGTTCTTCGGGTATCTCGACCGACCCCGGATGACCGGCGCGGACGCCCCGAAGTTCCCGTCGTACGCCAGGTGCGCGGCCGTCGTGAGCCGCCTTCGTGACGACTCCGGCCAACGGCGACCGGTCGTCCTGACCGACGGCGCGCGAAGGAGCCTTTGGAGACGTCTGCGGGAAGGGTCGGGAAGAAACGAAAACGAACAGGCGTTCTGCCTCGGATTCAATCCGCCGATCGACGTTTCGATCGGCGGGTCGTCCTTCCGGGCGATCAGCCTACCTCAGGAGCTGCGGGGGAGACTTCCGTACTACGTCCACACGAAGAGCCGGGCGAGGGAAGCGAAACAGCCCCGGTTCCTCGACGGCATCTCCGACCTGTTCGCGCGCCCCGTGGCCAAGACGTTGCTACCCATGGTGGCTCTGATGCCGCCCGACGACTCTCACCCGCTCCCCGTGCCCAGCGAGCTGAGCCTGGCGTTCGAAGAGGGAGTCGAGGTGAGGGTCGCGGACGACGTCACGTACGAGGTCGCGGTCGGCCGCCGCCCCGTGGACCTCGACGACCTCGACAACCCGCTTCGCGACTGGGTGTACCTACCCGAGGACCTCGTCGCGCTCCACCGCGCCCAGGAGATCGGAACGGTCGTCTTCGATCGAGCGACCGGCAAGTTCCATCCCGCGCTCCGGGGAAATCTGGAGTTCACGACGGCGTTCGTCTACCCCAAGGACATCGAGGACATCCCCGTGCTTCGTCAGGTGCTGGCAGCGGACTTCGAGGTGCACGCGCCGGGCGTGTTCGCGGTGAAAGAGCTGCAGGGCAACGCCGCGATCCTGGAGCGACTCGTGTCGATCATCTACTGGGCGACGTTCCTCGCGGCGATCGTCACGATCTTCATCGTCACCGTCATGAACGTCTTTCAGCGTATGCCGATGATCGGCGTTCTCCGTCTGGTCGGACTCACGCCCGCTGCGGTGCTCTGGGTCATAACCGTCCGGAACTTTTTCCTAATGGCAATCGGATCGGCCCTCGTCATCTCGGGCGGCTACCTGGTCCAGGCCGGGATCAACGCGCTGGTCAGCCCGGGAACCTGCTGGATCGAGTTCTCCGACTGCCTGAAGGCGCTCGCGATGGTGTGCGCGAGCTGCGTCTTCGCGTTCTGCTACTCGGGCCTCAAGGCGGCGAGGTTCGAACCGGTGAAGCTCATCGAGCAGGCGGCATGAACGACGAGGAAGTACAGAGAACGCGCAGCGGGGATCCACGTTTGGGTAGGCACCGAAGAGGAGAACCACGAAGTGTCGAGACCGATTCACACGTTCCCGATCGCCGTCGTGCTGACGGTCGGTTGTCTTTCGTCGGACTGCGCGACCCTGGCCCAGCCGGATCCGCGGAGTCCACGTGCTCGGATCACGTCCTCCGGCGGAGCGGAGGACACGACCGAGCGACCGTCACCGGATTCGAAGCTCGCCGGAGCGGACGAACTCGTGCGTCAGGTCGACTTGTTGGCCACGCAGGTCGAGGAACTCCTGGGGAGGCACGTGGAGCAGACGCAACGGATCGAGGCCGTGCTGTCCGCGCTGCGTGCACTTCAGAAAAATGTACGCGCTTCCCCCGAGCGTCAGCGGACCGCGCGCGAGCCGTCGATCGCATGGGTCGAAGACGACGAAGCCGGTACGGCGAAGATCGTGGTGACCGCACGTGGGACGACTTGCGAACTCCGGTTCGTGCGGGTCGATCCGGGAACGTGCACGGTCGGGATCGATCCGACAGACAACCGACTCGAACCAGCTCAGACCGTCTTGAATTCGATGTCGCCCGCCGGGGCGCTCTCATCGCCACTGGTGCCGGTCACGATCTCGGATGGGTTCTACATCGGGGCCACGGAAGTCTCCGATCTCGCGTACCGAGTCGTCATGGGGATCGAGAAGCCGAGCCGTTCCTGGAGCAATCGGTCCTACGCGGAGCACCTGGGTGCCCTCGACGATCTCGAGTCCGCGAGAGACGACGAGCCGGCGCGATTCGTGAACTGGACCGACGCATATGAGTTCACTCGAAGGCTGAGCGACTCTTGGAAGTTGTATCGCAGGGACGACACGACGTCGCTGACGGTGCGCTTGCCGACGGAAGTGGAGTGGGAATACGCCGCGGTATCGGGTTCGGAGCCCAGTCGTCTTTTCCCGTGGGGAGATGACTTCGACGTCGCCGACACAATGGCCAATCTGGTGAGGGGGAAGCGTGGAACCTACGACTTCGAGCGGGACCGAACCGACAGTGGGATCGCCAATCTTGCGGGTGGCGTCGCGGAGTGGACTTGGGACACTTGGTCCGACAATCGTTGGAAGCAGGTCGGAGGCGGCGGGATCACGCACGATCCGTCATCGGAGAAGGCCCATTCGGAGAGCAGCTTGATGTGTGTGCGGGGAGGCCATGTCGCCACGAAGAACCCCTGGCAGTTCCAGTGCTCCTTCCGCACGAGCATGCCGGCGACGGCTCGCGAGGCGACCCTCGGATTCCGCCTCGTGGCGATCGTCAAACGGCCGCCGCCCGTCGAGCGGTGAGGACGGTGGCGTGGCGAAAGATCACGGTCGCCGCGATCGTGACGACGCTGGTGGCAAGCGTTCTCGCTGGCGTCGTCGTCCAGGCCGAGGTCCGGAGATTCGCGGCAGGGGATCAGCCACTGTTCGAGACCGCCCGAGCGACGGATCACGCGTACCCGTTCCGGATCCCACTGGACCAGCATCTGCGACGGGACCGCTGGATGAGGGCGCTGCGGATACGAGGCGTGGTGACGACTTCCTTCGTCGACGCCTGCCCCGATCGGCTATTGGAGCCGGACGACCTGTCCCGATCGAGCGCGGGACGTGAATGGCGAGACGCGGCGCACCATTGGCTGTCCGCGTACCGTTTCGTCACTCGGCCGAACGCGTTCGACGTGGCATCGTCGCTGTCGGAACAACGCATGTCGTCCCGCGAGTGGTTCTGGTGTATCGCTCGGGCTCATCGCGTCCTGAACGATGCCGCCGTTGCCGGGGATCGCCGAGCGATCGTCGCGGTCGAGAACCTCCGCGGGTTCGCGGTCGCGGACCTGCCGTTGGGACGGCTCCTCGGATTGGACTATGCGCGGGATCTGGCGTCGTCGACGTCGGCGAAGGCGCCGGCCAGCACGGAGGAGCGCGAACTCGTCCTCGGAACGGCAGACGAGCTCGCGAGCTCCGCCGCGGGCGTGCTCCTCGATCTCGTTTGGATCCGCCAAGTGGAAATCCCTCCGCCCGCCCCTCCTCGTCTTACGTTTCTGGGCGTCGACTTCCTTCCGATCCCCGCGGGTGTCACGACGCTCGGCATGTCCGCCGTCGGGCCGGCCGGCGCCGACGAGATCGACCAGGACGCGGACGTCACTCAGGAGAAGCAAAGGCGTTTCGCCATGGATGGTGGGGTGCTGATGAGTCGGACCGAGGTAACGCAGGAGTCGTACGCGAGCGTACTCGGGCAGAACCCGTCGTCCGTCCAGGATCCGTCGCTGCCGGTTCACGGGCTCACGCTGGTCGAGGCGAAGCGGTTCTGCCTCGTCCTCAGCCGGCTCGCCCGCGAGCAGGGCATCGGCTATCGGTTTCGACTCCCAACCGAGGACGAATGGGAGTATGCGTGCCGCGCCGCGACTCGCGCTCCGATCGCGGTTTCGTTGACTCCGACGAATCGCCGCGTCTTCGCAGATCGCCTGCCGGAGGTCGCGTGGTTCGAGTCGAACCTCGGTCCGGGAGGCGTGGGACCGTTCCCCGTCGCCTCGCTCGCACCGAATCAGTGGGGACTGTACGACTGCCACGGTAACGTGGCGGAGTGGTGTCTCCCCTCGGGCGCCCTGCCGGCGATCTCGGGCGAGCTCGGCGTCGTTCGCGGCGGCGGTTGGGCGACGAATTACGCCGGTTGTCGGTCGAGCAACCGCGACGTCATCGACGGCGCGACGCGCAGCGACAATGTCGGGTTTCGCGTGATCGGCGTGGCCGAGCGTTGACGCGGCACGCGACGGCACGCAAGAGGAGCAGCGACGTGGCGCTCGGGGTCGAGGAGATCGAGCCTCGCTCTTCAAGGACGCGGACCGGATCGACCGTGACGGATCCGTTACGCGGCGACGACCCGGACCTCGCTACGTTCGCTCTCGATCCGACGACGACCGGAACACATCGAACGGAGACAGGGCCGTGCTGAGACTCGTTGCGGGTTCGTTCGTGGGTTCGCTGCTCCTGCTGCCGACGGGGGCCGAAGTGTCGGAGCACGACCGCTCACAGATCACGGGTCGCGTCCTCGACGTCCGTGGTGCGGGGATCTCCGGCGTCCACGTCCGCATCACGTCGGCCGGCGAGCCGTGGGGACCGGGAGTCGCGCCTTCCGACGATGGCTTCACCACCGAGACCGATTCCGACGGTCGCTTCGCGTTCGACGTCCCGCGACCCACGTCGAGCTGGGTCTCGCTCACCGTCGTTCCGGCATGGTCGTTCGGGCGCGCCGGACGCATCTTCGGCGTCGCCGGCGGACGGGACGAGGATCCGCTCCGCACTGGAGCGAACGATCTCGGCGACCTGGTCCTCCCGGACACGGGGGCCATCGCCGGCCGGGTCGTGGACGAGGAGGGGAACTCGATCTCCGCGGCCGAGGTGTCGCTCGAGGACACGTTCCCCGGGGGATTCGTCGCCAGCGCTCGGTCGGACGTGGACGGGACCTTCCTCCTCGCACACGTTCCGCCGGGGACGTACGCGGTCCTATGCCACCACGTCGCTTCCCTCCGAACGACGATCCGGGACGTGCGCGTGGAAGAGCGCGCGATCACCGAGGGGCTCGAGTTCGCGCTCCGAGACGCGCCTGTCCTCGCCGGCGTCGTCGTGACCGCATCGGGTGCGCCGATGGCGGGCGTCCGCGTCTGGGGTTGGCCCAGCGGCTCGGGTCGAGGGGCCGGCGCGACGAGCGGTGACGATGGCCGGTTCACGATCCTGCTCCCCCAGGACGAGCCGTACGTCCTCGAGGCTTCGCAGCAAGGGTACGAACCGTACGAGGAGGGGCACTCTTCCCCCGGCCACCGACCGGGGACCACCGACGTCCGAATCGTCATGACCGCGCTCCCCGTCACGAGCTTCGCCGTCGTCGACGAGCAGACGGGAGCGCCGATCGAACGCTACGGCCGCCGCTCGATCGAGGTCCAGGCGGGAGCGACGACCGTTTGCCGATTGACGCTCGCGGACGCAGAGTAGGAGTCGGTCCCGCCGGGGGTCGAGCTTCCCGGAGTCTCGTCCTCACCTCTCGAGGACGAGGAGCGCACCCTCCGCGGCGCGGCGCACGCCAGCGTCGAGGTCGACCGACCGGCGCCGGACCGCGTCCACGATCGATGGTGCCGTCACCCCGTGCCGCGCGACGAGCTCCACCGCCTCGCGGCGGTGCGCCGCGTCCCCGTCATCGAGCGCGCGGCGCAGGACGCCGAGCTCGGCCGGCGTCGCCTTCGTGATCGACAGGATCGCGTCCAGTACCTCGAGTCGATGCCGTACCACGCCGTTCCTCCACGACCGATGTGGGCGCACGAGACCCCGGATCTCCCCGACGCGCTCGATCGACGCCTCACCCCGCGCCGCGAAGAGCGCGAGGTGGTCGCCGAGCCCCCAGATGGAATCGAAGTGGCAGAGCCTCGCCTGCTGCCGCCGGTCGAGGGCGAACCGTTGGAGCATCCGCCCGAACTCCCGGTGGTGATACCTCTCCGGATCGCACACGTAGTCGATGCTCCAGTCGATGAACGTGCGCGACGCGATGCCGAGCGCTTCGATCCGGCGGGGGACGGCCCCGACGAACGAACCGTTGCCCCGCTCGGGCGGGGCCTCCATCACGAGCCGCTCGAGCGCGTCTTGCGGCGCGCTCGCGTCCCGGCCGTACTCGCGGAGGGTTCGGATCGCGATCGCGAGCATCTCCACCTGTTCGTACGCGGGGTCGGTCGGGGCGACCTCGGGCACGCCGCGGACGCCGCACGCGAACCACCCGTACCAGCGGCTCCAAGGTGACGTGGCGCGGCGCGCGGAGCGAACCGCCTCGCGTCCCACCCGCGACCACGGAACGTCGAGGAGGCCGGCGGCGAGCAACGGGTCGAAAAAGGGAGCCTTGTCTCCGGCCGCGTCGAACGCCGCTTCGAGCGCCGCGAGGGTCTCACCGTCGTGGTGGCGGAGTCGCGGGATCCTCGCGCTCGGATCGTCGGGGTCGATGCGCCGGAGCGCCTCGACGTACCGCGCCCGGACGTCCGATGCGGAGGCGCCGAGCGCGCAGACCACGAACAGGGCCGCTTCTCCCACCGCGTCCTCGCGTTCGAGCCAGGGGAGCACCTCCGGCACGAGGACGCGCGCCGCCACGCCGCTGCGGAGGCCCGCGACGAGCGCGGCGGCGAGATCCTCCGCGGTTCCCGTGCCGCGCGCCCGACGGCCGCGGAGGAACGCGCCGACGACCCGAGCGAGCATCTCCTCCGCGGGTGGTGAACCGAGCGGCTCCCTCATCCACCACGAGTCGGGGACCTCGCTCCAACTCCACTCGAAGCCAAAGTCGGTCTGAAACGAACTCGTGTACGCGATTTCCGCGACCCGCAGCGCCCAACGGCACGCGAGCACACCGGTTCGTCCGGGACGTTCGGCGAGCACGACGAGCCCGTCGGTGACGACCGCCGGCGACGCCGCGGACGACGGACCGACCTGGCGCAGGACGCCGAGCTCGGCCGGCCGCCTCGCCTCGTCGACCTCCGGGTCGAGGAGGAGCTCGAGCAACGCTTCGTCGGCGCTGCTCCCCGCATGGTCGATGCACCAGAGCAGCGCCGATCCCGTGACGTCGTGTTCCGGAATCCGATCGTTTCTCACGTACGGGGACCCGCACCACGTTCCCGCCGTCTCGGCGAACAGCGCGGACGAGAGAGTCCGCACGACGCGCCCGACATCCCGTCCCGCATGCACGAGCGTCAACGCGGCGCGCGCCCGGGTCATCGGGTCGTCCCCGTCCAGCCGCTCCAGCAAGGCCCGCTGGTCGAGGTCGGCGAATCGCGGGAACGGGGTCTCGTAGGGCTCGGACGGAAGTGCAAGGTGGCCAGCGGGCACGTCCGCCCGCTCCCGGAGCCCGGGGAGCGGGAGCGGTGCGTCGACCGGAAGACTCCAGTGGTTCAACACAACCTCGAGCTCGCGGCGCGCCTCTACCGTCCGCGCGTCGCGCTGCCAGCGCCTGAGCTCGGCGACGGTCTCGTCGCCGCGGTCATCGTGATAGAAGAGCGACCAAAGCGCCTCGCGGGACCGGCCACCGCTCCGCGCGAGCTCGGACCGCCACTCTTCCACGGAGCGGCTCGCGAAATCGATCGCGGGTAGGAACGGCACCTTCGAGCGAGTGTCGGCCGACCCGGCGGTGACGGCGACGACGAGCGCGATCCATGCGGGGCCCACTTGTGCCCTCCGAGTTCGAAGGAAACGATGCTCGTCATTCTGCGCGTGTGATCACCATCCCGTGTCACGGAGTGGTAAACACGCGCGCCGCGCCGGCCGGAGGGGAACGACGGGTCGGCGGCGAACGTTGTCGCCGGGCCGTCGAGCCGTCGCGCGCCAGGTCCCGCATGATCACCGCGCGGTCGGGCCGGCGGGTGAGGTCGATCTCGATGCTGAAAGCCCAGGATGAAGTCGCCCGCGTGACCGAACGGAGCGCCGCCTTCAGGAGACCGCCGCCTTCTCCCGATCCGGTTCAGACGCGGGCGTCGACTCGGGCGGCTCGGCGCGGCGGAATTTGCTCCGCACCCAGAGCAGCGACTTGCGCTTCAGCTCGATCAGGAACGTCTCCATCTTCCGTGTCTCCCGACCGCGGACGACGTTGACGAACATCTTGAAGAATCGACCGGGGTGATGGAGCAGCGACAGGCCGTAGAAGTTCAACAGGAGCCAGTACTTCGTCCGCGTGAGCTGGCGCGCGGTGAGGTGCTCGCAGTAGTTGTTCTCGGGCCGCAGCTTCTCGTCGTTCGCGAAGATCGGCGTCATCAGGCACTTGTCGGAATAGTCGACGCGGCCCTGCTCGACGAGCAACCGGTAGATCTCGGTGTTGGGGATCGGGAAGTAGAAGCCGATTGCGATGTCGTCGATCCCCTTCTTCGCGAGCGTCCGCACGAACCGGACCGTCTCCTGGATGTCCTCTTTCGTGTCGTGCGGGAAGCCGATGACGAGGAACGCAGTGATGTTCAGCTTGTGACGGACCGACGCCTCGACCGCGTTGAAGAGGCCCTGCGTCGTCATCCGCTTCTTGATCAGCTTGCGCGTGCGCTCGGAACCGCTCTCGGGCGCGAACGCGAGGTGGCGGCCGCCGGACTTCTGCAGGAGCTCCGCGACCTCGTCGTCGATCACCTCGCAGCGCGTGCCGGAGGGGAACTGCCACACGATGTCGAGCTTGCGGCGGATGATCTCGTTGCAGAACGTGACGATCCAGTCCTTCTTGATGATGGCGGTCAGGTCCTGGAACGGGAAGTTGCGGGCACCGTACGTCTTGACGTAGTGCGTGATCTCGTCCGCGACGTCGACCGGGTCGCGAGGGTACCAGCGCGTCGTCCACATGCCGGGCGACGAGCAGTACGTGCATTGGTACGGGCAACCGCGCGTGGCGAGGATCGGCACCGTCATGCCGGCGTTCACCCCGTTCAGGAGCGCGTGCTCGTTGTACGCGCGGAGGTCGAACCGATCCCACGCGGGCCACGGCAGCGCGTCGACCGCCGTCACGCGCGCCCGACGCTCGTTCAGGACGATCTCGCCGTCGCGCCGGAACGCCACCCCCGGCATGTCGCCCGGGTCGCGCTCGCCGCTCTCGAGCGTCCGCATCAGCTCGACGATCGTCTCCTCGCCCTCGCCGAGGACGATGTAATCGATCGGCGCCTGCTCCATCGACAGCCGGGGCAGCCCGGTGAAGTGCTCGCCGCCGCAGATCAGGGCCTTGTCCGGGTGCCGGTGCTTCAACGTGCGGAGGATGTCGCGCACCAGCGGCCAGGAGAACGTCCACATATTGGTGACGCCGATCACCTCGGTGTCGGGCGCGATCCGGTCCGCGATCTCATCGGGCGAGAGGCCGAGACGGTGGAGCTGACCATCGCTGGTGACGCGGTCGGGCGCCTCGGCCACCGCATCGATGACCGAGACCGAGTGGCCGGCCTGCTCCAGGGTCGCCGCGATGTAGGCGAGCCCCAACGGCATGCTCGGCCGCAAGGCCGTCATGGCGTGGACGTTGAGGTAGACCGGGGGGTGGATGAGCTGCGTCCGCACGTGACAGAATCTAGCACAATCCCGACGACATGCACGGCCTGCGCCACGCCGGCGAATCGAGGCGGCCGGCCGCCTCGCTCAAACGCAAGATGAGGGAGGAGTTCCGGCGATTCGGTATCCTCCGCGCCGTCTGCGGGTCCCGCCCGCGATTCGCGCGCGGCCGGTGACGGAGGTCCTCGTCCGGTGCATCGAACTCTCCTCGCCGTCGGGTCGGCCGTCACGCTCGCCGCCGTCTGCATCGTCTGCGTCGTCGGGGTCGGCGCGTGCCGCCGCGACGAACCGGCCGCCGAAGAACGCGCCTCGCGACGCCCCCTCTCGACGGGCGACGATCCCGCGGACTGGGACGGGGCGACCGGCACGCGGCGCGTCCACCAATGGGTCGGAATCGCCATCGACGACGGGACGACCGCCGCGGTGCGGTGGCGGTCGCCGCCCGCCGATTGGACCTCGCACGACGCGGTCCGCTTCTACCTCGACCACGCGGCGCCGACGGACCGTGAGCTCGAGGTCCTCATCGAGAGCGACGACCCGGCGACTCCCGGGCGCGACGGCTACGCCGCCGTCGTCGACCTCGGGTTCCGCGGACCGCGGCGCGTCGTGCTCCGCCGGGCCGCGATGTCCGCGGTCGGCGCGCCGCGCGGCTTCGACCGCGTCACCGGATTCGAGCTGCGGCCGCGCGGCGCGGGCCCGGGAGCCGAGCTTGGATTCGCGGCGCTCGATCTCGTCGACGCCGCGACCCGGGGACCGCTCGTGACCGACGAGGAGCTCGCGGCGGCGCTCGACCTGACCCGTCCGGAGCTCGCCCCGATCGCGGCCGCCCGCGGCTCGACCGCGATCCGCGCCGCGATCGCGCGCTACCTGCGCGACGTCGACCGTGAATGGAGCTACGCGGCCGCTCCGAACGACGATGCCGTCGAGGACGACGACGGCGAAGAGGTCGAGGAGACCGAGGAGATCGACGCGGAGGGCATCGTCCTCGACGAGGCCGATCTCCTCGCCGCCGCCGAGCGGATCGCGGCCGGAGAGATCACGCTCGTCCACGTCACGCACCGCTTCGACGGCCCGATCGACTGGACGTTCAACCCGACGCGCCACCTCCCGAACGTCGACTACAACCGCCAGTGGGAGAACCACCTGAACCACATGCCGTTCTGGTCGACCCTCGCCGCGGCGTACCGGGCGACGAGCGACGAGCGGTTCGCCGCGGCGTGGGCCGCGCAGCTCCGGCGCTGGATCGCAAGCTGCCCGTACGACCCGGAGCCGAAGAAGCGCTACCAGTCGGCCCAGTGGGAGATGCTCTCGACCGCGGCGCGAATGAAGCGGAGCTGGCCCGACGCGTTCTTCGCGTTCCGTCGCTCCCCCGCGGTGACCGACGACGACCTCGTCGACTACCTGAAGTCGTCGCTCGAGCACGCACGCCACCTGCACGCGAACTACAGCAAGGGCGCGAGCAACCACCAGTCGACCGAGCTGTTCGCGCTGCACACGATCGGCTGCGTCTTCCCCGAGTTCCGCGAGGCGCGCGACTGGCGGCGCCGCGCGGCCAAGAAGATCCGGAAGACGGCCGAGGTGGTCTTCTACGACGACGGGTTCACGCGCGAGCTGAGTCCGACGTACCAGAACGCGACGCTGAAGGGGATCCTCGCCCTCTATCAGAACGCGGCTCGCTACGGCTTCGCCGACGAGGTCGGGCCGATCCCGACGCGGCTCGAGAACGCGTTCGCCGTCAACCTTTGGTTCATGGCGCCGGACGGAAAGCTTCCCGCGTTCAACGACTCGGGCCAGCCGAACGGCGCCCGCTTCCTCGCCGAGCACGGCGACGGACTCTTCCCCCACCGCGCCGACTTCCTCTTCGCGGCCAGCGGCGGCCGCGAGGGCTCGCGGCCGGCCGTGACGTCGCACCTCTTCCCGTGGGCGGGCTTCTGCGTGATGCGCTCGAGCTGGGAGACGACGGCGAACTTCGCCGTGCTCGACGCCGGGCCGCTCGGCAGCCACCACGTCCACCAGGACAAGCTCCATCTCGTGCTCTGGTCGTACGGTCGCGAGATCTTGTACGACGGCGGCGGCGGGCGGTACGCGCAGAGCCCCTGGCGCGAGTACGCCGTCGACACGCTGTCGCACAACTCCGTGGTCGTGGACGGCCTCGGCCAGCGTCGCTCGCGGGCGCGCGACGCGGACGCGATCTCGGCGCGGCCGGTCGACGTCCGCTGGGAGACCGATGACGTTCGCGACTTCGCGGCCGCGACCTACGATGACGGCTACGACGACAGCCCGCGCGCGGCCGAGGCGCCCGGCGAGCCGATCGCCCGGCATCGCCGCGGCGTGCTGTTCGTGAAGCCGGACCTGTTCGTCGTCGTCGACGCGGTCGAGTCGAAGGACGACGCGCCGCACGCCTATCAGGCGCGCTGGCACGTGAAGACGACGCGCACGATCGCGGATCGATTCGGCGTCGTCCGCACCACCGACGACGGCCTCTCGAACCTCGCGGTGATCCCGCTCGTCCGCGACGGGCTCGACGTCGCCGTCGCGTCGGCGCAGCTCGAGCCGGAGCGCCTCGGCTGGCACGTCGACAAGAAGGCTCCCGCTCCGGTGCCGACCACGACGATCACGCACACCCGGGCCGGGCCGTCGGCGCGCTTCGTGACGCTCCTTCTGCCGTTGCCGCCCGGCGCGTCGGACCCGGCACCGGCCATCGAGGTCGGTCCGGACGCGACCGTCGTCCGGTTCGCCGGCGGCCGCGTCGTCACTGTCGTGGCCGGCGGACCGGACGCGATCCAGGTGCGCGACCGCCGCGGACCGGACGACGAACGGGTGGTCGTCGTCGCGCCGCGTTGACGGCGCTCCGAGCGCAACCGCTCAGAAGAGCTCGAGCTGGCGTCCAGACGGCTTCGGACGCGACGCGCGCGACGTCGACCGCTCGAGCAGGCGCTCCTCGATCTCGCCGACGAACGGCGATGGCGAACGATCGGTCGATCGGCCGCGCCAGACGCGTCGCTTCGCGCGGCAAAGGAGGAGGCGATCCCGCGCGCGCGTCACGCCGACGTAGAACAGGCGCCGTTCCTCGTCGACGGGCTCGCGCTCCGCTGCGCCGAACGTGAGCGGCAGCAGGCCGTCCTCGCACCCGACGATGAACACGACGCGGAACTCGAGCCCCTTCGACGCGTGCAGGGTCAGCAGCGCGACGCGGTCGGCGCGAGGATCGAACGCGTCGACGTGCTCGGCCATCTCGACCTCACGGAGGAACCGTTCGTGATCGTCGCCGCAGGCGTCGGAGAGCGGACGGAGCAGATCGACCACGTCGTCGCCGAGGTCGAGCGCGGCCGCCGCGGCGCGGACGCGCTCGAGGACCGATCCCACCGGCGCGGAGCGGTCCTCGGCCTCGATGGCGGCCAGGACCTCGGGTACGCCCGGCGCGTCGCAGAGGGACGCGTGCGCGTGGCGGCGAAACGGCATGCCCGATCGAGCCAGCGCTTCGACCACCGCCTCGGCGATCGCGTCGGTCCGGTAGAGGATCGCGAAGTCGGAGAACGAGAGGTCGCCGCCGTCGACGCCGTCGGCGCGGCCGCTGTCGATCGAGAAGAAGCTGTGACCGCCGAGCATGCGCTCGATCGTGCTCACCACGAACTCCGCCTCCGCCCGCTCGCTCGGCGCTTCGTGGATCACGACGCGGGCGAGCGCCTCGTCGTCGCCGGCCGCCACGCCCGCGTCGCTCCGATCGAGCATCACCTGCCGCGACGCCCGCACGATCGTCCCGGTCGACCGGTAGTTCCGCGTCAGGCGCGCCTCGCGGACGTTCGCGTAGTCCTCGCGGAAGCGCGCGAACAGACGGGGGTCGGCGCCTCGAAAGCCGTAGATCGCCTGGTCGGGGTCGCCGATCACGCAGGCGTTCCCGGCCGGAGGGACGAGCGCGCGCACGAGGCGGTACTGAAGCGGGTCGACGTCCTGGAACTCGTCGATCGCGACGTGCTCGAACCGCGCGCGATAGGCCGCCCGGACGTCGTCGTGGTCCTCCAACGTGCGAACCGCGAGGAGGACGAGGTCGTCGAAGTCGACCCGGCCCGCGACGTCGAGCTGGGCCTGGTACGCCTGCATCACGGTGTCCAGCTCGCGATCCTCCGAGCCCTGGCGCTTCGCGCGCGAGATCCGCGACAGCCACGACGAGACCCTCGACTCGGTCACGTCGAGCGCGGCCTTCAGCGCCGCGCGCTGCCGGCGCGGCGTCGCGACGCGGAAGCCGCGATGGACGCCGACGCGCCCGCCGTGCTCGGCGAGGACGGCGTAACCGAAGCCGTGGAACGTCGTCACCGTCACGCGCGCGGCCGGCTCGCCGAGCGGCGCTCGGAGCCGCGCCACCATCTCCTCTGCCGCTCGCCGCGTGAACGTGATCGCGAGGCAACGCGCCGGATCGACGCCGCTCCGCACGAGATGCGCGATCCGGTGGATCAGGGTGCGGGTCTTTCCCGACCCGGGCCCGGCCACGATCACGAGTGGGCCGCAGAGAATCGCCGCCGCGCGGTGCTGATCGTCGTCGAGCCCGGCGAGGACGTCGTCGTCCGCGGCGAGGACGTCCTCGCCGCCGGCGAGCAACGGGAGCGGCGGGCGCGCCGGGTCGGGCGCGACGGGCCGCGGCGACGCCTCGGGATCGCCCGTCGCCGCCGCGACGGGAGACGGCGCACCGTGCGGAGCGTCCAACGCGAGGTCGAACAGCACGCCGCCCTTCGTGCGGCTCTTCAGCTCGTCCGCGCCGAACAGTCGGATCACGCCGTACTCGCCGTCGTAGCCCGCCTCGCGGATCACGTCGCCCGATCGCGCCCGCTCGATCGCTTCCCTCAGCAACGAGGAGGAGACGCGGCCGATTTCGTCGGTCGGGATCGATTCGAGGATCTCGAGCTCGGGGCCGAGCCGGCGCACGAGCGCCTCGTACGCCGCCGCGACGCGCCGGCTGGAGGAGGACGTCCCGTTCAACTCGCCGAGGATCTCGGGCAGCGCCACGCGGCTCCTCACCTCGCCCGCCGTCTCCGGGCGGACGGCGGCGGCGCGGTCGGAGAGATCGTGGACGCGATGCATCACCCCGATCGTCAGCGGGCGGGTGCAGACCGGGCAGCGGCCGCCGTGCCGCTTCGTCTCCGCCGGCTCGAGCCGCACGCCGCACTTGCGGTGCCCGTCGAGGTGGTACTTCCCCTCCTCAGGAAAGAACTCGACGGTGCCGACGTAGCCGTCGCCCGTCTCGAGGGCCCGCTTCAACCCGTGGTACGAGAGGTCGCACGCGAACACGCACGCCTCGCGACCGAGCTTCGGCGGCGAGTGCGCGTCGGAGTTGGACACGAGTCGGAAGCGGTCGAGCGACGACACCCGCCAGTTCATCTCCGGGTCGGACGAGAGCCCGGTCTCGACCGCGAAGACGTGCGACGCGAGATCGCCGTAGCAGTCGTCGATCGCGTCGAACCCGGACTTCGAGCCGAGCGCCGCGAACCACGGCGTCCAGACGTGAGCCGGAATCAGGAACGAATCCGGCCCTGAGTCGAGCGTCACCTCGAGCAGGTGGCGCGAGTCGAGCCCGAGGATCGGCCGCCCGTCCGAGTGCAGGTTGCCGATCCTCGACAAGCTCCCGATGACCCGGTCGGCCGTGCTCAAGTCGGGCACGTAGACGAGATGGTGGACCTTCCGCGTCTTCTCCCCCTTCTTGTAGATCGTCGAGATCTCGACCGAGAGCAGGAAGCGGACCGGCGCGAGGCAGCTCGGCGGCAGGAGCTCGCCGACCGCGCGCTCGAGATCGGGACGGAGGCGGAAGAGTCCGGCTTCGGCGGGGACGAGCTTCTCCTCGAGCTCGGCCCGCCACGCGGGATGCGTGAAGTCCCCCGTCGCGACGACGCGGATCCCCTTCTTCTGCGCCCAGAGCGCCAGGTTCTCGAGGTCGCAGTCCCGGCTCGTCGCGCGCGAGTACTTCGAGTGGATGTGCAGATCCGCGTAGAACATCGATCCGGCCCGCCCGCCCGGTGGGAGCGCTCGCGCCTGCCGCCGGCGCCTCGCGACCGGATCGTGTCAACGCGGAGGCGGGATCACAAGGGGGAAACGCGGCCGGCTCAGCGCCTCTCGGCCGCGGTCACCGGCGTCGCTCGGTGCGCGTCGAACCAGCGATAGATCACCTTCCCCACGATGTCGTCGCTCGTGACCGGTCCGAACGAACGGCTGTCGACCGACACGCGGCGGTTGTCGCCGAGCAGGAAGTACTCTTCCGGCCCGAGCCGGCGGGGCGGCTCGCACGAACGGTCGCGGTACGCGCCGGGCGCGACTCCGTTCGCCAGGTGCCCGTTGCGGATCAACGTGCCGCAGAAGACCTCGATCGTGTCGCCCGGTCCCGCCACGACGCGCTTGATCAGCGTCTCGCCGGCGAACCGCGCGATCACGGCGTCCCCGACGTCGACGTCGCTGAACGTCGTGACGAGCACGCGGTCCCCGTCGGTGAACGACGGCAGCATCGAGTTCCCCGAGATCCGGTAGAACGTGAGGAGCGGCGCCTCCAGGATCCCCGCCACCGCGAGGAGGAGGACGAGCACGACGGCAAACCGCCGCCAGGGTTTTCCTGCCACCGTCTGAACCATGGATTCGGTATCGACGACGGAGGGCAGGGAGATTGAGCGGTTTTCGCCCGTGAACGGGAGGCACGGCGAAGCGGCTCGAGCTCGACCACGAGCGACGCTGCGTGAACACGGGCACGGGGCGGGGCCGGCTCGTCGTCGCGCTGCACCGCGCGCGCCGAACGCGGCGCGCCGACTACTTCTTCCGCCGGTGCGGCAGCGGCTCCGGCCCCGTGCGGAACAGGTTGAAGTGCAGGATCGACCAGATCGCCTGGAAGCCGTCCTTCCAGCCGATCTTCTTCCCCTCGGAGTAGTCGCGGCCGTGATACGAGATCGGCACCTCATAGACGCGGCAGCGCATCTTCGCGACCTTCGCGGTCAACTCGGGCTCGACGTTGAAGCGGTTGCTCTCGATCTTCAGCCGCCGCGCGACGTCGACGTGGAAGACCTTGTAGCAGGTCTCCATGTCGCTGATGTTCAGGTTGGTGAACACGTTGGAGATCAACGTCAGCCCCTTGTTCACGACGTAGTGCCAGAACAGGTGGCAGCGGTGCGGGCCGCCGAGGAAGCGCGACCCGAACACGACGTCGGCGAGACCGTCCTCGATCGGCTTCACGAGCTTGCCATAGTCGTCGGGCGAATACTCGAGGTCGGCGTCCTGGATGATCACGATGTCGCCCTTCACCTGCTCGAAGCCGGTGCGGAGCGCGGCGCCCTTCCCCTGATTGACGTCGTGATGGAAGACGCGGATCTCGACGTCGTCCCGCCGATACGCCTCGAGCACTTCCTTGGTGCCGTCGGTGGAGCAATCGTTGACGACCACGATCTCCTTGTCGAACGGGGTCGAGGCGACCCTGTCCAGGACGGAACGGATCGTGTCACGCTCGTTGTAGACGGGGATGACGACCGAGAGCTTCATTCCGGACCGGCTCGCTCCACTCCTCGAGGGCTCGACGACAAAGCCCGGAATTCTATCGGCTCGATCGGCCGAGAACCTCATCGAGACCGAAGAACCGGCAAAGATCGTCTTGCAGCTCCGCGTACGCCGCCGGCTTCTCCGCCGTCCAGAACGGGTCTCGAAACAACCCCACGATCTCGACGTCGGGGCGCGCCCGCCGCGACTGGATCGATCGCCGTTCCTCGACGAGCGTCGCGAACCCGTCCAGGAGGTCGTTGTACGCGAGCACGTCGGCGACCCCCGCCCGCGCGACGCGGGCCTTGAACCGCTTGGAGAGGATGCGGCTCCGCAGGCTCGCGAACGGGCCGCCGCGCATCCCGCGCCCCCACTCGAGGGAGTAGCCGCTCTCGTTCGCGGCGAGCATGTACTTCGTCCGCCGCAGCGAGATGAGGAGCGCGGCCGGCAGCGCCCGCTTGAGGTTGTCGTCGTCGTAGTTCTTGAAGATCGTGAAAAGCGGATTCCGCACCTGAAGCCGCCGGATGCGGTGCACGTCGACGCGGGACGACGTGGCGGAGTGATGGTGATACGCGACCGAGGCCGGACAGTAGCGGACCTTCTGGCCGAGCACCCAGAGGCGCCAGCCCAGGTCGACGTCCTCGTAGTAGGCGAAGTACCGCTCGTCGAACCCGCCGGCGTCGAGGAAGAGCCGCCGGTCGATCGCCATTCCGCCGCCGCACGCGAACAGAGTGTCGCCGGGCTCGCGGTACCGGTCGACGTCGGTCGAGCCGAGCCCGAGCTGGATGCCGAGGCCGTGGAAGTTCATGCCCCCGCCGCCGTAGTTCACCTCGCGCCCGTCGAACGAGAGGATGAGCGAGCCGGTGCACCGGTACTCGTCGTTCATCCCCTCGACCAACCCGGAGAGCCAGCTCGGGTCGACGCGCATGTCATTGTTCACGAACGCGACCACGTCGGCGTCGACGGCGCGGACGCCGTCGTTGCACGCCTTGGCGAACCCCTCGTTGAACCGATTCCGGAGCACCCGCACCCGAGGATGCTGCCGCTCGATCCACGCCACGGAATCGTCCTTCGAGCCGTTGTCGACGAGCACGAACTCGACGCGCCCGGCGTAGGCGAGCTGATCGAGCGATCGGAAGCACGCGTCCAGGTGGGCGCGCCCGTTCCAGTTCGGCACGATCACGGCGGCGTCGGGGAGGCTGTTCTTCATGCGGGACACGGCGCGGGATCGTAGCCGGTCGCACCACGGGAATCACGTAGAGGATGCGTCAATCAGGGCGACGCGCGGCCGGCGTTCGAAGGACCGAGATCGCTCGAACGCGCGCGAGCGCCGCGTCCGCACCGTTCGGGCTCCACGTCGACAAGACGAGACGATTCCGGCCACGGTGGAGCGAGACCGGGGCGAGGGCCGGGATCGATGCACCCGAGCTCGCCGGCCGCGACGGGGCCAGCGTCGCGACGCGCCGTCCGTTCAGCGTCACTTGCACGCCTTGCTCCGCCGCCGCGTCGGCCGGGTCGCACGCCAGCACGATCCGGAGCTCGACGTCCATCGCGCCGTCCGCGTCGACCGCGTATTCGACCGAGGAACCGCCGGGCCGCGACGGACCGATCCGCACCGACCCGTCCTGACCGGCCTCGACCAGGCCCCGCTCGTCGACGATCCGCCTCAGGTCGACGGCGGTGATGCAGGCCGCGCCGGCGACGAGCCCGATCGCCTGGCGATACTTGACCTCCATCTCGGCCGCGTTCTCGTCGGTCGTCTTCACCGGGGGAGCCGCGGCGGCGACGCGGTCCGCGAGGGTCGCGTCCTCGAGGAAGCGGCCCATGACCCGGGCGAGGTCGGCGTCGTCCCCGGCGCGGAACCGCGTTCCTCCCCGCCCTTCCACGACGAGGTTCCGCATGCCGCCGAGGTCCGACACGATCACCGGGATCCGGGCGAGGAACGCCTCGTGGATCGCGAGCGGGGAGTTCTCGTACCAGACCGACGGAACGACGAGGACGTCGATCCCGCTCAACACTTCGCCGATGCGGCCCGGCTCGTAGCGGCCGTGGAAGAGGAGGCCATCCCTCCGCACGATCGCCTCGGCGCGGCGGCGCACGTCCGCGAACTCCGGGCGGCCGTCATCGTCGCCGTGGACGTGAAGCTCGGCGCGGGGATCGTCGATGCGTTCGAACGCGCGCGCCAACACCTCGAGCCCCTTGTACCAGACGAGCGAGCCGACGAACCCGAAACGGACGCGGCCGGGGGCAGGGCGGCGTTCGTAGCGCGCGAGCCATCCATTCTCCATGCCGTAGTCGGAGACGACGATCCGTTCGGGCGGCACCCCCGCCTCCACCATCTTCTCCTTCAGGAACGGCGACGGCGCGATGATGAAGTGCGCCTGGCCCAGCGCCTCGTTCATCGTCTCCGGCCGCAGCGCCAGCCAGACGAGGTTCGACGCCTGCTTCAGCACGTGCTTCGGCTTCGCCGGCAAGAGCGGCGCCGCGTGCCGCGCGATCACCGCGCACAACCGGCGCAGCGGACGCGAGACCGCGCGCAGCGGACCGACCAGCGCCGGGACGTTCGAGATGCACGCCGCGCAGCCGAGGATCGGCGGCGGGCCGCTGCAGAGCTTCTGGTTCGGCCTGACGAGCTGGACGCGCGCGCACCGGAACCAGAAGTCGTTGAGCGTGACGACGGCGGCCACGCCCGCCTCTCGGCAGATCCGCGGCAGCGCGACCGACAGGTGGATCATGTGCTCGAAGTGGACGACGTCCGGACGCTCGCGCGCGAGCACCTCGCGGAAGCGGGCCTCGATCGGCGGGTTCGCCACCGTGTCGCGGATGCTGCGGTAGTCGAGCTGGTTCACGACGCGGTACGTCGTCATGCCGTCGATCTCGCCCGCGGCCAACGAGTGGTCCTCCGCGGCCGGATCGCCGCTGCGGAAGAAGACCGCGACGTGGTGGCCCCGGCGGCGGTGTGCCTGCGCCAGCGCGAGCGTGAGCACCTCGGTGCCCGCCACGCTCTCGGGCGGAAAGCCGTGGACGACGAACAGGATCCTCAACGGGCGGTCGGGGGAGATCACCGGCGCGACGAGGCGGTCCTTGGTCCGTCCGCCCTCATACGCGCCGAGGAACTCGAGCCAGTGGTAGTAGTACGACAGGAACCCGAGCCGCCGCCGTTCGCCGCGAGACAGGTCGAGCCCGCGCACGTAGCGCCGATCCTCGAGCGCCACGCGCTTCGTCATGATCCACGCGTCGCGTCTCCGCGCGACGCACACCCGGTCGAGGTACGCGCGGTTCACCCAGCCGTCGATCCGGGTCCGCGCCCGCAACGTCTTCGGGTCGTACTCGTGCGAGTGGACGACCGGAGCGTCCGGGTCGAAGACGATCTTGTATCCGGCCTGGAGCGCGCCGAGCGCCCAAAGCAGGTCCTCGCCGAACGAGACCCGCGGGAACGGCAGGCGCCGCCAGACGTCGCGGCGCAGGCACGAGGCGACGTCGTTGAAGTTGGCGAAGATCCGCTTCGTCAGAGGATCGAGCCGCGCGAGCTCGTCCTGGTCGGCCACCTGCCGCTCGAGCCGTTCCTCGCCGAAGTTGAGGTCGCCCTGCACGCCGCGCCGGACGAGCGGGCCCGCGTTCCGGCGCGGCACGACGCGCGAGAACGCCCCCGCGACGAGAGGATCGACGAAGTTCCCGACCAGGGTGCAGAGCCAGTCGCGTCGCTCCGGATACGCGTCCTGCACCAGGAACACGATCAGGTCGCCGTCCGTCATCCGCGCGCCCAGGTTGCGCGTGTCGCCGTGGCTGAACTCGCGCTGCGGGATCGAGTGGACGCGGATCGGGAACCGGCGTGCGAGATCGGGAGTCCGGTCGCTCGAAGAGGAGTCGATGACGAGGACCTCGACCTCGAAGTCGACCTCTTGCTCGAAGACGCCGCGCAGGCACTCGGCCACCACGTCGTCTCCGTTCCAGGTCGGGATGACGATCGAGACCTTCACGGCCGCGCCCCCGCGCGACCGCCCCACCACTGCCCGGCGATCTGGCCCGCGCGCACGAACGGCGACTTCGCCAGTGCCTTGAGCGCCGCGGCGAGCTTCGTTCCCCGCACCGCGCGCGCGTCCTCGCGGACCTCGTAGGCGAACCCGCGGACCACGTCCCATGGCGTAGGCCGGACGACCTCGCCGAACGAACGCCTCAAGAAACGGGCGTCGTCGCGGTAGCGGCGAAACGCCGAGATCGGGCCGTACTCGTGCGAGTGCCGGACGACCGAGCCGGGCTCGAACCGCAACCGGTGCCCGGCCGCGAGCGCCGCCGCCGCGAACGCCGCGTCCTCCCCCATCATCGTGCGCGGAAACGGGTGGCGGAGGAGCAGGTCGCGCCGCGCCATCGAAGCGACGTTGTCGAACTGCGTGAAGGCACGGCGGGCGCGCCCGTCGAGCGCCGCGAACCGGGCCGGGTCGACCTCGATCGTGCGGGGCTCGGACCCCGCCATGGGCGACGCGAGCACGGACCGGCGCGCGAGCGGCGACGCGTCCTCCTGCGGCAGGATGCGCGCCGTCGCCCCCGCCACCCGCGGGTCGTCGAACGCGGCGACGAGGGGGCCGAGGTAGTCGGCGTCGGGCAGCGCGTCCTGCGAGAGGAACGCCACGAGCGGCGTGCCGGCGCGCTCGACCCCGATCATCCGGGTGGCGCCGTGATCGAACGTCGCGGGGTCGATGGGGAGAACGTCGGCGCCGGCCTCCCGCGCGTGGTCGGCGGTGCCGTCGCTCGAGCCGGAGTCGATCACGATGACCCGCGCGGCAGGAGGGTCGAGCGCGGCGATGCGCGCGATCACCCGACGGAAGAGCGGCCCGCCGTTCCGGGTCGGAACGACGATGGTGACGGGCGCCGGAACGGCGTTTTTCGGGGTCGCGACCGACATCGCCTCAGACTACCAGGGTGCACGTGCTTGCGAAGCCGGGGGTCCGCCCCCTATCACGGGGCGCCGATCGGCTCGAGTCGGACCGGCGGCAGGTTCATCGCGGCGACGGAACCGCCGGCGCGGCGTCCGAGCTCGATGCCGGAAGGAGCGACGTACGTGAACGACGAGAAGGCGAACGTCCGCCGCGGAGGCGCTGCGGCTTGACCGAATCGGCGACCCTTCCGCGCGCGTTGATCGATCGGACGCTCCGCCTCGCGATCGTCGAGGGAGCGTTCTTCGCGGTGATGGTCGGACTCGGCGAGGCGTACCTCGTCGCCGCGGCGGTCGCCCACCACGCGTCCTCCCTCGAGATCGGCCTTCTCGTCGGCCTCCCGCTCGCGCTCGGCGGAGCGGCCGCGACCGCGAGCGTCGACTTGATGCGCCGCGCGCGGCGGCGGCGGACGCCGATCGTCTTGCTCGTGCTCGCCCAGGCGACGGTGTTCACCCTCCTCGCCACCGCCGAGTGGCAGGGACGCGCGTCGGCGTGGATGATCATCGCGGCGGCGGCTCTCCACCAGACCTGCGGGCAGATGAGCGGCGTCCTCTGGTCGTCCTGGTACGGCGACGTGGTGCCGGTCGAGTCGCGCGGAGCGTACTTCTCGCGCCGTGCCGGCGTCGTCCACGGAGTGACGTTCGGCGCCATCATCGCCGGCGGCTTCCTCCTGGACGGCTTCGGAGCGGGGGCCACGCGTGGGTTCGCGATCCTCTTCTTCGGCGCGGCCGGCGCGCGGATGGTGTCGGCCGTCCTCCTCCTCGTCTCGCCCGAACCCACCGCTCCTGCGCGCCCCCGCGCGTCGCCCGTCCCGCGCCTCGAGCCGCTGACGCCGGCCGCCCGCCGGCTCCTGGGCCTCTCCGGCCTGCTGACGTTCTCGGTCTACCTCGGCTCGCCGTTCTTCACCCCGTACATGCTGACCGTGCTCCAGTTCGACTACCGGAGCTTCATGGCCGCGAGCGCGATGCAGGTCGCGTTCAAGGTGCTCGCGCTGCGAGTGTTCGGCCGCGCCGTCGACGCCAAGAGCCCTGCGCTCGTCTACCGGTTCGCGACGGTCCTGGTCGCGGTCATCCCGCTGCCGTGGCTCTTCATCCAAGGACTGCCCGGCGTCCTCGCGGTGCAGGCGTTCTCCGGCGTGGCGTGGGCCGCGCACGAGCTCGGCATCCTGGGTCTGCTCCTCGGCCACGCGCCGACGCCGTCCCGGCCCCGCCTGTTCGCGCTCCAGAGCTTCGTCAACGGCGGCGGCCAGTTGGTCGGGTCGGCGGTCGGGGGTCTCCTGTTCCTCTCGGTCGGGGACGGCTTCACGGCCGTCTTCGCGCTCAGCCTCGCCCTGCGATCGGTCGCCGCGGTCGCCGCGCCGCGCCTGCTCGCGGACGTCGACGCCGGCGCGCCGGTCTCCCGGCGTCCGTTCGCGCTCCGGATGCTCGGGTTCCGCCCGAGCGGCGGCGTGTCGCACCGGCCGGTCGACGAGGGCGTCGAACCTTCGATCGCGCCGTCCCCGGGGCCCGACGACGATGCGACGATCGGGAAGCGATGAGCCGGCCCGACGCGACGGACCTCCTGATCGTCGGCGCGGGGGCGGCCGGGCTGTTCGCCGCGATCGCCGCGCGCGGGGCCGTCGACGGACGGGGCGCGCCCGCCAGTCCGCCGGCGGACGCGCCCCGCGTGCGAGTGATCGACGCGTCGGCGCGGGTCGGGCTCAAGATCCTCGTGTCGGGGGGCGGGCGGTGCAACGTCACCAACGAGGTCGTCGACGAGACCGACTTCGACACCGACCTCCCCAAGGTCGCGCGCAGCGTGCTGCGCGGCTTTCCGCCGTCCGGCATACGCACGTTCCTCGAGCAAGGCGGATGTCCGCTCTACGCCGAACCGCTCGGCAAGCTGTTCCCGACGTCGGACCGCGCGCGCGACGTGCTGCGGATCCTCGTGGATGCGGTCGAGCGCGCCGGCGCGACGCTCGAGCCCGGCGTCGAGGTCACGGCGATCGATGCCGGCGGCAACGGCTTCGTCGCCTCGACCGCGGCCGGCGGCGCCGTTCACGCGCGCCGGGTCGTGATCGCGACCGGCGGCAAGAGCCTTCCGCGTACCGGATCGCGGGGGTTCGGGTTCGAGGTCGCGGCTCGATCGGGCCACGCGCTCTCCGAGGTGCTTCCAGCGCTCACGCCGCTCTTCCTGACCAGCGCGTCACCGCTCGCCGGGCTGGCCGGCGTCACCGTGCCGGCGCTGCTCACGCTCGCGCCGGCCGAGGCTCCGCCGGAGCAGATCGGGGGATCGAGGTTTCGGCCGCTGGCGCGGGCGGCGGGGAGCCTGCTGGTCACCCACCGCGGCGCGACCGGCCCCGCCGCGCTCGACGTCAGCGGCGCGTGCGCGCTCGCGTTGGCGCGCGGCGACGCGGTGCGGCTCCGCGCCGACTTCTGGTCGCTCGCCACCCCCGACTCCCCCTGGGCGCGGTTCCATTCGCTCGCGAAACCGCCCGGCGCGTGCTTGCGCGCGATCGACACGCCGCGGCCGATCGGCCTCGACGCGTTCGTCGCCGACGCACGCGCCATCGACGGCGCGGACCGGCGAGCCCTGCTGAACGTCCTTGCCGCGCGCCTGCCGCGCTCGCTCGCCGCCGCGCTCGTCGCGAGGTCCGGCGTCGAGGGCGACAAGTCCGCGGCGCACCTCTCCACGTCGGAGTGGCGTCGCGTCCACGTCGCGCTCGCGTACGCGGATCTCGAGCTCTCGGGCGTCGACGGCTTCGACAAGGCCGAGGTGACGCGCGGCGGCGTGCTCCTCGCCGACCTCGACCGCGCTACGCTCGAGAGCCGCCGCCGGCGCGGCCTGCATTTCTGCGGCGAGGTCGCCCACTGCACCGGACGGCTCGGCGGATTCAACTTCCAGTGGGCGTGGTCGAGCGGGTTCGCGGCCGGCCGCGGCGCGGCCCGCGCGCTCGCCGAAGCCTGACGTCGATCCGCCCGCGCCCCGCCCGTATCGGATGGCGCTACTGCAGGTGCACCCGCAGCCCGTTCGTCGCCGCGAAGCCGAACGGGGCGCCCGGGTCGGGGATCACCGCCTGAACGTACGCGTCGGCGATCGGGAACATCGGCGGCATCTTCACCGTCAACACCTGCTCGCCCGCGCCGGGTCCACCCGTCGCGAGCGGCACCGCGAACAGGATCGACACCCCGCCGAGCGCCAGGATGCAGCCCGGGTTCAGCGGAAGAGCGCCGGCGGACGGTCCGACCAGGACGAACGCGGTGGCCCCGCCGAGGGCGCCGAAGACTCGCAGCACGATGGTCGAGTCGGGCGACGGACAACCGTCCCCGTGGAGGGCCGGCGTGATCGACGACGTACCCGGACAGCCTGTGCCGTACTCGCGCAGGAGCGATCCCGGGCAGAACTCGATCTTCGCCACGAACGCGTCCTGGTTCCCGCTCCAGACCGAGTCGTACGCCCCGGGCGACGTCGGCAGGTCCGGCGACCGCGTCATCCCGGCGATGTAGACGACGCCCTCCGGCGTCACGACCAGGTCGCGAACCGAGTCGTCGAACACGCCCCCGAAGTACGTGCCGTAGCGGAGCGCGCTCAGGTCGTTCTCGAGCTGCACCAACGAGACATCGAAGCCGCTCGGCAGAGTGGGGTGCTGGTTGAAGGTCGCGTCGACCGCGTCGGCCGTGACCGGGAACGTCGTCGAACTCGTCCATCCCGCCACGTACGGGCGATCGAACGAGTCGAGCACCATCCCTGTCGCGCCGTCGTCGCCCGGGCCGCCGACGTACGTCGACGCAAGCAGCGTGGCGAGGCCGAGGTCGAGCTTGGCGCAGAACCCGTCCGTGTCTCCGTCGTACACAGTATCGAACGCGCCGGGGGTGACGAAGAACGGCACCGGCGCCGTGAGCCCGTCGAAGTCCCACACCTGGCCGGCCACCACCAGCTCGCCTTGAGAGCCGATCGCGAGGGACCGCACGCCTGAGTTGTTCCCCGCCCCGAGCAGCGTGGACGCCACGAGCAGCGACCCGGTCGGGTCGAGGCGCGAGATGGTCCCCTCGACGAGGAAGGTGCTGCGCGTCGTGTCGAACGCGGAGCTCGACACCGGGAACGCGGCGGAGAACGTGTCGCCGCCGATGAACGCGACGCCCGACGGATCGGCGGCGATCGCCCGGCCGACGTCGTAGTTCGTTCCGCCCAGGAACGTCGCGTACACGAGGGTCTGACCGTCGGTGGTCAGCTTCAGCGCGCACTGGTCCCAGAAGCCCCCGGAGTGGGTCGTCGAATAGGCGCCCGGCGTCGCCGGGAAACCGGTGACGCCGGCCTGGAACGCGGCGGAGCCGACCGCGTAGAGCCCTCCGACGCCGTCGAGCGCGATCGCGCTCAGCGAGCAGTCGTGGATCAGCGCGGCCCATCCGAGGGTCGTGCCGAGCGGGTCGAGGCGCGCGACGAACGACGTGAACGTCGAGAGACCGAAGACCATCGACGTGCCGAACTCGTGGGTGGAGGGGAACGTCCCGCCGTCCGTGGTGCCGCTGACGTAGACGTTGCCGCTCGCGTCGAGCGCGAGCCCGGTCGCCTGCTCGCCGAAGTTCCCGCCGAGGAACGTCGCGAACCGGAGGACTTTTCCGGTCGGGTCGAAGGAGGCGACGAAGACGTCGCCCTTGATGAAGCCGAGGCTCCCTTCGAACGTCACGTCGAACGCTCCCGGCGTGGTCGGGAAGTCGGCGTCGTCGGTGGAGCCGGTGACGTAGACGTTCCGATCGGCGTCGACCGCGACGGCCGCCGCCCCGTCGCCGATGCCCGTCGCGGTGACGTCGGCCGGGTTCCCTCCGAGGTAGGTCGAGAGCTCGATGCCGGGATCGATGACGAGGGGTCGGTCGCCCGTCCAGCCGTCCGCGGTGAAGCCGTAGCGCGAGTCGCCAAGGGGCACGAACCGGCACTCGACCGCGCGCCGCCTCCCGTCGTCGTCCGTGACGAACGCGACCGGCGGCGTCTGCCGGAGATCACCGATCGACGTCCTCAGGACGAGCGCGCCGCCCTCGTCGATCTCGAGCGCGTCCACGCCGTCGCACCGCATGCTGACGCGGGACAGGTCCGCCCCGCGGGCGAGCCGCAGGTCGTACGCGACCCGCCCACCGCGATGATGCAGTTCGACGTCGACGCCGGGATAGAGCTCCTCGAGTCGGACCGACCGAAAGCCGGCGACGTGGGTGCGCCACTCGGACGGCTCACCGACGAGGAAGTGGAACGGCGCTTCGAACCGGTCGAGTCCGGTCACGCGGGCGTCGCCGGCCGCGCCCTCGAAGCGGAAGAAGACCGCGGCGCCACGCGTTCCGTCGGGAGCATGGGCCCGCAGGCGAAACCCCTCCCGGGTCACGAACGTGACGATCCCGCCGTGGCGGGCCACGAACTCGACGGCTTCGTCGAGCTGCCCTCGGTTCTGGACGAACGCGGGAGGCAGCGCGGGCCGCACCGCGGGCGCGGCCCCCGCGACGGTGGACGCGGCAAGAAGGAACGAGGTGGTGCGAAGCGCGAGGTTCATCGAGGTCTCCGGCTGGGTCACGGGCCACTGGAGAGGAGAACGGAACGTCGCCCCCGAGTGTGACGCTCTCTCGACCCGCGTCGGGGGTGATCCAAACCGCCGGCACGACAGAAACCTCTTTTTCTTGACGCCGCGGGCCCGGATTCGGCGTGGAGCAGTCCGGCCTCCGAAAGAGTCGGAGGCCCGTGCGAGAAGAAACGTTGGAGATCGAGCGATGCATTTCGACAAGACCCAAGCCGAGATCGGAACCCTGAAGGCGGTGAAGGTGAGCATCCCGGCGCAGGTGGCCTTCGACCTGACCGCGATGCAGAAGGTGACGAAGGACATTCTCGGGCGCCTCGGCTGCTCCGAGTGCCACTCCGGATTCGACATCCGGTTCGGGCTCGAGAACCGGTTCCGCGTCGACGAGAAGCTGAACGTCGTCGCCGACTTCGGCCCCGGCTTCTGACGGGAGCGAGCGCGGTGCCGGGACTCGGACTGCTGTACTCGCCTGGACTGGAACCGCTGCTCCGGTCCAGCGAGGATCTCGTCTCGTACGTGGAGGTCGAGCCGCAGACGCTCTGGCGTCACGTGGCCGGCGCGGAACGACCCTACGCGATGAGCCGCGACCACCTCGAACGGATCCGGTCGCTGCCGCAGACGAAGATCGTCCACGGCGTCGGGTTCCCGGTCGGCGGGACGATCCCTCCCGACCCCCGCCAGGTCGCCCCGCTCGTCGAGGTGGTCCGCGCACTCGATGCGCCGTGGTGCAGCGAGCACCTGGCGTTCAATCGGGCGCGCGGGCCGCATGGCGAACGGTTCGCCGGATTCCTGCTGCCGCCCTTCCCGAGCCCGGCCGGCGTCGACGCCGCGGTCCGATCGATCCGGACGCTGACCTGCCGGCTCCCGGTCCCGTTCCTGTTCGAGACGGGGGTCGATTACTTGAAGCCGCGGCCCGGCGAGATGCCGGACGGCGCCTTTGCCGCCGCCGTCGCGACGCGCGCGGACTGCGGGATCCTGCTCGACCTCCACAACCTGTACGCCAACGAGAGAAACGGCCGCCAGCCGGTGCGCGAGTTCCTCGCCGACGTTCCGCTCGATCGCGTGGTCGAGATCCACGTCGCGGGCGGCGTCGAGCGGGACGGCTACTGGCTCGACGCGCACTCGGCGGCGACGCCCGACGAGGTGCTCGAGCTGCTGACCGAGCTCGTCCCCGCCCTCCCGAACCTCCGCGCCGTCGTGTTCGAGCTGCTCGGCGACTACGTCCCGCGACTCGGGATCGACGGGGTCCGCGACGAGCTCGAGCGGCTCTCCCTCGCGATCGACTCGCGTTCCCGCGGCGGCCGGGCGCGACGCGAGCGCCGGCCGCGGCCGGCCGGCTCGACGACGAAGCCGGTCGCAAACGACGCGCCCCTTCCGACCCCGGCCGAGTGGGAGGACGCGCTCGCGACGCTCGCGATCGGCCGGACTCCCGAGTGCTCGCTCGGCTGGGAACTGGCACTCGACGACGGGGTCTCGATCCTGCGCGACCTCGTCTGGCACGCCCGCGCTGGAATGATCGTCGACGCGCTCACCCTGACCTGCCGGTTGCTTCGCATCGCGCTCGGCGACGCCGCGTATCGCGACCTGATCGATCGGTTCTGCCGCACCGTGGAGCCCGAGCTGTTCGCGTCGGACGAGGCGACTTCGTTCGCGCTCTACCTCTGCGACCTGGAGCTCGACGTCGATCACCTCGACGAGATCGTGCGGTTCGAGATCGCGACCCTTCGAGTGGCCATGACCGAGTCGACGCAGACGGTCGGGTTCTCCTGCGAGCCGATGGCGCTCATCGAATCGCTGGCCGAGGGCCGCCGTCCGGGTGGGATCCCGTCCGGCGCGTACGAGCTCGAGATCACTCCGACTCAGTCCGGCTCGCTCCGCCCCTCCGGCCTTCCGCCCGCCCCGCCAACGTAGAGCGTGAGAAGCGCCGCCGCGTTCTCCTCGATCGTCCGCACGCGCTTCGTCGATCCGACGAGCCGCGCCCGCAACGCCCCGTCGTCCATCACGCGCGCCATCTTGGCGGCCAGGTCGGCGGCGTTGCCCGGCTCGAACAGAAGCCCGGTCCGCTCGTCATCGATCCCTTCCGCCATCGCGCCAAGGCGCGACGCGATCACGGGAACGCCGGCGAGAAACCCCTCGCGCAACGTCAGACAGAACGCCTCGAACCAGAGCGACGGTACGACGAGCGCGTCGAGGCGCCCGAGGATCGAGGGGAGCTCCGCCGCCTCGTAGCGGCCGTGCAGCGTGATCCGCCCGCCGGCGCGCTCGGCCTGAGCGCGGATTCGATCGCCGTAGTCCTGCACCTCGTGCCAGCCGAGGAGTTCGCCGTGGACGTCGAGCCGCGCGTTCGGTCGGCCGAGGCGCTCGAACGCCTCGATCAGCACGTGGACGCCCTTCGTCGGCAGGACCGAGCCGATGAAGCCGAAGCGGAACGACGCGGACGTCGTCCTCTCGATCGAGCGGAACGGGGCGTGATCGAGGCCGTTCTCCACGACCGTGATCCGCTCGACGGGGACGCCGTAGCGCACGTAGATCTCGCGCGACGATTCGGACGGCGCGACCAGCCGATCGCAGCGCGACAACACGGCGCGGATCCACTCGTGGTACTCGTTCAACTGAGCGACGTCCTTGGCGCGGGAGGCGGCCGGCTCGAACGCTTCGCCGTCGCGCCCGCGACCGAACCAACCGCCCCACATCTTCGGGATGCAGACGGCGCAGCGATCCACCTCGACGTCATGACAGAGGTGCAGCTCCGGCGTCATCCGCTGGCCGCGCGGGCACCCCATCCAGAAATCGTGGAGCGTCATCACCACGCGCGCGCCGCGCTCGCGCGCCGCGTCGATGAGGTCGGTCGAGAGACACGTGAGGTGATGCACGTGGACGACGTCCGGCCGCACCTCGTCGAGGACTTCGACGAACCGCGCGCGGATGCTCGGGTTGCGGTAGACGAGCGGGAACTCGACGCAGTCCGAGAAGAGGTAGTTCAGCCGTCGCACCGTGATGCCGTCGTATTCGTCCCTCGACAGCGAGAGCTCGGGCCGCGTCGGATCCGCCTGGCGACAGAAGACGGACGCTTCGTGCCGGCCGCGGAGCGCCCGCGCGATGCCGAGGACGTGGAGCTCGACGCCGCCGATGCTCTGGGGCAGGAAGGACGCGGTCACGAACAGGATGCGCACGAGCGGCTCCGCGATGGACGAGCGAGCGATCGAGGGTAGTGGAGGCACGTCCGCCACGCCACGCCGATTCGGCGCGGGCGAGGTAGGATGTCACCGTTCAGGTCGGAGCCACGGAGTCTCGCGCATGCGTCCCGCCCTTCTCGCCCTTCTCGCGCCTCTCGCGCTCGGTGCGTCCCTGCTCGTCCTCCCTCGACCCGCGCTCGGCGGCGCGACCCCGGCCGAGGTCCTCGTCGTGGTGAACGACTCGAGCGCGATCTCGCAGGCGATCGGCGCCTACTACGCGGCCGTGCGCGCGATCCCGGCCGAGAACGTGTTCCACCTGCCGGCCGGCGCGAGCTCGTCGGAGACGATCTCGCGGACCACGTTCAACGTCGAGGTCCGCGACGCGCTCATCCAGTACCTGTCGGTCGCGAAGCCTCACCTGAAGGACCAGGTCCTCTACATCGTGTTGACGAAGGGCGTGCCCCTCCGGATCAGCGGCGCGACGGACGCGTACGCGTCCGTCGAGTCGGAGCTCTGCCTCCTGTTCACCGGTCTCCTCGGCGACACCGAACAGAGCGGCTGGATCAACAACCCGTACTTCAACAAGAACCAGCCGTTCTCGAGCCTCGTCGCGAACGCGCCGAAGTACCTGCTCTGCCGGCTCGACGGTTACGAGACGCCGCTCGATACGACGACCGGCGTGCCGGTCGACGTGAAAGGACTGATCGATCGTGCGCAGAGCCCGGCCACGAGCGGAGCGTTCCTGCTCGACAAGGACTCGTCGAAGTCGCGCGGCTACGCGTCGGGCAACAACTGGCTGGACGCCGCCGCGACGACCCTCGGCCAGCTCGGACAGACGGTCGTGCTCGACGGGTCGACGACGTTCGTCGGCAACCAGACGAACCTGCTCGGCTACGCGTCGTGGGGCTCCAACGACTGCTGCACCGCGGGGGCGCCGTACTACGGCGAGGTGCCGGCCGGCTCGCAGAACGTCTACCCCGGGACGTTCGTGAACGGCGCGCTCACCACCGACTACGTGTCGACGAACGGTCGCACGTTCCTGACCAGCGCCACCTACGGACAGTCGCTCGTCGCCGACCTCATCCGACTCGGCGCGACCGGCTGCGCGGGCCACGTCTTCGAGCCGTACCTGAACTCGATCGTGCGGCCGCAGGTCCTGTTCCCGCGCTTCCTGACCGGGTACGACGCGATCGAGGCGTTCTACATGGGGATGCCGTTCCTCTCGTGGCAGAACACGGTCGTCGTCGACCCGCTGATGAAGAGCGGCGTCATCGTCACCTTCCCGCCGGCGATCACGTCGGTATTCCCCGACCGCGACGACCATGCGGGCGGGAAGTCGGTCTTCGTCTTCGGCGACCACCTCGGCACGCCGGGCGATCCGGTGACCGTCACGTTCGGCGGCGTCCCGTCGCCGAACGCGAGCTTCATCGGCGCCAACGTCGTGCAGGCGATCGTCCCCCCCGGTTCCCCCGGCCGCGCCGACGTCGGCGTGACGGTCACCGCGGGGGTCGCCACGTTCGCGGACGGCTTCCTCTACCTCCCCGCGCTCGAACTCGGCGGGTCGACCTCGATCGGCCAGACCGCGCAGGTCACGGTGAACGGCAAGATCGGCGACGGCTACCTCCTCTACCTCGGTTCGACCCCCGCGACCCTCCCGATCCCGCCGCACGGGATGCTGCTCCTCGACCCGACCGCGTTCTTCGTGCCGCTCCTCACGCAGACGTTCCCTCCGTTCCAGGACCGGGTCACGCTCTCGTTCCCGATCCCGAACAACCCGAACATCGTCGGGGTGACCGCCTACCTGCAGGCGGCGGTCGGCGACCTCGTGGCCGGGAGCAGCCTGACCTACTTCTCGAATCGGATCGACTTGATGATCGCGCCCTGAGGCGCGCCGGCCGCCCGCGACAGGAAGCGACTCTCGCGCCCTTCCTCGGGTCTTCGCACGCGGGCGCGGTCAGCGCTCGCGGGCGACCTCGACGTAGAGCGCCTCCATCTCCTCCGCGTCCTGCTCGATCGACTTGACCGGCGGGATCGTGGCGCGGAGCGCGGCGACGCGCGCCGGGTCGTCGATGAGGTCGTCGAGCACGCGGGCGAGGGCGGCGGCGTCGCCGCGGCGAAAGCAGAGGCCGCCGCCGCCCTCCAGAAGCTCGCGCATTCCGCCGAGGTCGGTCGCCACCACCGGCACGCCGGCCTGGAACGCCTCGTGGATCGTGAGCGGCGAGTTCTCGTACCAAAGCGACGGAACCAGGAGGAGGTCGACCTCGGCAAGGAACTCGAACGCGCGGGTCGGAGCGATCGGCCCCTCGAACGCGACGTCGTCGCGTCCGGCCGCGCGTGCGATCAGCGGCGCGGTGAAGTCGGGGAACCATGTTGGGTCTCCCTTGATGCGCAGGGTGGCGCGTCCCGGCGCGAGGCGGAGGAACGCGTCGACCGCGACGTCGAGCCCCTTGTAGTCGGAGAGCGTCCCGAGGTAGCCGAGGCGAAGCGGCGCGCCCGGGGCACGCGGCGTCCGCGCGATCGCCGGCGGCGCGGGAAACCCGTAGTCGGAGACGACGACGCGTTCGCGCGGCAGGCCGTCGCGGACGAGGCGGTCGCGCAGGAACGCCGACGGCGCCACGAACCGGCGAACGGGCCGGACGCCCTCGAGCATCCGTTTCGTGCGCACTTCGATCGCGCGCGCGAAGTGGCGCAGGTCGCCCAGCCCGTCGTATCCAGCCCCCACCGCGTCCGGATAGCGTTCGCGCTGCATCGGGTACGGTTCGATGCAGCGCGCGCAGATCGCGGGATCGATCGGATCGCAGAGCTCCCGCTCGAGGTTGAAGAGCAATCCGCCACGCGGGCAGACGAGGAAGTACTCGTGCAGCGTCATCACGATCGGGATCCCACGCGCGGCCGCGGCGCGGATCAGGGAGAGCCCGAGGTAGACGAGCGACTGGACGTGAAGGACGTCCGGCCGCACTTCGTCCAGTACGTCACCGATCGGCGCTTCCATGCGCGGGTCGTCGTAGAGGTCGGCGACGTCGAAGAAGTGGCGGTTGTAGACGATCTCGTGGAACGGAATCCCCTGATACGCCGCGGTCGTGCGCTCGAACTGAGGTCGTTCGAGCCGTTTCTCGGTGAAGAGCAGCGTCACGTCGTGGCCCCGCGCGATCAACGCCCGCGACAATCGGTCGGTGTAGATCTCGGAGCCCGCGCAGTGGGCGGGGAGGTAATCGTGGATCGCCTGCAGGATCTTCAAGGAATCGGAAAGCTCCGGACGCCGTGGCGCACGAAGAGCAGCGTACGGCCCCACGCCGCGGAATCCACCGAGCGTCCCGTCCGTTCGATCGCGACGCGGGCGGCGGCGGTGCGCCGTCCCGGTCCTCTCGACCCACGCAAGAACGACTTCCTGGTTGGGACCACCCTCCCCGCCGTCGTAGGATTCGAGCGGCCGTGTCTCTTGCATGCCGTGCTCTTCCTGGCGGGAGTCGAGAACTGAGGGTCGGTTGGTCCATGCGGCGGGCGGTTCGCGAGGGGCTCGACCGTGGGCAGCACGGCGCCCTCGGACTGATCCTCGTCGGCGTCGTCACCCTCCTCGCCGGGCTCGGCGTGGAGCCGATCCCGACCTACTACTTCGTGCTCGCGTGGTACCCGCTCCTTCTCGCCGCCGACGGCTGCGTCAAGCGGCGCACGGGATCGTCCCTGCTCGTCGACCGGCCGCTCGCCCTCCTCTGCCTCTTCGGCTGGTCCGTGCCGTTCTGGCTCGCGTTCGAGGCGCTCAACTTCCGGGTCGAGAACTGGTACTACGTGAACGCGCCGCAGGACCCCCTCGCGGCGCGTGCGCTGCTCCTGCTCTCGTTCGCCACGGTCCTCCCCGCCCTCGTCCTCGCGTTCCAAACGATCTCCTCCCTCGGCTGGTTTGCGGCCGCACGCGGGCCGAGGATCCCGGTGTCCAAGACGCTGCCGCGGCGCCTGGCGATCGCCGGGGTCGCGATGCTGCTGCTCGTCCTCGCGTGGCCGACCTACGCGTATCCGTTGGTGTGGTGCTTCGCGGTCCTCCTCCTCGAGCCGTTCAACCGGCGGCCCGGATGGCCGTCGCTTCTCCGCGACCTGGAGCGCGGACACTACGAGCGCCTGCTCCGCCTGCTCGCGGCCGGCGCGCTCTGCGGCGTGGCGTGGGAGCTCATGAACGTTCCCGCCCAGGCCCGCTGGATCTACACGATCCCGTTCTTCGATCGGACCGTCGGGCTCGAGATGCCGCCGCTCGGCTTCCTCGGGTTCCTGCCGTTCGCGCTCGAGGCGTACGCCTTCCTCCGCGCGCTCGAGATCCTCGGCCTCTCCGTCCCGTTCGAGGCGCCGGCCGAGCGCGGTCGCGTCACGGTCGAGGTGGCGCCGATCGCGCGCCTCCTCGTCCTGCCCTCCGCGATCGCGACGCTGTCGTTTCTCGTCGTCGTCGGCATCGAGCAGCGCACCGTGCAGTCGTACGAGCCGTTCGTCGAGGACCTCGCCGGCGCGACGCCCCGTGTCGCGGCGGTCCTGCACCTCACCGGCATCGAGCGCGCGCGCGAGCTGAACCGCTTCGTGCAGGACCCCGATCGCCGCAAGCAGCTCGAGCAGGCCCTCGAGCTCCCCGGCGATGCGTTCGATCGCCTGCTCCAAGAGTCCGCACTCGCGACCCACCGCGGGATCGGCGCCGCCAACGCCCGCTGGCTCCTCTCGCACGGCATCCAGTCCGTCGCCGACCTCGCCCGCGCCGACGCCGCCGACGTCATCGCGCAGCTCCGCAGCGACGCGCGGGCCGTCCCGGCGAGCCACGTCCGGGGGTGGATTCGCGCGGCCCGGTCCCCGTGAACGAGGGCGGAGGCGCACATCTGTGGGGAGTCCGCGTGATGCCCCGGAGGTTCCGTCAAGAGGTGTGGAAATGAACGCCGCGGTCTACCGCGAAGCGGTTTCGTTCGACCGATGCAACAGTCGCACGAGGAGCGTTGATATCGCGGAGACAATCAACTCCATCCCTCATGAAAGAGGCTCAGGCACAGAGATAGCTCTCGTGAGCTCCGCAACTCACGTAATGGCGAGCATAGCGCGGTGAGCTCGCGGCCCTATACGTCTCCCGCGGACGCCGCAAGGGCTTGAGAATCAAGGTCCCCAACGCCCTTCCGGGGCTCTTCGACTCGTAGGGGTGCTGTGTGACGATGGCTCCAAGTACCCCTTCAGGTCGGCGTCATAGACTTCGCGTCGGCCCGACAGCAGGTTGGCCTGCACGAGCGAGAGCGCCGGGTGGGCGCTCTGCCCGGGTCGGAATCCGAATGAGGTGTCCATGAAATCGGCCTCGAAGATCGGTTCGAGAATCAGGACCGCGGCCATCTGCGCGACCTTGTCTCGCACCGTGGGAATACCCAGCGGCCTTTCGCCGCTGCTCGCCTTCGGGATCATCACTCGTTTCACCGTCTGCGGGTTCGCGTAGGAATAACTTTGCATCCACGCGCAGCAATCGCCGCCGAGGGCAAAGCGCGACGACGAAGCGTATTGGTGGATACGCTGAGGAGGAGCAACGCAGCCATCGGCGGCGAGGGCAAGCGAGATGCGACGTTATTCTAGCGCGGGCCCTTACACGGTCGGCTCCTTTCATCTGACAGGAAGGCGCCAGCTTCGCTGGCGCACCGGAGGCTTACGAAAGAACCGAGTCGGTCGTTACTGCGGACCCTGCTGGGTCGTCTGCGTGATCTCGCCCAGCACGACCCCACCCTGCGCGAGGATCATCATCTCGGCGTTGGCGCGCGCGGGGAACCGAATCCCGTCGTTCAAGAGCGGCACCGATGGGATCTGCAGTCCGTCGGCGTCGCCGCTGAACTCGAGCGAGCTCTCCACGGTGATGAACCAGTTGGGCGCGTCGGTCTTGCTGAGCACGAAGGCGACCGCGCCCGAGTCGCTGTCGGTCGGCTCGTCCGCGTTCGACTCCGCCGCGATCTCGACCGCCTGGTCGTTGTTCCCTCCGGCGTCGTACTGCGTCTGGATCCGGATCGAGCCCTCGACGCTCGAGTTCGCCGTCGTGCTGAGCTCGAGCTGGCCGTGACCGGGAATCGGGATCGACACCGAGTCCTGGTGTGTGCTCGCCTCGCAATATCCGTTGATCCCGAGGTTGTTGCTCGCGACCGTGCCCAGCGTCGTGGTGGTCTGGCCTTCGTCGACCGACACGGTCTTCGTGTAGGTCCAGTACTCGGACCGCGCCGAGGACCGACTCGCGCCCTCGGAGATCCCCGTCATCGTCAGGCAGTACTCGGTCAGGTGCATACAAACCCAGGAGACGTGCGGATCGATGTAGTAGGCGAACGAGTGCTTCCCGCAGTAGTCGTCCTCGTCGGAGATCGTGATGTCTCCGAGGATCGGAAGCGTGATCGTGACCGCGGACTCCTCCAGGGCGTGCGTGTCCGAGTCCACCTGCCACGCCTGCGACGTCGACCCCGGGAGCTTCGACCAGCCGCCGGTCGCGGTGACCGTGATCTCCTCCTGGTTGTTGTGGTCGGCGAAGACGTTGGCGTACGAGCAGCTGTGGTCGTCGTCGTCGCCGCGCGCGGCGTCGGCCGCGACTCCGACCGCGGCGCAGAGCGCCAGGGTCCATCGCATCAACGTGGGGGATGGAAAGGAGTGAGACATCGTGATTCTCCTCGTTCAGCGGACGCACGGAAACGGGGCGTCCGGACCGTTGCGGCATCGCCGCGTCATCGAATTTCGCGGGCAGGGACGTCGACCACGACGTTCGCCTGGTCGACCTCGACGGTGAGTCCGCTGAACAGCTCCCGCAGGCGGGCGCCGAGCGGGACTCCGCGGACCTCGAACCGACCGGTTCCGTCGATCCTCGCCACGTAGTCGCCGTCCGGTCGGCCGCGGGCCGTCGTCCAGGATTCGACCTCGAACGCGAGCGTCCGCGCGCGGCCGGCGTCGTCGTCGCCGAGTCGCCCCGTGACCGTGCAGCCGTTCTCGAGCCGCCCGTGGAGGTCGACATCGCGTCCGTCGCGAACGACGATGCCCGACCGGAAGTGGTAGCAGCACGCGTCGTTTCCGGTCGAGGGCGACGGGACGACGCGGAGCGTGTACGTACCGTCCGCCAGCACGATCTCCCGGGACTCGAGCTCGATGCGCCCGTCCGCGGCGACCCCGGCGGTGCCGCGCCACTCCGACGCGCCGCCGGCCTCCGCGAGGTGGATCAGGTACTCGGCGCCCGCCTCCGACATCGACGTCACCAGCTCGATGCGCATCCGGCCGGCTCCGGTCGACGTCGCGACGACCCACGGAACGACGATGCGCACGTCGGCGGGAATCCGCGCGACGGGAAGAGCGGACGGCGGATCGATCCCGAGCATCGCGGGATCCCCTCCGAGGCCGGGGAAGGAGTGGGCTGCCCACTCGCCGGGAGCGAGGCCGGTCACGCGCACCGTCGTCCCGAGCGTCGTGTCGATCCAGTGCGCCAGCGGCGTCGAGCCGTCGACGGCGTCTCGGCGGACGAGCGCGCACCGCACCGGCGTGCGCTCGACGGCCGACCGATCGACGTCCGCGGGCGTGCCGTCGACCCGCACGAGTGCGATGTCAACGTCGAGGGTCGCTCCGGCCGCACGCAGGACCCCGAGATCGAGGGACTGGCCCTCGGCGAGAACGAAGTCGCGAACGACGACGTTCAGCGCCCGGCTCGCTTCCTCCCAGCGCGCGGTGACGCGTGTCCTCCCGGGGAGGACGTTGTCGAAGCGGAACGCGCCGTCCGCGCCGGGTCGCGCGACGCCGAGGTCGACGACGTCGTGCCGAGCGCCGAGCGCGGGCTCGTCGAAGTGGGTCAGGACGACGTCCGACCGGCGGCCGGGGGTGCCGACCGGCAACTGCCCCGCGACGGAGCCGTTCGCGAGGATCGGCACCTCGAACCGCGTGATCTCGCCGATCGCCAGCCGGAACGTCCCGGACCGGACGTCCGCGACCAGGCGCCCCGGCTGCGGCGACCGGTCGTTCAGGACGTCACCGCCGCGAGGCGGGTTCATGTACGCGCGGTGCGGACTGTGCAGGCGCCAGAACACGTCCTCGTTGCCGGCGACTCGGAACCGGATCGTCCCATCGGCGGAGACGGCGCGCATCGGCGCCTCCATCCGCGGATATGGCCGGCGGACGTGGAGCGGAAGATCCGCGTCTCCATAGCGCGCCTCTCCCGCCCCGAGCGCACGGAAGATCCCGAACACCGCCGCGCGATCCTCAACGCTCAGTGCCCGAAGGCGCGCCGCGTCCGGCAGTCGCCCGCGCGCGAGCGCGTCGCTCTCCTCGGCCGACGCGCCGAGGGCGGTCGCCAGCGCGGGCGCGGCTTCGTGTAGATCGTGGAGGCGCCGGAGCCTCCCGACGGCGAGGCGAGACTGGCGACCCGAGGCGTCGTCATCCTCGCGCACGAGCGAGACAAGGATCTCTCCGAGCTCCGCGATCGGTCGATTCGCGACGAAGGCGAGCTCGACGGTCGACGTCCGGGCGAGCCGCATCACGGACTCGCTGGCGGGGTCGAGCCGCCGCACATCCCAGGCGCCGCAGAGGCCCGTCCCGTCCACGAGCAACAGCCACTCTCCGGGCGCGATCCCTTCGATTCGTCCGCCGGCGTCGCTCTCGGCCGCGACGAGAGCGCCGTCTCGATCGATGCCGACGCACCGCACGCCCTCGATCGCAGTCCCGTCCGGATCGACCAACACGAGACGCGTGCCGCTCGGGAGGGACACGGCTCGCGGCAACACGACAGGAGGCTCCGCGCGGGAAATCGCCGTCTTTGCGCCGCCGTCGGCCGGCTCGGAAGAGCGAATCCCGTCCGCGTCGCCGGTCGTGGCGGACAGCACCGCCGCCGTCGCCGCCGCGGCGGCGAGCAGAGCGAAAGACGCGAGGCGTGCGAGGTGCATGTGGACCCTCCGGAGGCTGGCGAACGGTTGCGGTCCGGAAGGTGCAGGACGCGAAGGTCGCGTCACTCGGAAAACGTGATTTCCTCCAGCCCCCGGCGAAGCACCGGCCCGCGCGAGGTCTCTGGAGCCCGCCCCGCCCCGCCTCCCGGGTCAAGGGTCAAGGCGACGTCGAGTTCGTGCTCGAGGATCACGTCGCGTTCGCGCACCAATCGCTCGAGGAGCACGTCGCGAGCCGCGATACGCGCGCGGATCAAGGCGTCGGTGACGCCATCGGAGTCGTGGGCGTGATGGACGTTCTTCACGATTCCGAGCCGGTAGCGCGCATCGACGCCATCGCGCTTCCCCCTCGAAGGCCGCGATTCCGTCGATGACGTCGTCGAGCGGTAGCCGGCGATGGCGTCGCGGACGTAACGTTTGGGTCGAGGAGCTCGAAGGCGCGATCCAGGATGAGCCGGACGTCGGGGTCGAGCCGATTCTCGCGGGTCTGCCGAGCACGCTGCTGCCTCCGCATGCGTTCGTGAAGAGCGCGTCGCGCGTGTTCGGCGCCGAGCCCTTTCAACCACCGCCGTCCCGCATCGCCTCGGCCTGCGCGAGCTTCGCGCGGCAGGCGCGCAGGTGCGCCCAATCGGCGGGCGCGAGCTCGAGCGCGCGTTGCAGGGCCGCGCAGGCGGCGTCGATCCGGCGGGCGGCCGCCGCGGCGCGGCCGAGCTTCCGGTAGAGGTCGACGCTGCGCAGCGCGAAGATCGCGGCGTTGAAGGGCGCCTCGGGAAGGCGGGGGTCATGGGCCACGGCGGCTGCGAGGTCGGATTCGACGTGGACCCGGGCGTCGGCCGCCGCCGCGGCGTCGCCGCCCGCCGCGAAGAGGCGCTCGGCCTGCATCCAGCAGACGGCACGGTTGTTGAACGCGCCGGCGAGCTCCGAATGGATGAGGAGCGTCGCGTCGTGGTCCTCGATCGCCGACTGCACGGCGGCGACCGCCACGTCGCGCGCGTTCTCGGCGTCGAGCCGCAAGGCGCGGCGCAAATGGACGAGGCCGCGGTGCGCCAGGAGCATCGCGTTGTCCGGCTCATCGGCGAGCTCCCGGCCGAAGTCGACGAGCGCGGCGTCGAGCCCGAGGATCGCCGCGGGCAGGAGGCGCCGCTCGCGCGCCACGTAGACCGGCCCGAAGCCCTGCTGCATGTCCACCGCGCTCACGACGTAGTGGCGCGCGAGGTCGTCCTCGCCGAGCGCGAGCGCGACCTTCGCGAGAGCCGCGCGGGCGGCGACGTGCGTGACGTCGTAGGCGAGCACCTCGTTCTGCAGCGCCATCGCTTCGTTCAATTCACCCGAGAGGTAGTGGAGGACGCCCCGCGCGTGGAGCCTCTCGACGCCCGTGAGCGCCGAGCTTGCGACGAGCGCGCACTCGAGGTCGGCGATCGCCCGGGCGCGCTCCGCGTCCGAGGGCGCCGCGCGCGCGGCGATCGCCAGCCCGCGCTCGAAGCGGGCCTCGGCGAAGCCCGGCTCCTCGGAGATCGCCCGCTCGAGCTCGGCGAGAGCGAGGTCGGCGTGGCCGCGCGCGCGAAGGAGCCGGCTGAGTAGATAGCGGCCTCGGGGCACCTCGTGCCGGTCGAGGAACACGCGCGTCGACGCGATGCCTTCGTCCAGCACCTGCCGGGCCGAGACGACGTCTCCAAGGCGCGAGAAGACGGCGGCGTCCCGCAGGATCGCCGCCGAGCGCACCGAGAGATCGAGGGCGCCGTCCGCGGCCTCGCGCGCCGCGCTCTCGCGCAGCGCGATCGGCACGAGCACGAGCGCGGTCGCGACGCCGGCGGCGAGCGCCGCGAGGCCGGCGGCCTTCAGGAGCAGCTTCTTGCGCTCGAGGAGCTTCCGCAGCCGGTAGCCGGGCGAAGGGCGCCGCGCCCGCACTGGGACGCCTTCGAGCCAGCGTTCGAGATCGTCGGCGAGCGCCGCCGCGGTTGGATAGCGCCGCGCCGGGTCCTTCTCGAGGCACTTCAGGATCACGAGATCGAGGTCGCGGTCGACCGCGGGCGAGCGCGGCTCATCCTCGGCGATGCGGCGCAGGAGCTCGGGCAGCACCGGGTCTTCGAACGGCGGGCGACCGGAGAGACAGGCGTAGAGCGTCGCGCCGAGCGCGTAGACGTCGCTGCGCGCGTCGATCGCGTCGCTCAGGCCGCGCGCCTGCTCGGGCGGCATGAAGGCCGGCGTGCCAACGATCGCTCCCGTGAGCGAATGCGACGCGCCGAGCGTCAGATCCTTCGCGAGACCGAAGTCGACGACGAAGACGTGCCGTTCCTCGACGAGCAGGTTCGACGGCTTGAGATCGCGGTGCACGATCCCCTGCTCGTGGGCGTAGTGCACGGCGCGCGCAGCGTCGCGCATGAGCTCGACGACGAGCCGGCGATCGCAGCGGTCGACCGAGTCGATCGGCACGCCCGCGACGAGCTGCATGGCGATGTAGTCGGGAGTCGCGTCGTAGATCGCGGCGACGTGCGGGTGGGAGAGGCGCGCCGCGGCCTGTGCCTCGCGCGCGAAGCGACGGCGCAGCTCGTCGCCGGCGGCTCCCGTCGCGTGCATCGCCTTCAAGGCGCAATGCCGGCCGAGCCGGCGGTCGAAGGCCTCGAAGACGACGCCCATCCCCCCGCGGCCGAGCTCGCGGACGATCGCGTAGCGCGGCGGGACATCTCCCGGGCCGCGGTCCTCGCCGTCGCCGGCCGCGGCGAGCGCGAGGAGCTTCCGGAAGGCGTGGTCGGGAAGACGGTCGTCCATTGGCTTCAGCTCTTCGCGGCGCCCTTCGCCCGCGGCGCGCCGAAGAGCCACTCGAGCTCCTCGCGCAGCTCGGGCTCGGACCCCACGGTCTCGACGACGAGGCCGTGCAGGATCTCGCGGAAGCGGCGCTTGGCGTGGTCAAGCCAGTTCGAGACGTCGGATCTGGCGACGCCGTAGCGCGCCGCCAGCGCCGCGTGACCGAGCTCCTCCTTCTCTTCATCGAGGAAGTAGTCGCGGAAGACGAGCCAGTAGCGCGGCCGGCCGCCCGCTTGGAGCTCGGCCTCGAGCAGCGCGCGCGCCCGCTCGATCAGCTCGCGGCGCCAAGCGTCGTCGAGGGCCTCCTCGGGCGGCGGACTTCGAAGGTCCACGAGGTCGCGCCCCGCGTCGATCGTCTCGTGGACGCGGCCGCCGCCGCGCTTCTGGGCGTTCGCCTTCTCGAGATGCTCGACGGCGAAGCGCGCGAGGGCCGTCTTCAGGAGCCCGCGAAAGCGCCCGCGAGCCGGGTCGGCGCGCTCGACGAGGCGCGTCTCGAGCATCCAGGCGAACGCCTCCTGCGCGAGCTCGGCGGAAGCGTCGGCGTCGAGGCGCAGCCGAGCCGCGAGATACGCCTGGATGGGCCGCCAGTATGCGCGCGCGAGCGCTTCGAGATCCGCCGGGCGGGCGCCGGCGAGGATCCGCGACCACTGCGTTTCGGGAAAGGCGTGGCTGGGTTTCTCGCGGGTGGGCACTCGGAATTCCCATGCGCGCCGATGAGCTTCGTGGCCGAATCCCTACTGCTCGATGCAGGGGTGCTGATGGATGCCGGTGGTCGGGATCATAGCACGCCGCCGAACGAGGGCGGCCGGCCCTGCCTGATGGAAGTCCGAGGAACCACCATGTTCGTTCGAACGTTTCGACTGCCGCCGCGCTCAGGCGCGCTCGCGGCTCTCCTTCCGCTCTTTCTCTCGTCCGCGCCGCCGTCGGCCCAAGGCCGCCCGAGCGGCGAAGCGACGGCCCTCGTCGCGAGGATCGAGGCGGCCCGCGGCAAGCCCCCGCGGCCTTGGGCCTCGCTCCAGCTCGAAGGGAGCTACGGCATCGCGATCGAGGGAGTCGCGAACGGCCAGACCGTCGTCGAAGGGAAGTTCCGCGAGATCTTCGCGGACGGCCGGGCGCGGCACACGGGTGACATGGGCGAGAACGGCACGATGGAGCAGGGCGTCAGCGCGGACCTCGTCTGGGAGATCGATCCTGCGGCCGGCCCGCGGGTCCACGGCGACGCGGCGGCGACGGCCATCCGCCGTTATTGCGCGCTCCTTGCGGGCACCTCGCCGAGCATCCTCTATCGCGATCTCTCGCTCGCGGGCACGCGGAAGCTCGGAGATCGCGAGCACGTCGTCCTGCGGGCGGTACCGGCGGAGGGCAAGGCGGACACCTGGTACGTCGACTCCGAGAGCGCGATCGTGACGCGCGTCGACATCTCTTTGCCGACGACGGAGGGCGCCGAGCTCGTGTGGGGGCTCCCGGCCGAGGTCGAGGCGCAGGTCGTCTTCGAGGACTGGAGGCGCATCGACGGCGTCCTCTTCCCGCATCGCCGCGCCGTGAAGATGGGGCCGACGACCGTGACGTTCCAGTGCTCGAAGGTGGAGCCGGGCGCGAAGCTCGATGCCGCGGTCTTCGCGCCGCCCGAGGCCGTCGTGAAGCACAAGGAGAAGGCCGCCAGGCGTGCCGCGCCCGCCGGCCGGGAGGGCTATCAGATCGTCGATCGGGACGAGCAGAAGGTCGCGAGCGTCCGCCTGAAGTGCAAGCCCGCGGACCTGAGCGCGATGCTGGCGGTCATCTATGCCGAGATCATGGGGCACCTGAACTCCGTCGACGCGAGAATCATGGGCATGCCGTTCGTGCGCTATCACGCGACGGCGGGCGAGGAGCTGGACGTCGAGGCCGGGTTTCCGATCGCGAAGCCGGTCGCCGAGAAGGGCCGCGTCAAGAACGGCGAGCTGCCGGCGGGTCGGACGGTCGTCGCCTGGCACGTGGGTCCGTACGAGAAGCTCCCCGACGCGCACCGTGCGCTGGAGGCGCATCTCGACGCTCGAGGCCTGAAGAAGCGCGGCGGCGCCTGGGAGCTCTACTGGACCGATCCGGGCGTGGTGACGGACTCTTCGAAGTGGCGCACGCAGCTCTTCGCGCCGATCGAGGATTGATCATGAGGATCTTCATCACGAGCGTCATGGTCGAGGATCAGGCCAAGGCCCTCGAGTTCTACACCGGCGTGCTCGGATTCGTGAAAAAGACGGACGTGCCGGCCAGCGGCGGACGGTGGCTCACGGTCGTCTCGCCCGCCGGCCCCGACGACGTCGAGCTCCTCCTCCAGCCGATCGGACTCGCGCCGGCGCGCACGTTCCAGAACGCGCTACGCGAGGCCGGCATCCCCTCACCAGCTTCGCCGTGCGCGACATCCGCCAAGAGCACCAGCGCCAGAGGAAGCGGGGCGTCGCCGCCGACCCACCGTTGAACGTCGTCATATCCGAGCAGCGGCATCAGCGGTTCGGCCGCGTCGAGGTTGGTGTAGAAATCGTCGGTGCTCGGCCCCGGACCGGGCGTCGATTGGGTCTCTCCGACCAGACACATCCCGCCGGAGTCGATGCGAATCCCACGCGCGACGTCTCCGAGGCGCCGCGCTGAGACACCTGTCCCAAAGAGCGTGAGACACGACATGCGCCCGCCACTCGTCGCGCGTCTACGTGGCCGTTGACCTCCACCGGTGCGCGAGGGTCGTCGGCTCGCCGGTCGACCTCGTGCAGGCGGCGCTCGTCGTGCTCAAGATGCGGGCCGCGGAAGCGGACGCAACGTGTGTGTCGTGTTCTCGCCGCAACACACGTGTCGCATGGGCGCGCCGGCCCGCGACTCGTGACCGTTGAGCGAGCGCAGCGAGACCATCGAGCACAGAGGACTGCCCCCGTACTCGCCGGGGGGGGCGTCCTCCAAGCATGTTCCGAGACGCAGATCCCGCGCCGTGATCAACGCCCCACGGCTGCCGTACCCAACGCCCCCCGGCCAGCGCCAGCGAAGCGTCCCGCACCAGCAACCACCCCCAACATCGTCGACGCATGCTCCCTCTTCGTCTTTTTCTCCCCTCTTGGAGTGCACGCCCACCGCTACCCCAGCCCACGG
>CAZYQW010000146.1:0-38366 GCA_964649825.1 uncultured Phycisphaeraceae bacterium | reverse complement strand
CACGCCCACGACGCGGGATCCGCGTCTCGGGACACGCTCCGAGGACGGCCCCCCGGAATACGGGGGCCGTCCTCTGCGCTCGATCGCTTCGCTGCGCTCGCTCAACGGTCCCGAGTCGCGGATCCCGCGCCGTGGGCTGGGGTCGCGGCGGGCGTGCACTCCAAGAGGGGGAGAGGGGGAGAGAAGAGGAGGAGGGCGTGAGCCCGCGCGGAACGATCAGGGGTCGACGCGGAGGACGAGCGCTTTCGAGGGGACGTCGTCGACCATGGCGAAGAGCATGTACCAGCCGACGGGGAGCAGGTTCGGATCGGGCGGCAGCGTGACCTGCGCCACGCCGGAGTTCTGCGAGAACGGGAGCTCGAGCCGGCGCGGGATTCCCCCGTCCACCCAGTGCGTTGTCGACTGGACTCCCATCAGCACGACGTTCGTGAGCACGGTGGCCGGGAAGTACTGGAACGAGAACGTCTGTCCGCGCGTCGGCGTGAGGGTCGACGGGTTGGCGATCTGCGGGCGGACGCCGCGGAAGAGATAGGGCGGGCTGTACGCCTCGATGTCCGCGCTCGTCGGGCCGGACTGGAACTTGATGTGGGTGCCGCCGGTCGTGGAAACTCGGCCGTCGGGCAGGAGCAGCGTGACGCCGTGGTACTCGCGGAACGTCAGTGCGTCCGCAACGCGCCGCCAGGTCTGGCCGTTCGGATCGAACAGATCGCAGCGCTTGACGATGCCCAGGACGTTCGGCTCGGACCCGGACGTCGTGCCCTGATCACCGCCGCCGTACAGCACTCTCCCGTCGGGGAGATAGACGACCTCTCCCTGATACCGTTTCAGGTCGGGGCTCGTCCCCGCCGTCCAGGCGCCGGTCGACGGGTCGTAGAACTCGCTCATCGGCGCGTTCGGATCTCCGGTCGCGAGGACGCCGAGGACGAGCGCGCGGCCGTCCGTGAGGACGAGCATCGAGTGGTCGCTGTGCCCGGGGTAGCCGCGGTTCGGGAACGAGAAGCTCCCCGTCGGCGTCCATTGCCCGGTCTGCGGGTCGTAGATCTCGGGGTTCGTGCCCCAGGTGCGCAGCACGTTCCCGGTGTAGAGGAGCCCCGCCGGCGCGAACTCATTCGTCGAGCCCATTTTCCCGGTCCACGTCCAGGTGAGCGTGGTCGGGTCGAACACTTCGGCCGTGTCGGTGCGCGCAGCGTTGGGCGCGGTCCCTCCACCGAATACGAGGACGCGCCCGTCGGCCAGTCTCGCGAGACCCGGGTACCAGCGGCCGGTCGGGGCGAGCATCCAGGGCGTCGTCACCCACAGGTTGGCGGACGAGAACCGCTTCACCCACGGGATCGCCTTGGTGAAGTCGCCCGGGTTGTCTCCGTCTTGCCCCCCGCAGATCAGCACGTCGCCGGTCGCGAGGAGCGTGGAGTTCATGCAACCCTGGGCGCTTCCCGAGTCCGCCCCTACGAACTTCGTTCCGGCGACCGGATCGAAGAGGATCGGGTCCCGGGTGTTGTGGCAGAAGAAGATCGTTCCATCCGGGCGGTAGGCGGCCATGTCGGTCGCGTCGAACAGCTCGGGCAGCGTGTTGCCGATGATGGCCCACTGGCCGAGATGCGACTCCGGCGACAGCGCGAAGTCCTGCGTCAGGCTTCCCGACGTGAGGATCAACGTCACCTCTTGATAGTCGAACGCGAGCTTCGCGACGCCGAGACGATACGTACCCGCCTCCACGTTGGTGAACGCGTACGCGCCCGTCGCGTCGGTGCGGCGCTCCGCGAAGAACGTCAGGTCCGGCCGAAACAGAGTCACCCTCGCGTCGGCCGCGGGCGCGCCCGACGCGAGGTGGGTGACCGTGCCGTTCACGTCCGTCGTGCTCTGACCCGGCGCGACCACGTGAACGTCGAGGGCGGCGCTCATCTGCGAGGGGGTCTGGTCGGGTCCGAGCGAGAGCGCCTGCAGGTACAGGTGGTAGTCGCTCGGGTTCGAGGCGAGCAACCCGCCGATCGACGCGTTCGATGCGACCACGGGGAGTTTCGCGATGACGTCCGCCGAGGTCAGCAGGAAGCACCCGCCGCTGAACGGTGGCGTGGGAAGGGAGAGCGGAAGCGATCCGAACGCGGAGGTCGTGTTCGAGAAGCCAACGAGCAGGTACACCGCCGCGCCTTGCGGGAAGCCCGAGATCGTCACCGTGACCGGCGCGCCGGGCGCGGGAGCGCCCTGGAACGCGACGCTCGGGCCGCCGGTAGGCCCACAACCGCTCCCGAACGGAGTGACCGAGCCCTGGCCGTGCGCGGCCGGGGTTGCGAGGAACGCGACGAGTCCCCACGCGGCGAACGATCCCGGCCGCCTGGATGCTCGGCACCGGCGAGACGATGAACCCGCTTTCGCACCGAGACGTGTGGTTCGTGCGTTCATCCTCGTGACTTCCTCTCCGGGTGGTCGACTCCGCCCGGTCGACCGACCCGAGGCGTCGATTGTAGGGCGTTCCCGGCCGATTCGCCACGCGGCGCGACGCGTGTGGGAGTTCTCCCCATCCCGGCGAGCGATCCGCGCAGGCCGGCGGCTCGCCGCGGGCTGACCGAGCGGCGGGTCGGTCGACTCATCCGCGTCTCGTTCCCACCCCTCATCCATCTGCTATACTCCCTCCGGGCCCGAAGGCTGGAGGGAGCCGTGGACCCGCGAGAAGGCGAAGGAACGGACGACGTGTTGCAACCAGGCCGTCAGACATCTGACTCGGTCGCGCGTGCGACTGGGGTCTTCTCTTTCGACGTCGTGGTCCCCGCCACGCACCGCTACCAGGTTCTGTATCGATCGGGGCTGCTGGACGAATACGGCACCTTCATCGTCGAGCGCTTCGGACGGCGGACCTACGTCATCGTCACGGACGACCGGGTCCACGGCCTCTACGGAACGCGTCTCGAGCGATCGTTCCACCGGGTGGGCATCGAGCCTGTGGTCCTGGTCATTCCCGAGGGGGAGAGCTCGAAGTCCCTCTCGACGTTCGCGCACCTGATCGAGCGCATGGCCGAGATCGGCGTCGATCGCCGCGCGGTCGTCGTCAACTTCGGCGGCGGGGTCGTCTCCGACCTCGGGGGCTTCGTCGCCGCGTCCTACATGCGCGGCATCGACTACGTCAACTTCGCGACGTCGCTGTTGGGCCAGCTCGACGCGGCGGTTGGGGGCAAGGTCGCGGTGAACGCGCGGGAGGCGAAGAACCTCATCGGCGCGTTCCACCATCCTCGCAACGTCGCGGGAGATACCGGCCTCTTCGGCACGTTGTCCGCGCGCGATTATCGCAGCGGCCTGGCCGAGGCGATCAAGGTCGGGATCATCGCGTCGCCCGAGCTGTTCGAGCGGTTCGAGGTCGACGCCGCCCGTCTGTCGGTGCGCGACGAGGCCGCGCTGATCGACGTCATCGGAACGGCGGCGAGGGTCAAGATGGAGCTGATCGCGCGCGATCCGTACGAGCTGGATCTGCGGCGCCCGCTCAACTTCGGACACACGATCGGTCATCCGATCGAGACCGAGTTCGGCTACCGGAAGATCCGGCACGGCGAAGCGGTGGCGATCGGAATGGGGGTCGCGACGTGCCTCTCGCTCCGGAAGGGGTCGATCGATCGCGCGATCGCCGACCGGATCTTCGCCGTTCTCCATCGCTTCGGCCTGCTTGGGTTCTCGGAACCGATCCGGGCCGAGAGCGTGATCGGGCACGTCCGCTACGTCCGCCTGGTCCGGGGCCACCAGCTCCACTTCGTGCTCCCGACGGCGATCGGAGCGGTCGAGATCACCGACGACGTGACCAACGACGATCTCATCAACGGTTTCTCGGACTACGATGACGAGGTCCAGGCGAGGTTTCGATGACCGAACGGCCGCGGATCAACCTGAACGAGCTGACCCTCGAGGCCGTCCGCGCCCATGGGGGCGAAGGGAACATCCTCTTCCACCGCGTGTTCTGCGCTCGAGACTTCGAGTCGCCCTGCAACTTCGTCGACTATGCGATCGTCCCGCCCGGCGGATCGATCGGCGTCCACACGCACGGGAGCAACGAGGAGATCTACCTCGTGCTCGCGGGCGAGGGGGTCATGCACCTCGACGGGCGCGAGTTCCGGGTCGGACCGGGAGCGGTCGTGAAGAACGAAGTCAACGGCACCCACGGGCTGCGCAACGACGGCGCCGAACCGCTGCGGCTGTTCGTCGTCGAGATCGCGATCGCGGATCGCCGCGCGGGAGTACCGGCATGACCGACGAGCCGATCGCGTTGGTCATGGCGGGCGGGCTCGGTTCGCGTATGGCACGGACCGACCCGAACCGTCCCAAGCCGCTGGTGGAGGTGCTGGGGGTCTCGCTCCTCGAGCTGACTCTTCACCAGGTAATGCGCGCGAAGTTCACCGACGTCCGAATCGCGGTCCGCCACGGCGCTTCGACGATCGTCGAGTCCGTGCGGAAGAATCCGCGGCTTCGCGGCCGCCGCTTCGTCTTCATGGTCGAGCGCGAGCCGCTCGGGACGATCGGCGCGCTGCGCGACCTCCGGGACGAGAACCGGTCCGTCGTCGTCGTGAACGGCGATCTCGTGTCCGGCATCGACCTGCGCCACATGTTCGAGTACCACCGATCGGTGGCGGCGGACCTCACGATCGCGACCCACGCCGAGCACCACCACTTGCGACTCGGGGAGGTGATCGTCGGCGAGCACCACCGCGTGCGGTCGTACCTAGAGAAGCCGGTGAAGGAGTACCGCATCTCGTCGGGCACCTACGTGTTCGAGCCGCGCGTGATCCACGTGTTCGAGCAACGCGACTGGACCCAGATCCCCGATCTCGTCAATCAGTCGATCGAGCGCGGACTGGACGTCGTGGAGTACTTCCACCAGCGACCCTGGATCGACGTGAACGACGCGGTCGACCTCGCGTCGGCGCGTGAAATGCTGCGCAACGACCCGGTCGCGTTCGGCGTCGACCCGAGGCTGTTCGAGAGGGCGGAGGGTGCCACTTGAGCGACGACGTCTGGCTCGGGCTCGACGTCGGAGCGACGAAGACGCTCGCCCTGCTGCTGGACACCGCGCGCACCGTCGTCGGCCGCGTCAAGATCGCGAACTCCGCGGCGCACGGGCCGCGACAAGTCGTCGCGCGCGCGATCGACGCGGGGAGGAGCCTCCTCGACGGGCGCGGAACCGTGCGCGGCGTCGGAGTCGGCTTCGCCGGCCTCGTCGACGGCGATCGAGGGGTCGTGCTGAGCTCGATCATGCTGCCGGGGTGGAACGCGTTTCCACTGCGAGACGAGATCGAGGCGGCGTTCTGCGCCCCGACCGCGGTCGAGAACGACGCGACCGCGGCGGGAATCGGCGAGTACGTGGCGCTCGGCGCCCCACCGGCGTTGAACATGGCGCTCTTGACGGTCGGAACCGGCATCGGCGGCGCGCTCTTCATCGAAGGCCGCCTCTACCGCGGTCGCGCCGGCATCGCGGCGGAGTTCGGCAACATGTCGATCGACTGGCACGGCGACGTCTGCTGGTGCGGGTCGCGCGGTTGCTTGAACATGCTGGCGTCAGGCTCCGCGATCGCGAACCACGCGCGCCGCTTCGCGGCCGATGATCCCGCGAGCCGGCTGCTCACGACGGAGGGGCCGCTGACCGTGGAGGAAGTCCACGCCGCGGCGATCGCGGGCGACGGGGCGGCGGCGCGCGCCATCGACCTCGGCGCGCGGGCGTTGGGAGTGGGCGTCGCCAACCTGATCAACGCGTTGAACCCGGACCGAGTGGCGCTCGCGGGCGGAGTCACCGAGCTCGGCCCCGGATACCTCGCGGCGGTCCGGGGCGCCGCGCGCGAGCGCTGCTTCGCGGAGTCGTTCGATCACGCATCGATCGAGTTCGCGGCCGGTGGCTACGACGTCGGCGCGTTCGGTGCCGCGTGTCTCGCGCAGGACGCCGGCGGGGCGGCGTCATGAACGCGTCGTTCCGGGTTCCCTCCAAGGACTACGCGGTCCAGTACCGCGATCTTCTCGGCGAGCTCATGCCGGCGCTCGAGCGCGCGTTCCTGTCGGACGACCCGATCCTCGGCGAGGCCACCGACCGATTCGAGCGCGCGTTCGCGGAGTACCTCGGCGTGGCGCACGTGGTCGGCGTGAACTCAGGCACCGACGCGTTGATTCTCGCCCTCCGCGCGCTCGGCGTGGGTCCGGGCGACGAAGTCGTCACGAACGCGAACACGTTCATCGCCACGGTGAGCGCCATCCACCTGGTCGGCGCGCGGCCGGTGCTGGTGGATCCCGACCCCGACACGATGGCCGTGACCGCGGTGACGATCGAAAGCGCGGCGACGCCGCGAACGCGCGCGTTCCTGCCGGCGCACCTGTACGGATTCCTCCCGCCGATGGACGGGATCGTCGACGCGTGTCGGCGGCTCGGCGTCGCGCTGGTCGAGGACGCCGCGCAGGCGCACGGCGCGATCGGGGGCGACGGCCGGCGCGCGGGGACGTACGGCGCGGCCGGCTGCTTCTCGTTCCATCCGAGCAAGAACCTGGGCGCGTTCGGCGACGCCGGCGCGATCGCCACGTCCGACGAGACCCTCGCGGCGCGGCTGCGCCGGCTCCGCAACCTCGGCAAGGAGACGAAGCACGAGGTGCGTCACCTGACGACGAACACGAAGCTCGACACGCTCCAGGCGGTGATCCTCGAGCTGAAGCTCCCGCGCCTGGACGCGTGGAACGGCCGCCGGCGGCAGATCGCGGCCCGCTACGACGAGCGGCTGTCCGGGATCGGCGACCTGGTCCTGCCCCCGCGCGCGAACGACGGCTCCCACGTGTATCACCTCTACGTCGTTCGGACCGAACGGCGTGACGCGCTCCGCGACCACTTGAAGCGGCGCGGCGTGAACGCGGGCCTTCACTATCCGATCCCGCCGCACCGGCAGCGCCTCGACGTCGACCTGGGCTACGCCGAGGGCGACTTCCCGGTGGCCGAGGCCTGCGCGCGGACGGTGCTGTCGTTGCCCGTCTCTCCGGAGTTGACCGACGCGCAGATCGATGTCGTCTGCGACGAGGTCGACGCGTTCTTTGGAGGCGCAGCATGAACGATCGACGCGTCATCGCGGTTCTCGGCGGCTCGAGCGCGTTCCTGCCCCGGCTCGCGGCGGGGCTGGCGGAGCGCCGAGACGACCTGCCGAGCCTCGAGCTTCGGCTGCTCGGACGCGACGAGGCGCGAACGCACGCGGTCGCGCGTTTCTGCGACGCCGTGGCGAGCCGCCGCGCGGCGGATCATCGCTACGCGCCGACCACCGACGTGCGCCGCGCCGTCGACGCCGCCGCGGTGGTGCTGAACCAGGTCCGCGTCGGCGGCTTCGCGGAGCGCGTCTTCGACGAGACGTTCCCCCACGCGTTCGAAGAGCCGGGCGACGAGACCATCGGACCGGGCGGGCTCTCCGCCGCGCTCCGCTCGGTTCCCGTCGTCCGTGGGCTCGCGACCGCGGCGCGCGAGGTCTCGGACGGCTGGTTCGTCAACCTGAGCAACCCGCTGGGAATCCTCGTCCGCGCGATCGAGCCGGTTCTCGGCGACCGCGGGTTCGGCCTCTGCGAGCTGCCGTCCGACACTCTTTCCTGCGCCCTCGCGCTCCTCGGGACTCCGCCCGGGTTTGCGCGGGCCGACTACCTCGGCGCCAACCATCAGGGAGCGTTCGTCCGAGTCTCGCGCGACGACGCCGACCTGCTTCCGTCGCTCTTCGACGCGATCGAGGCGGCGCCGCCTCGCGGGATCTTCCGCGTCGACGTGGACGTGATGCGACGGGAGCGGGTGCTGCCGCTCCATTACCTGCGGCTGTACTACCACCGTGACCGGGAGCTCGAGGCACAGCGCCGGTGCGGGCCGCGGGGGCTCGAGCTCGAGCGGATCGCGAACGCGCTCCACGCGCACTTCGCGGTCGTGACCGACGGCAAGCTGCCGGACGCGCTCTTCTCGCGCGAGATGCCGTGGATCGAGGACGCGGTCGTCCCGGCGTGCGTCGCCCTCCTCGGCGGCCGCTCGTGCGAGCTCTACGCGTCGCGCCCCAACCGGGGACGGATCGCGGGGCTGGCCGACGACGCGGTGATCGAGTCCCTGACCGCGGTCGAGGCGGACGCGCTGCGCCCGGTCCCGTTCTCGGCGCCGCTCGAGTCGGCGCCGGGGACGGCGGCGATGGTCGCGCTGACTCGAGCGGTCGTCGAGTTCGAGGCGGCGGCGTTGGCGGCGGCGGACGAGCCGACCGAGGAGCGGGTCTTCGACGCGCTCGCGCGGCACCCTTGGCGTGTCCCCGAGGAGGCGGCCCGGGGGATGGCGCGAACGTTGATCGATCGCGGTACGCGTCCGGAAAGGAGCCGGTCATGGGCACGGTCTTCGACCGGATGACCGAGGGCGACCGCGAGCGCGGGCTGATGGCCCGCGTGCGCGAGGGACGGATCGATCCCGATCGGATCGCGCGCGAGGGGCTCGCCTTCCCGGTCAAGATCCAGATCCAGACGTTCAGCCCGTGCAACGCGAGCTGCGTGATGTGCCCCTGGCCGGAGACGGCGACGGCGTTGCCGCAGGGCGCGATGACGGAGAAGACGTTCGAGAGGCTCGTCGATCAGATCGCCGGGCGCGGCGTGGAGCGGACGTCGCTGTTCCTGATGAACGAGCCGACGCTCGACCGGCGGCTCGAGGCGTTCACCGCTCACCTCAAGCGCCGCGAACCCGCCACGCGCGCGTTGATTTTCACGAACGGCGCGAAGCTCGACGGAGCGCGCGCCGTCGCGCTGCGCGACGCGGGCATGGACGAGATCGATGTCTCGGTGATCGGGTTCACGTCGGAGCGGCACGACGCGGTGATGCGCGGCGTCGCGTTCGAGACCGTCGTTCGAAACCTCGCCGAGATCAGCGAGCTTCGGTCGCAGGGTCGGCTCGAAGGACTGGAGATCAAGGTGGTCACGCTGGCGTTCGACGGAATCGAGGAGGGGCGCGCCGAGTTCGAGCGCCGCATTGGCCTGCCGATCTACGTCAAGCCGGTCACCAATCGAGCCGGGTCCGTCGACCTCGCCCGGCTCGGCGTCCGGAACCAGGCGACGGCGCGTCCGAGTCCTTGCCAGCGCCCGTTCGTGAAGGCATACGTCCTCTACAACGGTGACATGGTGCTCTGCAACTGCGATTGGAAGCGCACGACGATCATCGGCAACGTCAACGAGTCGACCGTCGCGGACCTCTGGAACGGGCCGATCCTCGATCGGATCCGTGGCCAGCACATTCGGCGGAGCTATCCGCCCGGGTCGATCTGCGCGAACTGCGACTATCCTCACCTCCTATGAAGATCTCGGTCTGCCCGCAGCCGTTCTACGACCTCGGCCTCGACGCGGCGCTGGCGGCGATCGCGCGGCTCGGGTTCAGCGCGCTCGAGCTTCCCGTGGACGCGCGGAGCCCCCTCGTCGACCTGGACCAACTCGTCGCGGGAGGGGCGGCCGAGCTCTCGCGCAAGGTCGCCTCGTACGGGCTCTCGATCTCGGCGGTCTCGAACCACCGTGAGGGGCAGCTCCTGCTCGGCCCGCATCACGCCGACACGGACGGCATCCACGCCGGGTCGCCGGTGGAGAAGAGCCGGTTCGCCGCAATGCGCCTCGAGCGCGCGGCGGAGCTGGCGTCGGAGCTCGAGGTGGGGCGGCTCGTCGGGTTCGTGGGATGCGAGGACTACTCGCGTTTCTTCCCGTGGCCCGACCCGAGCGGGTTCGAGAAGATGATCCCCGTCTTCCAGGACCGCGTCGGCCCGCTGCTCGATCGCTTCGACGCCCTCGGAGTCACGTTCGGTCACGAGCCTCATCCGCGGCAGATCGTGTACGACGTCGAGACCGCGGTCGAGAGCGTGAAGTGGCTCGACGGCCACCGGCGATGGGGCTTCAACTACGACCCGGCCAACCTGATGCTCGCCGGCGTGGACCCCGTGGTCTTCGTGCGTGAGGTCGGCGACCGCATCATCCATGTCCATGCCAAGGACGGCGAGTCGGTCGCCCACAACTGGAGACGTTCCGGGCTGCTCGCGCACGGCCCGTGGGATCGACCGGATCGCGGCTTTCGCTTCCGGATCGTCGGGTGGGGCGACCTCTCGTGGCGTCGCATCGTCACGGAGCTCGTCCTCGCGAACTACGACGGGTACCTCGCGATCGAGAACGAGGATCCGATCTTCCACCCGATCGATGGGTTGAAGAAGGCGCTCGCGGAGCTGCAACCGCTCCTGCCCGTCGGCGATCGCCGCGCGAGGTGGTGGTGAGCTCGAGCGCGACGATCCTCCTCGTTCCTCCCGAGCTCCTTCCGTTCGGCGCGCTGTCGCTGCCGTGCCCGGTCCGTGCGTCCTATCTCTGCGCCACCGCCGCAAAGGTCCGTGCGGCGCGTCGGGGCGGGGTCGACGTCCGCCTCGTCGTCGAGCCCGGGACGCGAACCGCGCGTGATACGGCCGATCGCTTCGCGTCGGGCGGCGGACTTTCCGCGGACTCTCGTTTGATCGTGCTACGCCCGCCGGGCGACGGTGGCGCCGCTGACGCGTTGGTCGACGCGCTCTGCGCCGCGGGTCGAACCGTGGGCGAGGCAGAGGGAGAGGTCGACTGGGACGACGTGGCGCCGCCGGGCGCGGGAGGGGGGCGTGGAGACGACCTCGGCCCGGGCCCGGTGCCCCGCGTCCTGCTGGTCGCGGCCGGCGACGGGACGATCGAGGAGCTCGGCGTGGTGTTCGCGCGGACCGGCGGCTCGTTCGTCCGGCGCACGAGCGGCGCGGCGGAGGGAGTGGCGGCGTCGATCGACGCGATCCTCCCCGTCCGAGCGCCCGGCGGGGGCGGCCCGCGCACGCTCGTCGCGATCGACCCCGCCCGCGCCGACGTCGATGTGGTTCGGCGCGCCGTCGATCGAGTCGGGCGCGCCGCGCTGCGGATCCTGCCGACGGAACCACCGAGCCGCGCGTGGGAACCATGGTTCGCGGCGGCGTTTCCCGCTCAGATGGGCTGGCTCCGGACGCTCGTCCACGATCGTGCGCGCGCGGTCCTGCCGTTGGTCGAGACCTACGCCGGCCGCTCGATCGTCGAGCGAAACGCCGAGCTGCTCGTGAACATCGTGCCGTGACGGGACTCTCGAAAGCACTGCTCGTCCTGCCTCCTCCGGGGCCGCTCGTGTGGCTTCATCCGGAGCTCGCCGAGTTCCGCGCGCCCCCCCTTTCCACCTCGGAGGGCGTGCTCGACCTGTGGGAGCGGCCCCTCCGCGGGAGCGAGCTGTTCGACGCCGTCCGGTCGAGCGGAGCCGCGCGGGTGATCGTCGACGACGGGCCGTGGGCCGACGCCACGGCGGCGGTGCTCCGCCAGGGCCTGCGCCACGACGCGATCGCCGTCACGACGCGGTTCGTCGGGCGAGCGCCGGGGCTCGAAGGGCGTCTGGACGCGGCGGCGGTCCGCGGCGATCCGCGGCTGTGTCCGATCGATCCGATCGATCCGATCGATCGGGGCGACGGACTGGACGGACGTCTTGCCGCGCTCCTCGCGCGCGCGAGGAGCGCGGCGGCCGGCGCGGGCGCGCCGCGGCCGATCCCGTACTTCCGCGGCCTGGCGGCCGGGACGGCGCCGGTCGAGACCCGGTGCGCGAGATCGTTCTTCGGCATCCTGCCCGGCGACGCGTATCCCGCGACCGTGCGCGCGCGGATGCACGACCTCGTCGGCCTGCTTCATCCGGAACGGCTCGCGATGTTCCGCGACCTCGAGAACCTCGCCGTCGCCGGCTTCGACGTCTATCGCGAGCAGCTCCTTCGGGACGCGGTCGAGGCTCCCGCCGGCGCCGCGGCGCCGAGCCGCGTGATCGCGATCACGGGAATCGACGGCTCGGGGAAGTCGAGCCACGTCGCGGCGTTGTCGAGCTGGCTCGTCGCGCGCGGCCTCTCGGTCGCGGTCCACAAGATCTACCGCCACGGCGTCTTCCACGACACGGTGACCGACCTGACGCGGAGCTGCGGGGGCGATCGCAACCTCCACCTCTGGCGGATCGAGCGGACGGCGAAGCTGTTCGACTCGGTCAAGTACTTCGGAAGCGCGGTCGCGCCCGACCTGGGACGGAAGGACGTGCTGTTGTTCGATCGGTACCTCGACACGCACGAGGCGGCGTTCGCGGGGCGCTCCCTCCACGATCCCTACGGGCGCGAGATCCTCTCGGTGTTCCCTCGCGCCGACCGGACGTTCCTGCTGGACGTCCCGTCCGAAACGGCGCTGGCGCGGATCGAGTCGCGATCCAGGAAGACGGTGGACGAGAACCCGTACATGCTCGATCGCTATCGAACGCTGCTCCTGCGCATTGCGCGGCGGGACGGCGCGACGGTGCTCGACGCGCGGCGGCCGTTCGACGAGAACCAGGCGGCGATTCGTGCGGAGGTGGGCGCGTGGCTCCACCGGCGGGGGGGGGACGCGTGAGCCTCCTGCGCTTGCGCATCGATCCGGGCGCGGCGGACGGCTTGTTCGCCGGCGACGGCGAGTACGTCGACGCCGTGCGACGTCTGCGCGAGCGGCCGGGCATCGCGGACGAGGTGTTCCTTCACGCGTACGCGTACGAGATGCTCGAACGACTGCGCGGGGTCATGGCGGGAGAGAGCCCGTCGTCCGATGGCGCCGTCGTGGTGCCGTTCTGGCCCCCGGCGCTTCTGGACGCGGCGGGCGAGACCGTGCACTCGGTGAACGAGATCGTCGCGCTCTTTCCGGCGTGGGGTGAGGTGGAGCTCGTGCGCGCCGGCTCCGACGCGATCGAGCGGGAGGCCCGGCGAGTGCTCGGCGCGGTACGGTTCGACCCGCGCGCCTACGCGGATCACGTCGAGGCGGCCGCGGTCTCGGGCGGGTGGAGGATCGCCGGCGACCTCCACGATCGAGCGACGGCCGGTGCGTTCCTGTTCCGCGCGGACGGCCGCTTCCTCGTCGAGCGACGGCCACCGGCCGCGCGCGTGGACCCGGACGTGTTCGACACTCCCGGGGGGCACCTCGAAGTCGGCGAAGCGCCCGCCGCCGCGCTGGCGCGGGAGCTGAAGGAGGAGCTCGGGATCGCGCCGATTCAGCCGCGCATCGCCGCCGTGCAGTTCGAGACGACTTCCGACGGGACGCGCTACCGGCACTTCGTGTTCCTCGTGACGGCCTGGACCGGCGAGCTGGCCGCGCGCCAGGGACAGACCCTGGAATGGTGGTCGCCGCACGAGGCTCGATCGCGGGATGCCGTACAGCCGCGGCTAGGGCCCGCGATCGCTGCGCTCGTGGAACGAGGTTGGCTCGGTTGACTCGTTCGACTTCTTCGACGAGGTGGGAGAGATGGCGGCCTGGTAGATCTCGCGGATCGTTCGTTCGTGCTCTTCCATCGTCGGCTGGGACACGCGATCCGCTTTGCGCATCTCGGCCAAACGTGTCGGGTGGTCGAGGAGCTCGAGCAGGATCGACGCCAGCGCGCCGGGCTCCCCGGCGGGGAAGACGCGCCCGCGGCCGCCGACGCGCAGCTTCGGCGCCCCGCGATCCGAGACGATGACCGGTAGACCGAGATCGAGGGCTTCGTCCACCACGAACCCGTGGGTCTCGAGGAAGTTCGACGGGAAGACGGCGACGTCGTACGCGCCGAACCGCGTCTCCGCCGCTTCGCGATCGTACGGACCGTGGAACGTGAGGCGATGACGTCGTGCGGTCTGCTGGAGTCGATCGCGGAACGACGGATCGAGAACGCGCCCGAAGTGATCGACGAAGACGCGCTCGGGTTGGGGAAGGTGCTCGACCGCCTCGACGAGTGTTCGCATTCCTTTGCCGGGATCGAGTCCGCCCCACGAGACCACGCGGAGGACGCCGTGGCCGGCCGGGAAGAGGCGATCCGCGGAAGCGGCGAAGCGCACGGGGGACGGGAGGGGAACCGTCCGAATCTCGAGCCCCGCGAAGCGAGGAACGCGCGCGAGGAACTCGCGCTGCGTCGCGGAGAGAGCCAGCACCGCGGACGCTTTCTCGAGCTCGGTGCGAAATCGGTCCTCGCGTCGCTCCAGCGCGGCGTTCAGGGTCGCCGGCGCCTCGCCCGACACTCGATGCAGACAGCCGACGCATGCGTCGCGGGACAGCTCCGGGGCGCAGGGCGTCGCGTGATCCGGGAGGCGAAAGAAGAGCGGGCACGTGCACAGGAAGTCGTGCAGCGTCACGATCGCATGCACGCCGTGATCGACGCACGTCTCGACGGAGTCGGTCGTCAGGTTGTGCCAGTGATGGACGTGCGCGACGTCCGGTCGAATCTCGTCGATCTGGCGGAGGAGGATCTGGCGCCCTTCCGCCCACGTCCCGACGAGGGCCAGGTCGGCGTGTCGCGCGGGCGAGGGGAGCCGCGTCACCGGGACGTCGTCGAGGCGCGCCTGCGTCGTCGCCGACTCGCCGCGATCGGGCTCGCTGCTTCCGGCCAGGACGAACGCCTCGACGCCGGCCCTTCGCTGCGCGAGCGCGAGCTCGCGCACGTACGTCTCCGTTCCTCCGTGGGATTCCGGAGGAAAGGAATGGATGAGATGGAGAACCCTCATCGCCGGCGGTGTCCGAACGTCTCTCCTACGACCGCCGCCCAGCATACGCCGAGGTTCGATCGGGCGCCACGTCGCGGGGCGCCCGATCGCTCGATCCCGCTCCCGTTCGCCGCGCCTCGGACCGGTGGGCGGAGGGAGTGGGCCGACCAGAGTCAGTCGTGGATCAGCACCTGCAGACCATTCGACATCGAGACACCGAGCGGCGCGCTGGTCTCCGGTGCCATCCATTGGAAGTAGAGCGACTTCCCGACGTAGGCGGCGTTCGGCGGCAGCGGGAGCCCGTATTTCGACTGACCGAGCCCGTCGGTCGTGAAGACGAACCAGCCGACCGTCTTGAAGTCGACGAGCAGCGTCCCCGCCTTGAACGGCGCGTTCAGCGGCTTGCGCCCCGCGAACAGGAACGCGGACGAGGCGGGTCGCGCCTGCTCGAGCGTCACCGCGAAACCGAGGTTGCCCACCTTCGGGTCGTTCGCGTCGACGAGCGGCGTCTGCCCGAGGTAGCCGGGCACGCCCGCTCCGTAGTGGACGGTGAAGTCGTCGTGTTTCGAGAGCAGCACGACCCAATCCTGATTGGGCAGGTTCGGTGCGTCGCCGAGCGAGACCGAGGCGCCGCCGAGCACGCCTCCGACGCTGCCGACCCGAAGCGGCCCACCGTTGCGCGGGTCGTACCAACGCACCGCGAACGGTCCCGGCGCCGCGCTCAGGTCGAGCGCCGGCGACCCGCCGTTCGACAGGTAGACCGCATACGTATCGCCCGCCTTCGCGAGCACGTAATTGCCGGTCCCCGCGCCGCCGAGGAGCCCATCGGCGGCCTCCATCTGGGCGAACGGAAGGAAGTCGTGGAAGAATGACATCGCGATCTCCGTCTGCGTCCACATCGCGTCTCTGGATCTCCAGTCCTCGCAATCGAGGTCATCGTTCTCGAACGCGTGTCCGAAGTACCACTCGACGCCCGCTCCTCCGGCGATCAGGTTCGCCCACAGGACGTAGCGGCGGGAGGCGTCATGAAGGGGGTCGAGGACGTCAGGCAGCACGCCGGAGTTGGCCGGACCAATCTCGTCGACCGTCACCGCCCAAGGGTGGCCGGCCGCCGACGACAGGTCGATCCATTTGCGGGTCTCGGCGTGCGCGGCGACGAAGTCGCTCAGGTGAAGGGACGGACCATCGATCGTCGCGTGGCCGAGGAGCGGGACGTAGACGTCGTTCTTCGTGGACGAGAGCGCGTGGATCACGATCGGATGGTCGTAGGGATCGAGCGCGCGGACGTGGTCCGCGAAGAGTTTCTGCATCTCCGTCGCGTTCGTGTTCTCTTCGCCGAGGTTCCATGTCAGCGCGGGGTGATGAGCGAAGCGCGCCACGAGCTCGCGATAGTAGACCTTGCGCTGATTCCCGAGCAGCCCTCCATCGAGGAGGTGGTCGTTCTCCGACTCCTGCATGACGACGTGCATCTGGATGCCGAGCCGATCCATGTGCTCGAACACGAGCTCCCACTGATCCAGCTTCGAGCAGTCGAACCGGAACCGAGAGGCATACCCGTTCCACGGCCAGACGTCGTCGCCGTCACCCGCGACGTTCATGGTGAGGAAGTAGACCGAGTTCATGCCTTTCGACGCGAGGTAGTTCAGCGCGCCGACGATGTTCTTGCCTTCCCCGTCCTTCCAATCGACGTCGCCCGCCTGCCAGTCGGCCGCGTGCGGAGCATAGAGATGGCTCGGTGTCGTCTGGTCGAAACCGGCATAGGCGAGGAAGTTCTCGGGGCTGTTGGCGCCCGCCTTCAGGAACGGCTCACCCGTCTCGGCGAACCGAAGGTAGCGTTCGCCGACGTACTCGAGTCGACCCTTGCCGCGAAGGTCGGTTCCCGACTTGTCGGTCGGGGCCACGGTGAACTTCCCGGTGCTTCCGTGGAACGACGTCGGCGTTCCCGCCGTCGAACTCGTGCTCATCGCAACCAGCGAGCCGGTGACGAAGCGAGCGTCGTAGGTCCACTCTCCCGCCTCATCCGGCATGAAATGCACCCGCCAGACGTTCCCGTCCGAGGAGTTCGAGTTCGCGGCGCTGCCGTTCGCCGCGTAGTAACCCGGCACGGTGAACGTGCGAGGACCGTTCTTGAAGGTGACGTCGAGGCGATAGTCGACGAACGGATTGGGCGTCGCCGATTCGCTCGTGTCCGGACCGATGAACGAGATCGTCACCTTGTGCCACGTCTTGAGCTCCCCCGACAGGGAGCCCGGCGGCACGGGAGCTTGAAGGGAATCGAGGATCGGCTTCAGGATCATCGCCGGCGTCTGCCAGTCGCCGCCGTACGTCACGGTCACGACGAGGTCGTGATCGGGAGCGATGATGATCCGGTGCCCGTTCAGTCCGTCGGCCCAGATGACGTTCGACGGGAGCTGCGGATAGAGGTCGCCGTCGTTGACCCACCAACCGAACGAGTAGTTGCCGGCGAGGAGGTCCGATATGTGGAACTGGTTCCACCAGTTGTCGCCCGGCGGCCCTTGGGTGTCGCCGGTCCCGATCGACGTGCTCTGCGTCAGCGATGGGTCCACCTGGCACTGGAAGAGATCCGCGACGAACGACTCAGGAACCACCTCCTGCCCGTCCCACTTGCCTCCGCGAGCCACGAGCAATCCGATCCGCGCGGCGTCGCGGGCGCTCGATTCGAACCCTCCGCCCCATCCGCTCCAGAGCCCGTAGAACCAGATCGGGTCCTCGCGCCCGGTGATCGCGTAGATCTGCTCGTCGAGGATCTGGGTGGGGGACTTGTTGCCGAACAGCGAGCGGAGGCTCTCACCGTAGTGGTGAACCGCCATGTTGTTGTAGGCGAAGTTCCCACCCGGCGCGTGCGGCTGAAGCCCGAAGTCGGACCTCATGCTCAGGAACTGACGGTACGTCGAGAGCGGCCCGCTCGGATACGCCGAGCCGGCCACCGTGTCATCCATCGCCACCTTGCCTTGACGCAGCGCGGCTCCGAACACCAGTGCCGTGATCGACTTTGCGACGGAGTAGAGCGGGAACTTCTTCGCCACGTCGCCCTTCTGCGCGACGGCGAAACCGTCTTTTGTCACGAACACGTTGCCGTTCAATCCGGCGACCGCGGGAAACAGCTTCGTGGAATCCAACCCGACGGATTCGGGCGTCGCGAAGGACCAGGTCGAACCCGGAAACTCCTGACCGTCCGCCCGAGTCAGGTTCGCGGTCAAGATGGCGATGGAAACGACGGTGAAGACTTTGGCGCTCTGCTTACGCACCGAACCTCCCTGGATTACCGATGGACGTCTCGCTTCGAATGCGTGCGGGCTGGCGTTCGATCGAACGGGGTATCGACGGGATCGGAGTTGGATCTGCGTGCGAGTCGGGACGGCTTCGGTGCAATCCGCTCCGGCTGGTGCGTCCCTGGAACGGCCGGCGGGGCCCGGCGTCTTCCGAAAGCCACGAGTCTGACCGTCAGACGTCACGTTTGGCCCTGGCGCGCGCGCCGCTGCGGGGCGGGCCTGGTGGAGGAGGCGGGCACCAGTGCCGAACCGCCGGGCCGCTTCAGACTCTGGATCGTCGATCGCCGAGAGCGTCGGCAGGCTACCGCGACGCGGTTTCGATCAACCGCTGGACTCTCCCACCCCGCCCCCCCCACCAAAGAAAAAAACGCGAAGCACAACCTCGTGGCAACCGCCGACAATCGAGCGGACGAAAGGAGGGAATCCGATCCGTCGTCAGGAGACGGGTTCTCCACGAACCACGAGGGAGGAACGATGATCGACCTGATGCGTAAGTCACTGCAACCCGTTGGCCTCGTCGCGCTGGCGTTCTCGACGCTCGCCCCGATCGACGCATTCTCGCAGACCGGCGCATCGAGCCCGGTCGGCGACCCCGACGCCCGGCCGCTCGTCTCGCTCCATCTCCCCACGTGTGCGTTCGAGCTCGAGTCGAGCTTCACGTTCTCCGTCGGCGCGGGACACGTCGATCCGATGTCGCCGCGAGTGCGCGTCCTCTTGGACGGCGTCGACGTGACGTCCGTGGTGACCGTGTCGACCCTGGACGCACCACGCATCGTGGACGCAGACCAGGACGGCATGGCCGAGCTGTACCACGCCGAGTACGCCGTCGCGTGGAACGAGATCGACCCGATCGTGGGTCAAGTCGTCGAAGTCATGGCCGAGTTCGCTTCCGCGATCGGCCCGGTCGCGGACCAGGGAACCCTCGACGTCGTGACGTTCGGCTCGCCCGGGGCCGGACACGTCCAATAGGCGCTGGCGGAACGGTTCGGCGCGCCCGGGCTGCGGCGGCGGCCCGGCGTCCGACGTCTGCGATATGAAGTCCAGGCGGACGCCGTGCGGCACCATTCCCGCGCCCGCGCCGGCCTCGAGCCGCTTCACCGCCGCCGCGCGGCCGTCGTCGCCGAGGTCGATCGTGAAACGGTTCACGTACATCCCGACGAAGTGGTCGTTCGTCCAGTCGTCGAAGCCGCGCCCGAACTCCGTCGCGTACGCGAGGGCCTCGCGCCGGTTCTCGAGCCCTCACTCGATCTTGGTCTGCACGGCCGGCGCGTAGAGCTCGAGGACCAGGAACACGGTAACGGGCTACAGCGGAACCGGGAGCTTCTCCGACCCCACCGGCGGATGACCATGCCGCGACCGTGGTGGAGCGACGGGCGAGTGAGGCCGAAAGCGGGGCACGATCTGTCTCATGCTTTCTGGCCCAGAGGGCGAAGCGGTTTCGTACAACAGGGTGTCCGAACCGCCAGCTCCGCCGCCAGAGACAGAAAGGACCGACCCATGATGAAAACGACTCTCGTGCGGGCCGCCGTGATCGTTGCGTGCCTCGCCGCCCCCGCCGTCGCTCAGATCACCGCGTCTTCCGCTACGTCGAACGAGTTCTACCGACTGGACTTCACCGCCGGGAGCTCGACGTTGATCGGCTCCTACGCGCTCGTCGACCCGACCGAGTTCTCGATCGGCGCGCTCGCGCGCGCGCCCGACGGGACGCTGTACGCGATCTCCTCGTCGACTGCGACGTCCCGCCTTTATCAGGTCGACGAGACGACCGGACAGGTGACGCCCCTCCATGACATTCCGACCGGCCCGGTCGCGCCGGCCGGCGGCGCGATCGACCCGACCACCGGGCTGATGTATTTCCTGAACACCTACGGCTTCTCCCCGTTCCCGCAGATGTACACCCTCGACGTCCAGACCGGACAGGTCTCCTTCATCGGCAACATCGGCCCGTTCGGGGACTTCTTCGACGGGCTCGCGTTCGACTCGATGGGACAGCTCTACACGATCAACCTCACCCAGCAGACTCTGTGGAGGATCAGCACGACCGACCCGCTGAACAACTTCACTCCGATCGGGACCGGACTCGGCCCGAACGTGGACCTGTCGCAAGGCGGGACGATCACCTCCGACGTGCCGGTGGGCGGGCTCCTCGGCTACGAGGTGAAGAAAGGCGTGATGTTCCCTATCGACGCGGGGACCGGTCTGGCCGGGACGCCGAGCAGCTCGACGAGCCCGCCGTTCGTGAGCCTCGCCGGCTCCGTCTGTCCGGGGCAGATCATCTCGTACGGCCAGGGGTGCAACGGCGGCGGCGGCGCGCCGATCCCGGTCCTCGAGCTCTTGGGCTGCCCGGTCCCCGGCGACGCGGTGACCCTGCGCGTGACGAACGGACTCGGCGGCGCGCTCTCGCTCCTGGTCTTCGGGCTGACGCAAGGCGCGGTGCCGATGGGCGCGGGATGCACCCTGAACGTCTCGCCCCTCCAGCCAGTGGTGCTCGGATTGCCGCTCGGCGGCTCCGGTCCGGGCAACGGATCGTTGCAGCTCGTTGGCGTCATTCCGACGAACGTCAGCAACGTCACGTTCACCATGCAGATATTCGTCGCCGATCCGTCCAGCGCGATCGGCGCGACGAACACGAACGGCATCGAGGTCCAGATTCCCTGAGCCGACTTCGCGTTTCGCTCGTCCGTCGTCCGAGACGACGCGACGAGCGACGCGCGCGCGTCCAGGGGGCACGCCGAGGAAAGGGCCCGAGTCTCGCGCTACGGCACGAGCATGATCACCTTCTGGAAGCTCTCGACGGCCCCGACCTCGTCCTCGACCGTCCAGGTCAGCTCCATCGTCGAGGCGCCGCCCGGGCCCGGGTTCGGGATCGTGAACGTCTCGACGACGTCCATCGCGTGGCGCGGCGGGACGTCGAACGTGTCCAGCTCCTCGCGGAACAGGAAGTCGCCGGAGCGGCACTCGAACGTCAGCCGCGCGTGATGCCGGTTCCGGTCGACGTTCGTGAGCCGGAGAGACGCGGTGTACGGGATCCCGACCGTTCCCTTCGTGGAGAACGGCCCGCCGCGATCGAGGATGAGCAGCGGCTCCTCGAGAGTGATCGAGCGGTCCACTCCGACGTGGTACAGGTCCTGCGTCACGCCCGAGAGCCAACGGACGTGGAGGTGACGGACCTCGTTCTCGTCGCCGAGGCCGAACATGACGGCGGGATCGGAGGTCGACTCGAAGCTGTAGCTGGGGTTCGCCTCGCGCACGAGCGAGAACGCGTCGAGGTGAGCAGTGACGCGGGTGCCGATCGCGTCCCGCGCGACGCGGCGACCCTGCGGGAGCACGCGGAGCCAGCGGCGCTCGTTGCGCGACTCGTTGCGGAACAGCCGGACGACCGGGCCGTTCGCGTTCACCTGGAGGACGTCGACGTCGCCGTCCTTGTCGAAGTCGGCGAACGCCACGCCGCGGCCGATCCCACCGTCCTCCACGCCGGCCGGCGCGCTCACGTCGACGAACGTCCCTGCGCCGGTGCCGAGGTTGCGGAACAGCGAGTTCGGCGTGTTGACCGAGTTCGCGATGAAGTCGGCGGCCGGGATGTGGCCGTTCGAGACGTACAGGTCGACCCAGCCGTCGCGGTCGAAGTCGTGGAAGCCGCACCCCCAGCTCGTGGCGAACAACGGCGCCTGGTACGGATCGAACTCGGCGCCGACGCCGGCTGCGTCGGTCACGTCGGTGAGCTGATTCGGGCCGTCGTTCCGGAGGAGGCCGTTCTTGCCGAGGTTCGTGAAATAGTAGTCGAGGTCGAGGTCGCGATCGATGTCGCCCGCCGCGATCCCCATGCAGTAGATCGCGAGGTTCGAGCCCGCCGCCGCGGCCACGTCCACGAACCCCCACGCGGCCGGGTCGGTGCCGCCGTCGTTGCGGAAGAGCTGGTTGGGCTGCACGAAGCGGCCGAAGTCGTTGCCGACCCAGAGGTCCATGTCGCCGTCCTCGTCGACGTCGCTGAAGCTGACCGCGAGCGTGGTCCCGCCGGCGCCGACGCGGCAGCCGTTCGTGACGTCCGTGAACCGGCCGTCGCCGCGGTTATGGAACAGGTTGTTGTCCCACGGCGTGTGGTTGGGGAAGTTCAGGACCTTGATGTAGTTCCCGACGTAGAGATCGAGGAATCCGTCGTTGTCGTAGTCGCCCCACGCTGCGCCGGTCGTGAATCGGTTGATGAACACGCCCGCCGCGCTGGTCGCGTCGGCGAAGCGCTTCTTCGGCCCCGCGCCGCCACCGCCGTACGCATTGTTGCGGTAGAGCTTGGACGGCCCCCAGTTCGCGATGAACAGGTCGGTGTCGCCGTCGTTGTCGTAGTCCGCGCCGTGAACGCCCATGCCGCGGGTCGTGCCGAGGTTCGGTGCAATGCCGGATCGCGCCGTCGCGTCGACGAACGTGCCGTCACCCCGGCTCTCGTAGACCCACGGCGAGAACTTGGGCCCGTTCACGACGACGTCCTCGTAGCCGTCCTCGTCGATGTCGACGAACGCGCCGCCCGCGCCCATCAGGAACCCGGGGTCGACTCCGACGCGCAGGAGGCCCGCCTCGCGGGTGGCGTCGTCGAACTCGATCGGCGGCGGCGTTTGGGCGAGAAGCGACGGGGCGACGAAGGACGAGGCGAGGAGGAGAGATAGGGGACCGGCGACGCGAAGCATAGGGGTTCTCCCGAACCAGACGACTGCCCAGTGGAACGGCCAGGATACCGCAGGCAGGCCACGGTCGGAGCAAGTCGGGGAGCGATGCCTGCGCGGATGCCTCTCGGTCGGGTCTGTCCCCCGCCACCGACTTACGTTCTACTGCCTCCGGTTCCGCGAGTCGCGAGGGTGCCATGCGAGGAAACCACGTCTTTTCGGTGGCGCTTGCCGTGCTCGTCGTCCTTCGGCCCGAGAGCGGGGCCGAGCCGACCGGCGTCGAGCCGATCCGCTTCGTCGCGAACGACTCGCTCGATGCGTCGGCGTCGAACGCCGAGGAGCTGGAGGCGCTCGAGCCGTTCCTCTGGGTGCCGCGTTCGTTCGAGGTGACGGTCGGTCCGCCGCTCGAACGCGAGGACGCGCGAGTACGTTTCGCGTCGCCGCGCCCGCGCGGGAGCGAGCCGGTCGATACCGTCGTGCTCGAATGGTACCGAGCTCGCCGAGTCGGCGCCGCCGCCGTGTCCGCGGTGCCCGCGGTATTGGTGCTGCACATCCTCGACGGGCGAATGCGCGTCGCGCGCGCCGTGGCGGCCGGGTTGCAGGCGCAGGGGATCCACGCGTTCGTGCTCCATCTCCCCGACTACGGCGAACGCGGAACCCGCGACGATCGACGCGACGTGCGTCGGTTTCCGTCGCGATTCCGGCAAGGCGTGGCCGACGCGAGGCGGGCCCGGGACGCCATCGCGGGGCTGCCGGGGGTCGATGGACGCCGAATCGCGATCCAGGGGACGAGCCTCGGCGGCTTCGTCGCCGCCATCGCCGGCTCACTCGACGGCCGGTTCGCCTCGGTCCACCTGATGCTCGCGGGCGGCGACCTCGGATCGATGTTCGAGAACGGCAAACGGGACACCGCGAAGATCCGTGCCGCATATCAGGAGGCCGGGTTCAGCGGCGACGAGCTGCGGGCGGCGCTCCGCGACATCGACCCGGTCCGGCTCGCGCACCGTCTCGACCCGATGCGCACCTGGCTCTACTCGGCGCGCTACGACCAGGTCGTGCCGCCCGCGAACGCGCTCGCGCTCGGCCGCGCCGCGCGGCTGGACGAGCACCATCACGTCTGGATCCTCGCCGACCACTACACGGGGCTGCCGTTCCTTCCCGGCGTCGTGGCCTCCATCGCGTCCGAGCTGAAGCGGGGCCAGCCCAAGGCGGTCGAGAGGGTGACGCCCGTCGGGGAGGACCGTTGAACGCGCTCGCCGGGCTTCTCGTCGCGATCGCCGTCGCGCGCTCGGACGACGTCGGTTTCCCCGCTCGTGCGGCCGAGCTCCGGCAGTCGAGCGGCTGGGCCGAGCTGGTCCGCCTCGCGGACGAACGGCTCCGGGAGGAACCGGAGGATCGACTCGCGCTCGCGAACCTCGCCGTCGGCCGGGCCGGGATGCAGGAGTTCGCGGGAGCCGTCGACGGATTGAAGCGGCTCGCGGCGGCGGGACAGGATCCGGCTTCCGCGCTCGAGGGATTCGGCAGTCCGCTCGGCGAAGTCGTGAACGCGGTCTACGGTCACTGCTGGGCGAACTACGACGCCGCGTTCAATCGGAAGTGCTGGCAGGCGTTGTTCGACGCCTATCCCGAGTCGCCGCACGTGGCGGGAACGCCGGCGTCGCGGTTGCTGATGGCGGCGCTGAAGCAGGACGACGCGGCCGCGATCGAGACGCTGGAAGCGTACTACGACCGACTGCTCGCGCGTGCGGCGGAGCAGGGTACCGAGGACCATCGGACGCTGATGCTGTATGCGCAGGCGTACGTCCGCGCCGGTCGCCGCGACGCGCGGATGTACGAGCGGGCGCGACTCGCCTTCGAGCGTGCGTGGCGCGACGCGGCGGAGAGGGAACGGTTCGACGCGGACGTGCCGCTCGACGACGACATGCGGGCGCGGCGCGATCGCTGCGACGTCGAGTGCGACACGTACCTGAACGTGCTGACGCAGGCCGCGGTGCTCGGCGGTCGGACGGCGTCGTCCGACGATCCGCCCGAAGACCCGTTGCTCGCGCGCGAGCCGGAGCCGGGGGTCGTGTTCGAGGACGTGACCGAGGCGTTCGGGCTCGCGGAGGTCCGCTCCGGACGCGTCGCGGTCGGCGACTACGACTCCGACGGCGACCCCGACGTCTGCTTCCAGGGACGACTGTTTCGAAACGACCACGCGGAGCGGTTCGTCGAGGTCACGACCGAGGCCGGTCTCGGTCCGGGCGGCAACGGCGCGCTCTTCGGAGACGTGGACGACGACGGCGATCTCGACCTGCTCGTGCTCGGCGTGAAGCCGAGGCTGTTCGCGAACACCGGGCCGCGCGGGCGCTTCGCGTTCGAGGACGCGACCGCGGCGTTCGGGCTCGACGCGGTGACGCTCCCCGCGCCGCCCGAGGGGGCGACGCTCTTCGACGCGAACGGCGACGGGCGTCTCGACGTCTACCTAGCGGTGTACGAGGAGCCGATGGCGACCGGGCATCCGGACTGGCTGCTCGTGAACGACGGGACTCGATTCACCGACGCGTCGGACTCGCTCGGCGTCCGGGCGCCGCCCGCCGCGTGCAGCCGGGGCGTCGCCACCGCCGACTTCGACGACGACGGCGACGTCGACCTGCATGTGTCGAACTACCGCCTCAACCCGAACCGCCTGTTCCGGAACGACGGGGCGACGTTCGTGGACGTCGGCGAGGCGACCACCGTCCGCGGGACGGCCGAGCGATACCCGCAGTACTTCGGTCACACGATCGGCTCGTGCTTCGGCGACGTCGACGGGGACGGCGACCTCGACCTTTTCTCGGCCAACCTCGCGCACCCGCGCTACATCCAGCAGGGCTTCTCGAACCAGTCATGCCTCTACGTGAACGGCGGCGGCGGCGCGTTCACCGAGGAGCGGAGCGCGCGCGGGGTTCGTTTCCAGGAGACCCACTCCGATCCCGCGTTGGTCGACGTCGACGGCGACGGCGACCTCGACCTCTCGATCACGTGCATCTACGAGGGAGTGCCGTCCGCCCTGTACGAGAACGACGGAACCGGCCGGTTCGCGCCGATCACGCGGCGCGCGGGTGCGATCGTCTTCAACGGTTGGGGTCAGGCGTGGTTCGACCTCGACGACGACGGCGACGTCGACGTCCTTTTCGCATCGAGCTCCGGCGTCCGGCTCTTCCGCAATCGCGGAAACGAGAACAACTGGTTGAAGGTTCGGTTGGCCGCGAGCGGGAGGAACCGGTTCGGGATCGGCGCGCGGGTCACGGTCGAAACGCCGGGCGACGCACCGGTCCGCGTCGTGCGCGAGCTCTCCACGGCCCGCGGCACGACGTCGCAGGACGGGCACGAGCTGCACTTCGGCCTCGGGACGGCCAGGGGGCGGATGCGGGTCACCGTGCGCTGGCCGGACGGCTTCGAGCAGACCACGACCGCGTTCCCCAACCGGACGACGACGATTCGCCGGAGCTCGGCGGGGCGCTGAGGGGAGGCCGCCCGCTACGATTCCCCGGCGATGAACCAACGCCGCTCGCTCGTCTTCCTTGCGCTCGCCATCACCGTCCTCTCGGCCGGGCTGAACCTCGCCGCGATCGGTTTCTTGATGCCGCGGCACTACGATCCTTCGGTCGACGGCGTCCACCCCGTCCTGTCGCTCGACGCGTTCGACCACGCGTTCTCGGCGCGTCACGTCGTCGGGCACAAGTACCCGCGGACGCACCTCGTCCTGGTCGGCGGGCTGCAGCGCCTGTGGCTCGTGCTGCGCCACGGAGTCGACGACGGAAACCGCCGCCACGACGACCTGATGACGCAGTTCACGAGCCGTCCGGCTCGCGCCACGTCGGATCAGCGCGACGGGCTGCGGCCGTTCGCGGACACGATCGCGGAGCTGATCATCGTGGCGCGCGTGGTCTCCGCGCTGATGGGCGTCGGCGTCGTGCTCGCGTTGCTCGCGTTCGCGCGGCACCTCTTCGGGACGGGGACGGCGTTCCTTGCGGCGTTCCTGGCCGCGCTCTCGAGCCCGCTGATCTACTACGCGCATACCACGAACGTCGACGTGCCGTACCTGTTCTGGGGGATGCTCGCGCTCGTCTTCGCGGTCCGCGCGATCGAGCGGGCGCGAAGCCGGGACATCATCCTCGCCGCGGCGTTCGTCGCGCTGTCCGGCGCGACGAAGGACCAGGCGTTCGGCTGGTTCCTGTTGACGTTGCCGTTCGTGCTCTGGCGGATCGCAAGACCCGGCGCGCTCGCGGCCCAACCCACGCGGACGTTCCCGCTCGCGGCCGTCCTCGTGGCGGCGGCGACCTCGGCCGGCCTCTACGGGCTGGCGATCGGGGTGCCGTTCGACATGGCCGGCGTGACGGCGCACTTCGAGCACGTCTTCGGCGCCGGGGTCACGCCGTATCGAACGTTCCCCTCGACTCCGTCCGGCGTCTGGTCGCTCTTCCTGGAGTCCGTGCTCCACCTCGACGACATGACGGGCACGACCACGCTCGTCCTCGCCGCGATCGGGATCGTGCAGCTCCTCTGGACGCGTCGATCGGCCGCCCTGCTGATGCTGGTGCCGCTGCTGTCGTACGGCCTGACGTTCCTCGCGCCGATCGGCTACGTCTACATGAGGTTCCTGCTGCCCGTCGCGTTGCTCCTGTTCATTCCGGCGGCGGCCGTCCTCGTCGCTCTTCTTCGCGTTCCGCTCCTCCGCTACATCGCCGTCGTCTCGGTGCTCCTGCTCCTCGCCGTGCGGATGCAGGAGGCAGTGCTCCTCGTCGAGATGCTCGACGACGATCCACGCGCTCGTGCGGAGGCGTTCCTCGAGGAATCGGTCGACGCGGGCGCCATCGTGGCCGCCGCGCTCTCGCTGCCGATGCATAACGTGTCGTTCCCGCCGGAGGTCGGCGTCGTCCGCATCGACCTCGAGAAAGGGACGGCGGCGTCGTTCCCGCGCTCCCCCTCGTTCTACGTCACCGGGTTCTTCGACCCGCATCGCTCGCTCGCCGAACCGTCGCCGCCGCCGGCCTCGGCGCCGCGCGAAGTGCCGCTCCTGGGCAAACGGTACGTTCGGGTGGAGTCGTTCGCGCCGCGCCACCCGCATCCGATCCGCCGCGGGGCGGCGTTCCAGCCGACGGTTGGCGTCTATCGGCTCGCGGAGTGAACGTCCCCGGATCGACGGCAATCGGCTCTTCTGGTCAACAATGACCGAGCAGCCAATAGATGAGAATGAAGATGACGATCGTGCTGATGATGCCGCCGCCGAGCTTCCACGAGGCCAACCCGGCGAGACAACCGCGTGCTGCGTCGTTCATGTCGAATCCTTTGAACGAGGGAACGAGGATGGAACGAGGGTCATGGACGAGGCGATGGACGGACGTGCGAGGCGTTCCTATCTGCGACGATCCTCGCGTGCCGGTGCGTTCCGCCGTTCGACGTCGTCGTCCCGGTCGTCGTCCGTTCCCCGGGACTCGTCCTGATAGGAGTCGCTGACGTACTGACTCGCGGGCGAGCGGAAGTAGTCGGGCCACGGACGAGGCGTCCAGTCGGGCAAGGTCGTCAGTGGGCGTCGCAGGATCAGGATCGAACCGTCGGTCGCGTGCATGCGCAGGTCGGCGAGCGGGATCGCGTAGTACTCAGGGACGGCCTCCGCGTCCATCTCCTCTTCGCGGGGCAGCGTCGCGAGGTCGTCGTCGTGGAGCCACGACAGCACCACGTGTGCGTGGTGGCCGCCGTCGTGGTCGATCAGCACGTCCTCGACTCGCCCGAGCTCGCGCCCGAAGCAGTCATGGACGGTCGCGCCCAGCAGCGAGCTCGCCCGACGGACGCGCGACGTGGCCGTCGTTCGGCCGTCGTCGTCCACATCGATCTGAGGCCACGTTCCTTCCGCCGCGAGCGGACGGTAGTTCTTCAACCCGGAGGTCGCGATCCTGAGCTCGAGGTCGTCGCCGTCGTGGCCGATCCGTCTCGGCTCGACCGCATGCAGGCCGTCCTCGCCGCGGATCGCGAAGTATTGGACGCGGCCGGTCTCGACGTCGATGACCGCGTCATGGAGGGCGAAGGCGGCCTCGTCGTCCCCGTCCGCCGCGACCAATCTCGCGTCGGAGAACGCGCTGATCGTTTGGAAGTGCGCCGACCTGGAGTCGGCCTCCGCTCGCTCCGCGGCGCCCGCCGCCGCCATGATCGCCAACCCGCCGGTGGCGGCGATCAGAATCGCCCGAATGTATGGATGGCTTTTGCTCGTGCGCCGATGCATCGCGTTCTCTCCTTGGAATACGAGTCTCGTCACGAAACCGAGCAATCGCTGTACCGAGGTCGAGCCGCGCTTCGTCATGCACCGTCGTCGCGATTCGTGCGGACGATCGACGCGGCCGCAGCGCGCGTCGGACTTTTGTAGAAAGCGAGCCGCACCATCGCTGGAGAAGGCCGCCGTCGACGTCATCCCACGGGAGCGAACGTCAGCCCGACCCGCAGACCCGGCGCGTTGTCCTCGAGCGCGAGGCTCGCTCCGTGCAGCTCGGCCACCGCGCGCACGAGGCTGAGCCCAAGACCGGCTCCGGATGCCCGACCGTAGTCGAGGCGAACGAATCGGTCGAGGACGCGCTCGCGGTCCTCGGCGGGGACGCCAGGGCCGTGATCGGCGACGGAGAGCGTCACGCGGCCCCGGCCGGCGGGTTTCAGCCCGACCTCGATCGACGAGCCCGGGGGCGCATAGCGGACCGCGTTGTCGATCAAGTTGGCGAGGCACTGGGTGAGCAGCGCGCGGTCGCCGCGGACCCGCGCCTCGATGCGTCGGTCGATGACGAGGGAACGACCCTCGTCCTCGACGAGCGGTTCGTAGAGTTCGACCGCGTCGGACACGACGTCGGAGAGCTCGACCTCGGTGAACCCCTGGCGGGCGTCGCCGGTCTCGACGCGGGCGATACGCAGGAGCGCCTCGAACGTCTTGAGAAGGTCGTCGATCTCGCCGAGCGAGGTCTCGAGCACGCCTTCGTCGGCGAGCGGCGCGTCCGCGCGCGCGGCCTCGATGCGCGTGCGCATCCGCGTCAGGGGCGTCTTCAGTTCGTGCGCGACGTCGTGCGCGACGCCGCGGAGCTGGGCAAGGAGCTGATCGTTGCGGTCGAGGAGGCCGTTGAACTGGCGAGCGAGGCGATCGAACTCGTCGCCGGGTTGCTTGGCCGGCACGCGCTTCGTCGATCGACCGGACAGGATCTCACCGATCACTCCGCTCATTTCGTTGACGCGCCGGAGCAGGCGGCCGCCGACGGACAGGCCGGCCGCGATCGAGAGGAGGGCGACGAGGGTCCCGCAGCCAGCGAGGAGGAACCCGATCCGGCGCGCGAGCGATCGTTGGGCGTCGGTGTCGCGGCCGACGAGGAGGTGGCTCCCGTCGGGCAGCTCGATGGTCTCGGCCTGGACCATGCCTTCCGGCGACGCGAACGATCCGCGCTCCGAGCCGCGCACCTCGTTCGGCCACTGCTCGAGGTTGCCGGTGACCTTTCCCCACTTCTCATGCACGAGCAGGTAGAACCGGCCGCCCCGCTGCGCGATCGCCATGCGGCGCTCGAGCTCGAGCTGGAGACCTCCCTGGCCCGCCTCCCGGTGACGTTCGCGCAGCTCGTGGATCTCCGCCTCGAGCGCGGCGCGGGTCTCTTCCTGGACCGCCTGGGTCGTCCACGCGTAGACGAGCCCGAGGATCGCGAGGACGACGACCGTGATGAGCGCGGCGCCGGCCAGGACCAGCCGGTTCGAGATCCGGCCCGCCATGAGCGCGTGGAGCACGCGGTGCCGCCGGCGATCCGTCGGCCGGGGCGTCACGGCGAGCCGCCCCGCAGCACGTAGCCCGCGCCGCGCACGGTGTGGATCAACGGTTCCCCGTGCTGATCGATCTTGCGGCGCAGCCGGCTCACGTGGACGTCGATGAGGTTCGTCTGGGGGTCGAAGCGGATGCCCCAGACCGCCTCGAGGATCATCGCGCGCGTGACGACCGTCCCCACGTTCTCCATGAGGTACTCGAGCAGAAGGTACTCGCGCGGCTTGAGGTCGATCTGTCGGCCGGTGCGGGTGACGCGGCGGGTGATCTTGTCGAGCTCGAGATCGTCGACCGACATGCGCGTGCTGGCCGCCGATGCGCGGCCGCGTCGCGCGAGGATCTCGACGCGGGCCTCCAGCTCGGCGAACGCGAACGGTTTCGCGAGGTAGTCGTCGCCGCCGCGTCGGAGCCCTTCGACCCGATCATCGACCTCTCCGAGCGCGGAGAGGACCAACGCCGGCGTCGTGTCGCCGCCCGCGCGCAACGACTCGATGATGGAGAGTCCGTCGCGTCGCGGCAGCATCCGGTCGACGATCAGGACGTCGAACGATCCGCTCCGCGCGCGCTCGAGCCCCTCCTCGCCGTCGCCCACCGTCACGGCCTCGTGCCCGCTGCGCGCGAGGGCGGCCTGGATCGAGTCCGCGGTGACCGGATCATCTTCGATGATGAGGACTCTCATCTGGCTCCTGGCTCGGCTCCCCACCGCGCCGATCGTAGCGTCGCGGCGCCGACGACGGACCTCGATCCTGCCGCTCCGGCCCGTCCTCGGGACGCGAAGAGCGGGACCAAGCCAAGCCGGCTCGGCCCCGCACGGACCTGTCCCAGGGAGTCGTTTCGAGAGTCAACGGCTCTTCAAGAAGACGAAACGGAACTGCCCGTCTCGCCACACCCTCAATCGGATTCCCTGGTCGGTGCCATTCATGAGTGCCTTCGCGTCGGCGATGGACGTGACGTCCGTGCCGTCGATCCTCGTGATGACGTCACCCGGCCGCAGGCCGGCCTCGGCCGCCGCGCCGCCCGGCTGAACGTGCTTCACGATCACGCCGGTCAGCCCGCCGTTGCGCTTCGAGATCGCGGGGGGCAGCGTCTCGACGGTGAGCCCGAGCTTGGGCGCCGAGGGGTTCGCGAGCGACCCGCCGTCTCCCGAGCCATCGAGCGACCCGAGCGTCACGTGGAATTCCTTCTGCTCGCCGTCGCGCACCACGGCCACCTTGACGTCGTCGCCGGGCTTCCGCTCGGCGATCCGCGTCCGCAGGTCGTGGTGGTCGACGACCCCTTTGCCGTCGAGGCTCACCACGATGTCGCCCGCCTCGATGCCCGCGCCGGCGGCGGGGCCGTCGCGGACGACGTCACCCACGAGCACGCCCTCGCCGTCGAAGCCGAACGACCGCGCGAGCTCGTCGGTCAGGGGCTGGATCGTCACGCCGAGCATGCCGCGACGAACGGCCCCGTGGTCGCGGAGCTGGTCCACGATCGACCGCGCGAGATTGATCGGGATCGCGAACCCGATGCCCACGTTGCCGCCGTTTTGCGAGGCGATCGCCGTGTTCACGCCGATCACCTCGCCGTTCAGGTTGACGAGCGGACCACCCGAGTTGCCCGGGTTGATCGCGGCGTCGGTCTGGATGAAGTCCTCGAAGTCGGTGATCCCGACGTCGCGACGGCTCTTCGCGCTGACGATGCCGGCCGTGACCGTCTGATCGAGGCCGAGCGGCGTGCCGACCGCGATGACCCAGTCGCCGACTTCGATGGAGTCGGAATCGCCGAGCCGCGCAACCTCCAGCCCGTCGCCCTCCACCGCGATCACAGCGAGGTCGGTGCGGGCGTCGGTGCCGACCACCTTCGCCGTGTACGTGCGCCCGTCGGATGTCTCGACGGTGACCGTGTCCGCGCCGCGGACGACGTGGTTGTTGGTCACGATCGTGCCGTGCTCGTCGATGACGAAGCCGGTCCCCTGGCCGCGTCGCTCGAAGCCGTTCTGGTCGCCGCCCGGGCCGCCGGGGCCACGGAAGAAGAACGGAAGCCCGAACGGCACGTTCTGACCGCCGGCCTGGACCGCCGGCGCCCGCTGGACCGAGGTCACCTTGACCACCGCGGGGCCCACGGCTCGGCTCGCGTAGCGAAACGCCGTGGACAGATCGTTCGCGGCGCGCATGCTCTCGGCCGGGGGAGGCGCCGGTTTACGTTCGAACGCGAGCACGCCGCCCCCGAGCGTGGCGGCGAGGATCCCAAGCGGAAGGATCGATCGATGGAAGAGCTTCATTCGTGTTGCCTCCAGGATTCGAGGGAGCGTCGATGGAAGCGCGGACCTCGAGACTTCGTTTCTGTCTCCCCAGTTACGCAGGCCGCGCCGCCGTTTCCGTGAAACTCCGTTCATGTCCGTCCAGCGGTCGTCGTGACCTGGCTTGGTACCGCCGAGGGTCACGGGATGTAGGAGGCGGCGGACCGTTCGGCTACGATCCCTCGGAATGCGCATCGTCATGACGCTCCTCGTCCGCGACGAGGAGACCATGCTCCACGAGAACCTGTGGTACCACCGCGAGCAGGGGGTGGACGCGTTCGTCGTCACCGACAACGACTCTTCCGATCGTTCACGCGAGGTCGTCAAGACGTTCGCTCGAGAGCACGAAGTCCATCTGATCGATGAGCCGGGGCGCGACATGCGGCAGGGCGAGTGGGTCACCCGCATGGCTCGCTTCGCGGCCCAACGACTCGCCCCCGACTGGCTGATCCACAACGACGCGGACGAGTTCTGGATGCCGCACGCCGGCGACCTGCCGGCGGCGTTCTCGATGATTCCCGCCGCGTACGGCGCGGCGTGGGCGCGGCGGGTGAACATGCTCCCGACCGTCGACGAGTCCGGCTGGTTCATCGACCGGCTCGTGTACCGCGAGCGAAAGGCCCGCAACTTCCTGGGGAGATCGCTGCCCGGCAAGACGTGCCATCGCCCGGCCCCGGACGTTCGCGTCGGCGAGGGAAGCCATCGCGTCACGTCGGGCCGCCTCGGTCCCGTCCTGCGCCCGGCGCCGTTCACCGTCTACCACTACCCGTTCCGCGCGCTCGAGCAGGCGCGTGAGAAGGTGCGTACGCTCGGAGAGGCCCGCGGGCGAAGCCACGGCACGGGGAGTGGGGCGAGCAAGGTCGTCCGCTACCTCTACGGTCGGCTGCTCGACGGAACGTTCGACGACTTCTATCGCGGGATCTCGCTGGCTCCCGAGCGCGTGCGGGACGCGACCCGAGACGGAACGATCATCCGCGACACCACGCTCCGGAGCTTCTTCAGCGACCGCGGCTACGCGAGGTCCGACGTCATCCGGTAGGTCTCGCGGATCACTCGGATCGACGAGTCCCTACCCGTCCTTTTTCTTCTTCTTGTCCCCGCCGAGCAGGCCGCCGAGGCCCTCCTTCAAGTCATCGAGCTCGCCTTCGACTTTCTTCTTCGCGTCCTCGCCCATCTTCTCCAGGCCCTTCTTCACGTCCTCGAGGGCGGCGAGCGCCGTCTCCTTCTGGAAGACGTTCGCGAGCTCGGCCGGGAGCCCGCCGCTCTTGGCCGCCGCGTCCATGATGGCGCCGAGGATCTTCTCGAGCAGCTCGGGCAGAGTGAGCGCCTGGCCGCCGCCGAGATCGAGGAGCTCGAGCTTCGGGAGGTCGACGGTCCGAGCGATCGAGAGGAGCACCGACTGACGCAGGTGGAGCTTCGCGTTCGTGATCGTCACCCGGCCGACGTGGAGCTTCTTGGACGGCGCCTCGGCGCCCTCCTTCTCGTCGGGCGCCGGCTGCCCGGAGCCGAGCGACTTGGCGCGCTGATCGAGGTGGTCGAGCAAGGCGCCGAGGTTCGTGCCGGACGTCGTCATCTCGACGGTGATCTCCGGACCGTCGATCTCGATCGCGTCCACTTCGATCACGTCCGACAGCAACGAGCCGATCTGCGTCTCGAGGCTGAACCCGCCGACCCGGATCGCGTCGGTCGCGTCGAATCCGCCCGGGTTCCGGACCCGGAGCTCGTCGAGTCCAACCGAGCCGTCGAGGATGGAGAGCGACGCGCCTTCGAGAGTGGTGTCCGTCCCGAACGCCCACGTGCCGCCGGTCTCGATCCCTTTCTCGAGGGCTTTGCCCGCGAACATGCCGATGCCGATCGGTACGAGGATCACGATCAGGAGGAGGAGGAACAGCAGTTTCTTCACGACGTCGTCTCCGTTTCGCGGAACTCTACCTCTCGAGGAGCTCGGCGAGGCGCGATTTCGGACGCAGCATGTCGGCCAGCGTGTAGCCGTCCAGAGTCTCGAGGAACTTCCGGCCGGCGTCGCCGAGCGCGCCCTTGAGGCGACAGGCGGGGGTGATCACGCAGTGGTCGTGCTCGCGGTCGAAGCACTCGACGAGGTCGAAACGCTCCGTGCACCGCACCACCTCGCCGACCGTGATCTGTTCCGGGTCTCGCGCGAGCCTGACGCCTCCCATCCGTCCACGGGCCGTCTCCACGAAGCCGAGGCGCGCGAGATCCTGGACGACCTTCATGAGGTGGTTGCGCGAGACCCTGAACACCTCGCTGATGCGCTGGATCGAGACCCGTTCCGGGGCTCGCAGGCCCACGTAGATCAGCACGCGCAGCGAATAGTCGGTGTATCGCGTCAGGTTCATCTCAGGTTCATCTTTGGCCCGCGCGATTCTAGAGGATTCGAGTCGGCCGGAGTCGAAGGTCGATAAGATGCATCACTGATACATCTTTAGTGACTTGGAGCACCCCATGCCCACGTTGTACGAACGGCTCGGCGGAAGGGACGCCGTCTTCCTCGTCGTGGACCGCTTCTACGACCGCGTCCTCGCCGACCCGCGGATCGAGAGGTTCTTCTCCGGCGTCGACATGGCGCAACAGAAGGGGAAGCAGCGCGCGTTCCTGACGATGGTGTTCGGTGGGCCCACGAAGTACGGCGGAAAGGACATGCGCGCGGCGCACGCCGCGCTCGTCGGCGACGGCCTGGACGACACCCACTTCGACGCGGTCTTGGAGCTGCTCGGTGAGACGCTTCAGGACGCGGGCGTCGCGGCGGAGGACATCGCACAGGTGGCGGCCATCGCGGAGTCGGTGCGCGGCGACGTCCTGGGCACGAACACGGCCTGACTCGAGCCGTCCGCGTGATGCGGTCGGGCGAGGACGCCGGCGGACGCGATCAGCGCGTCGTCGCCACCTTGACGAGGCTTGCCTCGCGTTGGCGGAGCGTCACGCGGAGGTCGCCCGAGATCCCTTTCACCTTGAGCGCCTCGCGAACGAGCCTGAGCGCGAGCTTGGTGTCGGAGATCGCGTCCGCCGCGTCGGCGCCCACCGAGAGCGCGCGGGCGCGGTCGTCGCGCGCGGCCGAACCCGCGGCGCGGCGGGCCGACGCGATTGCACGCTCGGCGTCGTCGCGGCCGCCGGTCTCCTCGACCAGACGGAGCCGGCAGACCGCCGCGCTCAGCAGTGCGTCGTAGTCCCCCGGCCGCCGCGTCGAGTAGTCCTCGAACGCGTCGCCCGCCGCCGCGAACTCTCCGGTTCCGAACAAGGCCCGCGCGTACGCGCGCCTGGCGCTGAGGAGGTCGGGCGCGAGCTCGAGAGCCGCCGCGGCGAAGCCCAGCCCCCGGTGCGGGTCGTCGTCGTACAGCGAATCCCACGCCGCGGACACGAGATCGGCGACGCGACGCTGCGCGGCGTCGTCCGCCACGAACTCGCGCCAGCGCGGCTCGAGCGCGGCGAGGCGCTGCTCGAACCAGCCTTGATCCCAGCGCCCGGTGTCGACGCGTTCCGCGACCTTGCGCAGCACCTCCTGATCGTCGGGATCCGGCGCGTGGAGCAGGTAGTCGAAGAGCGACCACGACTGCGCGTAGAGGGTGCTGCGCGACCACTTCGACGACTCGGCGCCCCAGAGCCCGTAGTACTGGACCGCCTGCATGTCCATCAGCTCGAAGAGCGGGCACGTGACCTCGCGCTCCAGGGCCTGGCGGATCACCGAGAGGCGCGCCTCGTTCTGGAAGTGCATCGGATCGCCGAACGGGTCGGAGTGCCAGCCCTCGAAGTACGCGGCGAACCCTTCGAGGAACCATAGCGGCGGGTTCTGGCCATGGTCGAGCAGGACGTGGCGTGCGCACTGGCGGCGAACCTGCGCCTTCGCCTCGTCGATGCCGTTGCGCCACGCGCAGACGACCTCGTGGTCGCGGTCGTTGTAGAACGACAGCGTGTCGACGTTCGTGAACGAGTCGCGCGTGCGGCGGCGATAGTCCTCGAAACCCGCCTCGTCGGCGAAGATCCGCAGGCGCAGGCGCCGTTCGGCATGGCGATGGATCTCGAGGCGGTCGAGCAGCTCCACGGCCGCGACGCGCGGCGCGGCCGCCAGGTCGAACAACGCGTCGCGGTCGGCGTCGTCGACGTCGCTCTTCAGCGAGATCCCGTGTCTCTCCGTCTCCTCGAAGTCGGCGGACGACTGGAGGAGGAACAAGGTGCAAAGCGCGGCTTCGAGCATGCGGACATCTTAGCCCGCCGGCGACGAGGCTCTAGCCGCCCGTGGTGAGAGTCATTCCGGCTGCGGCGGGCCCTCGCGACCGATCTCTTCGTTGCAGGATCCTCGACGTACAGGGCAGTACGCATGCGGTCCTGCGCCTCGATCTCGGTCGCGATGACCTCGCCTCGCTTCGAAGGCACTTTCACCACGGGCTGCTAGCCGCGCGTCTTGAACGTGATCAGCCAGAGGAACGTGTAGCGGTTGTACGTGGGGCGCGACTCGAACTCGAACATCCCGAACGGGAACAGCGAGAGCTCGGACGCCGACGCCGGGGCTCGCGTGGGGGACGAGAGATAGCGTCCCTGGTAGTTCGCGCCGAACTGGAAGATGAAGTCGAGGAACGACCATTCCGTGGAGTCGACGTCCGCCTCGTAGTCGAAGAGGATCGGGAAGTGGAAGTCGACGCTCTCGTTCACGTCGTCCTCGACGGAGAGCGCGGCGCGGTGCACGCCGAGGGGGCCGACCACATCCACCGTGATTTCATCATCGCGCGGGTCGACGGGACTCACGTTGACGGCCGGAAGATCGGCCAGATCGTGGCCGGCGGCGAGGCCGCCGGCGCGCGCCGTCACGGCGCGCCGCACGTCGGCCAGCGTGGCTCCACCGACGCCGTCGACGGCGACGACCCGATCGCCGCCGCGGAAGCCGGCCAGGTACGCGGGCGAGCCGGTCACCACGCCGGACACGATCGTCAATGCCTCGTCGACGCCGTAGATCTCGCGGGCGAGCTCGGCGGAGACCGACGCGACCTGCATCCCGGTCAAGCGTTGAACCCCGGCGGACGACTCGAGCGTGAAGGCGTCGGTCGTCGTCTCGGGCACGGTCTTCGTGTCCGGGACGATCGTCATGAGGAGGCGTTGCCGCGGCGCCGTGGCGGCGGGCGTGGTCTCGCGGAGGATCTCCGTCCGCAGCGGCTCGCCCGGCCGGAGCACCTCGGCGAGGATCTCCTGGAACTGGGCGTGGCTGACGATCGAGCGTTCGTTGAGCGAGAGGATCACGTCGCCTCGCACGAGGCCCGCCTTCGCGGCGCTCGAGTTGTTCCCGAGCCGCTCGACCCAGACGCCCTGCCACGCGGGGAGACCGAGCCGCGTCGCGAGCTCGGCGTTGATCGACGTGACGACGACGTCGAACTCCGCCTGCTGACGCTCCGACCTCGCCGTGCGATGGATGCGCGGCGGACCGTCGCCGCCGGGAAACAGGCGGTACGAGACCTTCGCGCCGTCCTTCATGCTCTCGGCCAACGGCACGCCGTCGGGGTCGATGCGATAGGTCGAGTTGGCGCACGCGGTCAGCGCCGCCAGGAGCGCTCCGCCGAGGATGGTGTTCAGAAGGCGCATGAGCGTTCTCCGTGTCGGGTCGCTCGAGGAAACGGCCGCGTCGCGCGATCGGTTCCCGCTGTTCCGTCGGATCGGCGTGCTTGGAGTGTGTCCGAGTATTTGCGGGAGCACCGAGACCGAGCGAGAAGCCCGGTGGCGAGGAGCGAGGAGGATCCATATCAGGAGAAGATACGGTGACGACGAGCGACGAAGTCCACCGGGCTTCGCAGCCGGTCGAATGCCGCGCGAATACTCGGACACACTCCT
>CAZYQW010000145.1:0-11216 GCA_964649825.1 uncultured Phycisphaeraceae bacterium | reverse complement strand
GAACCCCCGAAGCGACTCGAGTCCGCGCTGATCGGCCTCGCGACCAGGATCCCCACGGATCAGGAGGCCGCCGCGCTCGTGCGAGCGGCGTGCTCACAAAACTGTTGAATCAACTGTCTCATTCACGTTGACACGTTCCGTTGCCTTCGGCGAGAGGATTGGGGTGCGAGTGTTCTGGGTGTGAGGGGGGAAGAGTGGTAGCTGCGGTTGTCAGCCACCTACCAGACGGAAACGGTGGACTTGGTCGGTAGAGCACTCTTCCGCCTCCCGTTGCCGATCACCGGCCACGCGAGTTGAGCCCTGAAGCCCCGGACGAGCCGGCGGTGCGGAGGTCCGGCGAGCGGCTGTGAGATGATTGTCCTGAAGTTGTGCCGGGTTGGAGGGGGGCTGCTCTCGGTTCGTGTTCGCAAGGAGCGGCCGCGATCCTACGAGAGCGGCCAGAGGAGTCGAGCGAGGCGTCGTTCGGCGGCGAAGCGATCGCGCATGGGGATGGCGAAGGTGGCGGGGACGCGTCGAGCGGCTTCACGAAAGCGATCGCGTCGTTCTGGTTCGGGCTGAGCTCGGATGAAGTCGGCCGCGGTGCCGAACGACATCGACGCGTTCGTCGGGAACGCCGCGTACGACACGCGTCCATTCTACGACGCCGGAATGAGAAGGGGTGCGCGGGTCGTGGTCCCGCCGATCAAGACTGCGAGGACCACAGGCCCGAGATGCCCGGCTCGAGATCGAACGACGGCCTCGTTCGAGAGGTTGGTCGCCGCCGGTGGAAGAAGGAGACCGGGTACCACCGGCACGGCCGCGCCGAGAAACGAGAGCGGTTGGATTGGCGAACTCACCGTGCGGGCGACGCTACCCGAGGAGTGCGGAGTCGCTACGCTCCGGCTGCTTCGAGAATTCGGACCATACCCGGTGAGCGAGGCCCAGCGCGTCAGTTCGGGTCGCCGCTGATCACCCAAGCGGCCCAGTGCTGCATCGGATGCCCCGCCGCGCGCAGATCGCACTTCGCTTTCCACAGCGCCTCGGACTTGGGCAGCTGCTCCGTCCACAGATACTGGTAGAAGAGCTCGAACAGCTCGCGCGTTGCCTGGTCGTCGACCTTCCACAGCGACGTGATCGCCGTACGCGCGCCCGCGGCGTGGAGCGCCGCCTGGAGCGACTCGAGCCCCATCCCCGCTCTGCAGATCCCGACGTTGGTCTCGCACGCCGAGAGTACGGCGAGCTCGCAGTCCGAGAGGTCCACGCCGGCCAGCTCCTCTGCGGTCATGATGCCCGGGACTCGACCGAGCGAGTCGCGGCCACGGTTCGCACCCGCGAGCGCAAGCCCGCAGTAGCTCATCGGCGTGAACGCGCGCGCTCTATCCTCGAGCCCCCAGCGCATCGAGAACCGCTCGCCTTTTCCGGGCTCCGGTAGCTGGATCTCCGCGAACCAGCCGTGCGTGGCGAGGTGCACGTATCGCTTGCCCGGCGCCTGGTCATGGAACGCAGCCTTGGTCGCCCCGGCCGCCGACAGGATCGTCGCCCTGCGGTCCGGCGCGTCAGCGAACCTCTTCGCGATCGACTGGATCTCCGCCGCCGTTCCAGGCAGGGAAGGAAACGCGACCGCAGCGCCGCCCCGCGCCCCGCTCTCGATGGCGGCGGAGATGGCATCGACCAGGCCGCTCGGGGCGTCCCCTATCGCGTCGAAGTCCACACCGCCGATCGCGAGCAGCTCGGGCTCGTCCTGGGTCGCGCGTGGGCGCGGTCTCACGAGGGGCGTGAACGAGGGCAGCCGAATGACTCGGAAGCGATCCCCCACGCGTCCCTCTCCGAGTGGGAGCGCCTCGATGGGAGCCGCGTGGACGAGGTCGGCCGGACAGAGGAAGATCGTGCTCGTCCCATCGCTCAGATGCGCCACGAGCGGATCGAAGAGCCGAGCTCGGAGAACCTCCCCCGCGCGCAGCTCCGCCGAGCGGCTCTCGCTCGAGCTGCCCTCGCCCGAGATCGGGGCGGCACCTCGGCCGACGGGTTCTCCCAGAGCGCCCCTCCACATCGCGACCAGCTCCTCCAGCTGCGTCGCGATGCCGAGCTCCACTTCCACGCGTCCGCGCCCAGCCCTCGCGCCGCTTGCTCTTCAGCTTCGCCCTGGGCCGTTTCGATCTCGGCGAGCAGCTCGCGTACGGCCTCGGCCGTCGCGAGCGTCGCCGTGGTCTCGGGTGACGCGACCCAGTGCACAAGCGCCGATCCCACCGTGTTGGCACGCGCCTGGATCGCGACGCCCGTCCCAGCTTCGACCTCGAGTTCCACATACGCTGTCGAACCGCCGCCCGAGTCGTCGTCTTCGATCGTCTCGCGACCACCGGCCTGGACCCGCAGCTTCGGATCTACGGTGCCCGACTCCGCCCGGACGTGGAGCGTTCCCGCGAAGTCCGCGACCCACTCGATCGTCACGCCTTCGGGGCCGACCTCGAGTTCGGCGAGGCGGTGCAGAGGATCGGCGGGAGACACCCGGAACGAGTCGGGCACGGCCCCCGCGGCCGGTTCGTGGGTGGGTGACACGAGTGACGCGAGCAAGAGCGGCCAGAGCATCGATTCTCTCCTTCCTCGTCATGCTCGTTCGAGGATAGCACTCGCCACCTCGGGCGGCTTCGCCGTCGTGTGACCGACCGGCGCATCGGCGCGCCGATCGCGCGAAGCCAGACGCGGCACCCGACCTCGAGCGAGATCCACGCGACGCCGATCGAGGCGATGGAGAGCACCACCCGTCGTCGCGTCGTGGACCACGCGCTCGCGCGGAGGTGCGGCACCGATTCCTCCCGGCTCGACTCTTTCGGTCGGTCAGTCTATCCGGAACGAGGTTCACCCTGCGGGATTATCGAGGCGGAGGCGACGGTCGTCCGAACTCCGCGCACCCGGTCCTCCCTATCGTCTCGAGGGCTTCCCTCGTCCCCGAACGGGTTCCTCCATCGAGAGCTGCTACACTCGGCTCATGGTGTCGAGTTTCATCGCCTGTCTGCTCCTCGGCGTCATGGTGTCGCGAGACGCCGCCACCGCGACGCCATTCGATCGCACGTTGGAGATCGAGCTGCACTCGGACGACGAGTCCCTGATCGATGGTCACGGACCCGCGGTCACTGCCGAGTACGAGGTCGCGTTCGACGGCACGCTCCACGTATGGACCCGCTCCGATCTCGATCTCGTCGTGCGGGTCGAGGACGTTGCGGACGCGGCGTCGGTCGCGGACGACGACGACTCGGGTGGAGGGAGCGCTCCGTACCTGTGCCTGACGGTGACCAACGGCAGCGTTCTCGCGGTGTCGGTCGAGTGTGCCGAGGGGAGTCACGGCCGGCTCGAGCTTCACCTGGTCGCGGCGCCCGAGACGGACTCGACGCGGCGAGCCGCGGAAGCCGGACGGCTCGCCCTCTCGGAGGCGTCTCGTCTGACGGAGGAGGGCGACCTGCCCGGCGCTCGGGATCGCCTGAAGGACGCGATCGCGGCGCTCGAGTCGGCCCGCGGCGCCGAGCTCTCCGCCGCGTACTTCCTCTCCGAATCGGCCGCGCCGGCACTGCGGTCGACCGTGTTCGAGTTGACGGAGACGATGCGCATGGCCGCCGGCGAAGCCGTGCGATCGCTGGCCGGATTCGACACCGACCCCGAGCTCGCACCGATACTCGAGCAGGCGGACCGGATTCGTCGCGAGCTGAACGACCTGGTCGGCGGCGACCACGCCGGCCGCGAGCCGCGCGAGGTCTCCGCCGAGGTGACGGCGCTCTCCCTCGAGCGTGACCGACTGGAGCGGGAGGTCGGCCGCCGCCTCGCGGATCGTGGAGTCGTGACGCAACCGATCGTGGCGGAGTCGATCGCGCGCGCGCTCCGGCCCACGGACGCGATTGTCGGATACCGGCGCATGCCCCGCTGGTACGAACCCGACGGCGGCGGCACGCTCTACGACAGGGTCGACCACCTGTTCGCGCACGTCGTGCGCAGCGACGGCGTTCTCGAGCGCATCGATCTCGGGCCGGCCAAGGACCTGGAGGAGCTGGCGATCGCCTGGCGAGCGGCGCTGGGCGCGCCGCTGCGGCGCGGCTCAGCTCCCGAACCGGTGGCCGATGCCGATTCGAACGGCGTTCTCGAGCCCGTCGCTCTCGGACCTACGGAGGACCGGGAGGAGCTGGCGACCCCTCGCCGAGCGCCCTCCGAGGCGCCGCTGTTGCGCGGCTCCGCACCGTCCTTGGTGGCCGACGCCGATGCGGAGGTGCGCGCGGGGCGGATCCTCCGTGAGCGCGTCCTCGAGCCGGTCCTCGACGTCGCCGGAGACGACGTGCGGCGGGTCTTCGTCTGCCGACGACTTCGTCTTCTCGATTCCGTTGGAGGCGCTCCCCATGGACTCGTCGGGAGATCAGCGGGTCGGTGACCACGTTCGCATCGTCAGCGAGGTCTCGTTCGCTCGGTGGATGAGGATGGTGGCGCCCGCGAAGCCCGCCGGGGATCCCTCGCTCCTGGCGCTCGGTGGAGTCGATTACGACGCCGCAGGGGAAGCGCCGGACGACGTGGTCGCGGTCTCCCCTGCGATCGCCGCCGAGCCGGACGGGTCCGGCGACGAGTCGAGCGAGGGCGACGCGAATGAAACGCGGGGCGCGCACTCGCTCGCGTCGCACGGGTTCCGCGAGCTGCCCCAGAGTCGACGCGAAGCCGAATCGATGTCCGACATCTTCGAGGAGGCGTTCGATCTCGAGCCGGTCCTCCTCACGCGCGAGCAGACGACCAAGGCGGCGCTGTTCGAGGCCGCGGCGGGAATACGATACGTGCACCTCGCGACCCACGGCTGGTTCGCACCGGAGAGCATCGAGTCGACCGCGGACTCGTCCTCGGGTGGGACGAGCCGCAGCGGGGCCGCGCGACCCGTGACCGGCTTCGCCCCGATGACGTTGTGCGGGCTCGCGATGGCGGGCGCCAACCGTGGACGTGATTCGCTCGGGCGGGTGACGGGGATATTGACCGCGGAGGAGCTGTGCTCTCTGGATCTATCGCAGTGCGAACTCGCCGTGCTGTCCGCTTGCGAGACGAACGTTGGCATCCGCCGCGCGGGCCAGGGCATTCAGTCCCTTCAAGGGGCGCTCTACGCCGCTGGGGCGCGGGCCTCGATCACGTCGCTGTGGCGGGTCGACGACGCGGCCACGAGCCGATTGATGGAGACCTTCTACTCGAACCTCTGGCTCGAGGGGATGGACAAGTCCGAGGCGCTCGGGGAGGCGAATCGAGCGCTGCGCGCGGACGGCGATCCGCCGGCGAACTGGGCCGGCTGGGTGTTGACCGGCGATCCGGCCTGAGTCCTCGCGCGCCCTCGGGGTCTCGATGGCGCGCGTCCCGGCGCGCTGTCGCTCGCGTCGCGTCCTGAGAAGATGCCGCCTGGGTCTTGGGACGAGGGCGGCGAGGCGAGCGAGGCGCTGGCGCTGATGGATCACCCCGCCATCGCGCGGGTCTTCGACGCCGGAGAGACGCGCGCCGGAGGTGACGGAACGAGGCCCGGGTGCGGTCAGGGCGTTCCGAGTCGCCGGAAGAAGCGCTCCTCCGCCCCCGGCCTCAGCCCTGCACCACGGTCTTGAACCCACCGTGCGCCATGCGCTTCGCGTCGAAGGGCATGACCTCGGGCATCCCGTGCTTCTCCATCTCCTTCATGACCTTCTTGTTCACGGCGTTCCGATGCGTCTTGCTCTTGTAGACGATGAACGAGAACCAGAGCGTCTCGCTCGGCTTCAGCTTCACCATCTTCTTGAAGTCCCCGCAGCCGGGCATGACGTTCAGATCGTCGGCGACGCACTCGAAGTACTGCAGCGCACCGTGCTTCATCCAGAGCTTCTTGCCCCAGGTCGCCATCTTCTTGTACTCGGCGACCTTCTTCTTGGGTCCGGGGATCACGAATCCGTCGACGTAGGTCATGTCAGGCCTCTTGGGTACCGGGAGCTCTCGGCGACACGTCACGCGCGTGTCGCCGGCGCGAGAGCGGCCAAGTCTAGCGCACGAGGGCGACGCCAGAGTGCAGCACAGGATCCCGATCGGGAGTCCCGAACCGAGCCATCCGGGTCCAGGAGCCGGGCAGCGGAGCTCGCGTGACGCGACGGCGGTCAGGCCGACCTCGCGCGCGAGACGAGCGCGAGCCGCGCGCCTCTCCGGCAGCCTTGTTGAAGAACGGCTTCGGATGGGATGTGGATAGCGGGGCGTCCTGGCCGTCGTTGGGCGGAGACGCAGGCGGATTGGTGGGTCCGGCGAGGCTCTCGCGTGCCGGCCAGGGCGCCCGAGGCCCGCGGCGCCGGATGAGCTGTAGAGTCGAGGGCTGGCGCGGTGGACGCAGGATCGGGGAGTTGCCGTTTGCCGGCGGCTTTCGCCTCCGTGCCGGTGCCTCAGTCCGCTCCATGTCTCCGTTTCCAGCCCCCGCTCATCGAACCGGACGTGCGGATTTCCCGCATCCGGCTCTCCGATGGGCTTCACGAGGAAGCTCGCGTCGGCTGGGTACGCATCGGGCCGCGGAGCCAACCGGCTCCGAGCTCGGTGACGATCCAGTCGATCGAGAACTGCTCTGTCCCGCGAGACGCCACCTTGTGGCGGCGTCTCAGGGAGTGGCGCACGCGTTGCGCGAGGTGTCGTTCCACCGCCCGGTAGGCGAGGAAGGTAGTGCCGTAGCTGAAGTAGTTCCTCCAGCCGCTGAGCACCCACCTGAGCTGGCGGACCACCGCGGGCCAGGGCGCGTGGTTCCCCGGATGGAGGAGTTCCCGCAGGCGTTCGGCTCCGACTTCGCCTTCTCGTAGGGCTTCCGCGGCCGCTTCCAACACGCTCCGCCTTCGGCGAGGGGATGAGGTGCGAGTGTTCTGGGGGTGAGGGGAGAAGAGTGGTAGCGGTGCGCGCTCTTATGGAGGGGGTGACGGGGTCGGTGCGTTTCGACGAGGGGGAACCGATTGGGGGGGCGCGCCGTTTGCTCAGACGGTCCTTGCTCGCTGGCGCTCGCTGAGGGGCTCACCCGCTCACGCTCCGCCGCCGGAGTCGGCCACGATGCGGCCGGGCTGCTCCGAGCCGGAGAACTGGAGGCGATACAACGCTCGGTACAGGCCGCCGCGCGCGAGGAGCTCTTCGTGCGTACCCTCCTCGCGCACCGTGCCCTTGTGGAGGACGAGGATGCGGTCCGCCTCGCGGATCGTCGAGAGCCGGTGCGCCACCACGATCGATGTGCGTCCCTTCAGGAGGGTGCGGATCGCGGCTTGGATCTCGGCCTCGGTCTCGGGATCGACGTTCGCCGTCGCCTCGTCGAGGATCAGCACGGCCGGGTCGACCGCGAGGGCGCGCGCGAACGAGAGGATCTGCCGCTCGCCGGCCGACAGGTTCGCGCCGCGCTCGGCGATGACGTGGCCGTAGCCGCCGCTCAGGCGTTGGATCAACCGGTCCGCGCCGATCGCGCTCGCCGCCGCCTTCGCCCGCTCCTCCGTCACGCCGGCGTCGCCGGCGCGCAGGTTGTCGAGGATGGTGCCGGTGAAGAGGAAGACGTCTTGCGGCACGTACGCGATCCGCTGGCGCAGAGAGCGGCGGCGATACCGATCGATCGGTAGGTCGTCGACCCGGATGCTCCCCGACGTCGGCTCGTAGAAGCGGTTCAGGAGCGCGGTGATCGTCGTTTTCCCGCCGCCGGTCGCGCCGACCAACGCGATCGTCTCGCCCGGCTCGACGTGGAACGAGACGCCGCGGAGGACCGGCTCCCCGTTCACGTACGCGAAGTGCACGTCTTCGAACGTGATCTTTCCGGCGATCGGCGTCGCGTCGGCGGCGCCGGTGGGGTCGTCGGACTCGGGGGGGGTGTCGATCACCTGGAAGACGCGTTCCGCCGACGCCATCGCCGACTGCAGCACGTTGTACTTCTCGGCGAGCTCGCGGAGCGGCTCGAAGACGTAGTTCAGGTAGAGCCAGAACTGCAGGAACTCGGCGACGGTGAGCTCGGCGTCGAAGATCTCGAGGCCACCGCGCCAGAAGACCCCGCCCTGGATCGCGACCGCGATTCCGTCGACGACGGGGAAGAAGAGGGCGAAGTAGAGGATCGTCTTCACGTTGGCGGTAAAGAACGCGTGGTTGCGCTCCGCGAAACGCGCCGCCGCTTTGTCCTCACGCGCGAACCCCTGGAGCACGCGGATTCCGGCGATCGTCTCGCCGAGGTACGCGGTGACGCGCGCGATCGCGGTGCGCGTTTCGCGATAGGCGCGGCGGGCGCGGATGCGGAAGAACGCGGACGTGAGCGCGAGGCACGGTACGGCGAGGGTCGCGATCGCCGCGAGACGCGCGTCGATCATGAAGAGCGCGACCACCAACGCGACGATCTTCACGGTGTCGCCGAGCAGCGTGATCGCGCCGGACGTGAACAGCTCGTTCAGCGTCTCGACGTCGGTCGTGACGCGGCTCACGAGGCGTCCGGTCGGGTTCCGGTCGAAGTACGTGATCGGGAGGCGCTGAAGCGTCCGGAACACGGTCTGGCGGATCCGGTGGAGCACGCGCTGGCCCGCGTCGTTCAGGACGAGGAACTGCTGGTACCGGACGTAGAGCGTCACCACGAGGACGAGGAGGAACAACCCCGCGTAGCCGAGCAGCGGGCCCGCCTCCGCCGACATGTTGCTCGCGTCGGCGCGCGCGACCGGGCCGTCGAGGGCGCGCCGCAGAATCCACGGTCCCGAGAGCTCCAACGCGGTGATCACGAACAGGAGCGCGAGGCCGATCACGAACGCCTTCTTGTGCGGCCGCGTGAACGGGAGAAGGCGGCGGATCAGAGTGCGGTCGAACGCGCGGCCGACGGCCTCGTAGTCGTGGTGCTCGTCGACCGACATCAGAGCGCCTCGATCTCGGCTTCCGCCTGCTGGCGCCGGTGGAGGCGCCAGTAGCGCCCCTTCCGTCGCAGCAGATCGTCGGGCCGGCCTTCTTCGACGACGCGGCCGTCATCGATGAACAACACGTGGTCGGCGAGGCGGAGCGCGGCAACGCGGTGCGAGATCAGGATCGCGGTGCGGCCGCGGAGCGCGGCCGTCAAGTCCTCGAGGATCGCGGCCTCGGTGTCGGCGTCGACGGCGGAGAGACAGTCGTCGAAGATGAGGATGCGCGGCTCGGCCGCGAGCGCCCGCGCGATCGTGGTCCGCTGGCGCTGGCCGCCCGACAGAGTGACGCCGCGCTCACCGACGACCGCGTCGAGTCCACCCGCGATCGAGAGGAGCTCGTCCGACACGTGCGCGGCGCGGATCGAGCGGCGGATCACCTCTTCGTTCTCCTCGTCCTGGCCGAGCGCGAGGTTGTGCTTCAGCGTGTCCGCGAAGAGGAACGCCTCCTGCGGCACGTAGCCGATCGCGCGCCGGAGCGTTCGGACGTCCCACTTCTTCACGTCGACGCCGTCGACGAACACCTGTCCAGCATCCACCGCGACGAGGCGCGGGATCGCCTGGGCGATGGTCGACTTGCCGGAGCCGGTCGGCCCCGTGATCCCGACCACCCGGCCGGCCGGCACCTTCAGGTCGACGCCGTTCAAGACCGGGTGCTCGCCGTCGTACGAGAAGCGCAGGTTCCTCAGCTCCACGTCGCCGCGGACGGTGGCGGGACGGTACGCGCCGGGCGGATCCTCGACGGCCGGCGGCGTATCGAAGATCGCGTTCAGGCGCTGCATCGAAGCGCGCCCGCGTTGATACATGCCGATCATCCAGCCGAGCGCGACCATCGGCCAGAACAGGAGGCCGAGGTACATCACGAACAGCCAGAACTGTCCGATCGTGATCGCGCCCGACATCAGCCGGAAGCAGCCGACCGCGAGCAGCAGGAGCATCCCGAGGTCCTTGGCCGAGACCATGAGCGTCCAGTTCATGCCGCGGATGCGGGCCACGCGGATGCTCTGCTCGCAGTAGTCGAGCGAGGCCGCGTCGAACCGCTCGATCTGGCGCGGCTCGGCCGCGAACGATCGCACGACGCGCACGCCGGCGAAGTTCTCCTGCGCCGCGTTCGACAGGTCGGCGAGCCGCTCCTGCGCTTTCATCGACTCGGCGTGGATCGGCTCGGCGTAGTGCTTCATCGTCCACGCGATCAGCGCGAGCGGGATGAGCAGCAGCAGCGCCAGCGTGCCGTCGTAGAACGCGAGGATCGCCACGGCCGGGATCATGAACACCGTCTCGGTCAGGTACATCAGGCCCGGGCCGGCGAGCATGCGCACCGCTTCGACGTCCCACGCAAGCCGCGCCATCAAGTCGCCGGTCCGCATCGTCTGGAACCAGGACGGCGGCAGCGTCAGCACGTGGCGGTAGAGGTCGTCGCGAAAGTCCTGCTCGAATCGGCGCGACGCCCCGACGATGAACCAGCGCATCGCGAACTTGGCGACGCCCTTCGACGCTGCGAGCCCGCATAAGAGGAGGAAGTACCCGCGCAACGAGAGGGAGGTCTCGCCGCGAGAGAGCTCGTCGACGCCGCGTCCGATCACCCAGGGGATCAACAGATCGAAGCCGCGCGAGACCGGGATCGCCAACATGCCGAGGAGGATCTGGCCGCGGTATCTCGGGACGTAGGTCGTGATGCGGCGAAAGTCCTCGAGCACGAGAAGGTCCTTGGACGGCGTGGCGTCGGCGGATGAGGCGTGAGGAGTCGGAGTCTAACGGGAACCGCACGATCGTGAAACGACCCGGCGATCGGCGGCGATGCCCGGAATGGTCGACGAGGCGACGCGACGGTTCCCCCGTCTCGAGTCCGCGGCGGCGTCGACGCGGCGGACGTGGCGCACGGCGCTCGTGCAGCTGCAGCTCCACCGTGGGCTGCGCCAGCGCGGTCGCGAGGCTCGGGGCCGGGTCGGAGGTGAGCTCCCCTTGAAGAAGGTGCTCGTCGCGTCGAGGGGTGGTCTTCGGCCGCGACGAGTTCGCCGCGCGTCGTTGCGATCGCTGCGTCCGTCGTTCGAGTGAGTGAGGGTTCCACTGGAGATGTCGATCCAGTTGACGCTAGCCGCCCGTGGTGAAAGTCATTCCGGCTGCGGCGGTCCCTCGCGACCGATCTCTTCGTTGCAGGATCCTCGACGTACAGGCAGTACGCCTGCGGTCCTGCGCCTCGATCTAGTGGTGTGATTCAGAGTTGTTGACGTTTCTCCGGGGCCCTCGTCATCGCTTGCTGCGTTGCTCCTCCTCGACGTATCTCGAATACGCGGTCGTCGTCGCGCCTTGCCAGCGACGACGATGACCTCCGGATAATCC
>CAZYQW010000144.1:0-13189 GCA_964649825.1 uncultured Phycisphaeraceae bacterium | reverse complement strand
CAACCTCCACGATTTTCTCGTGGCTGCACCCCAGGACCACGAACTCGCAGAATTCGTCCTTGAACACATGGATCATGAGCACTGCCCGATCCTCCTGCTCGCAGGGTAGGAGTGCCCATGACCAACGTGGCACTCTCCAGTGAATCACACCACTAGGAGGAGGCGCCGAAGCCGAAGAACCAGCGCTTCTTCGCGAAGCGGTAGATCCAGTGCTTCTCGGGGATCTCGTTACCTGGGTCGTGCTGCGACGGCCTCGACTGCATCGCCGGAAATCCTCCATGACCGTGGAACGGACGCGCTCGCGACTCAGTCGTGGCTGTCGCCCGCCCATGTCCTCGTCGGTCGCAGGAGGTCCACGGTTTGCTGCCGCGCTGCGTCGCGACGCCCGGCGTGATCGCCCGTCAACCGCGCGACTTCTCGAGTACGCGTTCGAGGGCGTCGGACGCGTTCCTCCTCTCGTCGTCGTTCGCCTCCCAGTGCTCGAGGAAGTGGCGCCACGCGCCGGCGGCCGCGGCGTAGTCGCCGCGATCCTCGTGGTGCATCGCGAGGATCTTCGCGGCGAGGACGAAGGTCGGCTGCTGTTCGAGGCAGCGCTCGAGCTCACGCCGGGCCGCGGGCGCGTCGCCCGACCCGAGCAGGGCGACGCCGAGCGAGTAGCGCGCATCGACGCGGTCCGGGCGTTTGGCAAGGCAGCGGCGCAGGTGATCGATCGCGGGCATGAACGCGGCTTTCTGGACGTAGCACTGGCCCGCGTACTCATGGAGCAGGACGGCGCCGGGGTCGCCGGCGATCGCTTGCTCGAGGATTCCGATGGCGCGATCGAGATGACGCGTTCTTTCGGCGGGAGTCGTCGCCGCGCGCGCCCGTCCCATGAGCGTGAGCGCTTCGTTTCGTGCGGCCTCGCCGAGGATCCGATCCTTCGGGTCGACCATGTCGACCGCCGGATATGGGACCTTGGAGTCCCCGTCGCCGCTTGCGGTGTACCCGAGCTGTTCGAGCGTCCGGCGCTCGTCCTCGTCGATCTCACGGACGTCGGCGAGGGTGACGTCGCGCGAAAGCGAGTCCCAGGCCGATCGCACCGCCGCGCGTAGTCGGTCGGCCCGCTCCGGTTCGGAGACCGCGCGATTGGAGAGCTCCTTCGCATCCTCGACCAAGTCGTACAGCTCGGCACGCGGCGCCTCGATGAACTTGTCGCGCCCATCCGTCACGCCGACCAGCGGCGACCAACCATGGTCGAGCCATCCGTTCAGGCTCTCGAACCAGATGGGCCGAGGCCGCGGCGCGTCGCCCTCGAACGTCGGGGTCAAGTCGACGCCGTGGATCCCCGGAAGCGGCGGCGCCTTCGCGAGCGACAGCAGCGTCGGAGCCACGTCGACGATCGACGTGGGAACATCGACGCGGCGATCGGGCGGAACGCCTCGCCCTGCGAACAGGAGCGGGACGAGGAGCGTCGCGTCGTACACGAAGACCCCATGCGTCGTCTCGCCGTGCTCGCCGAGCGATTCCCCGTGGTCCGACGTGACGCAGAACACTGCGGTCTCGTCCCGCTGGTCGATTGCATCGATCAATCGACCGATGGACGCGTCGGCGAACGCGATCTCTCCGTCGTACGGGTCCTCGGCCGCGAACCGGCGCGGCGGGTCGTACGGTGCGTGTGGATCGAACAGGTGAACCCACAGGAAGAACGGCGTCTGGGCCTGCGCGACCCAGGCGAGCGCGGCGTCGACGGTCTCGTCCGCCGGGCGTTCCTCGATGAATCCGCCGGACACGAGGCGGCGCCTCGGAACGTCGTCGTACGCATCGAACCCCTGATCGAGTCCGTACTGCGCGTCGAGGACGAACGCCGAGACGAACGCGCCGGTTCGGTAGCCCGCACCGCGGAGGTGCTCGGCGATCGTCACCGCCTCGTCGCCAAGGCACGCGATCCCGTTCTCGCGCAGGCCGTGGGCGGGAGGGTAGAGCCCGGTCATCAATGAACCGTGGGCCGGCAGCGTGAGCGGTACGCAGGTCCGTGCCTGCGAGAACCAGGTGCCGCGCTTGGCGAGCGCGTCGAGCCGCGGAGTTGCCGCGGGCGAGTATCCGGCGAAGCCGAGCCGGTCGGCCCGCGTCGTGTCGACGGTAACGAGCAGGATGCTCGGGCGGCGCTCATTCGCGCCACCCGGACGCGCCTGGTCCGCGCATGCGGCGAGGGAGGCGACGACGACGACGGCGAAGGCGCGAACGGCGGGCATCGGCTCAGGCCGGCGAGGTGCGCTTCTTCGCGACGTCGACGACTTCGATCTCGATGATCCCGCGCAGAGCCCGCGACGGGTTCGTGCCATCGACCACGACGACGCGCGCCGGCGCGAACTCCTCGGGGAGCGGCCCTTCCTCGTCGGCGAACGCGAGGAAGACCGTGGGCTCGCCGGCGTGCGGCGCGATCTCGTCATAGGTGTACGCGATGGCGTAGCCGTCCCGCGCGCGCAGCACGACGACGACCGCGAGCTTTGGGTTCTTGCGGGACGAATCGAGAACCGGTCGGCTCGCCTCGATCAAGCGGACGAGCGGGACGGCGCGGAGGCGATGACGCTCCAGTCGCTTCGTGACGTGCTCCACGAGGCGCACGTGGTCGGCGAACTCGGCTTCGATCTCGTCGTGGTTCCACGACGTCGGAGCAGCGACGTCGCCGAAGACGCGAATCGGTCCGTCGACTCGTGGATCCGGCGGCGACGATCGGCAGGCCGCGAGAAACAGCAGGGGAACGAGGAGGAAGTGCGACGCGAGCCGCGTGCCTCCCACTGCGTTCGACCGTCCGCCCGACCCGTGTCGGAGCGTCGTCAGTCGACCTCGTGGTTCATGTGTGGCCTCGGACATGTTCCTAGTCCGTCGGGAGCGGCGGCGGGCCTTCCGGGATGTAGCCGCGATACACCTGCCCCTTGGTCTCCTCGTCGAACTCCGCGCGAATCCCGTCGCGCAGCTCTGCGTCCTGATAGAGGTCGACCATCGTCATCGCGAGCGCCTTCGATGCGTGCATCATGCCTTTGTGGCCGATCGACGTCCCGGCGCAGGCGACGACCGGCCAGGCGTGCCACGGCGCACCGGCTGGTGCCGTGGTGACCGAGAGGTGCAGCGTCGGTGTCACCCAGCTCACGTCGGCCACGTCGGTCGATCCGCCCTGCGGCTCGGACGGGTTCTCTTCGAGCGGCTCCACGGTGCCCTTGAGGCCGATCTCCGGCACTTCGGTGACACGCTGGATCTCGCGTGCGAACTCCTGCTCGGCCGCAGTGAACTCGATCGACCCCAGCGCCATGAGGTTCTTCTGCACCGCGCGTTGCCCGGTCATGTTGACGAGCATCTCATAGTCGCCCGACTGGACCGTCAGCTTCCCGGTCACGCCGGCCGCGAGCGCAGCGCCTTGAGTGATGCTCTTCGCACGCTCGAGCAGTCGATCGACCTCTTGGTGGCGCGAGTCGCGGATCCAGCACCAGACCTTCGCGTAGTCCGGCACCACGTTGGGGACGTCGCCGCCGCTCGGGATGACGTAGTGAATGCGAACCGTAGGTCGCACGTGCTCCCGCATCTGATTCAACGCGAAGGTGAAGATCTCGAGGCCGTCGAGCGCGGAGACGCCGTTCCACGGGTCGAAGGGCGGCGTGTGCGGATCGCCCGCGAAACTCGACGATGAAGTCGACGAGCGCCTGGGTGCCCTCGGTGTCGGAGCGGATCTCAGCGCTCGGATGCCACGCGAGCGCGACGCTGACGTCGTCGAAGAGGCCGTCGCGCACCATGTAGATCTTGCCGCCCACCGACTCCTCGGCCGGCGTGCCGTAGAAGCGGATCGTTCCTGACAGCGTGCCCGCTTCGATGAGCCGGCGGATGGCGACCGCGGCACCCAGGCTGGCGGGCCCGAACAGGTTGTGGCCGCAACCGTGGCCAGGCCGGCCTTCCTCGAGCGCCTCGCGTCGCGGGAGCGCCTTCTGCGAGATGCCGGGGAGGGCGTCGAACTCGCCCATGATCCCGATGATCGGCTCTCCGGTGCCGTACGACGCGATGAACGCGGTCGGCATGCCGGCCACTCCGCGCTCGACTCGGAACCCCTCCGCTTCGGCGTAGTCCGCCAGCACGGCGGCCGACCTCGACTCGCGCAGGGCGATCTCCGCGAACTCCCAGATCGCTTGGCTGAGCTCGATGAGCCGCGGCGCCTGAGCCTCGACCGCGGCGACCGCGCGCGCCTTCACCGCGCCCGTACCGTCGTCGGCGATGGGGACCGAGGACGAGAGCAGCACGACAAGAGGCAGGATCATGGGCCGTCACCCGGTCTCGCGTCGAAGCGAAATCGATAGAAGTCGGGGTTCTCGGGGTCGGGCAGTGCGTCACGTCGCAGCAGCACGGTCCGCACCGCCCACAGGTCCTTGAAGATCCGGTAGGAGAGCGCGGTCTGATCCAGGTACTCCACGCCGGCGGAGCCGCCGGTGCCGACGCGCCGTCCGATCATTCGCTCGGCCATGCGCGCGTGTCGTTGGCGGTAGTAGATGAATGCTTGCTCGACGGCGATGATGGCGTCGAGGATCTGGCGAGGCCACGCGAGAAGGGGGAGCTCGCGGTACGTCTCGATGAACAGCACTCCGGAGCGGATCCGCCGCCGCCGGGGGCGCTCGGCCTCGTCGACGTCCTCCGCGTTCAGGAACACCTCCGCCTGCCGCGCTTCGTTCTCATAGCGCCCGCGCAGCGTCTCGCGCTCGTGCGGCGACCTCACGGCGCGGCAGAGCTCGTCGGCCAGCGTCTCGAGCGCGCCGCGATGCGAGCGGAGGTACGTTTCGATGAAACGATCGACGGTGGCGGCGTCGTTCGGATCGTCCGGCGTCGATGCGTGGATCGGCGTCCGGTAGAGCCACGAATCGACCGCCTCCTTGAAGTTCGGACGATCGTCCATGCGGCGCTTCACGCGTGCGAGCGACCAGCTCGTCGATCCATCCGGGGCAGCGAGCACGTCCTCGAAGCGGCCCCCCGTGACGTAGGGAATCCGGTCGTTCTCGCCGTCCAGGCCGAACAGGATTTCGATCTCGCGGAACTGGGCCGACTGGCCGCCGTTCGCCGGGAACAGCTTGTCGCGAAACTCGAGGTAGTCGCGCGTCGTCAGCGTCTCGATCAGCGGGAAGTGGTCGGCGGCCAGACCGAAGATGATGCGCAAGCGTTCGAGCCGGCGGTACACGCCCGCCAAGTGGTCGTCGGGAACTCGCGTCCTCTTGAACAGGTCGCGCGCCGCCTCGATGTCGCGCAGCGCCAGCTTGAACCAGAGCTCGTAGACCTGGTGCACCGTGATGAAGACGACCTCGTCCTGCGTGAGGGCGGCGTCGTCGTCGCCGAGCCCTCCCTGGAGCGCCAGGAGTTCCTTGACTCGGATGTAGTCCCAGTACGTCGTCGTGGTGGTCGGCTTGCTCATGTCGTCACCCGGCGCGGGCGGCTTGCCGTGCGAGCCCGACCGGTTCGAACCGGAGGAGCAGGATGGACGGTCGAAGGACAAGCACGCGGGATGCCCACATGCGCAGCACGTTACCAGAGCGTCCGCGGGCGGCCCGGGTATTCCCCGGCGGGATGACACCGCCGCGCCCAACCCACGAGTTCGATGAAGCCCACCAGGTCGGTTTGTATCCGGCAGCAGCCCGGACGCCTGCAGGCGCGGGCGACCACCTCGGCGGGAGTCCCGCTGGCCGCGGCAGCGCGGGCGAGCCGTTCGAGGGCGGCGCGGACGCCCGCGTACCCGACCATGTACGCGAACTTCGGAGGTACGCGATTCGGGTCCTTCTTCCACGGGTCGACCGACGTGTTCCGCTCGCCTTCGATCGTCGGAGCGAACGGACCGCGGTCAATCCCGATCGCGGCTGGCACACTCGGCGGGAGGTTTCGTACAACCGTGGCATGCTCGATCCGTCCGGCTTCGCCCATTCCGATCCGGCGCCGGCCGAGGCCGCCGTGTCTCCCGCTACCTGCCTGGTTCGCACGAGGCGTTGCGGCGGATCGCGCGACGCCTCGCCGCGCGCTGCCGTGGGCGCGACATTCGGATGACGTCGCTGGTGCACGAGGCGTTCCTCAGGCTCGCGCGCAGCGGCGACGCGCGGGTGAACGACGACGATCATTTCCTCGCGTTTGCCGCCCGCGCGATGCGTTGCGTCCTGGCGACCTTCGTCGAGGTCGACGTCGAAGCATTCGATCCGGGCGGCGAGGCGAGCGTGAACTCCGCCCCGTTCTTCACCCGGAGCGCGTTCACGGATCTCGACGAGGACGGTCGTCTGGACCTGCTCGTGCTGCCGAACGACGGCGACGGGCCGCTGCCGGACTCGCGCCTGCTCGTGTTCGCCGGGCGACCGCGGGGCCGGATCACGTGATCGCGGCGGACTTGGATCAGGACGGCCGACTCGACCTCGGCATCGTCGACGCCGCGCGGCGATTGTCGCTGTACCTCGGCGACGGCGGCGGCGGCATCACGAAGACCGGCGAGTTCGGATTCGCGACCCAGGTGGTCGCGACCCGCGTGCGCGATCTCGACGCGGACGGACGCATCGAGGTGGCCGCGATCGCGCAGACCGCGCCGACGCTGGTGATGCTCGAGGCACAGCTCCCGTCGATCGGGGGAACCGCGGTTCCCTACGGCTGCGGCGTGAACCCCGCGCAGAGACTGGCCGTGCTCTCGGGTGCGCCGCGCCTCGGCAAGCGGCTGAGCCTCGGCGCCGACAACCCGCTCGGCACGCAGGCCGCCGGCGCCCTCTCTATCCTCATGTTCGCCGCGGCGCCGGACGTCGCGTTCCCGTGCGGCACGCTGGTGTTCGGCACCGGCATGGCGGGCGGCGACGGCGAGTTCCTGCTCGCGCTCACCGGTCCGATCGTCATGTTGCCGGGCCCGACCTGGGGCGGGGTCGGGACGCCGGCGGTCTTCCCGCTGCCGATTCCGGTGCTTCCGATCCTCGTCGGACTCGAGGTGTATTTCCAGGCCTACCTGCATGATCCGATGCCGGCGGCGCCGGTGCCGATCGGGCTGACGAATGGTCTGAATGTGACGATCGGCGACTGATCGAACGACGCGGACCGATCGCCGGCGCCGCGGGAAACGAGCGCTCGCGCCGACGCGAGCGCTCGTTCCCTCAAACCCGAACCCGCGACGTCTCGATCAGCCGGCGGAATCGTTCGAACAGGTAGAGCGCGTCGTGAGGGCCGGGGGACGCCTCGGGATGGTACTGGACGGTGAACGCGGGCGACTCGAGGAGCTCGAGGCCCTCCACGGTGCCGTCGTTCAGGTTCTTGTGCGAGACTCGAGCCTTGCGCTCATCGATCGTGTCGACGTCGACCGCGAAGGAGTGGTTCTGCGAGGTGATCTCGGTCTTGCCGGTGGTGAGGTCGATGACCGGCTGGTTCGCGCCGTGGTGGCCGAACTTCATCTTGTACGTCCGCGCCCCGATCGCGAGCGCGGTGAGCTGGTGCCCGAGGCAGATGCCGAACGTCGGGATGCGCTCGCCGAGGAACGCCTTGATCGTCTCGACCGCGTACGAGACCGGCTCGGGGTCGCCGGGGCCGTTCGAGAGGAAGATGCCGTCCGGCCCGAGCGCGAGGACCTCGCGCGCGCGGCTGTGACCGGGCACGACGGTCACGTCGAATCCGGCCTCGACCAGCGAGCGCAGGATGTTGTTCTTGATGCCGAAGTCGTACGCGATGACCTTGTACCGCTTCCGGTCCGTGGGCGCGCGGCGCGGCGCGAACGACGTGGCGAAGCCCTCGGTCCACGGTTCCACCTGCCAGCGCGTCACCTCGCGCACGCAGTCGCGGCCGTCGAGCGGGGGCGACCGGCGGACGTTGGCGAGGAGCGCCGCCACGTCCATCTCCGTCGACGAGATCACCGCGCGCATCGAGCCTTTCGACCGCAGGCCGAGCACGATCTGGCGGGTGTCGACGCCTTCGATGCCGACGACGTTGTGCTCCTTCAGGTAGTCCTCGAGGCTTCCGGTCGCGCGGTGGTTCGAAGGGATGGGCGAGAGCTCACGCACGATGAACCCCTGCGTGTGGACGGCGCGCGACTCGACGTCCTCGGCGTTCACGCCGTAGTTCCCGATGAGCGGGTAGGTCATCAGCACGAGCTGACCGCGATACGAGGGATCGGTGAGGATCTCCTGGTACCCGCTCATCGCGGTGTTGAAGACGACCTCGCCGTACGCCTCGCCGATGGCGCCGAACGCCAGACCTTCGTGGACCGACCCGTCCTCGAACACGAGGAGGGCCCTCTTCCGTTGCGTCATCGTGATCCTCGGGAACCCGCGCTCCGACCGGCGTCGGTGCCGACGGTTCGAACCTGCAAGGTAGCCCGCGAGGACTCCGTTGTCGACGTCGACCTGGCCCGGCTTTGCCGACGCCTCGGCGGTCGATCTCGACCGCCCGGCCCGGTTCCTCGGAGCGCGAATCCGCACCTTGGCGAGGTCGCGTCAGGACCGGCGGATCGGCTGGTTCATGAGCGCCGCCAGGTAACCCGCGCCGAACCCGTTGTCGATGTTCACGACCGCGACGTTCGGGGCGCAGGAGTTCAGCATGCCGAGGAGGGCGGCGAGGCCCTGGAACGACGCGCCGTAGCCCACGCTGGTCGGCACCGCGATCACGGGTCGTGCGACCAGGCCTCCGACCACGCTCGCCAACGCGCCCTCCATTCCGGCCGCGACCACGATCACGCGCGCCTCGCGCAGCCGTGCGACCCGGCCGAGGATGCGATGGAGGCCCGCGACGCCGACGTCGAAGCAGGTCTCCACGTAGGCTCCCATCAGCTCGGCAGTGACGCGCGCCTCCTCGGCGACGGGGATGTCCGCGGTGCCGGCGGTGACCACGAGCACGAACCCATCACCGCGCGCGCGGCGCCCGCGCACGCACGTGATCGCCTTCGCGCGGTCGTGCCACTCGGCGCCGGGGATCCGCGTCCTCACCGCCGCGAACACGTCGGGGCGAGCGCGCGTCAGCAGCACGCGGTCGGCGCGCGCGAACAGCTCCTCCGCGATTCGCGCGGCGTCGTCCGGCTCCTTCCCCTGACAAAGCACCACTTCGGGGAAGCCGCAGCGGAGCTCTCGGTGATGGTCGACCTCGGCCACGTCGAGGCCGCCGTTCTGCGGCGCGGCGATGCGCTGGGCCGCGTTCGCGACGGAGGTCTTCCCGCTCTTGACCTCTCCGAGGAGTCGTTTCAGCTCGCGTTCGTTCATCGTCCGGTCGGAATGGCGTCGAGGGTCAAGTCGTCGGGGCCGTGCTCGTTGAGGCGATGGTACGCGAGGCCGGCGATCATCACCGCGTTGTCGGTAGAGCGCGCCACGGTGGGAAGGAAGAGGCGGACGCCGCGCTGTGCCGCTTCCGTCGTGAACCGTTGGCGAAGCCGCGAGTTCGCCGCGCACCCGCCGCCGACGACGAGGTCCTCGGCGCCGGACCGTTCGACCGCGCGGAACGCGGCCTGCGCGAGGCCCTCCACTACCGCCTCCTGGAACGACGCGGCGACGTCGCGGACGTTCTCCTCCGTCAGCGGCACCGGCTCGTGGCGGGAGTTCTTCCCGGTGACGCGATACAGGACGGCCGTCTTCAGGCCGGAGAACGAGAAGTCGAGGCCGTCTCGCGTCAGGAGCGGCGGCTTGAACGGGAAGCGTCGAGTGCGACCGCCCTTCGCGACGCGGTCGATCACCGGTCCGCCGGGATAGCCGAGCCCGAGGATCGCTGCGACCTTGTCGAACGCCTCGCCGGCCGCGTCGTCCGCCGTCGAGCCGATCTCGTGGGGCTGGAACGGGTCGTCGAGCCGGAAGAGCGACGTGTGGCCGCCGGAGACCACGAGCGCGACGAACGGCGGGGTCGGAGGATCGTCGGAGTCCATCCACGACGCGTAGATGTGCGCAGCGAGATGATCGATGCCGACGATCGGCTTGTCGAGGGCCAGCGCGAGCGCCTTCGCGGTCGCGACGCCGACGAGCAACGCCCCGATCAAGCCGGGGCGGTGCGTCACCGCGACCGCGTCGACGTCGGCGGCGGCGAGACCCGCTCGCTCGAGCGCCTCCTGGACGACCGGCACGATCACCTCGAGGTGGCTGCGGCTCGCGATCTCCGGGACCGGACCGCCGAAGCGGCGGTGGATGTCGACCTGGGATCGGACGACGTCGGAGAGCACGACCCGTCCGTCCTCGACCACGGCCGCTGCCGTCTCGTCGCAGGACGACTCGATTCCGAGGACTCTCACGGCGGCTCGATCGCGTGAGCCGTGCGAGTGAGGTGGTTCAGTACTTTGGTCCCGTTCAGCGCATCCACCGCGCGGCGAAGCTGCACGTCGACCCGTCCGCCGTCGCCTTCCTCGTGACGAACGCGCTTCGGACAGCGCTCGCTGATCTTGCGCCACGTGTCGTCATCGATCTCGCGATCGGCGAGATAGTTCAAGAGCCACGTCCGCTCGGCGCGGTCGGTGATCGGAATGAAGATGTCGGGGATCAACCCACGCGCGTCGTCGCGGTCACGCGTCGTGCGGCGTGTCGCCCTCTCGATCGAGCGCCCGGCGGGCGTGAAGTAGCGCGAGGTCGTGATCTTGATGCGCGCGTACCGTTCCTCGCCGTCGACGATGTAGCGTCGCGGGATCACCGACTGGACCATGCCTTTGCCGAACGTCCGATCGCCCACGAGGATCGCGCGCATGTGGTCCTGCAGCGCGCCGGCCACGATCTCGGACGCGCTCGCGCTGTCGTTGTCGACGAGCAACGCGATGGGGAGGCCGCGGAACGATGCGGGACGCGACGACGTGGTGTAGACGTGGGTCGCGTCCTGCGAGCGGCCTTCGGTCCGCACCACGACGTCCTCTTCGAGGAAGAGGCTGCAGATCTCGATCGCCTGGTCGAGCAGCCCGCCGCGATTCCCGCGCAGGTCGAGCACGAGCGACTTCATCCCTTTCGTCGCGAGCGAGTTCAACGCCTTCTCGAACTCGACGACCGAGTGCTCCTGGAACGCGAGCAGGCGCACGTAGCCCACGCCGGACTTCGGATCGACGATCCGCGCGTCCACGACCGACGGCCGCCAGATCGTGGCCCGTCGCACCGTCACCTCCCGGACCGGCGCCGGCGCCTCGCCCGGCGCCGTGTACGGCTGGATGCGCAACGTGACCGGCTTCCCCTCGCCGTTCATCATCTTGATGCGCTCGACGATCTCGCGCTGGCTGTCCTCGCTGACGTCTTCGCCGTCGACGCCGATGATCCGATCGCCGGTGTCGAGCTCCGCCTCCTCGGCCGGCGAGCCCGGAAAGGGGAAGAGAACGGTGACCGGAGCGCCCTCTTCGTACACCGCGAAACCGATGCCGACGTAGCGCCCCTCGTTCTCCTCGCGAAAGCGCTGCTCCATCTCCGGGTCGATGAAGTCCGAGTACGGGTCGCGCTGGACCATGCCGCGGATCGCGTCGTACGCGAGCTCCTCGCGGGTGACGTCCTCGTAGTAGCGGTCCTCGATGAGACGCGTCGCGTCCAGGATCCAGGCCATCTCGTCGTCGGCGCGATCGAGGACGTGCCGCTCGTATAGGAACTGGAACATCAGGATCGCCGCGCCGGCCGCGACGGCCGCCGGCAGCAGGAACGATGGCACGAACGTGCGAAGCAGGATTCTCGAATTGGATGGTCTGCTGCGTCTCCGGAAGCGTTCGTAGCTCATCCGATTCCTGCCGGGTTGAGACGTCCCTGGGACGTGCGTTCGTCGAACATCATCGGCGACCTACATCCTCGACGAAGGCTGCCGATCAAGGCTGCCGATGAAGGCGGCGATGCGACGACAGCCTTCTTCTAGCTCTTCCATCGACGCCGCGTACGACAAACGGAACGCGTCGTCCGCTCCGAACACGGCCCCCGGCACCACCGAGACGAGCGCCTCGTCGAGCAGCGCCTCGCAGAACGTGGTCGAGTCTTCGATCCGTACGCCGGCCGGCGAGCTGCGGCCGAGCAGCGCGTGGATGCGCGGGAAGACGTAGAACGCGCCCTCCGGCGTCGGCACGTCGAGGTTCGGGATGGCGGAGAGCCACTCGAGGACGCGCCGCCGGCGCTCCTCGAACGCAGAGCGCATGGTCTCGGCGTCCGCCGCGCAGCTCGTGATCGCGGCCAACGCAGCGTGTTGCGAGATGCTGGACGCGTTCGACGTCGTGTGGCTCTGGATGCGCGACATCGCGGCGATGATTGCCTCCGGACCGAGCGCGAAGCCAAGCCTCCAACCGGTCATCGCGTACGCCTTCGACATCCCGTTCAGCACGACGGTCCGCTCGCGCAGTTCAGCTGACACGGCGGCGATCGAGCCGTGCGTCGCGGTTCCGAACACGAGCGCGCCGTAGATCTCGTCGGAGATGACGAGCAGATCGCGCCGGCGGCAGAACTCGGCGATCGCCCGCAGGCGGGCCTCGTCGAGCACGGCCCCGGTCGGGTTGTTCGGCGAGTTCAGGATCAGGATCCGGGTGCTCGCGTCGGCCACGCGCTCGAGATCGTCCACCTCGAGGTGGTATCCGTTCTCCGCATGCGTCGGGACGACCTGGGTCTTGCCGCCCGCGAATCCGATCAGCTCGGGGTAGGTGAGCCAGAACGGGCTCGGGACGAGCACGCCGACGCCGTCCTCCACCAGGGCCAGGATCGCGTGGGAGAGGCCCTGCTTGGCGCCGGCCGTCACCAGGACCTCGGTCGCGGGCCGATAGCGAACGCCGAGCCGCGCGGCGGACCAGTCCGCGATCGCGCGCCGCAGCTCGGGGATGCCCTCGTTCGGGGTGTAGTGGGTCTTCCCCGAATCGACGGCGGCGTGTGCCGCAGCCCGCGCCGCCGCGGGCGTGTCGAAGTCGGGTTCGCCGAGGCCGAACGAGATGATCTCGCGGCCCGCGGCCTTCAGCTCCTGTGCGCGTCGGGCGAGCTTGAACGTCGCCGACGGCTGGAGCAGTCGCACGCGGCGGGAGAGGCGATCGAGCATGAAGGCCGTGGTAATGGGTAATTTGGTGACGCAAAAGGGATTGCGCAATGTAGCACGCGCCTCCGGGAGCCGCAACGCGCTCGGGCGGCGGGTCCGTGTCCTAGTGGTGTGATTCAGAGTTGTTGACGTTTCTCCGGGGCCCTCGTCATCGCTTGCTGCGTTGCTCCTCCTCGACGTATCTCGAATACGCGGTCGTCGTCGCGCCTTGCCAGCGACGACGATGACCTCCGGATAATCC
>CAZYQW010000143.1:0-5306 GCA_964649825.1 uncultured Phycisphaeraceae bacterium | reverse complement strand
GTCGAAGAGCTCGTGCGCGGGAACGATCTCGCCAACCGGCAACGCCTCCTCGCCCAGGATGGAGACCGTGAGCTCCCGGCCCCGCACGTAACGCTCGAAGAGCACCAGGTCGTCCCAGGAACGGCTCTCCCGGATCGCTGCGTCCAGCTCGGGCAAGTCGTGCGCGAGCACCAGCCGGAGCGACGAGCCTCCCCCGGAGGCCTTCACGATGACCGGCAGCCCGAGGGACCCGACAACGTCCTCCGCCGAATGGTCCCCGGCGAGCCAGTCGGGCGTGGGGATGCCTGCGTCCCTGAGGAGCCTCTTGCTGACCTCCTTGTCCATCGCGAGCGAGCACCCGAGTCGGTCGCTGCCCGTATAGGCCACGCCCGCTACGTCGAGTAGGGCCTGGATCGTCCCGTTCTCCCCCGCCCCCCCGTGGAGCGCGAGAAAGAAGACGTCGGCGTCCCGGATCGCGGGATGGCGCGTGAGCGCGACGGTGTCCCCTTCGTCGAGACGGGTGAGCTCGGCGTTGGCCGGCGGCGTCGCCCGGACACCGTCGGTGAGCAGTCTGCGCTCTTCCTCCGAGGCGATCACGCCCCTCACGGTATCGACCGCCAACACCTCGTGGCCCGCCTCCCGGAGGGCGAAAGCGACCTGCGCGCCCGATGAGAGCGAAACTTCGCGCTCGTCCGAGGTGCCGCCCATCAGGACGGCGACTTTCACGAGGCGCCCGTGATCGCACGCACGACGTCGTAGCGAGTCACGATCCCGCTCAGAGCCCCGTTCTCTCGCACGAGGCAGGCGGCGTTGCCTCGTTGCAGGATGCGGGTAACCTCCTCGGAGTCGACGTGCGCATCGAGCACCGGATAGGGCGGGTCCATCACCGATTCGATCGGGGCGTCCAGGACGGACGGATCCGCGATCACGCGGGCCATGAGGTCCGCCTCGCCCAATGAGCCGACGCACTCACCGTCTCGAATCACCGGAAGCTGTCCGATGTCGTGCGCCGTGATCGTGCTGAGGGCCATGCGGACCCGCGTGCCGGGAGCCACGCTGATGACGCCGGGCCTGCCGTCCTTGGCCTTGAGCATCTCGCCGACGCCCCGCCGCCGAGGTCTCGGCAAGAACCCGTTCTCGCGCATCCAGTCGTCATCGAAGGCCTTGCTGAGGTAGTGCTCGCCCCAGTCGCAGAGTACGGCCACGACGAACGCGTCGGGATCGTCGACCTGCCGGGCCCGCTGGAGCGCCGCGTGCACGATCAGGCCCGACGAGCCACCCACGAAGAGGCCTTCTTCGCGCGTGAGCCGACGTGCCATCAAGAAGGAATCACGATCGCCGACGGTCACGTAGTCGTCCACGACGGACAGATCGAGCGCGCCCGGGATCTTGTCGTTCCCGAGGCCTTCGACCTTGTAGGGTCGACCCTCGATCTTCACGCCGGTCTTGAAGAATGGCCCGATCATCGAGCCCTCCGGATCCACGCCGACGACTTGCACGCCGGGGCTCCTCTCCTTCAGGTAACGCCCGACTCCAGAAATCGTGCCGCCGGTGCCTGCCCCCGCGAAGAAGTGCGTGATCCTGCCACCGCTTTGCTCCCAGAGCTCGGGACCGGTGGTGCGGTAGTGCGCTTCGGGGTTGGCGAGGTTGTAGAACTGGTTTGCGAGGATCGCACCGGGCGTCTCTTCGGCGATCGCCTGCGCTCGCATGAGGTAGTGCTCGGGGTGGTCGGGCGGCACGGCCGTGGGCGTGATGATGACCTCCGCGCCGAACGCCCGGAGGAGCTTCACCTTCTCCAGGCTCATCTTGTCCGGCATCGTGAAAATGCAGTGGTACCCGCGGATGGCGGCGGCCATCGCGAGTGCCACCCCTGTGTTGCCACTCGTCGCCTCCACGATGGTCCCGCCGGGCTTGAGCCGACCCTCCTTCTCGGCCGACTCGATGATCGCGAGCCCGATGCGGTCCTTCACCGAGCCGCCCGGGTTCAGGAACTCGGCCTTTCCGAACACCGGCGTGCGGCAGCCGTCCGTCACGCGGTTGAGACGGACGAGCGGAGTCCACCCGATCGCCTCGGTGATGTTCGCGCACGGCTGCCCGTGAAGTCGCGGCACGCTCACCGCCCGCCGAGGGAATCCAAGCGCGGGCGCTTGGAGAACTGAACCGGGACCTGAGCCCACACCTCGATGCGGCGGCCGTCGCGCCGGGCTGGCTGGAAGCGGAGGTCCCGCACGCCTTCGACCGCAGCCGAGTCGAACGCGGCATGCCCCGACGTGGTCACGACCTCCACGCTGTCGACCCCACCGGTATCGGTGACGCGAACGCGGACGATCGTCTCACCTTCCAGGTCGAGGTCCCACAGATGGAGCGGGTACTCGATGGGCGCCTCGCCGTACAGGGGCGTCGGCCGCTCGATCACATCCTCCCCGCCACATCCCGTGGCGAGCAGGCCCAACATCGCGATCCACCCCAGGTCGCGCGCGGGGCGGGGTACGGCCGTGTCGTCTCGGCGCCTCACGCGTCGGACCCGCTCCTGGCTGCCCGCCTCAGCTCGTAGAGGAGGTCGAGAGCCTCCCGAGGGGTGAGACCGTCGGGTTCGAGCGTGCGCAGACGGTCCACGACGGGATGCTCCCACGGGAACATCGAAAGCTGGTCAGGGGGGGCCTCCGAGCGGGGCCGGTGCGCGCCGTGCCGGCCGAGGCCCTCCCCCCCGTGGCTATGTGTTCCCTCGAGCTCCGCCAGAAGTTCCCGGGCACGTGCGAGGATCCCCTCGGGCAATCCTGCGAGGCGGGCCACTTGGATCCCGTACGACCGATCCGCACCTCCGTCCACCAGGCGGCGCAGGAAGACCACCTCATCGCCGAGCTCTCGCACGGACACGTTCATGTTCTTCACCCCTTGGAGCAGGTCCCCGAGCTGGGTCAGCTCGTGGTAGTGCGTGGCGAAGACCGTCTTGGAACCAAGGCGCTCGTGAACGTGCTCGGTCACGGCCCAGGCGATGGAGACGCCGTCGTAGGTCGAAGTTCCGCGCCCGATTTCGTCCAGGAGCACGAGGGAGCGGTCCGTCGCGCCGTGGACGATCGCGGCCGTCTCACTCATCTCGACCATGAACGTGGACTGTCCCCGCGCGAGGTTGTCCGAAGCGCCGACCCGCGTGAAGATCCGGTCGGTGACGGGCAGTCGCGCCGTGTCGGCCGGAACGAACGAGCCGATCTGGGCCATCAGCTGGATCAAGCCGACCTGCCGAAGCACCGTGCTCTTTCCGGCCATGTTGGGGCCCGTGAGGATCACGATCCAGCCCTCCTCGTCGAGCGTGATGTCGTTCGGGATGAACTCCTCCCGAGGCATCATCGTCTCCACCACGGGGTGACGCCCGCCCCGGATCTCGAGACCGAAGCCGGTGTGGACCTCCGGACGCACGTATCCCCGGCGCTCCGCCACGTCCGCGAGCGTCGCCAGCACGTCGAGCACCGCGACGCGACGCGCCGTTTCCTGGAGGCGCGCCACCTCGACCCCGACGCGGTTGCGCAGCTCGGCGAACAGCTCCGATTCGAGTCGCGCCATACCGTCCTCGGCGCCCAACACCTTCTCCTCCCACTCCTTGAGCTCGGGCGTGAAGTATCGCTCCGCGTTGGCGAGCGTCTGCTTGCGGACGTAGTCGGACGGAACGCGCTCCAGATTGGCCCGAGTCACCTCCAGGAAGTACCCGAAGACCTTGTTGAAGCCGACCTTCAGCGACGGGATTCCCGATCGCTCGCGCTCGCGGGCCTGCAAACGCGCGATGAAGTCCACCGCGCCGTCGTGCACGAGGCGGAGCTCGTCGAGCTCGGGCGACCAGCCGCCCCGGATGACTCCTCCCTCGAGCAGGGTCGCGGGAGGGTCTTCGGCCAGAGCCCGGGCCAGCAGGTCCGAGAGATCCGTCATACAGTCGAGCTCGGTTCCGAGAGACAGCAGCATATCAGCTTTCAGGTCCGTGGCGGACTCGCGGACGGCGGGCAGGCGCTCGAGCGACCGGCGGAGTCCCCCCAGGTCGCGCGGCCCCAACCGTCCGGCGCCCACCTTTCCGGCGATACGCTCCAGGTCGCTCACCCCCTCGAGCGCATCGCGCAGCGCCGCCCTGGCGCCCGAACGTTCCAGGAGCTCCGCTACGGCGTCCTGCCGGCGCCAGATCTCGGCGGCCACCACGAGCGGCTCGAGCACCCAACGCCTCAGGAGACGGGCCCCCATCGCCGTGACGGTCTCGTCGAGGACCCCGAGGAGCGTCGGGTCATCCGAACCGGGGCGGAGCGCCTCGACCAACTCCAGGTTCCGTCGGGTCATCTCGTCGAGCACCATGACCGAGCCCCGCCGGCGGATGCGCACGGGGGCCACGTGCGAGAATCCCGAGGGTCGGATCTCCTTCAGGTACTGCACGAGGGCGCCGGTCGCGCGCACCAGGACCCCGTCGCCCGCCTGGAAGCCGAACCCGTCCAATGATCCGACGCGGTAGAGGCGCCTGAGCTCTTCCGCACAGACGTCCTCCTCGAAAAGCCAATCGTCACGATACGTCCTGGCGGGGCCTCCCTCCGCCGAGTCGCCTCGCCCATTCTCCAACGAGCGCGGCAGGAGGAGCTCGGAGGGCTCGAGGCGTCCGACCTCCGCGTCGAGCTCCGTAGCGAGGACGCGTTGCGCCGTGATCTCGCCCGTGGACAGGTCCAGCGCCCCGAGACCGAACACCGACCTGTCCGCGCTCTCCGGAACGATCGCGACAAGGAAGTTGTTCCTGCGCTCCCTCAGCAGGACGTCGGCCATCACCGTCCCGGGGGTGACGGTCTCCGTCACCTCCCGGCGGACGATCCCCACCGCGAGTGCCGGGTCCTCGATCTGGTCGCAAATGGCCACGCGACGGCCGAGCTTGACCAGGCGTCCCAGGTACTCGTCGATCGCCTTTGCCGGCACGCCCGCCAGGGGAACCCGAGCGGCCGCGCCGTTGTTGCGAGAGGTGAGGGTGAGACCGAGAAGCCGAGCCCCTTCCTCGGCGTCCCCGTGGAAGAGCTCGTAGAAATCACCTACCCGGAAGAACAACAACGCGTCGCGGTGGCTCGCCTTCGCCTGCCGCCATTGCTGCATCAAAGGAGTGTCGTCCATCCCGCTCATGTCGGGAAGGTAAGTGCCGAGCCCCGCGCAGGGAGGGTTGGGGCGGGGGCCGCGTGCTCCGAGCGACGCTTCGGCGAGCGCAAAGGCGTCCTCGCTAGACCACCATGTGGGAACGCGAGTCGCGCCGAGCGAGGGGCACGCGGCCCCCAACCCGACCCTCCCGACTCCAGGGGCCTCGCTTCATCTGCCGACGC
>CAZYQW010000142.1:0-126456 GCA_964649825.1 uncultured Phycisphaeraceae bacterium | reverse complement strand
GGTCGGTGTAGCGGTGGCCGTTGGACCAGCCGTTGAACCAAGGGGCCGACGAGAAGAGATCGACGGGCCAGGGGAGCTTGACGCGATGGCGGCGGGCGTTGTTGAGGACGTAGGCGAGGACGCGGCGGACGTCCTTGGCCGACTTGAGCACCCGGTCGTGGTAGCGGTCGCGGAACACGCGGCCGCGTCGGCCCCACAGCCGGTTCAGGCCCTTGGCGATGCGGATCAACAGACCCTGCAGCCCACGAGACACCGCGCGGCGGTCGTCACCCTCGACGATGAGGTGGAGGTGGTTGTTCTGCACCGTGTAGTGGCACAACCGAAAGCCGAAGCGATTGCAGCCGGCCACGAACGCCTCGCGCAGCGTGCGATACGCCCCCTTGTTCCGCAGCTTCGGCAATCCCTCCCTCAGCTTCACCGTCACGTGGACGGTCCGCCCGTCGATCGCCTCCCGCGCGTGATGCGACACCCCCGACCCCCGCTTCGGCTTGGGCCCCGGTCGCTTGCGCATGGTCGTCGAAGGTCGGTTTGGCATTAGGGCATCTATTAGCCCAGGTCGAGCGAAGGTCAAGGCGCCGCGTGGAACAACCTCGACTTTCTTGTCCTCGAGCCGCGCGACCCGCGACCGCGCGATACCGTTCCACGCGGTATCACTCTGGAGAGCTCTTCGTCCTCGCTCCCGCGTACCACGTCGTTCCTCCTGTCCGCGTCGTCAGGAATCGACGCCCAGACTCGTGGCCGCGGCCACGCGGCCCGGGCGTCGCCAGGGTCGCCGTCGAATTCGCGCGCTACGTTCCTCCCCCTTCCTAAGAGCAAGTCGCGTTACCGCTTCACCCACCTTCGCCTGTCGTGTCTCGCGCTCTTTGGACCACGTATCCCGCGCAGACGGCGTACGCCGGATACTGACGCCGAGGACGCAACAGAGTCGCGGCCGGGGCCGTAGTTTTCGAACTCGAGATCGAGGTAGACCTCGAGTTGGCGAAGCGAACGCTCAGGCGGCTCGAGCAAGAGGTAGATCGCGTCATCGATCCAGCCGAGCGCGCCTCGGGGACCATGCCGCGGTCGCGACAAGACTTGGCACTGACCCTCGGCCGTCCCAAGCGCCGACGGCCCACCTCACCGAGCACCCCCGGGCGCATGCCCGGACGGCCCGGACCGCTGGGGTTGGCGCATCGTGCCCGCGGAGCTACGATCGCGGCGTCCCGCGGAGAACCGAGCCATGCCCACGCCCCGATGTTCGAGCGTCGCCCGCGCGATCGGGTGGACGAGCCTCCTCGCGCTCCTCGCGTGTTCCTCGGCGCGACCGCCGGACGGCGTGCTCGCCGGCGCGCGCGTCGCGGCCGCGAATGGGTCGAACGCCACCGCGGCGGACGTGACGGCGCGGCGCGACGCCGGCCGGCTCGCCGATGCGCGGGCCACCGCACTCGCGCTGGTCGCAGAGCGGCCGGCCGACGCCGGCGCCCTTCGTCTCGCTTCGCGCGCGGAGTCCGACGCGCTTTTCTTCCTCCCGAGCGACGCGAAAGACCAGCGCGAAATCGCGGCGTGGAGCGCGCTGGAGCTCGCCGAGCGCGCGGTCGCGGCCGGTGCCGTCACCGCGGCGGATCATGCGCAGCTCGCCTGGAGTCGAGGCGCGGTGACCCACCTCCTGCCGATGCTCGATCGCGCCGAGCACGCGCACCTCGTGCTCGACGCGGTGGGGGTTGCGCTCGCGCTCGACCCGAACGAGCCGACCGCGCTCGCCACCCTGGCGACGCTGAAGCTCCGGCTGGCGACCCTACCGTGGATCGCGCGGATCTTCGCTTCCGGGGCACCGGACGCGTCGCTCGACGAGGCGCTCGTCGCGGCCGAGCGCGCGTTCGGGGCCGAGGCCTCGCTCGAGAACGCATTGCTGGTCGGCCGGGTGCTCCGGGCGCGAGGCGAGAACCCGGGGGCCGTCCTCATCGTGTCCGCCCGGCTCGCCGGCGACGATCGATATCCGCGCGACCAAGCGGTGCGTGCCGCGGCGTCGGCGTTCGTCTCCGGCGACTGAGACTCGCGCGACCGAGGGCTCGCGCGACGCTACGTTCCGTCCTCCGTCAGAACCCGAACGGGTAGGACTTGCGATACTCCTCGTCGTCCGGCGGGACGACTCCGCGCCACGTGTGCATCGGGATGAGGGTGATGCACTGGTACTTGCCGTCCTCGGCCTTGCGGCGCCACACGACCGAGCGATAGAGGCGGTCCGGCGGCGTCTTGCTCGTCGATTCATCGAGCACCGAGTAGACCTGGTTCGACTTGCTGTTGCGCACCTCGACGATCACCGTGAAGACGTTGCTCTTCACCGCGATCGAGCGAGCGAGGTCCGCCTTCACCTCGTCCTGGACGTTGAACTCGGCGCGGTAGTACTGCTCGACGCGATCGATCACCTCCTGCGGGTCGCGGAAGATGAAGTCCTCGTCCTCCTGTTGCAGGCCGGTCTTCTCCTCGTCCTTCTCCTCGTCTTCGTTGTCGTACTGCAGGCCGTTGTCGTTCTTGCCGAGACCGGCCTGGTAGTCCTCGCTGAAGATCTCGCGCCGGAACTCGTCGACCTTCTCGATCACCGAGAACGGCAGGTCTTCCGGCTCGATCAGCGCCCGCAGCACCGCCAGGGGTGCGGTGTTGATGTTGACGCGGCCTTGGTTGGTCTCGGTCGCGCGCGTCTCGTCCTCCTCGTCGACCGGCACGTCCTGCTCTTCCTCGTCCTCGTCCTCGTCGTCCTCCTCGTCATTGCTCGTCGGAATGGGCGCGGGCGACGACCCGTCGTCCTCTTCCTCCGCCTCCCCTTCGCCGAGCGCGTCGGCATCGATCCGCACGTTCGAGAAGATGGTGACGACGTCCTCGAGCCCGGGCACGTACCGGCCGTCCTCGTTGAATCCGCGCAACAGGAACTCGGTCATCCCCTCGACCATCACCAGCTCGTCGAGCCCGAGCGGGTACGCGATCACGACGTCCGGCTCGTTCTTGAACTTCGATTCGCTCCACGCGAGCTTGCTCTCCTCGGTCACGTCGGTCGACTGGGCGGGGAGCGGGAAGTCGTCGTCGCGCTCGGCGCGGAGCCACTTCTCGAAACCGTCGACGAGGTCGGCCGCGTCGCCGGGGCTGAGGTCGTGACGCGAGTCCTCGCGAAACACGTCGAGCAACCGGATCAACTGCTCGCGGCCCTGCTCGCGGAACTCCTCGTCCTCGGCGACGAGACAGAGAAGGTTCAGCTTGCGGTCCTCGTCGATGATGCGAATCCTCACGCGGACGTCGCCGAACTCCTCCTGCGTCTTCTGGTCGTCGGCCCATTCGTCGTTCAGAGAATCGGCCGGCGCCTCGCCCTCGCCGCCTCCCTCCGATCCGAACGGGTCGCTGCCGGTCGGCGAGCTGGGCGTGCCTCCGTCGCCAGCGGGGCTTCCGTCTCCGCCTTCTCCTTCCGGGTCCTCGCCGCTTTGCGCGTCCTCGTCTTTCGAGTCCTTGATCAGCATCGCCTGCGCGACGTGCAGCGCGGCTGCGGCCGCGTAGTCGTACTGGATCTCGTTCAGGGCGTTGACGGCGATGCTGCGGTCGACGCTCGACGACACCGAAAGCTGTCCGACCACGACGACGAGGATGACGATCGCCAGGAACGTGAGGAGCATGGCGGCGCCGCGTTCACGCTGGACGGACATGGAGATCTCTCCGGAGGGATCGGTGCAAGGGCATTCTGACGCCCCGCCGCCGCGGTTCTTCCTCGGATTCCGCGCCGATGACGTTTCAGCCGACGAGCCGCAGGTGCAGCTTCACCACTGCCTCGCGGAACGGGTCGACCTCGATCGTGCGGTAGGCATGCTCGAAGTCGAGCCACTGGAACGCCCGATAGTCCGCCCCGAGCCGCACGGCTGGCTCCGCCGTTCCCACGTCGTAGCCGATCCCCCAGCCGACGAGGTCGAAGTCCCCGACCTGCTCACGATGGCGGAACCCGAAGTCGATCAGGGCTTTGGGATACACGATCCCGGTCTCGCTCTTCACTTCGCGCAGCGCCGCCTTCTCCAACGCCTCATCCGGACGGACCGTGCCGAGAACCGGCCGCCAGAGCCCCTCGTGGCGTTCCGCGCGCCGCACGACCAGGTAGCGAGGCCCCTCGAAGGTCTGGCGGTAGACGTAGACCACCACTTGATGCGTCGGATACGGCTCGTTCACTTGCAGACCTCCATGCCCGTGGGGATCCGACGGCTCTCGTCCTCCATTCTGACCGTTCGGACCGTCGCGGCCGTCCCCGCTGTACAACTTTTCGACAATTGCGTTCGCGATCTATAGTCGCAGTCGATAGCGAAGCCGTCGCGCCGACGCAGCCCTGATCGCCCGCGCCCGGCGGCTTCCTCCGACCTCGGGCCGCGCGAGAACGACACCTGAACCGCGGCTCGCGCGACCATGACCGTCTGATACCATGCGAGGGCTGCCGCAACACCTTGGAAGTTCTCCGGATGCGACGTCCTGTCTGTTCGCTCGTCCTCCTCGTCCTCCTCGTCCTCCTCGTTCTCCTCGCTTCGACCGCCGGCGCCGTCCCTGCGGATGCGCCGGGCGCGGTCGGCGTTCGTTCCATCACGGCCGAGGAGATCCAGACGCACGTCGACTTCCTCGCATCCGACCTCCTCCAAGGGCGCGACTCCGGCTTCCCCGGGGCCGAGGTGGCGGCCGCGTACATCGCGGCTCACCTCGAAAGCTGCGGCTTCCGCCCCTTGCTCGACGACTGGCTCGTTCCGTTCTCGTTGAGCGGCGTACGTCAGGTGGCCGAGGCGTCGCTGATCGTCGGCACGACCCTCGAGCGCGATACGGCCGGGCTCGTGGCCGCGAGATCGTTCTCGGGCGAAGGGGTGGCGCGTGGTCGCGCCGCCCGGCCGGGCGAGGACGTCCGCGGCGCGATCGTCGTCACCGGCGGCAGCCTGACCGCGGCGAGCGACGAGGAGCTCGTCCTCTCGTTCCAGGAGCAGGGCGCGGTCGCGGTCGTCCTCGTCACCGACCGCGACACGCTGCCGAGCAGCCGGCGCCGCGACGGACGCCGCCGCGGCGGGTCGGCTCCGACGCGCCGCGACGGTCCTCGGCCGAGCGGCGGCGGCGGCTCCATGTGGCACGCGACGATCCGGACCACCTCGATCGCTATTCCGGTCGTCCGCGCCGCGCGGCCGCTGGCCCCGGAGCTCGAGGAAGCGGCCGACGTCGGGGGGCAGGTCGCGATCGAGGTTGCGTTCGAGGGCAAAGACGAGACCGCGAACGTGATCGGCGTCCTCGACGGCTCCGACCCGGAGCTGAAGCACGAATACGTCGTGGTCGGCGCGCACTACGACCACGTCGGGGCGGACGGACTCGGCAACATCTGGAACGGCGCGGACGACAACGCCTCCGGCACGTCCGGCGTCCTCGAGATGGCGGACGCCCTCACGCGGATGGAAAAGAAGCCCAAGCGATCGATCGTCCTTTGCCTCTGGTCGGCCGAGGAACGCGGCCTGCTCGGCTCGCGCGCGTTCGCGACGGCGGCGCCGATCGATCTCGACAAGGTCGCCGCGTATCTCAACCTCGACATGATCAGCCGCAACACCGGCGAACCGGTCTCCGTCGTGCACTCGAGCGACGATCTCTTCGCCCTGATCTCGGGCGCGGCGAACCGCCACGGCCTGGAGGTGAAGAAGGGCCAGGACTTCTACTTGAACGCGAGCGACACGCAGGCGTTCGTGCAGAGGAAGGTGCCGTGCATCTTCCCGTTCACCGAGACCCACGAGGACTATCACCGGCCGAGCGACGACCCCGATACCATCGACGGCGACCGCGCGATGCGCGTCACTCGAGCCACGTTCGACCTGCTCCTGACCGTCGCGAACGGCGCGGGCCGTCCCGGCTTCACCGAGCCGAGGACTCGCATGGACGCCTTCATGCCGCGACGCGTGCTCGGCTTCGTGCCGGCCGAGAGTCCGATCGAGCGCGGAGTCGGCGTCGGCGCGATCAGCTCCGACTCCGTGGCGGCCGCGGCGCATCTCGCCGAGGGCGACGTGATCGTCCGCATCGGCGACGTCGAAGTGGACGACCCGACGGAGCTGCGCTCTGCCCTTCGCGCGCCGAAGGCCGGCGACGAGTTCGAGATCGAGGTCATCCGCGCCGGCGAGCCGGTCGTCTTGAAGGCGCGCTTCGCCGATTGACTCTCCACGCGGTAGGACCGCAACCGAAGAAGCACGCGGCACGTGTGCGCCTGAGGGCGCGGTCACGTGTCGGATGGGCATGCTTCGAGTTCCTCGCGGCACGCGAAGAACTCGAGGCCTGGAACTCAAGTGACCCCCCTCCGAGGACGATGCAGGAGTCGAGGAAACCCGACATGGCATTCGACTCGATCAGTCCGATCCGCCTTACGAGCGTCCACGACGTGGTCCGGCGCGCGGAGCCTCGCGCCGACGAGCTGCCGGCCGACCGGACCCAAAGCCTCGACCCCCGTACCGCGACGGACCCGCGGGCGACCCCGGCCGCCGCCGGCGACAAGTCGGCGAACCTCTCCGACCGGGACGATCACGACGAGCGCCGAAACCGCCTGACCGCCGAGCCGGAACTCGGCGACGACGAGCGGCGCGAGGTCGAAGACCTGAGGCGGCGCGATCGCGAGGTCCGCCGCCACGAGCAGGCCCACCAGGCAGCCGCGGGAAGCTACGCTCGCGGCGGGCCGAGCTACGAGTTCGTATCGGGCCCGGACGGCGGCCAGTACGCGGTCGGCGGCGACGTCCAGATCGACACGAGCGCGGTGGACGATCCGCGCGCCGCGATCCAGAAGTTCGAGACCGTTCATCGCGCCGCCCTCGCGCCGGCCGACCCGTCGTCGCAGGACCTCCAGGTCGCCGCGGTCGCCCAGCAGGAGATCGCGAAAGCTCGATCGGATCTCGCCGAGGATCGCTCCGAAGAGTCGGGGGAATCGGAGGAATCGGACGGCCCGAGCCGCCGCGAGGACCGGCTCGCCCCCACCGGCCGGCTCGTCGATCGGCTCGCGTGAAGTTCCTCGCTCGACGTCGCCCGGCGTAGGCAGCGAGGGGCTCTCTCGCGGAATCGAGGGACGTCCTGTAGCTTTGGCCGCTCGCCACCACGACGGAGCCGGCCGTGTTCGCATCCTCACGCTTCCTGCTGATCGCCCCGTTCCTGATCGGCTGTTCCACTCCACCCGACGCCGACGACGCGTCGCGCTTCGACGTCCCGTCCCTCGAGCGCGCCGCGGTGGTGCGCGACGGCCGGACGGGGGAGTCGATCACGTTCGCGGCGATGCAGGACGATCTCGCGGACGCGGACGTCGTCTTCCTCGGCGAGACGCACCTCGACGAGACCACGCACCGCGTCGAGCGCGCCGTCTACGAGGGCTTGATCGAGCGGACCGGCGGCCGCGTCGTGCTGGCAATGGAGATGTTCGAGCGCGACGTCCAACCGGCACTCGACGCCTATCTGGCCGGCGCGTCGACCGAGGCGGAGTTCCTCGCCGCGTCGCGCCCGTGGGCGAACTACCGCACGGCGTACCGGCCGCTGATCGAGCTCGCGAAGCTCCACCGCCTCCCGGTCGTCGCTTCGAACACGCCGGTCGGGCTCCGCCGCAAGATCGCGATCGGCGGCGAGGAGGCATGGAACGCGCTGTCGGACGAGGAGCGGAGCCTCCTTCCGCTCGTGCTCCACGACAACACCGATGGCTACTGGCGACGCGTCGCGAACGCGACGCGCGGACACGGCGCGATGGGCGCGTCCCGTCCCACCGATCGGCGCTACTCGACCCAGTGCCTCTGGGACAACACGATGGGAGACTCCTGCGCCCGCGCGCTCGACGAACGTCCCGGCCACGTCGTCCTTCACGTGAATGGCGGCTTCCACAGCCAGGGCTGGGATGGAACGGTGCATCAGTTGATGTTGCGGCGGCCCGACGCGAGCGTGAAGACCGTCGCGATCCACCCCGTGGTGAACCCGGCCGTCGCCGAGGTCACCGGCGAGCCAATCGCCGACTACGTCGTCTTCGCGGAGAACGGAGCCCGCGATCAGAGCGACGGGCTCTACGCCGTCACCGTCAGCCGCGAGCTGCGCTATCGCCTCCACGTACCGGCGAGCGCATCGTTCGAGGCGCCGGCGCCGCTCCTGATCTGGTTCGATGACGTCGAGTTCTCGACGTCGTCCGGGATGCGCCTCCTGCGCGATCGGCTCGGCGCCGAAGCGGCGATCTGCGTGGTCGAGGCGCCGTTCCCGCAACCGACCGAGGACCTCGAGGAGGGGGGTCGTTGGTTCCGGGACGACTCGTTCTCCAACGACCTCGGCGACCTCGCGGCCGGCGTCGAGCGGATCTGCGGCTACGTGAGGCGCAACCTTCCGGTCGATCCCGATCGCGTCGTGCTCGCGGGCGAAGGCCAAGGCGCGACGGCCGCGATCTTCATGACGGTCCACGCTCGACCGATCGCGGGCGACGGCGTGGCCTTCTCGCCGTCGTCCCACCGATCGTTGTCCGGCGTGCCGCTGCCGCTGCCGGAAGGCGACGCCGTGCCGCCGGCGAACGCGTCGCTCGTCATCGTGGCCGGGCCCGATCATGCCGAGTTCTGGAACGGCGAGTTCGATGGCTACCGCGCCTTGGGCGTCGACGCGCGGCTCGCGCCGGCGCCGGACGACCCCTGGCGCGCGGAGGCGGAGCTCACTGCGTTCCTCCGTGACGCGCTGTCGCTCCCACCGCGCGGGCCGCCGGCGAGCGGGGCGCCCGCGCATCTGCTGATCGATGGCGATTCGCCGCGCGCGCGTCGCTGGGCGCGCGTCCTGGCGCACCGCCTGGCCGACGAACGCGGCGGTCCCGTCGCGGTGGTTGGGAACGAGGACGAGGCGCGGCGCCGCGGGTCGATCGCCCTCGAGACGAACGTCGCCGCGGCACGGTTTCGCGAAACGAACGCGCTGCCCCGCTCGTCCGGGCCGTTCGGGGGAACGACCGTCGTGGTCGTCCCGCGCGACGTCGCGCCGGCCGAACGCGCGGCGTGGCTCGCCCTCGAGGCGGACGACCCGATCGCGAAGTCGAGCCGGTTCCATCGCCTGCGCGTCGCCGCCGTCGACGGCGGGCCGTCGCTCGGCGAAGTCCTCGCGAAGCTCCAGGCCGAGGGGCGGCGGAACGTCCTCGTCGTACCCGCCGTCTTCTGCGCGTCCGCCGACTTGATGCGGACGCTGCGCAGCGAGGTGCGCCATCTCGATGACGACATGACGGTCGAGTGGCGCCCGGGCCTCGGGCTCGACCTCGTGCATCGGCAGCCGCACGGTTGAACGCGCCGGCGGCCCGGGCCGCCGGTTTTTTTCCGAGCCCTTCGGAGATATCGTCGACGCGCCGCGCCGCCGAACACGTCCAAGTCTCGGTGCGCTCGCTGCCACCGGACGTCGCGGGAGGATGCATGAACCTCGTGAGAACGGCCGCCCTCTGCCTCGGAATCATCGCCAATCTCGCCGCGAACGGCGCCGCCGCCGAGAAGGCCGCGCCGACGGGACGCGACCTGAAGAAGGTCGTCGAAGAGTATCTCGCGCTGGACGTCGATGACCGGCTTGCCATGCGCGAGTCGCTGGACGAGCAGTTTCAGCCGATCTTCGCGAGCGCGCTGAAACGGACGCGCGACGAGATGCTGAAGCTCTCGCAACGCACGGGACCGAGGCTCGAGACCTCGGGGACGAACTACTTCTACGACGAGAAGACGAAGCGCGGCAAGTACATCGTCAAGGGGTCGCCGAGCAAGGTGCTGTTCATCGGGCTGCATGGCGGCGGCGAGGGCTCGGGCGACGCGGGATCGATGGCGGCGGGGATGGGAGGCGGCGGGTTCTGGTGGATCTTCCCCGAGGTGCTCGAGAAGACCGAGCGCGGCTGGACCGACAACGGCACCGAGGAGTTCGTGCTCGAGCTGGTCGAGGCCGCGTGCCGCAGCGGCAAGGTCGATCCGAACCGGATCTACGTCACCGGGCACAGCATGGGCGGGTACGGCGCATGGACGCTCGGTGCGCATCACCCGGACGTCTTCGCCGGCGCCGCCGCCTACGCCGGCGCGCCGACCGTGATCTACAAGTCGCCGGGCAGCGGCGAGACGTACGAGGCGATCTCGGCGATCGTCGAGGGCGTGCTGCCGAACCTCTACAACTCGCGTCTCTTCGTCTTCCAGAGCACCGATGACCCGCGCGTGCCGCCGGGGCCGAACGTCTTCGCGATCGAGAAGCTCTCGACCTGGCGCGAGAAGCATCCCGGCGGCTTCGATTTCCGCTACGAGCAGGTGGACGATCGTCAGCACTCGGCGCCGAAGGAGGGCTACCTGAAGAGCCAGAAGTGGGTCGCCGAGCACGAGCGGATCGCCCGGCCGAGGAAGCTGATCTGGCAGCCGGTCCTCGCGTGGAAGCGCCAATACCACTGGCTCTACTGGGAGAAGCCCGAGATCTACGCGGTCCTGATCGCCGAGGTGAAGGAGGCCAACCACGTCGAGATCTCCACCGAGGCCGGGTCCGGCGACGTCAGCGGCCTGTCGGTGCTGCTCGGCGAGCCGCTCATCGACCTCGACGAGGAGGTCGTAGTGACGGTGAACGGCGAGGAGAAGTTCCGCGGCAAGGTCGAGACCACCCTCTCGACCCTCCTCATGACGCTGCCGCGGAACGACCCTGAGCTGCTGTTCGACGCCCGCGTCGATCTCTGACGCCGGGGCAGACGTGGACGAGCGCGGACGGAAGGGCGCTCGTCCCGCTCGACTGCATCGGACCGACGACGCTTCGAGATGGGAGTCGTTCCGGGCGTCGCTCACGTTTCGCGTCGAGGAGCCGGCGCGCGACGCTCGGTGACCGCGACCGAGCTCACCGCACTACCACGTAGCCGCTCTCGGCGAGGAGCTGAACGTCGCGGAGGTCTCCTTCGATCACGACGGAACGGCCGACCTCGCGCATCAGCTCCATCTCGACGATCCACTCGAGCATGCGCGTTCCGCGCTGGACGAGCTCGAGCCTCGACTCGTCCCGACTGACGTCCACCGTCTCGCCCGGGTCGTCTCGCACCGCGAAGGCGACGACCCGGCGATCGGCCGGCGCGAGGGGATCGAGCACGATCTTCAGATCCTGCGTGGAGAACGCCCGCGTGCGGTGCCTCATCGACTGGGCGTCCACGACGGAGGCGCGAACGTCCGCGGCGCGAGGGCGAGCGTCGGCGAGCTCCGCCCACCTCGGCTCGAAGCGCGGGTTCCGATGCCAGACGCTCGGCTCGGGCGCGACGAGGAAGCAGCCGCGCGACTGGATCCGACGACCGAGCACGGCGGCCGCGAACGAGCGCCCCTGCACCCGCTCGAACGGCGGCGTGCCGGCCAGCTCGAGGATCGTGGGACCGAGGTCGGTCAAGCCGACCTGTCCGCTCGCGACCGTCGGCTCGATCCCGGATCCGGCGATGACGAGCGGTACGCGAACGTCGGTGTCGCGGAGCCCGTCCCCGCGGTCATAGAATACGCCGTGCTCGCCCAAGCCGATGCCGTAGGTCGCCGTTGCGACGGTCAATGTCTCGGTCCGTCCCGCCGCGGACCGGCGCTCGAGGAGCCGGCCGATCGCGTGATCGACCGTGGCGATCTCGGCGTCGTAGAGACCGACGACGCGCGCGTGGTCCCGCTCCGAGAGGCGGCGCTCGCCGAAGCGCAGCCGCGCCTCGAGCTCCCGGTAGAGGTTCAAGTTCGCCGGATTCCTCGGCCGACCGTCCTCGTCGAACGGCCAGTAGTGGAACGACTCGTCGTACTCGCCCTCGTACTCGGAATCGAACCGATCACGAAACTCGGCCGGCGGCGCGAACGGAAGCGCGGGATCGCCGAAGTGGATCCACACGAAGTACGGATCGCCGGCGTGTGCGTCGATCCAGTCCGCCGCGGCGTCGACGAGCGCCGCCGCCCGTCCTTCACGCCCGGATGCGTGGTGGAACGTATCGAATCCCTGGTCGAAGCCGCGCGCGTCCTCGACGCCAGGGAGCGCGACGAACGCCGCCGTGGCGAACCCGGCGGCGTGCATGCGCTCCGCCAGCGTCTCGTGCTCGGCGAGCAGCTCGTGCCCGGCGTGACGGAGCTGGTGCTGGACCGGCGTCCTCGCCGTCATCACGCCGGCAAGGCACTGAGCCGCGGCCGGCACCGGCGCCACCGCCCGCTCGAATCGAGCGCCGCGCTCCGCCAGCCGATCGAGGTTCGGCGTCGTCGGACGCTCGTAGCCGTACACCGAGACGTGGCCCGCGCCTACGGCGTCCATCGTGATCAGGAAGACGCTCTTGCGCGGCGGCGAGCGCCCGCACGAGGCAACGAAGGCGACGGCGATCGGGATCAGGAAGCGACGACTCTTCACGGCGATTCCATCCGGCACTTCGCCCCGACCGCAGCGAATCCGTCGGCTCGGTTTTTTTGGGCCGCGTCCCGCGTCGCGCGATGCCGATAGCAGACGTATGAGCATCCTCCACATCGGCGCCTCCATCGTCCAGAACGCGCAGCAGAAGCTCACCTCGACCGCCGAGAAGCTCGTCCGCGAGCCGTTCGATCCGAGCCATGTTATCGACGCGAAGCTCGCAGTGAACGAGGGCAAGGTCGGCGCGAAGCTGATCCAGCGCGGCCAGGAGTTCCAGGACGCGCTGCTCGACGTGCTCGCCTAGACTAACAGCCCGTGGTGAAAGTCATTCCGGCTGCGGCGGGCCCTCGCGACCGATCTCTTCGTTGCAGGATCCTCGACGTACAGACAGTACGCCTGCGGTCCTGCGCCTCGATCTCGGTCGCGATGACCTCGCCTCGCTTCGAAAGCACTTTCACCACGGGCTGCTAGTCCACAAGACTCGTCCCCCGCGCACCCGCGCGCGCGGATCGGCGCCTCGCGGTTTCGACCCGCGCCGGCTAGACTTCCACCACCCCACCGAGCCGCCCCTGGACCTGGGCATGCGCGCCGCGATCCTCCTCGTCTTCCTCCCGTTGCTCGTCGCCTCCATTCCCGCGGAGGAGAGGACGCGGCCTCGTCTGATCGGACCACGCTCGGGTCCAGACCGCGTCAAGGCGCTCGCGCGCTTCGGCGGCGACCGTGCTTCCGAGAAGGCGGTCGAGGCCGGCCTCGAGTGGCTCGCGCGCCACCAGGACGAGCGCGGCTTCTGGGACACGGACGGCTTCCCGGACCGATGCGACAAGGATGGCGCGCGCTGCGATGGCATCGGCAAGGGGCAACACGGCGAGGAGATCCCGTGCCCCTTCGACGCCGCGATCACCGCGCTCTCCACGCTCGCGTTCCTCGGCCACGGACACCTTCCTGGTGGCGAGCCGGACCCGTACGCAAAGGTCGTGGGGCGTGCGCTCGGCTACCTTCAGGACCACGCTGCGGGATCCTGGGCGACGCCTCTCGCGGCGCAGGCATTCGCGGAGGCCGAGGCGATGGACGGGGAGGGCCGCTACCTCGAGCTCGCCCACGGATTCGCGACGCAGGTGCTCGCGCTGCAGCAAGAGGACGGCGCGTGGGGATACGCGGCGCCGTACCGGCCGGGTTCGGACGTGCCGTTCACCGCGCTCTGCGTCCAGGCGCTCGTCGCGGCGGAGGACGTCGGGTTCGCGCTGCCCGACGACCTCGCGGATGGCGTCGACCGCTTCCTCGACTCGCTCGAGGCGAAGGGCGGCAAGCTCGCGTACCTCGTCGACGGGCGCGAGTACGGCTACACGCCGACCGCGACCAACGCGCACCTCGCGGCTGCGATCCGCGAACTCCTCATGGTCGACACGAACGGCGCGCGACACCAGGCCCACCTCGGCCTCGTCGCGAAGAGGAAGCCGGCCTGGAGGATCGGCTTCGACACCGTCGACGTCCCCGGCCGCGGCAAGATGGACGTCCAGCTCGGATCGCTGTCGATGTATCAGTGGTGGTACGGCACGATCGCCTCGTTCCATCACGGCGGCGGGGCGTGGCCGGCGTGGTTCCGCAGCGCCAAGGCGGCGCTCGTCGGCCATCAGGACCAGCCGGGCTGCTCCCGCGGCTCGTGGGACCCGCTCGGCACCTACGAGCGACAGACCGGCGGGCGCGTCTTCGCGACCGCGCTTTGCGTCCTCATCCTCGAGCAGCCGTACCGCCAGCGACCGCGGACCGCGCGGTGAATCGAAGGTCCACGATTCGGCGACCGGGGCCGGGTCGCGCGCGGTGTCGAACCGCAGCGGTCGGCCGCCGTCGATCGGCTGCGGTTCACGCCGGCCGGACCCCCCGCGCCGTCACGAGGTAGACAGCGAAGCTGCCGAGCCAATGTCCACCCTCGTAGTGCTCGCCGGTGACCGACGCGAGCCCGGCGGCGCGATGCTCGGCCGCGGTGCGGCGGAGCGCCGGGACGCGCGCGTCGTCCGCGGGGAGGCCGGACACGATCCCCTCGAGCATCCACGCCCGCGAGAGGTTCAGCCCGTCGAGGTGCGCGAGCTTGCCGTCCGACTTGTCGGTGACGACGGCGACGGGCAGCCAGCCGGTCGCTCCGTCGGCCGGCAGGTCGGGGAGGAACGCGCCGAGCCACGCGGCGAACTCATCGCGATCGAGGACGCGGCGCATGAGGTCGGCCTCGGCGAGGCACGGCGACAGGAAGTCTTGACCGCTCGGTTCGTACGCGAGGGGACCGGCGACGTCGCCGCCGTGGAACGTCCGGGCTCGATCCTCGACCAAGGCGAGCAGGCCGGCGTCGCCGGCGACGAGCGCCCAATCGTGCACCAGGCCGAGCGCGAAGGCGGTTTGGCTGTGCTCGCCCGTCCGGATCGGATGCGACAGTTTCGGCAGCCACGATCGGAACCGCTCTGCCGCCTCGCGCTCGAGCGGGGCGAGGTGCTCCGACCAACGGCGCGCGCCGGCGTCGTCCCATTCGCGCAGCTCGGCTGCGAGTTGGAGGAGCCACGCGAGTCCGTAGGGACGCTCGAAGGTGCCGCGACCTTCGGCGCGCAGGTACCGGACCTCGGCCGCGACGTTCGCGGCGGTGATGCTCCGCCCGAGCGCGGCACGAGCGTCGGCCACGAACGGCTCGCGGGGGAACATTCGGCAGAGCCGCGCGAGGAGCCAGTGCCCGTGCACGGCGGAGTGCCAGTCGTAGCAGCCGTAGAACGCCGGCGTGAGCTCGCGCGGCGGGAGCGCGTCGACGTCGTCCTGGAGGACGTGCGCGATCTTGTTCGGGTACTCGCGATGCACGCAATCGAGCGCGAGACGCGCGAACCGCTCGGCCGCCTTCGCATCGAACGCGGCGGACGGGCCGGACTCGGACGCGCCGGCGTGCGCGCCGAGCAACGCGAGGAGGGCGAACGAGCGGACCATCGGGGGGACTCCGTACGGGGCTTGCCGGTTCAACCTTCGGTCGCACGCCAGAAGTACCACGCGGCGATCGAGCGGTAGGGACGAAAGCGCTCGCCGAGCGGGTCGAGGGCGGCGGCGTCCGGGAGCGACTCGAGATCGTACGTGATCGCGTACCCCTTGCGCACGCCGAGGTCGAGCACCGGCCACACGTCCTGGCGGCCGAGCTGGGCGATCAGGAACATCTGTGCGGTCCACCGCCCGATGCCGCGCACGCACGTGAGCTGATCGATCACCGCTTCGTCGTCGTACCGCGCAACGCGGGACAAGCGCACCGTCCCGTCCTCGACCCGGCGCGCGAGATCCTGGATCGACCGCGCCTTCGCCTCGGAGAGACCGACCCTCCGGAGCGACGCGTGCCGCCGCTTCACGACCTCGGCGGACGTGACGCGCCCGCCGAGCAGCGACTCGAATCGACCGTGGATCGCGCTCGCGGCTCGGCCGGCGAGCTGCTGGTACACGATCGAACGGACGAGCGCCGCGAAGTGTCCGTGTGGGTGGCGTGCCGTCATCCGGCACGGACCGGCCCGCTCGATGAGCGTGGCCATCCGTGGTTCGCGGGCGGCGAGCTCGCGCCGACCTTCCTCGAAGCGATTCACACCGCCCCTCGTTGCTGAAGGTATTCCGTAACCAATTGTCCATCACCTACGAATAGGCTACTTGGAGGCGCGCTCGGGCCACCCTTCCGGATGGCGGTCGATGGGCGCCCCGCTGACGTTCCGCTGGCGGAGGAGAACGGAAGACGATGATAACGATCGATCTCTTGCACCGTTCCGTTTGACGCCGGCGGGGGTGCGTCGTGTCATTCCTTGCATGCGAACGATGTCGAGGCCCATGGAACCTACGGTGAAGGACGAAACGGCGTTCGACCCGACGCCGTGGTCGGGGGAGCTGCGAGCGTTCCTCGTCCGGATGGGGCTCCGGCACGATCTCGACGACTTGGTGCAGGAGGTCCTCCTCCGCGCGTTGCGCACTCCACCCGAGGGCGCTCCGCGGGCGTACCTCTACTCCGTGGCGCTGAACGTCCTGCGGGATCAGGCGCGCCGGATGGAACGTGCCGGACGGGCGCTGCCGGGCGCGGCGCGGATCGATCATCGCGTGGTCCACGACCCGGCGGCCTCGGTCGCGGACGCCGACCTCGCCACGCGCGCGTGGGAGGTGATCCAGACGCTGCCGGAGCGCCAGCGTGCGGCGCTGATCCTGCGCATCCATCGACACTTCACGTATCGCGAGGCGGCGGTCGCCCTCGGGTGTTCCGAGGCGACGGCGCGCCAGCACTTCTACCTGGGCATGAAGGCGGTGCGGAATGCGCTCGGCCGAGACCTCGATGACTGAACGGTGGGACGGATGTCCGGAGTTCGACGCCCGTCTGATCGATCTGGCGGCGGAACCGGTCGCGGCGACCGAGGTCGAGGCGCACGTCGCGACCTGTGCGCGTTGTCGCGACGCGCTCGATCGCTACGAGTTCACGGGGCGGGCGATCGCGGCCGCGCTGATGATTGTACCGGACCCACCGGCGGCGGCGCCCCGGCCCGCGCGAGCGGCCCGCTTCGACCGGACCACGTCGTGGGCGGCGGCCACCGTCGCGGCCACCCTCGTGGTCGCCGCCACGGTCCTACTGACGACGTTCCGGGCCCCGACGCCGCCGCTCGAGGTCGTGCCGCGCGCGGCGACGCCGTCGTTGGCGGTGCTGCCCGAGGACGGAGCCGTGATCCAATACATCGCGCCCGACCACGCGCGCATCGAGACCGGCACCTCGACCTTCGTCATTCGCGACGGCGCGTCGGTCGTCGAGACGCCGGTCGGACCCATGACGTGCGACGGCTGCGAGTTCACCGTCGCGGTCGGCTCCTGCTGCGTGCCGACCGGCACATCTGTCCACCCGTCGCACGCGGCTCCGTCGGAGGTGTGCGTCACTCTCTCGGTCGTGGCAGGCTGGGTCGGCCGGCGGGAGACGGGCCGTGAGATCGCGCTCCTCGGTCCCGGCGAAACCCGGACCTGGCAGATCATGGAAGCGACCCTCCTCGAACGGGTACGCTGAGCCGCGGTTCGCATCGATCGCAGAGGCACGCATGAGGATTGCTCGGTTCTTGCTGCTCGCCACCCTGCTTGGCCCGTGGGCGGCGTCCGCCGGCGCGCCGGCGGACGAAACGATCGGTCCACGGATCCACGTCGCCGAGCCGGCGCACGACTTCGGCAACGTGATGCAGGGCGAGCTGAGGGACCACACGTTCCGGATCGAGAACGCGGGCGATCAGGACCTGGACATCGACTACCTGCGTCCGAACTGCGGCTGCGCCGTCGCGCGGATGATGTACGGAGACCCGCCGGCCGAGGTCCAGATCCCGAAGAACTTCCTGATCGGGTCCCGTCCACTCGTGCGGTTGAAACCAAACGAGCACGTCGACGTCGAGGTCCGCTACGACTCGTCGGGGCAGCCGCCGCGCACGCTGAGGAAGCACATCGAAGTCCTGAGCTCCGACCCGCTCGCTCCGCGTCTCCGTCTGGAGCTGATCGCGCACGTGCAGCTTTCGGTGACGATCGAGCCGCGGCAGCTCGCGTTCGACTTCGTTCCGCGCGGCGTCGGAGCGACGCGAGAGTCGATCGTTCGCGTCTCGCCGGGCATCGACATGACGCTGACCGGCGTGGAGAACGAGAACGAAGTGTTCGGCGCGGAGCTCGAGAAGATCGAGGACGAGAACGGCGCGGCCTGGCGCGTGAAGGTCTCGGTCGCGAAGGACGCCCCGGCCGGCAACCATTCGACGACGCTGCTCATCCGCACCGACCACGAGCGGCTCGACCCCCTGAAGCTCACCGTCGCCGCGAACGTCTCGTCACCAGTGCGCTTCGAAACCAAGAACCCGTTCAACTCGCAGCTCGTGGACTTCAAGCGCCTCGTGGCCGGACACGCGCACACGCGCCAGATCGTGGTCACGAACACCGACCCTTCGGTGCCCTACCGCATCACCGCGGTCGAGGTCGACTCGCTCGTCAAGCCGTTCATCGCGACCGCGGTCGAGACCGTCGAGGAGGGCGTCAGCTACAAGATCAACGTGACCGTGTCGGACCAGATGAACGCGCGCTTCTTCAAGGGGACGATCCGCGTCCTGGCCGACCACCCCGACGAGCCGGCGAAGGAGATCCCGTTCGCCGGCTCGATCCTCGGGCGATAGACCGGTCGGAGGCCCGAGCGGGTCACCCGCGTCCCGATTGTCGTCGTTCGGCCCTCCCCGGGTTTTGTCGGGAAAGGGTGACGCGGGCCACCCGCTCGGGCCTCCGACGCGTCGGAGCGCGTCAGCAACCGCAACTCGAATGCCGTGCGCCGACGAGAACCGCGGCGAGCGCCGAACCCGTGCACGCGCCAGGGTTTTGCATCTCGCCACGCGCCCGCACGGGCGGGCTCGGATGACCGCGGCCGCTTCGAGACGCAGCAGCAAGCGACGCAGCGGCGTCGAACCGAAGCAGTCGCCCGCCTCACGAATGTGAACGCGATCGGGTGGCGAACGCGCCGAGCCCGGAAGATCCGCCGCCGGCCGGAAGAGAGCCGGGAGAGAGCGGACGGGATCGCGCTCCGGAGCAGGGCCGAATCCACGGCTCGATCGCTCGCACATTCGTGGCGGCTGGACTACGCTGGTGACCGTTCCACGTCCCGCCGGGATCGCCGCCATGCACGTCCTCCTCGTCGAGCCGTTCTTCCCCCGCAACCAGCGCGAGTTCGTCCGCGGCCTCCATCAGGTCGGGGCGAGGGTGACCGGCATCGGCGAGGCGCCGTCCGACGCGTTCGACGCGGACCTGAAGAGCTGGCTCGGCGGATACGTCCAGGTCGGCTCGGTCTGCAACGAGGCCGAGATGCTGGAGACGGTGCGCCGCATCCAGGCGCAGGGGTGGGTCGACCGGCTCGAGACGACGATCGAGGCGCACATCCTCCCCGTCGCCAAGGTGCGCAAGCAGTGCGGCATCCCGGGTACGACGGTCGAGACCGCGTACCTGTGCCGCGACAAGCCCGCGATGAAGGAAGCGCTGCGCAACGCCGGCGTGCCGTGCGCGATGTCGACTGGGGCGTCGTCGCCCGAAGAGGTGCGCGCGTTCGTGGCCGACGTCGGCTATCCGGTGATCCTCAAGCCGCGCGACGGCGCCGGCGCGTCGGGCGCGACGCGGTGCGACGACGACGAGCAGCTCGAGCAGGCGATCCGCGACTCGTGGGTCGACCGTGGCCACTCCGTCGCGGTCGAGGAGTTCATCGAGGGGCACGAGGGGTTCTACGACACGCTCTGCATCGACGGGGAGGTCGTGCACGAGTTCGCGACGCACTACTATCCGAACGTGCTCGAAGCGATGCGGACGCGCTGGATCTCGCCGCAGTTCATCGCGACCAACCGCCTCTCCGACCCCGGGTACGAGGAGGCGCGCGCGATGGGGAAGAAGGTGATCGAGGCGCTCGGCATCGGCACGTCGGCCACGCACATGGAGTGGTTCTATGGGCCGAAGGGGCTGAAGTTCTCCGAGATCGGCTGCCGTCCGCCCGGAGTCGGCGCGTGGGACCTGTACTGCGCGAGCAACGACATGGACCTCTACCGCGAGTGGGCGCACGCGATCGTCCACGGCCGGCCGTCGCAGAAGCGGTCGCAGCGCTTCGCGGCCGGGATCATCAACCTGCGCCCCACCGCGGACGGTACGATCCGCGGCTACACCGGCCTCGACGAGATCCGCCGCTCGTTCGGCGAGTGGATCATCGACTACCACCTGCCTCCCGAAGGGAAAAAGACCCAGCCGGTCGAGGCGGGGTACATGGCGAACGCGTGGATCCGGATGAAGCATCCCGACTACGACGAGCTGCGGCGGATGCTCGACACCGTCGGGAAGACCGTGAAGGTGCTCGCCGGCTGATCGACCGACCGGCGCGCTCCCACGTATGGAGACAGGCCCCGCGGCTCTCCTTCCCCCCCTCGTGACCCTGCTGCTCGCGTTCGCGACGCGACGCGTCGTGCTGTCGCTCCTGCTCGGCGTCGCGACGGGCGGCGTGGTGCTGTTCCTCCGCTCCCACGACCCGCGCGACCTGGACCCGATCACCAGGTTCTTCATTCCCGCCCTCGCGTCCCGGAGCTTCGCGCTGATCCTCGTCGTCTACTTCCTCGGCCTGGGCGGCATGATGGGACTGTGGCAGCGAACCGGCGCCATCTCCGTGCTCGCCGCGTCCCTCGCGCGGCGGCTCGTGCGCGGTCCCCGTTCGGCGCTGGTGTTCGCCTGGTCGGCCGGGATCGTGATCCACCAGGGCGGCACGGTCAGCGCGGCGCTCGCCGGGTTCTGCGCGAGACCGGTGACCGACGCGCACCGCGTCTCGCACGAGGAGCTCTCGTTCGTCGTCGACGCCACCGCTTCTCCGGTGGTGACGGTGATCCCGCTGAACGCGTGGCCGCTCCTCGTCGCGGCGCTCATCACGGGGACGGTCCCCGCCCTCTCCGACGACTCCTCGGCGGTCGCGCTCTTCTTCCAGGCGATCCCGTGGAACGTCTACTCGATCGCGATGGTCGCCGTCGCGCTCCTCGTCGCGCGCGGGTGGATGCCATGGACCGGCGCACGCCTGGCCGCAGCCCGGACCCGCGCCCGCCACGAGGGGCGCCTCGACGGCGACGACGCCGCGCCGTTCGACGCGTCGGTCGACGCGCGGCTCGGCGTGATCGAACCGGGATACCAGGCCGGGGCGGCGGAGATCCTCGTCCCGCTCGCGCTCCTGTTCGGCACGGCCGTCGTCTCGTACGCGTACGGCGGATCCCCGCGCCTCGAGATCGCGTTCCCGCTCGCGCTCGCTGCTCTCACGATCACCGCGCGGGCGAAAGGGATGCGCACGCGGGGAATCGCGGCCGCGTTCGTCGCCGGCTGCCGCCGCATGATCCCCGGCATCGTCGTGCTCGCCCTCGCCGTCACGCTCGGCGACGTCACGACGCGCGTCGGGACCGGCGCGTTCGTCGTCGCCGCGATCGGCGACGGAGTCCCGGCCCCTCTCCTCCCCGCGCTGCTCCTCCTCGCGTCCAGTGCGCTCGCGTTCGCGACCGGTACGTCGCTCGGTACGCTCGCTGTCGTGCTTCCGTCGCTCCTCCCCCTCGTGGCGGCGACGTCGCCGGACGCGACCTACCTGTGCGTCGCGTTCGGCGCGATGCTCGGGGGCGCGATCTTCGGCGACCAGTGCTCCCCAGTCTCCGACACCACGATCCTGAGCTCGCTCTTCTCGGGGTGCGACTTGATGGACCACGTCCGATCGCAGCTCCCGCTCGGACTGTTGTGCCTGGCGATCGCGGGGCTCGTCGCGACGGCGGCCGCACTCTCGGTCGGATGAGGGACCGCCGGCGGTCGCTTCAACCCGCGCCGTCCCGAAAGCCGTACTCGCTCCAGCGCGCGTCGACCCGCGCGCGGATCTCCTCCGACATCTCGAGGATCGGCGGGTAGTCGCGCACTCCCATCCCGAGCCGCGCGTCGCCCCCCATCTTCCGCGTCGCGTCGAAACCGATCCTCTCGGCGCGACGATGGAGGTCGCGCCCCGGATCCGCGTTCGCGCACAGGAGGAAGAGCGCGTGCTCGAGGTCGTTCACGTCGCGCTCCCCGTCGATCGCGACGACGCAGTCGATCGGCAGGTCCCCCGCCTGGTCCCACGTGGCTTCGATCGCGCGCGCGCCGTCGCCGGCCGCGGCCTTCGCGACCCTGACCACGACGAGGCGACCGCGGCCGACGGCGGGCACCGCGACGCCGTTGATCCTCGCGGTCCCGATCAGCCGCTCTCGCAGCCGCGCCGCAGCCGCGTCGGTCACCTCGACGACGCGCGGCGCCTCGTCGACGGTGACGCCGTTCACCTCCTCGCCCGCGATCGCGCGCGTGGCGTCGAAGCCGAGCTTCGTCCCCGCGCCGAGCCGCGGCGCCGCATGGTCGAGGATGTCGAGCGGGCCGTTCATGCTCTCGAGGTCGCGGCCGAAGTGGCACCGCTCGAACAGCGCCCGCAGCACCGCCGGCTCGTCGTGCACGTCGACGTCCTCGTCCACCACCACGATCAGCTTCGTCCACGCCATCTGCCCCGCGCCCCACACCGACGCCATCACGCGCCGCGCCTGCAGCGGATACTCCTTGTCGATCTTCACGAACGCGCAGTTGTGGAAGCAGCCGAACCGCGGCAGGTGATAGTCGACGAGGTCGGGGATGAGGAGCTGGAGCGGCGGACCGAAGATCCGCTCGGTCGCCTTGCCGAGGTAGTAGTCCTCCTGCGGCGGGAGGCCGACGATCGTCGTCGGGTAGACCGCGCCGCGCCGGTGCGTGACCGCCGTCACCTCGACGATCGGGTAGCGGTCGGGGAGCGAGTAGAAGCCGGTGTGGTCGCCGAACGGGCCCTCGAAGACCGCGCCGTCGCCGAGCGGTTCGCCCGAACGGGGATCGTAGCCGATCGAACCGCACGCGGTGCTGACGTACCCCTCGATCACGATCTCGCTGTTCGCCGGCACCCGCAGCGGGACGGTGACGCAGCGGACGAGCGGGATCCCGCGCCCGTTCAGGAACCCCGCCATCAGCAGTTCGCTGATCCCCGGCGGAAGCGGCGCCGTCGCCGCGTACGGCATCACCGGCTCGCCGCCGAGCGCGAGCGCGATCGGCATCGGCGCGCCCTTCCGCTTCCAGGAGCGCCAGTGCGCGGCGCCGTCGTGGTGCATGTGCCAGTGCATCGCGAGGTGGGTCGCGTCGATGAGCTGCGCGCGGTACATGCCGATGTTGTGGCTCTTCGGCTTCAGGATGCCCGCGTCGTCGGCGTGGATCGTGTGGACCCCCGCGAACGTGACGTAGCGGCCGGCGCCCGCCGCCGTCCCCGCCTGTTCCGGCGTCATCGGACAGCCGACCGCGACGGGATCGCCGTCGAGCGGCCAGCACTTCGGGATCGGCAGGCGCGTCAAGTCGACCTCGCCCCGGTCGGTCCGCCGCACCACCTCCTGGCAGATGCCGCGTCGAACCATTCGCGGCGGCACCCGGAGCAGCGGCAGCAGCTCGCGCGCCTTCCGGATCGCCTGCCCCAGGGACGAGGGCGGCTCGGGCTTCGTCAGCGACCCGATGCGGGCCGCGAGCGCTTCGAACCCGCCCGATTCGTGCCGCCCGAACGCCCGCTCCGCGCGGCGGTAGGAGCCGAACACGTTGATCGCGAGCGGGAAGTCGGAACCGACCACGTTCTCGAACAAGAGCGCGCGCCCGCCGAGATCAGCGCGTCCGGGATCGAACGCCGAGGCGTAACGGCTCTCGCGCACACAGTGCATCTTGCTCTGGCGGTCGGCGATCTCGCTGATCTCGAGGAGCGGCGAGACGGACGCCGTCACTCGGACCAGCTCCCCCTCGGACTCGAGCACGCGCAGGAAGGACTGGAGGTCGTGGGCCATGCGGGGACGATAGCGACCACAGAGTGGATGAAAAGAGCGGCCGCCCGAGCAAGCCGAGACGAGCCCGCCGCCATCCGTCTGCTTGAGCCGCGACGAGAACTCGTCGAGCGCGGAGTGGCCCCCCACCCCGCCGTTCGCCTAAGTTGGCCCCGTGCTCATCGACGCGCCGTCCTTGCGCGAGCCCAAAGGTCCTCCTACTCCCCCAGCAGCCCCCCCACCGCCCCCGCCACCACGGCGTTCCCCTTCGCCGAGTAGTGTCCGCCCGGCATCCAGAGCGATCGGTCGGCGCGCGCGCCCGCGTCGACGAGGGCATCGGACAGATCGGTGACCTCGACTCCTTGGTTCCGCAGCGCGCCGACGGCGCCCTCCCAGTACGCTCGGCCGCTCTCCGCCCGCCGCGCGAGCGAGCGCCCGTCGGGCAGCACGAGCAATCGGAACGACGCGCCGTCCTCGCGCGCGTCGTCCCGCAGCGCGAGGACGATCGCGACGATCAGACGGAACAGCTCGTGGCCCTCGTCCTCGAGCATCGACTCGGGCTCGCGGCCTTGGCCCTCGAGCCGGGTCTGGACCAGCGTCCCGATCGCCGTCCATTGCATCCAATGCGGTCGATACGCGCCGGGGGATCGCGACACCCAATGGTCGTTCCCGTTCATTGCCGCGCAGAACGACGCTCCGTTCGCGTTCGTCACGAGGTCGACGACGTCGGCGATCGTCCGCGCGGGGTTCGGCACGACCTCGAGCCGGCCGGGCCCGTCCCAACGGTAACGCGGTTTGAACGCGACGGACGGATCCTGGTGCCGCAGCGCGGGGCGGTACTGCGTCACCACGCGGAGCGTGGCGGACGGCATCAGTCCCAGCCAAACCTCGTCGGCCGCGAGCCGCCGGCCGTCCTTCAGGTAGCGCATGCGCGCCTGGTCGAGGCCGTACGCGCCGACGCCGAGGTTCGCGACGCGCCAATCGTCGCGCGCCGCGTCGACGAGCGCGGGCCACGCCTCCGCGTCCTTCACCTCGTCGCCGTGGGTGAACGACCCGCCGACGACGACGAGGGTCTTCGTCGCGCGCGCGCCGTCGGGCGCCGGAGAGACGCGCGCGCCGTCGGCGTCGTACGAGACGTCGGGCGCCGCGAAGCCCGGACGCGTCGTCCACCCGAGGTCGGCGTCGAACGCGACGTGCCGGGGGGCGTCCGGCTCGCCCGCCGCGGTGCGACGGAGGCGGTCGAGCGCGGCCGCCTGCTCCGAGTTGAAGATCGGCGGCACGAACGGCGTCACGCGCCGCCCGAGGAACCAGCCGTCGCTCATCGCGGTCCAGCGCACCGCCTGGTCGACGCCGCAAAGCAGCACGATCGGCAGGAGCACGAGGAGCGCCTTCTTCACGCGATGGGTTCCCTCGAGAGTCGTTCCTTCGCGATGCGCCGCACCTCGCGGAGGTCCAACTTGCCGGTGCCGAGCACCGGGAGCGCGTCGACCGTGGCGAACGAGTCCTTGCGGGGGATGAACAGGTTCGGCAGCCCTTGTCGCGCGAGCCGCTCGAGGACCGGCGGGATCTCCGCCGCGGCGACGGTCGTGAGGACGGCGAGCCGTTCACCCTTCTTCTCGTCCTCGATCGCCGTGACCGCGAACCGTTGCTGGCCGGAGTCGCCGAACGCCTCGTGCAGCGCCTCCTCGACCTTGCCGTGCGGGACCATCTCGCCGCCGATCTTGGAGAACCGCGCGAGTCGATCCGTGATCTTGACGAACCCCTCCTCATCGACGAGCGCGATGTCGCCGGTGACGTAGTAGCCGTCGCGGATCGCCTTCGCGGTGAGGTCGGGCCGTCCGAGGTAGCCCTTCATCACGTTGGGGCCGCGCACGAGCAACAGTCCGGGCGCGCCCGGCTCCACCGGTACGAACGTGTCGGGGTCGACGACGCGCACCGTGACGCCCGGCACCGGCGGGCCGACGAACCCCTTCTTCGCGAGGGTCTGGAAGAAGCCCGGCGCCCGGAACGACGGCACGCCGACCGCGATGACGGGCGAGCACTCGGTCGCCCCGTAGCCCTCGAGCGGGCGCACGCCGAACGTCTCGGTGAACTCGTCGCGCAGCCGATCGGTCAGCTTCTCCGCCCCCGCCATCACGATGCGCAGCGAACCGAACTGTTCGGGCGAGCAGCGGCGCAGGTAGATCTGCAGGAAGGTCGGCGTGGCCAGCAGGAGAGTCACGCGGTAGCGTTCGACGAGCCGTCCGATCTCGATCGCGTCGAGCGGGTTCGCGTGGAAGACGACGCCGAAGCCGTGGTTGATCGCGAACCAGAGCGACATCGTCCCGAGCGAGTGGAAGAGCGGGAGGATCCCGAGCAGGCGATCGTCCTTCGACGGCCGGAACACCTGACCGACGGAAAGGACGTTGCTGTCGAGGTTGAAGTGGGTGAGCATGACGCCCTTCGGCTCGCCGGTGCTGCCGCTCGAGAAGACGACGGTCGCCACGTCGTCGAGTTCGATCGGCCGCGTCGCGCCGCACGCGCGCTCGATGAGGCGCACCGGCACGAACAGGGTGCGGAGCGCGCAGAGAAAGCGCTCGCGACCCGAGATCCCCTTCGCCACGTCCTCGATCCAGATCACCTCGACCGAGTCGGGCAGCGTCACGCCGACCCTCTCGAGGAACACGCGGTTCGTCAGCACCGTCGTCAAGCCGGACTGCTTCACCGCGGAGGCGAGGTTGGCGTCGCCCGCCGTGTAGTTCAGGTTGACGCTCGTCTTCCCCGCGATCGAAGCGGCGACGTTCGCCATCGCGCCGCCGACCGACGGCGGGAGGAGGACGCCGACGCACTCGGCGCCCATCCACTTCGCCCGCAGCGCGCGCGCCAACGCGATCGATCCCGCGAACGCGGCGAGACGCGAGACGCTCGCGCGGGCCTGGTCGGCGAAGAGGAAGCGCCACGGACGCCGTCGCACCACGGAGAGGAACATGCGGTGGAGGGGCACGCGGTCGCCGCGCCGCTCCTGCCAGGCGCGCTCCGCGAGATCCATCACCGCGCGCCGCACCTCGAACAGCGACGTCGCGGACGGCATCGGCGCACCGAACGAGATCGTCACGGGGTAGGGGATCCGCTCCGGCAGCTTGGTGAGGAACCGTCCACCCGCGTAGCTGAAGATGCTCCCCCACACGCGGTCGAGGTGGACCGGCACGATCGTCGCGTCGCGCCCCTTCGCGATCCGCTCGAGCCCGCGCCGGAACGGCAGGAGCGCGCCGGTCCGCGTGATCTGCCCTTCGGGGAAGATGCACACGACCTCGCCCTCGTCGAGGTAGCGCCCGGCCTCGCGCAGCGCCTTCAGGATCCCGCGCGGCCCGCCGCTCGCCGCGATCGGGATCGCTCGCAGGAGCCTCAGGAACGGCTTCACGATCGGCCGGTTGAATTGCCCCTCGTCGACGATGAATCGGATCGGCCGATCGATCGTCGCGATCAGGAACAGCCCGTCCGCGAACGACATGTGGTTCGGCGCCAGCAGCACGCCGCCCGTCTCGGGGACGTTCGCGCGGCCGAGCACGCGCAGCCGGTAGACGGTGTGCGTGAACAGGAAGATGACGAGACGGAGGAACGCCTCGGGCAGGAGCCAGACCGCCCACGCGGTACCGAACAGCGTGATCACCGCGGCGGCGACGATGATCCCGCGCGCCGAGAGCGCGGTCGTCGCGAGCCCCCAGCCGACGAGCGAGCCCACGAGCATGCCGCCGAAGACGACGACGTTCGACAGCGCGATCACGGCGCCGCGGTGCTCGCGCGGCGAGCGCCACTGCAGGAGCGCGTTCAACGGGACCAGGAGGAACCCGCTGAACAGCCCCATCACCCCCATCAGGACGCACGTCCCGACGACGCCAGGTCCGACGGCGCCGAACGCGAGCGTCGCGAGCCCGAGCCCGACTGCGCCGAGCGGCACGAGGCCGAGCTCGACCTTCTCGCCGGAGAGCTTCCCGGCGAGCGCGCTGCCGGCGCCGACGCCGACCGCGAACAGTGCGAGCGGCGCGCCCGTCCATTGCTCCCCGAGCTCGAGAACGGACTGCGAGTAGACGATCAGGTCTTGCCCGAGCAGCGACGCGATGGCCCAGAACCAAGCCGCGCCGACGATCGCGAGGAAGAGCGCTCGATCCGCGCGCACGATCGCGACGGCCGCGCCGATGGTCCGCGTCATCCCCCCTTCGGAGCGCGCGGCGGGAACGGGCGGAATCCGGGCCGCCGCGATCAGCCCGAGCAGCGAGAACCCGCAGACGACGAGCCCCGCGATCCACGCGGCGTCCCCGGCCCGTTCGACGAGCACGGGACCGAGGGCCGTCCCGCCTACGATCGCGACGAACGACCAGAGCTCGAGCATTCCGTTCGACGCGGAGAGCCGCGAGTGCGGGACCAACTCGGGCAGGATGCCGTACTTCGCCGGGCTGAAGATCGCACTCTGCAGCCCCATCAGCCCGAGGATGACGAACAGGAAGACGACCCCGCCCGGTGCGACGAAGAGGGCGGCGGTGCCGGCGGCGAGCAGCAGCAGCTCGACCCCCTTCAACCAGAGAATGACCGTCCGCTTCGACACACGGTCCGCCAGGGTGCCGGCCGGCAACGAGAAGAGCATCAGCGGGATCGTGAAAACGACGAAGGCCAGCATCGTCCGCGTCTGCGCGGCCGACTCGCGCGCGGCCGGCGCGAGGTCGACGAGGACGCGGCTCGACAGGAGGATGACCAGCATCTTCCAGACGTTGTCGTTGAACGCGCCGAAGAACTGCGCGACGAGGAGCGGGGCGATCCCCCGCCGGCGCTCGCCGTCGGGTTCGGTCTTGTTCGTCATGGCGCCACTATGGTTTCCGGCGATCGGCCGTTCCAGTATCGGCCGCCGGTTCCCGGGGGCTCAAGCGGCGGCCGCCGCGCGGGCCGGCGCTCCACGCGGAGCACGCGAGAGCACACGACGGCGGCGCCGGCGGCCGCGCCGTCTCGCACGCCGGCGCGACGTCCGACGACTCGTTCACGCCGGGCCTCTTCGGCTCAAGGGTGGATCGTGGCACGGCCGAACAAGGAAGAGTCGACGGGAGTCGGTCAGCCGGCGGGAGTTCGGGTATGTCCAGTTCGGGGAACGCGAGCGACGAAGGCGGGGTCCCCGGCTCGGCGAAGATCCATTGGCACCGGTACCTCTGGCACCTGTACGCCGCGTACGAGAAGTCCGACCGTGCACGCGTCGGTCCCATGATCATGCATCTCCGGGCCCGGCACGTCGGTGTCTGGTGGGACCAGGACGAAGTCCGCCCGTGGAATCGCTTGCAGAGCAAGATCGAGCACGGCTTGAAACACTCGGCATGCGTGGCCTACTTCATCAGCGAGCACTCCAAGGCGAGCAAGTGGACCGAGCTGGAGACGTCCGACGCGCTCTTACACGAGCGCCTCGTCGTCCTCCGACTCGACCCGAAGGGCGCGTGGTATCCGGCGGGCTTGGCCGCGCTCCCCGACTTCGACGTGAGCGGACCGAACTGGCGCGACGAGGTCGACCGCCTCGCCGACCAGATCGCGAGGCAAGGCGACTCGGTCGTGCCGTCGGCGCCCGGCGATCGACCGGCTCCGCTCGCGGCGCCGGCGCCGCCCGCGCCGGCGCGGGAGGCCGGACCGCCGACGTGGCGCGCGTTCGTCTTCGCGGCACTGCTCGTGGCCTCGACGTTCTTGGTCTACGTCGTCACGTGCGCCTCGCCGGGATCCGTTCAAGACGAGTTCCGCCGGGTCTGGATCAAGGGGAAGCTCGCCGAGATCTACGCGCGCCTCGGTACGACGCGCCTCGACGAACGCGCGGCGCGGCTTCTTGCGCCCGAGGCGATCGAGCTCGAGGCGTGCCGCGATCGCGTCATCGGCCACCTGCGCGCGCGTCGATTCGACGACGCGGAGCAGTGCCTCGACCGGCGCCTGTTCGCACTCGTGCCGGACGAGCCGGCCGACACGGCGCGGTCGCGAGCCCTTCTCGCGCGGCTGAAAGGGCTGATCCTGCTGCACCGCGGACGCCGCGACGACGCGGCGGAATGGTTCGCGCAGGCGCGCGCGATCTGCTCCGACCCGACGGTGGACGCGGACGTCCTCGCCCTGCTCGAGCTCGTGAGCGACTCCGGCGGGCTCGAGTGCTTCCAGGACGAGTTCCCGCGCGTCGTCGGGGCCCGCGGGCGGGAACCGACGGCGAGCCGCGGCGCTCCGGTTCGTCGTGACGCCGGCGGAGCCGACGGCGCGGACGCCGCGGACGGCGCCGTCGACGGGCGCGCCGGGCCGCACGACGGTACGCCCGAGCGCGGGGAGGCGCGCGCCGACGACTCGTCCGATGACGATCGAAGCGCCGCCGAGGCGTTCCGCGCCGAGTTCGAATCGATCGAGACGCAGCGCCGCTGGATCGATTCGCAGTCCGCGCTCGCCGGGTCGGGCGCGAAGGAGGGCCGGTGAGCCGTTTGTGCACGAAGCGTCCCGACGCGATCCGGCCGGCGGCGTGGATCGCGCTCGCCACGACGGTCGTCGTGCTCGTCTGCGCGTTTCCCCGCCCCCGACCCGGCGTGCACGTCCACCGTGGCGGAGCGCCGCTGGTCGGGATTCCCGTCACGTGGTTCGGGGTGGAGGATCACGGTGCGGTCCCGCTCGAACGACGTACGACGGACGGCAACGGGTTCGCGACGTTCGAGTCCGAGGGGGTGCTTCACGTCCTCGTCGAACCCGGAGCCGGCGTCGCGCCCGTCTTCCGCGCGTACGCATTCGCGGCGGGAAGCACCAGCGTCGTCCGAATCGACCTCGACGACGTGGCCGCGGCGGCCGGCGGCGGCACGGGGCAGCTCCACCTCGTCGATCGGGAGCACCAGGCGGGACGAGCGGGGACGATGCACTGGTTCGACGCCGAACGTCGACGCTGGTCGCGCGCGCTCGACACCGACGCGGCGGGGCAGCTCCACCTCGTCACCGGCACCGCGGACGTCTTCGACGTCCACGCGCGCCCGCGCGCCCCCGACCGACTCGGGGCGACGCTGCTCTACCAGACGCGCCGATCTCCGATCACCGTCTGCTCCGTCCCAGCGAAGCCGCGGCGCGTACGGGTCACGGACGGCGCCGGGGCGCCGTTGACGCAGCAGGTCGTCTCGGTCTGGGTCGACCCGTGGCTGCCGGCCGACTCGATCGAGACGGACGCCCGGGGAACGGGGAGGATCCGGACTCCGGTCGCGGGGCTGTTCCTCGTTCGGGTTCGCGACGCCCGGAACGATCCGTTCGCTCCCGCGCACGAGGTCCGCCTCGTCGCGGAGCAGTGCGCCGACGAGATCGTGATCGAGCGCGCCGCCGGCCTCGACGTGGCGGAGTCGGCTCACGTCCTCCTGCGTCCGCCCGCGACGCCGCGGCCTCGCGACGCGACGTGGATCGACGTTCGGGTCACGGGGCCGCGCGGGGAGACGGTCTCCGGGGTGCTGCTCGAAGCGATGATCGCCGGTGCCTGCGTCGGGCGCGGCATGACCGACGGAAACGGCTGGGCGTGGATCTCCGTCGGTCCGACGCCGTCCGACGCACACGCCGACGACGTTCAAGTCGTGCTCCGTCCGGACTGGAGCACGCCCTACCTGCCCGCGCGGCTCGACCTTCCGTCGGCGACAGTGGCGTCGCCGCCGGTCACGTTCTTCGTCGAGCTCCGTGCCGCCGCAATCGGCCGCTTCCGGGTCGACGCGGCGGCGATCGAGAACGGTTCGACGTTCGAGACTTGGTCGCCGAGCGTCGGCGTCATCGACCGCGGCGCCGTGGCGTCCGCCGGGCCGTACGCAACCAAGGTCGACTCCGCCGGAGGCCGGATCCGGCTGATCGACGGGAAGGGCGCGTTCGTCGCCGAGCTCCACGTCGCGGCGCGGCCGATCGGACGCCCGGGCGAGCCGGTCGAGCTCGGCGCGATCGTCGTCGCCGCCCCGTAGCGCGGCGCTCGAGCTCGACGAACCCGAGCATCGAGTCGATCCTACCGGCGCGGCGCGCGGGATGGACAGCGCGCGGCGCCTCCTCTACCTTGACGCCCATGTGCGAGACTCACCCAGCTTCGGCCCGCCCCCATCTGAGTTTCGCGACGGCATTCACCTGACCGGCTCCACCTCGGTGTAGAGGCACGGTCGTGCGCTCGCGAAGAATGCGCTGACTCCCGCCTCCTTCCGCCGCGGTCGACAGGAGGCACGCATGAGCGAACACGGGTGTTCGAACGACGGACGCTGCGGCTGCCGCGGTTCCGAGGAGACGAGCGGCGCCGACCAGCCTCGCGTCGACCGGCGGACGTTCCTCGCCGGCGGCGCGGCGCTCGGGGCCGGCGCCGTCGCCGCGCAATCGGTATCCGCCGCCGACGGCCAGGGCGGCGACCCGTTCCTCGCCGAGGAGTTCTGGCGCGATCGGATGAAAGCGCCCGACGACGGCAAACGGTACGGCTGGGTCGTCGACACGCGTCGCTGCTTCGGGTGCCACGGGTGCGAGGTGGCGTGCAAGGCCGAGAACGACGTTCCTCTCGGCCGCTACATCCGGCAGACGATCTACCACGATTACGAGAAGCCGAGCGGCGGCCTCGCGCGCCTCATGGTCCCGATGGCGTGCCAGCACTGCGAGGACGCTCCGTGCCTGAAGGCGTGCCCGTGCGGCGCGCTCGCCAAGGGTCCCGGAGGTTCGGTGCAGATCGACTACGACGTCTGCTCCGGCCACGGCGCCTGCCGCGACGTCTGCCCGTACGGCGCGATCTACATCGACCCGGTCGCCAACCAGGCGGTCAAGTGCCACAACTGCACGCACCGCGTCGAGGCGGGGATGGAGCCCGCGTGCGTGGCGACCTGTCCGAGCGAGGCGCTCTACTTCGGCGACCTGAACGACCCCGACTCAGCCGTCTCGAAAATGAAGGAGCGCCTCGCGGCCGACGACGCGCTCGAGCAGCTCCGCCCCGAGAAGGGGACGAAGCCGCGCATGTGGTTCGCGAGCACGAAAGACCGCCCGGTCCGCGCATGGGAGCCGAAGGTGCCGCGCGAGGGGCAGAGCTACCACAACGACGCGTACAGCGTGTACGAGTGGAAGAAAGGGGGTGCGGAATGAGCCGGCCCGACGAGCGTCCCGCGTCGACGTCGCGCCGCGCGTTCCTCGAGCTCTCGGCCGCGCTTGGCGCCGTCGGCGCGACGTCCGCGTGCAGCACCACGCGCCAGGACGGCCGTGCGCCCGCGTCCAAGGAGGAGAGCCTCGAGGTCTGGAAGCGCGGCGCGGGTACGCCGTACGAGGTCGGCGACGTCCACATGCCCGGCGTCTGCCGGCTGCCGGGACCGGACCGAAAGCACGCGTTTCCCGACCCGAACAAGTACCGCGCCACGACCCGAGTGCACGGCATGTGCCAGCTCTGCTCGACGGTCTGCGGGATCACCGGGCACGTGAAGGACGGCCGCATCATCAAGGTCGAAGGAAACCCGGCCGACCCGAACTCGCGCGGCCGGCTCTGCGCGCGCGGCCAGTCCGCGCTGAACCACCAATACCATCCCGAACGCCTGCTGCACCCGCTGAAGCGCGTCGGCGCGCGCGGCGAGGGGAAGTGGAAGCGGATCACGTGGGACGAGGCTTACGACGAGATCGCCGAGCGGTTGAACGCGGTGCGCGAGTCGGGACGGCTGGAGGAGTTCGCGTTCCATCAGGGTCGCAACCGAACCCCCGACGCGACGACACGCTTCCTCTCCGCGTTCGGCACCAACACGCACCTGAACCACCGCGGTCTCTGCTCGGCCGGCCGGCGCGCCGCCGCGCTGACGTACTTGTTCGAGTCCGACTGGGACCTCGGCGACTACGAGCACTCGACGTACATCCTCAACTTCGGCTCCAACATGTTCGAGGCGCACCAGGGTCACGTGGCCGGCGCCCAGCGGATCCAGCGCGGCCGCTTCGAGAACGGCGCCAAGCTCGTCACGTTCGACGTTCGCATGTCGAACACCGCCGGCAACAGCGATGAGTTCTTCATGCCGTTCCCCGGCACGGACGGCGCCGTCGCCCTCGCGATGGCGCACACTCTCGTGAAGGAGAAGCTCCACGACGAGTCCTTCTTCGGCGACTGGGCGAACTGCTCGATCGACGAGCTCTGGAGCGCGATCGAGTCGTTCACGCCGGAGTGGGCGGAGAAGGTGAGCTCGATCCCGGCCGGCACGATTCGTCGCATCGCGCGCGAGTTCGCGGCCGCCGCCCCCCGTTGCACGACGATGTGCAACCGCGGGAGCAGCGCGCACGTCAACGGGTGGTACAACGACCGCGCGATCATCCTCTTGAACGTCCTGGTCGGCTCGGTCGGCAAGCCGGGTGGTTTCTGCTGGATGTACACCGGCGCCACCGACTCCAAGCGGTTCCCGCCGCCCAAGATGCCGCCCAAGGCGAAGGCTCCGTCGCTCCTCGCCGATCCGCCGGAGTTCGTGCTCTCGAACGTCTGGAACTCGATGAAGGTCGGCGAGATCGTCTATCACTACCTCGCTCAGGACCGCGCGAAGATCCAGGTCTACATGACCTACAACCTGGACTCGCCGCTGACGTGGCCGGAGATGGACGTCACGCGGACCGTCCTGCAGGACGAGGGGAAGATCGGCTTCCACGTCTGCATCAACCCGTTCTTGAACGAGACCGCGACGTTCGCCGACATGGTGCTGCCCTGGTCGACGTTCATGGAGCGTTGGGACGTCGACGCGCGCGGCGCCTACAACCTGAAGCCGTACCTCTCGATGCGCCGGCCGATGGTGGAGCCGCTCGGAGAGGCGAAAGACGTCCGGGAGATCTTCGCGGCCCTCGCGCTCCGTCTCGGCGGCGGCATGGAGGAGTGGTACCCCGACGGCACCGACGTCCGCGCGTACATGGAGAAGTGGACGGCGACCGTCCCGTACGACGCGACGCGATACGACTCGCCGATGGCGTTCCTCGCGGAGGAAGGCGCGTTCGAGGACCCCCAGGAGAAGCCTTACTACGAGCCGTACCTGAAGCCGCTCTCGACGAAGGACATGGAGGGAGCGTCCACCGACGGGTCGACCGGCATCATCACCAAGGACGGCAACGGGATCGGCATCCTCCACCGCGGCACGCCGGTGGTCGGGTTCAAGACGCCGAGCCGGAAGCTCGAGGTCCGGACGATCTTCGTCCCGATGCTCGGCCGCAACGAGGACGTCACCGCGCTCGCCCGCCTCGCCAACAGCAAGGGCAAGAACCGCGGCGCGCACCACAAGGGTCACGAGTACGACCTCCCCGAGATGCCAACGTACTTCCAGATCGATGAGCACGTCGACCTCTCCGACGACGAGCTCGTGATGACGTCGTTCAAGTGGAACGTCCACAACCACGGCCGCACCGCGAACCTGAAGTGGCTAAGCGAGATCGTCCACAGCAACCCAGCTTGGATCCACCCTGACACCGCGGCAAGGCTCGGCCTGAAGGACGGCGACTTCATCGAGCTGAAAGGGCGCCGCAGCAAGGCGGTCGATCGGATCGCTCCGAAGCTCGGCCTCGGCGCAGGCGAAGTGGGCGGCGTGCTCCGCTTGCCCGTGGTGCTGACGCGGGGGGTGCACCCGAAGGCGATCGCGATCTCCAACTCCCTCGGACACTTCGCCTACACCAGCGTCGCGATGGGCACCGCGAAGCGTGCCCTCGGCCGCGAGTCCGACGCGATGGACGCGGGCGGGATGCGCGACGCCGACTGGGAGCGCAACATGTGGTGGGAGGACCGGTCGGGCGGCGACCCGAGGAAGTGGGTGAAGAACACCGGCCACGGCTGGGCCCAGAACCACGTGCTGCCGATCATGCCCGACCCGATCTCGGGCCAGCAGGCGTTCAACGACACCGTGGTCCGCGTCCGCCGCGTCACGTGAGCGCCGGCTCGAACTCCGGGCTCGCCGCGGCCGCGCACCTGCTCGGGCGCCTGCTCGTTCGCGAGCTGGACGCCGACGCGATCGCCACGCTGAACGAGCCGGTGGTCCGAGACGCGCTTCGCCGCGTCGGCATCGAGCCGCCGGAGCGCGACGATGTGGACGCGCTGGCGCACCGCTACTGCACCCTCTTCGTCCACCCGGACGGCTCGTTCCCTCCCGTCCAGTCGCTGTGGGACGAAGGCCGCTACGACGGGGATGCCGGGCTCGGCGTGCGCGCGATCGCGGCCGCGTCGGCCCGCGAGCTCGCGGCCGGGGCACGCGGCGCCGCCCCCGACCACCTCGGATGCATCCTGATCCTCTGGTCCGAGCTCGCGCTCGAGAGGCCCGAGCTCGCCGAGCGGCTCGCGCGCCGCCACTTGACGTGGGGAGCGCGGGCGCTGGCGGCCGCGGCCGGGACGGACGGGTTCTACGGCGCCGTCGCCGCCGCGACGCTCCGCCTCCTCGACGAGCTCGTTCCGGCCGCGGAGTGAACCCCGGTCGGCCGCGCGGCGCCCGGCGGCGGTCAGACGACGACGAGCGGATCCCGGTCGCGGCGCGAGGCATCGACCCGGACCGCGCTTCCGAGCGCTTCCTCGAGTCGTCGTTTCAGCACCGGCAGGAACCCGCGCTCGGTGTTCGTGTGATCGCAGAGCAGGACGCTGCGCCCCGCCTCGACCGCGGCGAGCACGTCGTGGTGGCGCATCTCGCCGGTCCACAGGAGGTCGGCGTCGACGTCCGACAACACCGATCCGCCCGCCCCGGCGCACAGCGCGACGCGCCGCACCGGCTCCCCGCCCGCGTGCCGTTCGGCGGTGGCGACGCGGACGCGCTGGAGACCCGTCCACTTCTTGACGCGCCGCACGAGCGCGGAGACGTCGCGCGCTCGATCGAGGTCGACGAGCCGCCCTTGGCCGGCGATCGGCGGCGCCCCATCGTCGTCCTGCCCCATCGCGAAGTCGACGTTCATCGATGGCCGCTCGATCGCGCGCCGCCTCGACGGGCCGAGGCCGTCGGCCAGCCAGTCGTTCACGCCGCCCGGGGCGGCATCGATCGCGGTGTGCGGCGAGTAGATCGGCAGCCGGGCCTCGATCGCGCGCAGCACCACGCGCTCCACGGCCCCACGTTCGCCGATGCGGGCAAGCGGCGTGAAGATCGCAGGGTGGTACGCCACCACGAGATCGGCCCGGCTCGAGATCGCCTCGTTCAGGACGGCCGACGTCAGGTCGATCGTGAGCAGGATCCGGCCGACCGCGCGCGGGCGCGACGGCGAGATCAGCAGACCGACGTTGTCCCAATCCGCCGCGAGCCCGAGCGGCGCGATCGCCTCGAGCGCGGCAACCACGTCCGCGAGGTTCGGCTTCGACATGGGCGCACCATACGGGCCCGCCTCTCACGACGGAAGGCCGGGACTCGGATCGGATCCGCCGCATCCCGCCCGGCCACGCCGCCGAAGCGGCATCTCGTGAGGCTCGGGCCGCCCCGACGAAGTCAGGTCTTCGTCCGTCGCAGCTCCAACTGGAAGCCGAACCGATGTCCGTCCCGCGTGGCGAAGACGTCGATGACCAGCCGGTCCTTCTCCTTCAACGCGTAGACGATCTCCTGCGGGAAGTCGTGCTGCTCGTTCACGAACTTCGCCCGCTTCACCTTCGGATCGAAGTCGACGAGCTCGAACTCCACGCTCTCGCGGCCGTTCGGGTACGGCACGAGCACGACGTCGCCGGCCTCCTCGGTGAACCGCTCGAACTCGAACATCTTGATCCGACCCGCGTTGATCTCCTTGTTCGCGCTCATCATGAGCCCCGCCGACGGAGACGTGTACCACGCCTCCCACGTGCCGCCCTCGAACGGGCCGCTCCACTTGCCCTCGAGCCAGGCGAGGTGGGAGAGGACGGTCTCGTCCTCCTTCTCGTCGGCCGCGACGCTCATCATCGACACCGCGGCCGCTGCCGCCAGGAAGAACCACCATCGAGGGGAATGCATCGGAGTCTCCGGTTTCGGATCGTTGAGGAGAACGTGGTATCCGACGGGGACGGCGCGCGTCTTGAACAAACGCGACACGGCGGCGGCGGCCCGGCTGCCGCGACGGAACCCGCGGTCACGATTCGGCAATGGTGCCGCGCCGCCGAGCGAGCGCCCCGCCCATCGCGTCCGAACCTCCGTCAGGGGTTCGCCGCGGCGAAGTGGTCCGCCATCGCGTGCCGCTCGCGCAGGTACGCGCGCGGCGGCAGGCCCGCGAGCTCGCGGAACTCCCGCGTGAGGTGCGCTTGGTCCGCGTAGCCGCACCGGGCCGCGACCGCGGCGACGTCGACGAGCCGGCCGGCCGTCAGCTCGCCCACCACGCGCTGGAACCGAACCACCCGCAGGAGCCGCTTCGGTCCCCATCCGACGTCGCGACGAAACAGCCGCTCCATTTGACGCCGGCCCGTCCCGGCGCCCGAGAGCACGTCGTCGACCGACCCCGCGCCGGACGACGCGAGCAGTCGCCGCACCACGGGTCCGATGTCGCCGCCCCCCGCGCCCCACCGCTCCCGGCCGCGCGCGAGGAAGCGGCCGAGCCGCGCGACGCGCTCGCCGACCGACGTCGCGTCGTCGACGCGACCTTCCAGCTCGTGGCCGTCCCGGCCGACGACGTCCGCGAGCGGCACCACCTGATCGATGAACTCGCGGCCGGGCGCGCCGAACAGCCGGGGGATCGCGTGCGGAAACAGCCGCGCTCCCACGATCCCCACCGTCCCCGTCGGCCGCAGGTGCAGGGCCTGCGTCACGTTGCCGGCCAGGAGCGCTCGCGTCTGCCGATCGACGCGTCCTTCCACGCGCCGCACGAACGGATCGCCGAAGTGGATCACGACCTCCGGCCGCCCGTCGGGGAGCACCCGCTCCCAGGCCGGATCCCCGTCATCCTCGAGCGCCCAGAAGCACTCCACGCAGTCCGCGAGAGAGGGCCCGGCGGCCAGTTCCACGTATCTCAAGGGTCGACCTCGCTTGCGCGCTCCGGGACGAAGCAGGAGAACACGAGGACGGCCGGCGCATCAAGGGGCAGGGGCAGAGGCACGATACCGGCAAAGTCGGGTGGAAGGTCAGGCGCCCGGACCTACGGCGGGCGGAGGCATGACTGGCGAGTTCGGGGAGGGCGCGGACGGCCGGCCGTGGCTGCGTCCGGTTCGATCTCGAGCTGGGCTCAACGTCACGATGGTGGAGCGCACGTCCGACGGACGCCGGCGGCCCATGATCGCCGAGCCGTGCGAGCCACTCGACGCCCTCGACGACGTGAAGCGGGACGGGGCGGGCTCGCTTCGCGCTCACGCGCTTCTTCGCCCGCGTGCTGACGCCCGTCGAGCGGCGGGGCCAGCGCCGCCGGGCGGTCGAAGTCGACCTGCTCGACTTCGGCCCAGGCCACGTACTCGGGACGCGGATGGCCCTCGACGAAGATCAGCAGTCCGGCATTCCGGTCGCCGAGGTCGCCAGCGCGCTCGAGCTGCAGCTCCTCGCCGTCCAGGAGAGTCACTCTGGGGCCATTCGCGCCGGGTTCCTCGCGGCCGTGGGGTGCGATCGAGGCGATCAGGCCGAAGGGGATGGTGTAGTCCACGCCCCGAGCGGGGGCATCGAGCGTCTCGGTGGTCTCGCTCTCGTCGAGGTCGAAGACCAGCCGGCCGGCGAGGCGGTGGCCGGCGCGGGTGGTAACCCTACCCGTGAGCGGGCTTCCCCGAGGGAAGTCCAGATAGGCCGGGCCGCTGTCGTCCGGCCCGCCCGGGCTGAAGTCGACGCGTTCGAAGGCGTCCCAGGAGATCAACACCCGGCCGTAGCGCGGGTCGTCGACGCGGATCCCGCGGTGGCCCGGGCCGACTTCGCGCTCACCGGAGAGCACGATCTCGCGGCCGTCGAGAAGCGTTACCGAGCAGCTCTCGCGTGAACGGCGTGCGATGGCGCGGACGGTATCGAACCGCAGGCTGAGCTCACCATCGGCGGAGTGGCCGTCGAGCTCGTCGGAGCCGACGCACTCCTCCCGGTCCCACTGGACGAAGCCGGTGAAGTCGCCCTGCCGCGTGCGCACCGTTCCGCGCAGCCGGTCGGGGGCGGCTCCTCGCCGGTCGCAGGCGAGGAGTTCGATGGTGCGGATCCGCCGGCTGCCCAGGTCCACGACACCGTGCCTGCCGTCCCACACGCGCACGCCGTCGTCGAAGTCGCTGGCCTCGTGGCGGTCGAGATCGAACACGGTCCCGCTCTTGAGGGTCACCAGCACGTCGCGGCCGCGCGCCTCGATGCGCGCGATGTCGCCGAAGCGCGCCATGAACGGCCGGCCGAGGTCGACGTGGCGCTCTCGGCGGGCGATCTCGATCCCGAGGATCTCGATCGGGCGACTCTCCGTGAACTGCTCGGGCGGCGCGTGGACGACCCAGGAGTTCTCGTCCTTGGAGCCGTTGAAGAAGTCGCCCCAGAACGCCTCCTCGTCGCCTCCCCAGCGCAGCCGCCCCTCGTAGGTCGCGCCGTCGACGGTGGTGATCCGGCCGTAGAGGAAGGCCGGATGGGCCTCCGCCGCCGCCAACGCAGGAGTCATCGCGGCCGAGTTCGACGCGGGAAGCTCGATGTCCCCCTCGAAGACCCGGTAGCCGGCGACCAGGGCGAGGACGAGCGCGAGCGCGAGCACGGCGGCGAGCGCCCCGCCGGAGGTCGTGGTTCTCTTCATGCGAGCAGGCTACTTTGCCGCGTAAAGTCTTGCAAGTGCCCGCCAACGAGAACGGTCACGATCGGCTGGCGCGGCTCAGGAGGGTCCGGTGCGCGCCGTTACGCGTCGCGTTCAGCCGTGCTCGACGGGCCGCGCGGTCCCGGCGCCAGTGGCAGGGAGCACGACCGGAAGAACGAGCCGGTTCTCCCAAGAGCACCGGCAGCTCGCTGCGGCCGACCGCTGGATCGCCCCGACGCACCAACGACCGGTGTCGCACCCAGTCTGGAAACGCCCGCCGACATCGTCCACCAGCTCGGCATCCGACGGCAGTAACCACTCTCCGGCGTCGCGCTGACGGCGCGGCACCGGCGCTCCGTTCGCCGTTCCCCGCCAGACTTGAACCTTGAACGGTTTCGGACCGCCGACAACAACCCGTCCCTTACACGCTCATCCGGCAGAGTCGCGGCCCCAGATCACCGCGGTCCTCGATCACGCGCGACGGGCCACCGGCCGGGTTGTCGGTAACGAGAAGGGTTTCTAGGACCCCAGAAACACCCAACATTCGCCCGATTCCTCAACACCAACAAGGATGTCTTGACCAGGTCGTTCCCATTGTCTTGGCACGAAAAGCAAAGACCACGCACCGCTGTTCGGTCGGCTTGTAACGCCAGCGCTTACTAATCGCATCTCAGCCGCCCTCTCAGCGCCGAGAGTCTGTTCGAGATGCGCCGCCGCCAACCGAACCGCTCGATCTCTCGTCAGAACGGACTGAACCCCTCCCTTGACCTGTCCGCTCGGATCACGACTTCCACAGGAAGTCGCGATGTAACTAACTGATAGAAGAACGATGCAAACACCACAGCGCTTGGCTCGCATTTCGTTACTCGCATTCATCGAACAGCCTTGCACCAGTCTTCATCGGGAAGCGCGTCCGCATTCGGAGTGGGAAACAGCAGATTGGACGCATCTCCTAGCCCGCATTATTCGTGAAGGGAGATGAAGACGCCCTCTCGTCTTGCCAGAATTCGGTTGTCGAGAACGAAAACGGCAGACGCGAGGGCTTCTTCGATGGCCGAGACTAGTCGACAGTCTGTTCTGTTTCCAGAGGCGCTTGGACGCCGGACGGAAGTTGCGTTCGACGAACCCACGACGACGTCGGACGGAGGGGCGGTTCTGCTGCGGTCTGTCGACGATTCGCTCGGCGTGACGGAGAGCGTGAGCGGTGTGATCCTCGACACGCGGCAGGCCGGGAAGATCGATCACGAAATGGTGGATCTCGTTCGGCAGCGGGTGTACGCGATCGCGTGCGGGTACCCAGACGCGAATGACTCGTCGCGGCTGAAGCGAGATCCGTTGCACAAGGCGCTTCTCCGGCGCGATCCGTACGACGGCTTGGACCTGGCATCGCAACCGACCCTCAGCCGATTTGAGAACGGCGTGACCCGCACGGAGTTGTGGCGCATCGGAAGCAATCTCGCGGACCGCGTCTTCTTGCGACACAAGCGCCGGTTTCGTGGTCGGAAGGTGAAGCGAATCACGATCGATCTGGACGGATCCGTGGACCCGACGCACGGAGCGCAGCAAGGGACGCTGTTCAACGGCTACTACGACACGTGGTGCTACTTCCCGCAGTTTGGATTCGTGAGCTTCAACGACGAAAGCGAACAGTATCTATTCTCGGCGATCCTTCGACCGGGTCGAGCCAAGGAGACACAGGGCGCACTCGGCGTTCTTCGTCGTGCGGTGCCTCGACTCCGCGAGCTGTTTCCGAAGGCGCGGATCGTGGTCCGCTTGGACGCCGGATTCCAGGGTCCGAAGTTGTTCGAAGTCCTTGAAGAGCTTCGAGTGCATTACCTGGTGGGAATTCCGAAGAACGCCGTCCTGACGCGGGAAACAGCACCTCTGATCGAATCCGCCCGGACGCAGGCGGACGCCGAAGGACAATCGGTGACGGTCTTTGGCGAGATGGAGTACAGCGCGAAGAGCTGGAAGGGGAAAGAGCGTCGAGTCGTGATCAAGGCCGAGGCACTGCGAACCGAAGGCATGACGCCCAAAGACAACCCGAGGTATGTCGTCACGAACATGCGGCGCCCAGCGCCGAAGACGATCTACACGCGCTACTGCGGTCGGGGAGACGCGGAGAACAGGATCAAGGAGCTGAAAGACGGCGTCCAGGTCGACCGGACCAGTTGCCATCGCTTCGAGGCCAACCAGCTCCGCGTCTTCTTGGCGTCAGCCGCATACATCCTCCTTCAAGAGCTACGGCTGCGAGCGGCGCGGACCGAACTCGCTCGATCCCAAGTCTGGGTGCTGCAACTTCAGCTTCTCAAAATCGCCGGCCGCGTCCACCGATCCGTTCGGCGTCAGATCCTGCATCTGTGCGAGCATCATCCTTGGAAAGACGTCTGGTTACGCATCGCACACAGGTGCGGCGCGATCCAATCGTCCACCTGATTTGGCTTCTCGAACTTCGAACGACTGACCCTCACGCCACCGGTCCGCCTTCACCGACGCGAAACGCTCCGGATCTCTCTCCGGGCGCAAGAGCCGCGCGGGTTTGAGTCCCGAACCGAGTCGAACGAACTCCGAAGAGGCTCTCGCCATGCCCAACCCCGGCCGATTGACCGGCAAACGGGCATTCAAACCGTCGGCTCGACCCCTTCGCGAATAATGCGGGCTAGAGGTGTGATTCACGCGGCCGACGTCGTGTTCCGCCATCCCGGAAACGTAGCGGGCCGGCGCACAAGACGTCAACCACATCGAGATTCCGACTTGGTCACGCATCAGGACAACTTGCCGGAATCCTGGAGAGAGGACGGCCCGCGATCGCGACCATTCCGGATCAACCGTTCCGCGCGACGCGGCGCTTGACCACCCAATCGTCGCCGACGCGAACACCCGGGCGGAGCGTCCGCACCGGCGTGCCGGCCGCGATGTTCGCGCCGGCGACCTCGTGACGGCCCTCGTCGAACGGGACGACCTCGCCGACCGCTCCGTCGACCGCGACGCCGTACGGCGCGAGCGCGCCGGCGAGACCGTCGAACGCGCGCCGCGCGGCGGCCGTGCCCGGCGCGGGCGGCAGCGAGCTCGCCAGCTCCGCGAGCGGCTCGCCGATGTCGCGGATGAACCAGCCGAGCTTCGCCCGGACCGCGTCGTCGACGTGCTGCCCCGTGCCGCCTCGCGCGCGCTTCAACTCCTCCTGCCACTGGCTCATCAGCCAGCGGTTCTCGGCCAGCTCACGCGCCGCCTCGGCGAGCTCACGCTCGAGCGCGGCGACTCGCGCCGCGTCGGACCGACCGCCGCCGTCGCCACCGGCCAACCAACGCTTCAGGAAACCCGCCATCCGCGCGAGGATACCGTCGCTCGCGCGTTTGCCCAACCGCCGACGTGGGCACCGCGGGCTCCCCTCGGCGAGGGGCATCGTGGGCGGGGCGCGAAGAGGGGGCTTCAATCATCGCCCCTGATATGCGATAAATCGCGGTTCGTCCGATCCAGAAACTTGGTTCAGGGAGAACCACCGTGAGCACCGAGACCCGCGAGTTCCAGGCCGAGGCGCGTCAGCTCCTCGAGCTGATGATCCACTCGCTCTACAAGCACAAGGAGATCTTCCTGCGCGAGCTCGTGTCGAACGCGAGCGACGCGCTGGACAAGGTTCGCTTCGAGTCGCTGACGAATCCGGAGCTGCTGGCCGGAGACGACCGGCTCCACGTCCGGATCGAGGCCGACGCCGGCAAGCGGACGTTGACGATCGCCGACAACGGGATCGGCATGTCGAGGGACGAGGTGATCGAGAACCTCGGCACGATCGCGCGGTCGGGCACGAGGGAGTTCATGACGGCCCTCGCCGCCGCCCGCAAGGACTCCGCGGCGACGCCGGAGCTGATCGGTCAATTCGGCGTCGGCTTCTACTCCTCGTTCATGGTGGCGGACGAGGTGGTCGTCGTGACGCGGCGCGCCGGCGAGGAGGGCGCGACGCGGTGGACGTCGCGGGGCGACGGCCGCTACACGATCGAGGAGACCACGCGCGACGGCCGCGGCACCACCGTGACCCTCCACCTGAAGGAGAAGGGCGAGGCCGACGAGGAGGTGCCGGACTTCACGTCGGAGTGGCGGATCCGCGACGTGATCAAGAAGTACTCCGACTTCGTCGCGTGGCCGATCGAGATGGAGGTGGAGCGGAGCGAGGGCGAGGGAGACGACAAGAAGGTCGTGAAGAAGGTCGAGACGCTGAACTCGATGAAGCCGCTCTGGACGCGCTCGCCGTCCGAGGTGACCGAGGAGGAGCACGCCGAGTTCTACAAGCACCTCACGCACGACTGGGAGGCGCCGGCGCGCACGGTCCACTTCCGCGCCGAGGGGACGCTCGAGTACACGGCGCTGCTCTACATCCCGAGCCGCAAGCCGCTCGCGATGTTCGAGACCAACCACAACAAGTCGCGCTTGTCGCTCTACGTGAAGCGCGTGTTCATCATGGACGACTGCGAGGAGCTGCTCCCCCCGTGGCTCCGTTTCGTCCGCGGCCTCGTCGACTCGAGCGACCTCCCGCTGAACGTGTCGCGCGAGACGCTCCAGCACACGCGACAGATGGTGCCGATCAAGAAGAAGCTGGTCGCGAAGGTGCTCGAGACCGCGAAGAGGATGCTCGAGGACGAACGCGAGGCGTACGAGAAGGTCTGGGCCAGCTTCGGCTCGACCCTGAAGGAAGGGATCTACTTCGAGGACGAGGAGGCCAAGTTCAAGGTCGCCGAGGTCTGCCTCTTCAGGAGCACCCGCGGCGACGGGCTCGTCTCGCTCGACGAGTACGTCGAGAAGATGCCGTTCAAGCAGAAGGAGATCCTCTTCCTCGCCGGCGCCGACAAGAAGACACTCCTCGCGTCGCCGCACCTCGAGGCGGCGAAGAAGAACGGCTTCGAGGTGCTGCTCCTCACCGACCCGGTCGACGAGTTCGCGATGCAGCGGTTGACCGAGTTCGACGGCAAGCCGGTGCGATCGCTCGAGCGCGGCGAGCTCGACCTCGACGACGACGACGAGAAGAAGGAAGAGCGCGAGAAGAAGCAGGAGGCGCTGAAGCCGCTGCTCGACTCGGTGAAGGCGGTTCTGAAGGACCGAGTCGGCGACGTCCGGTTCTCGAACCGGCTGACCGAAAGCCCGGCCGTCCTCGTCACCGGCGAGCACGACGTGTCGCCGCACATGCAGCGGATCCTGCGCGAGGCGAACCAGGAGGTCCCGCCGGCGGCGCGGGTCCTCGAGCTGAACCCGTCCCACCCTCTGGTGGAGAAGATGGACGCCCTTCGCGGAACGGACGACGACCGGCTCAGCGACTACTGCGACCTGCTCTACGGCCAGGCGCTCATCGCCGAAGGGACGCCGCTCACCGACCCGGCCGCGTTCAACCGGCTCCTGACCGACCTGATGGTCGATCGCTGACGAGCGCGGCGTCCGCCCGGCCCGCCGATCAGCGGGCGGGCGGACGCGCGAACCGGTCGGCGAGCCCCGGGACGCGCTCGAGAATCGGCAGGTCGTCGAAACCGGGCTTGGCCGACAGGCCGAGGTCGCGCTCGCTCGCCGGATCGGCCGGCTGCGCGCCGGCCGCTCGGGCCGGGGTGACCGACACCATGAGGATGGCGGCCCCGTCGGGGCTCGGGACGAAGATCACGAACGCGTCGCCGACCTCGAGGCGGGCGTACGAGTCGAGCCCGACTCGTCCGAAGACCGGCGTCTCGATCTCGACGGTCGTCATCATGCCGCCCGGCGGATGGATCGCGACGTGCGGGACCGGCCGGTTCACGTCGGCCACGTCCAGCTCGACCGCGACGTCCCACGGCCCGCTCTCGTCGTCGTAGTCCGCGCGAAGCGCGACCTGCATCCCGACCGTCTCCGTCTCCACGACCGGATCGAGGATCGCGGCGCCGGCCACCGCGTCGAGATCGAACGACGCGACGTACGCGAACTCGTTCGAGACGCGCATCGCTCCGCGCTGACCTCGCGCGAGGAACAGGCGCGTGTCGGCGGCGAGTGTCACGTGCGACCCCGCCTCGAGCTCGGCCAGCACGCGATCGACGTCGGCGGCCGCCGCCACCTTCGCCTCGGCGCCGAAGCAGGGAACGCCGAGCACCGCCTCGGCCGTCGTCGGGTCGAGCCGGACCAAGCGGACGCGGCCCTCGAACGTCGGCGGCGCCTCGGTGGCCGTCGACTCGGTCGACCCGGAGCCGGCCGGAAGCGCGGGAAGCCCGGTGCGGTGCACGCCCCCATCGACCGAGAACGACACGTCCCGCGTCACCTTGAGCGGCGCGTCGATCGCCGGCGGGCCGGCGCATCCGACGAAGACGAGCAGGACGAGGGGAATCGCGAATCGAATCATGTGCAGGCTCCGGAGCGAATGCGGCGCTCCTCTGTACCACGGCTCGACTCGGCGGTGACACGGCTCCCTCCCCCCCGAGCGGATCGCGGCGACGGCCGGGGAAGCGAATTAGGCACCGCGTTCCGGCGCTCGCGTCCTAGGATGCCCACGATGGATCCGCGCGCCGTCCTCGAACACCTGACGTCGCTCCAGGACCGCATCTGCCACGCGCTCGAGGAGGTCGACGGGCGCACGCGGTTCCGGCGCGACGAGATCGCCGGCGAACGCGGCGGCGTCGCGCGTCCCCGAGTCCTCGCCGGTGGATCCGTGATCGAGCAGGCGGCGGTCAACTTCTCGCACACCGTCGGCGCGAGCCTGCCCGAGGCGGCAACGGGGCGCCGCCCGGAGCTGGCCGGCCGGAGCTACGAGGCGACGTCGATCTCCCTCATCGTCCACCCGCTCAATCCGTACGCGCCGACCACGCACGCGAACTTCCGGTTCTTCGTGGCCGCCGCGGCGGACGCGGACCCCGTCTGGTGGTTCGGCGGCGGCTTCGACCTCACTCCCTGCTACGGCTTCGAGGAGGACGCCCGCCATTGGCATCGCGCGGCGGCGGAGGCGTGCCGTCCGTTCGGAAGCGACGTCCACCCCGCCATGAAAACGGCGTGCGACCGCTACTTCTTCCTCCCCCACCGCGGCGAGGCGCGCGGCATCGGCGGCCTCTTCTTCGACGACCTCGACGAAGGGGGGTTCGAGCGCTGCTTCGCGCTGTCCAAGAGGATCTCCGACCAGTTCCTCCCCGCGTACCTGCCGATCCTCGCGCGCCGGAAGGACACGCCGTACGGCGATCGCGAGCGATCGTTCCAGCTCTACCGCCGCGGGCGGTACGTCGAGTTCAACCTCCTATATGATCGCGGCACGCGGTTCGGCCTCCAGTCCGGCGGGCGCGTGGAGTCGATCCTCGCCTCCCTTCCGCCGCTCGTGCGGTTCGCGTACGACGAGCGCCCCGCGCCGGGAAGCCGCGAGGCCGAGCTCTACGAGAAGTTCCTCCCGCCGCGCGACTGGCTCGCGGGCGACTGACCGAGACGAGTCGCATGGTCGAGCTACGCCCCCTCCCGTTCGGACGACTGCTGGAGAGGATGCTCCGAGAGCTCGCGGATGAGGACTCGATCTTCCATCTGCCGCGCCGGAAGTTCTTCCTGGGGGACGCGGCGAGGGACATCTCGGTCTCGTTCCACGGCCGCCGGGCCGCCACGCCGTTCGGACCCGCGGCCGGGCCGCAATCGCAGATGGCCCAGAACCTCGTGCTCTCGTGGCTCGCCGGTGGACGGATCCACGAGCTGAAGACGGTGCAGATCAACGACCAGCTCTCGATCCCACGGCCGTGCATCGACATGCAGACGATCGGCTACAACGTCGAGTGGTCGCAGGAGCTGAAGCTCGAGGAATCGCTCGAGGAGTACGTCAAGGGCCGCATGCTGATCGAGGTCCTGATCGAAAGCGGAGCGCTCGAGATCCCCGACGGCGGCGCCGCCACGCTGTTCGACATGAGCGTCGGATACGACCTGGAGGGAGTGAAGAGCGAACGCGTCCAGGCGTTCATCCGCGGGATGAAGGACGCAAGCCCCATCGTCGACCGACTGCGTCGCGAGATCCCGGCCGAGCACCGGCGGTTCCGCGACGTCGACTATCCGACGCGCCTTTCCGAGTCGCTCACGCTCAGCACCTTCCACGGTTGCCCGCCCGGCGAGATCGAGGCGATCATCGACTTCCTCCTGCGGGAGAACGATCTCGACTGCATCGTGAAGTTCAATCCGATGCTGCTCGGACGCGAGTCGGTCCGCGGCCTGCTGAACGACGGGCTCGGGTACGAGGACGTAATCGTCCCCGACTCCGCGTTCGAGCGCGACACGAGGTGGGACCAGGCGGTCGAGTTCGTCCTGCGCCTGGGCGAGACGGCGCGCGGCCTCGGCCGAGGGTTCGGGGCCAAGTTCAGCAACACGCTGATCGTCCAGAACCACCGCGGCTTCTTCTCCGCCGCCGAGAAGGAGATGTACCTGTCGGGGCCGCCGCTCCACGTGCTCGCGATCCAGCTCGTGCGCCGCTTCCGCGAACGGTTCGGCGACCGCTACCCGATCTCGTTCGCGGCCGGCGTCGACCGCAAGAACTTCCCGGACGCCGTCGCGCTCGGCCTCGCTCCGGTCACCGTCTGCAGCGACCTCTTGAAGCCCGGCGGCTACGGTCGCGGCAAGGGCTACTTCGACGAGCTCGCGACGCGCATGGACGCGGTCGGCGCCGGCGACCTGGACGCGTTCGTCCTCCGCGCCTACGGGCGGGCGGCCGCGGCTCTCGCCTCGCTCGGCGGCGACGAGGAGCTGGGCGGCCGTGCCATCGACGCGCTCGAGGCCGGGCGAGACTGGCGCGCGATCGTCGGCCCCGACGTGGCGAGCCGCTGGATCTCCGCGGCGCGGGTGCAGAACGCGAACGTCTACGCCGACGCCGTCGTCGCCGATCCTCGCTACCGTTTCGAGGAGAACCGGAAGCCGCCGAGGAAGATCGGCTCGAGGCTCGAGCTGTTCGACTGCATCACGTGCGACAAGTGCGTGCCGGTCTGCCCGAACGACGCGAACTTCACGTTCGTCCTCCCGCGACTCGAAGTCCCGATCGTCAAGGTCACGAGCGACGGCTCGACGATCGCCGCGCGCGTCGACGGATCGCTCGTCATCGAGCAGAAGCACCAGATCGGCAACTTCGCGGACTTCTGCAACGAGTGCGGCAACTGCGACGTCTTCTGCCCCGAGGACGGCGGCCCCTACGTGATGAAGCCGCGCTTCTTCGGGAGCGCGGCGGACTGGCGCCGGTTCGCCACGCACGACGGATTCTGCCGCGACGTCGTCGGCGATCGGACCGTCATCCGTGCCCGCTTCGCCGGTCGCGAGTTCGAGGTGGCCCGGAGCGGCGACCGCGTGCAGTTTCGCGGCGAGGGCTTCGATCTCGAGTTCGATCCGGAGGATCCGTGCGCCACCGTCACGGGACGGGCGGATCGCGAAGCGGACCTCACGTACGCCCGGATCGCCACCTGGGTCTGGGACACCGTGGCTTCGAAGGCGACGACCTCGCCGTGACCTCTGGTCTTGTTCGCCGCGGCCCGCGTGAGAGACGTTTTCTCTGCCCGACCGAACAGCCGTATCTCTGCGAGACCCTAGAATCGGCGGCCATTCGAGAAGCCGCGTGGCGCAAGTCTTTGTAACGCGAGCCACGCGTCGACCCTCTGTTTCGTCCCCTTAGGAGGAGAGAACCTTGAGGTGTTCCCTTGCTGCTTTCGTGGCGACCTTGGTTGCGACCGTCGGGCCGACGTTCGGTCAGTCCATCACTTTGGTCCAGCTCTCTACGAACTTCAACAGCCCGGTCGGCATCGACTACCACGAGCCCACCAACTCTCTGATCATGTCCGTCAACTATCCGAGCGGGCTCCCGAACAACCTGGAGCGGATCGAGTTCGACGGATCGAACAACGCGTTCTCCTCGCTCGCGGGCCAGACCGACGAGCTGAAGGTCGCGACGGTCCGATCGATCGGCAATCCGGGCGCCTTCGTGATCGGTGACGTGTTCATCGGCAACGGCAACGACGGCGAGATCGTCCGCGTGACCAACGGCGGCAACACGATCTTGAACCCGTGGGTCAGCCTGCCCGGCTTGAACAACGGACTGTTCCGCGGCTCGTTCTACATCGATCGCGCCGGGGTCGTCGGGGGCGACCTCGTCGCAGCGACGACGAACGGCGAGGTCTGGCGCATCGACAACGCGGGCGTGCCGACTCTGATCGCGGACGTCAACGTGCACCTCGAGGGGCTGATCACGGTACCCAATGACCCCGTGAAGTGGGGGCCCATCGCCGGCAAGATCATCGCCGGCGCCGAGGATCAGGGATTGATGTTCATCATCGATCCGAACGGGACGGTGTCGAGCGTGAACCTCGGCGTTGCGATCGAGGACATCGATATCGTTCTGCCGAACGAAGCGTTCTACGGGGTCAACTTCGGGACGAGCCGGCTGCTCGCGGCGCCGGCCTCCGAGTTCCAGTCGATCGTCGGGGACATCCTGCTGACGCAGGAGTTCCCGAACGGCGCCGGCCAAACCGGCCTCTACCGCCTCTTCTGGAACGGCGCCTCGCTGCAGACGACGCAGCTCACCTTGTCGGCACTCTCGCTCGTTCCCGGTCAGTGGGAGCACGTCACGTTCGCGCCGCTCGGCGTCGCGCCGTTCCCATCGTGCGAAATCAACCCGCCCGGACCGTTCACCGCGATCGTCGGGCAGCCGATCCAGTTCACGGTGATGGGATCTGACGTCAACCCCGCCGACATGGTGACGCTGACCGCCACCGGGCTGCCGCCTTCGGCAACTTTGAATCCCCCGCTCCCACAGACGGGGAACCCGGTCAGCACGATGTTCTCCTGGACGCCGATGAACGGCGACGTTGGCGACCACACGATCCTGTTCAAAGTGATCGACTCGTTTGGGCTCGAGACGGTCTGCGAGGTGATGATCAGCGTCACCGAGTGCTACCTGTACGTCGGGATCAGCCCAACGAGCCAGCCCGTCCACGAGCCGAACGACCTGCTCTTCGTCCAGCCGCTCGTCGTCATCCCGGTGACCCAAGAGACAATGCCGGTCTTCCAGATCCCGAACGACCCGAGCCTCATCGGCCTGCACCTGTACTCGCAGGTCGGCATGCACAACCCGTCGGTCTACCCGAACGACCCGATCCAGATGTCGAACGGCCTCGACATCGTGATCAGCGGTTCGTCAGCGGCGTATGGCCAGGGAAGCGGCATCACCCAGTGGCTTCACTTCCCGGCCAAGATCGGCGGCTCCCTCCACATCAAGTTCGCCATCGGCCAGTAGACGCACCTCGAGCTTCGATCGAACGAACGATGGTGGTCCGGCTCCCGGGGAGCCGGGCCGCCGTTCTCATCGCCGGCTCGCTGCATCTCGGCCGCGCTCGTCCGCTCCGGCGGGCGCGCGCTCGAGCGACGAGAGATCGACGCGATAGAGGTCGTGGTCGATGCGGGCGCCGCGAACGCCCGACCGACAGAGCAGCACCCGGCGCGGGACGAGGAGCGGAACGTACAGGGCCTCGTCATCGATGAGGGTCTGGATGCCGCGGTAGATCGCGGGCAGGTCGTTCGGGTCGGGCGTGCGCGTCGCCTGGAGCACGAGCTCGCGGATCCGCGGGTCGACGCCGTGCGAGCGGTTCTCCGCCGCGTTCGGTCTCGACGCGGGCGGCAGGAAACGGTTGGTGAGGGTGACGTACGGGTCGTACGGGACGCCCCAGGTGTGCTCGACGCGGACGTCGTAGTCGCCCGTCGCGAGCTGCTTCCGATACCCGTCCGCGTCGACCGCGACCACCCGGCACGCGATGCCCGCGCGGCGGAACTGCTCCGCCACCACGTTCCCGATCCTCTGCTCCCGCGTCTCGGCCACGCGGACGAGGAGGACGAGCTCCGGCCCGCGAGTCGCAGCGGTGTTCACCCTGTTCACCGTGTTCATCGAGCGCGGCCGCGCCGGCGGCCAGACCTTCACGGTCGGCGCGGCGAGCCCGAAGCACGGATCGGCGTGACCGCGTTCGACGACCTGGATCAGCTCCGTCCGATTCACCGCCCCCACCAGGGCGCGGCGCAGCTCGACGTCCGCCGTCGGTCCGTCCAACCGGAAGCTCAGGTACCAGACGCTCGAGCCCGGCGCATCCTCGACGCAGAGTCCGGGATCGCTCGCGAGCTCGCCGATCCGATCGCGCGGCACGACCTCGTACCAGCCGTCCGCGATCAGGTCGAGGCCGCCCGCCATGAACGCGTCGAAGATGCGGGACTCGGCGGGAAAAGCGATCAGATCGACGCGCGCGCCGTCGGCGACGCGCCGAAACCGATGCGTGGCCGTGCGCTCGTCGGACTCGAGGTACGCGAACGGGCCCGACCCGATCGGGCGCAGGAACTCGCCCTGGGCATCGAGCGCGCCGGCGCCCCGGACCGCGCATGGGTTGATCGCAGCCAGGTCCGGCAGGAGCGCGTGGGGACGATCCATCGTGATCACCACATCGCGCAGGGAACGCGCCCGGACGTCGCGAATCCGCTCGCTCGATCGGAGCCAGCCGTGCTCGGGCAGACCGAACCACCGCCGGACGTGCGTCGCCACCGAGTCGGCGTCGACGGGCGTCCCGTCGTGGAAACGAGCTCCCTCCCGCAGGACGAGGACGAGACTCCTCCCGCCGTCCTCGAACGTCCACGACTCGGCGAGGGCGGGGACGATGCGGCCGGCCGCGTCGCGCCGCACGAGCGTCTCGTATACCAGCGTCTTGGCGAAGAAGCCGCCGCGATAGCCGATCGGGTCGATACGGCGGGCCTCGCCGGTCGAGCGCATCGCGACGCGAATCGGCGGGGGCGACGCGCCCGTCGCGCTCGCTTGCTGCTTCCGTTCCGCTTCCTTCTCGTCGGGGTCGGTGATCACGCCGTCGATCCCGTAGCCGGGCGGCCGCGAGAGCAGGACGACGCGCGCGCCGTAGCCGGACGCGATCAGCTCGTCGGTGCCGTTGCGGCCGTCGAGCTCGGCCGTCGCCAACCAGTGCCCCTTGTCGCGTTCCTCGAAGATCGTCTCGACCGACCACGCCTTCCCCGGCTCGCGGGAGAGGAGCTGCACGCGCTTCGAGTAGCCGAACACGGCGATCGTCTCGACGTTCGGATCGGCGGAGAAGCGGCCGGCGGCCACGCCGCGCGGTCCTTGCGGCCCGGCGTAGACGATCTCGCGTCGCCAGTCGTCCTGCCCGGGGCGGCCCTCGCAGCGCAGGATCACGCCGTCGTCGCGCGACGCGTACAGCACGACCGGCTCGCCGGGGGCCGACTTCCGCACCGCGAGCCGACCGAATCCCATCGGCTCGTCGACCACCACGCGCACGTCGAGGCCGCCGCCGCCCATCCGCAAGAGCAGCACCTTCCCGAACCGACAGGTGGCCGCGATCCACGGGGCCTCCCCCGCGCGCGCCGGGAGCACGGCCGCCTGCCGCACCCGGCCGCCGAGGCGCGCGATCTCGGGGGCCGAGAACGCGCCGCCGGGCGCGTCGGGCGGGCGGACGTCCCAGACCACGCCCTGGCGCGAGAACGCGAGCAGCTCGTTCCCCGCCCGCGACGGCAGCAGGTCGCCGCCGACGAGCGTGTGGATCTCCTCGCCGGGGAAGCGCGTGATGATCCGCGTGTCGAAATCCGCCTCCTCGTGCGCGCGGATCTGGAACAGGTTGCCCTTCTTCCCCCCGGTGTACATCTCCGGACCGTCGAGGTGCGGGTCGAGGTCGAAGTGCTCGAGCGCGCCGAGCCACTCGCCGTCCTGTACGGTCGGAAGCGGCGTCCACTTGCCGCTGTACGAGACCGCGATGGTGCAGCGCCCCTTGTCGTCGAGCCCGAACACCTCGGGGCAGCCGAACTGCGGGAAGATCTGGGCGGTGCCGACCGTCCAGACGCCGACGTCGTTGTCGTAGATCAACGACGCGTGCCAGCCGCCCTTCGCCGCCAACGGCACCTCCGCGTTGGTCGGGTCCGGGTTCGTCTCCGCGGCCGGCGCGATCGAGCGGGCGGCGAGAAACGTGAGCGGAACGAGGAGAACGTGGAGAGATGAACGGCGCATGGGAACGGTCCTGGTCGAAGGCGAGGACGAAAGGAGTCCACGAACCACGGGGAATGAACCGAGACGAGCGGACTCCTGCGAGTCGGCTCGCCTCGAGACGGACTCTACGAGACGCGCGCGGGTCTCAGGGGCCCAGGTCGATCCGCGCCGACGCGGTCTCGCTGAGCAGGACCTCGCCCGAATCGAGCGTGAAGCCCTGGACGTAGACCTCGATGCCCGGGACGGCGGGCAGGAACGTCGGGATCGTCCCCTGGATCGCGTTCCCGGGCACCCAGATCAACGGGCTCGGATCGATCGCGAGGAAGAGCCCGGGCGACGGGACGTCGACGTCGAACGCGATCACCATCGCCGTGCTCGCCGCGCCCGTCGTCATCGAGAACCCGACCGTCTCGCCGCTCGCGAAGAACGTCTTGCCCTGCGCGTTCGCGAGCGTCGGAGTCACGGTCAGGTGAAGGTCGAGCGGCAGCGCCACCGGCTGAGCGTCCGCGTACGCGGCGCCGGCCGGATTGCCGGCCCCGCCGTCCACCTGGGCCGTGCCGAGCCGGTCCCGCCTCGCGCGGCGTGAAGATCGCCGGGAAGATGATCGATCGGTTCGGCGACGTCGGGTTCGGCACGATCGTGTGGGGCACCGTGTACTGGCTCACCGGCTGATCGGCCGGCACGTCGAGCACCTCGATGCCGGGCGCGACCGGGTTCGGGGCGCCCGGGAAGTGGCTCGTGCAGGAGATCACGCGCGTGCCGTCGTGGGTCCAGATGGGCCGATCCATCCCCTTGGTGCTGATGCGTCCGCCGAGCGGTCCCGCCACGGCGAGAAGGCCATCGGTGGTCGAGCTGCCGAGCGGGTCGAGCGGCGAGTAGAGGATGCTGATCTTCTCGGCGCCGCCGGGCGGGTCGAAGATGAAAGGCGGGCCGAGGCTGCTCTCGAGCGCGACGCGCGTCCCGTACACGGCCGGGTTGGCGAACGGCTCGCCGCACTCGTCCGGACAGAGGATCGTCGACGTCGCCGGCGGCGACATTCCGACGAACCGCGCCACTCCGATCGCCGACGGCTTCACGAAGAACGTCCCCGGCCCCGGCTCGCGCAGCAGGTAGTACACGTACGCGTCGACGCCGTTGTCGACCACGGCGAGCTCCTCGGTCCCCGCGGCCGGAACCCACGACTTCGTGGGCACCGTCGGCACCGTCCCGTACGCGCCGGCACTCGATGTTCCCATGTCGTTCCAGGCCATCCAGCCCGCCTCGACCGGCACGTTGCCGGCGTCGAACCGGCACGTGCCGATCACCCACGTCTCGGGGCCCGCGCACGACAGCCGGTGCGGATTCGTGGTCGGCGCGTACGGAGCGGAGGACACGAATTGGGACGCGGCCATCTGCGGCGCGCCGCTCGCGAGCTGGATCACGTGGATCCCGTCCGCGGTCGAGACGTGGAGCTCGTCACTCGACTCGTCGACGCCGACGCGATTCACGTATGCCGACGGCGAGCCGGTGAGGGCCAGGGTGGCCGGTGCGAGCGGCGTGAGCGTTCCCGGCGTCGCGAACGAGAAGCCTCGCAGCGTGGTTCCGCCGGCGCCGTCGTCCTCGATGGAGAGCACGTACTGGAGCGATTCGTCGACCGCGAGGTCGTAGCCGGCCGGATTCCCCGTCGGCACGAGCGCCGTCGCGATCCCGGCGCGCGCATCGATCAGGTGGATCGCGCCGTTCCCGGGAGCGTCCCCCATCGGCGTCATCGCGATCACCGGCGGCACGTACGTGATGTTCGTCTCGAGCGCGCCCAGCGTCCGGCGCCGGTGCGCCCAGCGCGACGGCACGCTGTTCAGAACGGGTCCCACCGGAATCGCCGCCGCGGTGGCAGCCGGCGCCACGACGTACGCTTGCGACGTGCCCGACGTCGAGCTGGCGTAGACGAGGTCGACGCCGTAGACGCCGGAGAGCGGCAGTTCCTGCGCATCTGCGCCGGCGCCCGCTGCGATCGAGGTGAACAAGACGGCGATTCCGCCCAGGCGACGACGAGACGTTGAAGGCATTCAGTCCTCCTTCGAGGTCGGAGTGCTCCGCAGACCCCGCGGTGTTTCTCTATGGAACGGAGCAGCAAGTCCGATACCACGGCGCGCCGGCCCCCCCACCCCCCGCGGGGCGCGCGTCCGGCACGTTCGGCCCGCCCGTCGCGTCGGTCGCAGCGGCGCATCCGGTCACCGAGCCGGGTCCGATTCCCAAGGCCTCGACGCGCGCGAAGCGGTGACGCGCCCGCGAAGCGGGGTTACGCCGAGGAAGCAGAGCTACGTGCCAGTAACTGCGCCGTGGCTTCCCTTCGGAGCGACGGCCGGAGCGACGACTGGCTCGACGGCCGGCTCGATCAAGAAGATCGTCATCGTTCGCGCCCCTTGCGCGCCGAGCACCAGCGCCTGCTCGATGTCCGCCGTCTTCGACGGCCCCGAGAGGAAGACGCCGAACGAGCCGATCCGCCCGGCGAGCCGCGCGTACGCGGCGTGCATGTGGTCGACGAGGGACGACGAGTGAACGACCACCGCCACGTGCTCCGCGAGGACGACGACGGCGCGGTGCGGGAACCGCGCCGCGTCGACCCACACCGCGCCGTTCTCCGCCACGCCGATCTCCCCCTCGAAGAGCCCGAACTCCAGGTCCGCGAGCTCGTGAGGACGCGTCGCGCGCGACGGATCGACCGTTCCCACGACCTCCGGCACGGTGGAGACCCGCCGGGTCGCGGCCGCAAACTCCGGTTGTCGCGCGACCGCGGCCGGCAGGTGGTCCCGCGACCGGACGCGCACGACGCGACCCCCGACCGCGCCGACGCTCGCCTCGAAGGCCGCTCCGACGTCGGGATACGTCGTCCAGTCGCCGCTCGCGCCCGGATGGGGTGCTTCCCGCCCGCTCGACGCGCGCCGCAGCGCGAGCAGGATGCGATCACGACTCGACGTCATGACGCCTCCGGTATTCCTCGCGGAACGTCCGCGGCGGGATCGCGGGAAGGTCGCGCCGCTCGAGCCACTTCGCGAACGCCGCGCGCCGGAACACTCCCGGCGCCCGCCGCAGCAGCACGGCGGCCGTTCGGTACGCGGCCGGGTGCTCGAGGATGAACGCGGCCGCGGAGAGCGCGAGCCGCTTCGTGAGCGGGACTCGTCCCGAACGCGACAGCTCCTCGCGCGCGCGCAGCAGGAGCCCGTGCAGGTCGATCCCGACCGGACAAACGTCGGTGCACGACCCGCACGTCGTGCACGCGAACGGCAGGCTCCGGTGGCGGTCGGGCGCACGGGCCGGCCCGAGGATCGACCCGATCGGCCCCGGCACGGTCGCGTCGTACGAGTGGCCGCCCGACCGACGATAGACCGGGCACGTGTTCATGCACGCCCCGCATCGAATGCACGCGAGCGAGCGCGAGAACGCCTCGTGGCCGAGGAGATCGGACCGCCCGTTGTCGACGATCACCACGTGCAGCTCGCCACCGCGCCGCGGGCCGGAGAAGTGCGACGCATACGACGTGATCGGCTGCCCGGTCGCCGACCGCGCGAGGAGCCGCAGGAACACGGCAAGGTCCGCCAGACGCGGCACCACCTTCTCGATCCCCATGCTCGCGATGTGCAGCGACGGCAGCGACGCGCCCAGGTCGGCGTTGCCTTCGTTCGTGCACACGACGATCCCTCCCGTCTCCGCGACCGCGAAGTTCACCCCCGTGATGCCCGCGTCCGCCTCGAGCAGGCGTCGCCGCAGCCGGCCGCGCGCGACCTCGGTCAGGTACCGCGGGTCGTCGGCTCCCGCCGCGGTCCCGAGCCGCTCGTGGAACAGCGCCCCGACTTCCTCGCGACGAACGTGGATCGCGGGCATCACGATGTGGCTCGGCCGTTCCCGGCGCATCTGCACGATCCACTCGCCGAGGTCGGTGTCGGTCACCTCGATGCCGCGCGCCTCGAGGTACGGGTTCAGCCCGCACTCCTCGGTGAGCATCGACTTGCTCTTCACGACGCGCCGGGCGCCGCGGCTTGCGAGGAGGCCGTGGACGATCTCGTCGTGCTCGCGCGCGTCGGCCGCCCAGTGCACTACGACGCCGTTCCGGTTCGCGTTCCGCTCGAACTCCTCGAGGTAGTCGGGAAGACGGGAGAGCGCGTGCGCCTTGATGGCGGCGGCGCGCTCGCGCAGCACCTCCCATTCCTTCAGCGTCGACGCGGCGTGGTCCCGCTTCTCGCGTACGAACCAGAGCGCGCGATCGTGCCAACGCGCCCGCTCCGCGTCGACGAGGAAGCCGCGGGCGCGGTCGGCGTGGTTCATCGCCCCTCGGCGGACGCGACGAGGATCTCGGCGACGTGCATCACGCGCAGCGCGATGCCGTGGCGTTGGATCAGACCTTCGAGGTGCATCAAGCACGACACATCGGTCGCCGTGATCACTTCCGCCCCCGCGGCGGCGTGGTCGTGCACGCGGTCCAGCCCCATCGCCTCGGAGACGGCCGGCTCGTCCACCGAGAACGTCCCGCCGAAGCCGCAGCACTCGTCGGGGCGCCGCGGCTCGACCAGCTCGATCCCGTCGAGCGACTGCAGCAGCGTCCGCACCTTGTCGTGCCTTGCTTCCATTCGTTCCGACGCCGCGGCGAGCCGGAGCTCGCGAAGCCCGTGGCAGGCCGGATGCAGTCCGACGCGGTGCGGGAACGCGCCCTTCAGCGCGGTGACGCCGAGCACGTCGTGGATGTACTCGCACAACTCGAACGTGCGGCCCGCGACCGCGTCGCCGGCCGCCGCCTCGCCCGACCCGCGAATGAAGGCGACGCAGCTCGCGGACGGGGCCACGACGTGCTCGTAGTCGGCGAACACGCGGTCGAACCGATCGCGCAAGCGGCGGGCCTCGTCGGCGCTTCCCGCGTTCGCCATCGGCTGACCGCAGCACGTCTGCGCGAGCGGGTACTCGACGGCGACTCCGAGCCGCTCGAGGAGCCGCAGCGCCGCCATCCCGACGTCGGGGTGGAAGATGTCGACGAAGCACGGAACGAACAGGCCGACGCGGGCGCTCATCGGGCCCCTCGCCAGACGCGACCGGTCGGGAACGCGTAGTCCCGCACGCTCTCCGCGACCATCTCGACGCTGTAGCCGGGCCGCGTCGGCGCGAGGTAGCGACCGCGCTCGACGCGGATCGGATCGACGAAGTGCTCGTGCAGGTGGCCGGCGTGCTCGGTCATGCGCCCGTCCGTCGTGCCGCTGACCCGCACGAAGTCGAACATCGACAGGTGCTGCACGTACTCGCAGAGCCCGACGCCCCCCGCGTGCGGACAGACCGGGACCCCGAACTTGCGCGCGAGGAGGAGGACGCAGAGCACCTCGTTCACGCCGCCCAGGCGGCACGCGTCGAGCTGGCACACGTCGATCGCCTCGGCCTGGAAGAACTGCTTGAAGAGGACGCGGTTCTGCCCGTGCTCGCCGGTCGCCACGCGCACCGGGCGAACCGCGTCGCGGATCCGCCGGTGGCCGAGGACGTCGTCCGGGCTCGTCGGCTCCTCGATCCAGTACGGATCGAACTCCTTCAGCGCGTTCGTCCACTCGATCGCCTCGTCGACGTCCCAGACCTGGTTCGCGTCGATCATCACGCGCCGCGCGGGGCCGAGTTCGTCGCGGACGATCGCGAGCCGGCGCCGGTCGTCGGCGAGGTCGCGCCCGACCTTGAACTTCAGGTGGTCCCACCCGTCGGCAAGCGCCTCGCGACAGAGGCGGCGGATCTTGTCGTCCTCGTAGCCGAGCCACCCGGCCGACGTCGTGTAGGCCGGATAGCCTTCCCGCCGCAGCACCGCCTCGCGCTCGCCGGCGCCGTGCCGGCCGTCGTCGAGGATCGCGCGCGCCTCCTCTCTCGTCAACGCGTCGGTGACGTGCCGGAAGTCGATCGCGGCGACGAGCGCGTCGGTCGGCAGGTCGACGAGGTACTTCCACAGCGGTTTGCCGGCGCGCTTCGCGAGCAAGTCCCAGACCGCGTTCACGACCGCGGCGAGCGCGAGGTGGACGACGCCCTTCTCGGGCCCGAGCCAGCGAAGCTGGCTGTCGCCGGCGAGCCGCCGCCAGAACGCGCCGGTGTCCGCCTCGATCTCGTCGAGCGCGGCGCCGGCGACGAACGGGCGGAACGCGTCGATCGCGGCGGTCACGATCTCGTTGCCGCGCCCGATCGTGAACGTCATGCCGTGGCCGACGAGGCCCGGCTCGCTGGTCTCGACGATCGCGTACGCGGCGGAGTAGTCGGGGTCGGGGTTCATCGCGTCCGAGCCGTCGAGGAGGCGGGACGTCGGGAAGCGCACGTCGTGCGCGTGGAGCGCGAGGAGGGTCGTGGTCACGACGCGACAGGCGCGGACTCGCGCCTCCCTCTCGGACCGGTCGTGCGCGACGGATAGGCGAACAGCAAGGCGACGAGGCAGCCGAGGGCGATCCACATCGGAACGGAGAACAACCTCGTGTAGTCCATCGCGCCGCTCGCGCTCGCCCACTTCGCGACGACGTACGTCGCGAACCAGCTCCCCACGATGATGCCGATGCCGACGATCACCAGGTTGAAGAGATTCTGCGCGCTCGCCTTCACGTCGGCGGTCGTCTCCTCGTCCACGATCATGAATGCGACGAAGATGAAGCAGCCGAAGCAGAAGCCGTGGAGCGCGACCCCGAGGAGGATCGTCGCGATGGAGTCCGTGTACGCGAAGAGCGCCATCCGCGCGGCGTAGGCGATCAGGCCGACCGCGAGGAGCGTCTTGCGCGAGACGTGCTTGGCGACGAACGGGATCGACGCGAGCACCACGATCTCGACCATCTGACCGATCGTCATGAGTCCGCCGCCGCCGACCCCGAGCACGGCGTTGATCGACGCGGCCATCTCGTCCGCCACGGCGATCGTCCGTTGGAACTCGCTCAGGAACGACGACGTATGGACGAAGTAGAACTGGTGGATGATGCTGACCGGCACCGCGAGCAGGAAGAGCGTCAGCAGCGGCTGCCGCTTCACCTCGCCGAGCGCCTCGAACGTCGCGTTCTGCTGGCCGGCGCCCTTCGACGGCGGAGTGCGCGGGAGCGTCAGGCAGTACACGGCCATCAGGCCTCCGAGGATCGCGCTGAGCCGGAACGCGTTCGCACGCCCCGCGTCCTGCGCCGCCGCCACCGCGTCCGCGGCTGCGTCCGGGGTGTGGAACACGCCGAGGTAGTGCCCGAACCCGATTCCCGCGGCGATCCAGCCGACCGTCCCCCACACCCGGACGCGGCCGAAGTCGCGATCGCGGTCCGCGATGTGGTGGAAGGCGAGCGAGTTCGTGAGCGCGATGGTCGGCGCGTACACGACGCCGTAGAACAGCGACACGAGGAGGAACGGCCCGAACGCCGTCGTGTTCGACAGGAACCAGACCAGCAGCGCGCCGACGAGGTGGCTCGCGGCCAGGAACCGTTCCGTCGCGAAGTGCCGGTCAGCGATCTGCCCCGCGATGAACGGCCCGATGACCGCTCCGATCGCGCCGACCGAGAAGATCGCCCCGACCTGTCCGAGCGAGAAGCCGACGTGACCGAGGAGGTAGGGGTACAGGATCGGCAGCCACGCTCCCCAGATCGCGTACTGGAGGAACATCATCACGGAGAGCCGGAACAGCGGAGGACGCTCGCTCATCACTGCACCTCGCCCATCTTCACGGCGCAGCGGCCCTTCGCGGCGAGCAACGCGGCCTCGAGCACGCGCTGGGTCTCGTACGCGTCGGCGAAGTCCGGCAGCGGCACCTCGGGCTTCCCGCCCGCGACCACGCGCAGGACGTCCGCCGCCATGTTCGTGAAGCCATGTTCGTAGCCGATGAGGTGCGCGTCGGGCCACCAGTGCCGCGCGTACGGGTGATGCTCGGCCTGCGTGCACATGATGCGCCGCCACCCGGCCGTCTTCGCGTCGTCGGCGGCGTCCATGAACCAGAGCAGGTTCATGTCCTCGAAGTCGAAGCGGAGCGAGCCGTTCTCGCCGTTGATCTCGATCGTGTTGCGGTTCTGGTGACCGGTGGCGAGGCGCGTCGCCTCGAAGCTCGCGACGCCGCCCCCGTCGAGCGACGCGAGGAAGAGGAGACAGTCGTCGACGTCGCTCTTCCCCTTCTTCTTGGTGCCGGCGATCGTCCGCCGCTCGATGAACGTGCGCGCGACCGCGCCGTGCACCTCGGTGATCTCTTGACCGGTGATGAAACGCGCCATGTCGACGATGTGCGCGTTCAGGTCGCCGTGCGCGCCGGAGCCGGCGTGCTTCTTCTGGAACCGCCAGAGGAGCGGCGTCTCCTTCCCGCCCCAGCTCTGCAGGTACGCCGCGCGGACGTGGAAGATCCGTCCGATCCGCCGCTCCTTCACCAACCGGTGGGCGAGCGCGACGGCCGGGCAGCGGCGGTAGTTGTACCAGACGAACGTCCGGCCCCGCGCGGACGCCGCCGCGTCGCGCATCGCGCGAGCGTGCTTCAACGTCCCCGCCAGCGGCTTCTCGCACGCCACGTGCTTCCCTGCCTCGAGCATCGCGATCGACTGCTCGGCGTGGACATCGTTCGGCGTGCCGACGTCCACGAGGTCGACCTCGGCGTCCCGCGCGATCGATCGCCACTTCGTGGTGTGCTGCGCGAACCCCCATCGGCGCGCGAATCGAGCGAGATCGCGCTCGTCGCGGCCGGCGACGGTGTGGAGCACCGGCGCGAGCTTCAGGTCGAAGAACCGCGGCGCCTGCGACCACGCGTTCGCATGGGCGCGCCCCATGAACTTCTGGCCGATGAGCGCAACGTGGAACGGGGTGGGCATCTGCCCCTCCAATCCGACCGGGGGGTCCGAGTTGGCCGCACACCCTACCCGAGGACTCCGAGCCGTTCCACGCGCCGCGATCCGCGCTCGAACGCGAGCCGGGCGGCGTCGTTCGCGACGGCGCCGCCCGGCTCGATGATCTCGAACGCTTCAGACGGTCAGTTGATGGTGACCTTCAGGCCGTTCGTTCCGAGGAAGCCGAGCGCGGAGCTCGGGTCCGCGAAGAACGACTGCATCGTGAACGTGACCGGCACCACGAGGCTCGGAACGACCGCCGGCACGATGAGCTGCCCACTGGCGTCGAGCGGCAGGAAGATCGAGACCGGCAGGACTCCGGAGAGGTTCAGGTAGCAGCCGGCGCCGATCGACGCCTTCGCCTTGCCGACGCCGAAGACGAGCTGGGTCAGCGCGTTCGGCTGGCCGTTCGTGAGCTCGAGCTGCACCGAGCCGCCGACCGACGAGCACCCGGTCAGCTCCATGTTCGGACGCACGCCGTTGTTGTCGATGCACCCGGGGCCGTACTTCTGCACCGAACCGCACGGATCCTCGATCACGAACACGCCCTCGAGGATCGGCCCGTTCACGTTGACGTCGGCCGTGAAGTAGATCTTGCGGTCCGCGCCGATCGAGACCGTGCCGGCGGAGTTCGTGATGTCGGTGATCACCGAGGTCGCCTCGGCGATGCCGTCACCGTCCCAATCGACGGTGTCGCCTTCCATGACCATCAGCTTGCCGTTCAGGTAGATCGCCTCGATGTCGGTCGTGCCGACCATCGGGTTCACCGCCCACACGCAGGCGATGTCGCCCTCCTCGTTCATGTACGCGTCGGTGATGCTGCCGTCGAGCTGCCACCCGTCGACGAAGTCTTCCTCGCGGTAGATGATGACGCCATCGCGCGCGATGTGCTCGTCGAAGTTGCCCGCGCCCTCGTCCGAGTCGCCGGTGATGAAGTACTCACCCGCCTCGTTGATTCCCCCGTAATCGATGTTGTCCCAGTTCTCGCCCCCCGGCAGCCCTCCGTCCTCGACCGGGATCGGACGCAGCTCGGCGATGATCGCCGAGCCCGAGGGGACGGTGCTCCCGTCGATCAGGAGGACCCCATCGTCGTTGGTCGTCGCCGCCGCGTCGTCGGTGACGAAGATCTGGTGCGTGCCCTGGGACGAGACGCGGAAGTCGAAGTCCACCGCAGTCGAGGCGGCCGCGCCGAGCCCGGGGATCGGGTCGCCCGTCTTGAAGAGGCTCGTGACGGTGCCGTTGTCCCACATGAACAGGCCCTGCCCCTCGTTCGCGCCGGTGCCGATGTCGTCGATGCCGCCGACCCACACGACCTTGCCGTTGTCGGTCACGTCGACGCGGCTGTTGAACCGGTACATCTTGCCCGGCAGGGGCGGGATCGGATCGTCCTCGTTCGCAACGAGGATGCTGTTGAAGAAGCACGCGTCGAGTCCGGTCGTCGACGGCGAGTTCGTCGACGGGCTGTACGCGCAAATGCCGTTGTCGTCCATGCCGAACGTCGTCTCGAACGACGTCTGCGTCAGGGTGCCGACCACGGTTTCCGTGAAGAGAAGGAAGGGAGGCACGGCGCCGGTCGGGTCGCCGTAGAAGTGCGAGAGCGTCGTCACGCCGTCGGACGAGCTGATGCCGGCCGCGTAGCCGTCGACCCCGTTGACGGTCGTCGAGTTGATCGTGGTGATCAGGTGCGCTCCGAACGGGGCGGGAAGCGCGTCGCCCTCTCGGACGACGGCCGTCGCGACCTGAGCGTTCGACGGGGGCACGAGCATCGCCACGATGAAAGCGACCGCAGAAAATCGAGCAGTGGTGGATTTCACGATGTTGTCCTGAAAGAGAAAACGAGGAACCCTCGGCGGCGGAGTTTAACCCACCCCCGACCCCTTCGCGCCGCTTTCTCCCCTCTCCCATCTCGCCGCCCATCGCGCCGGTGCGGGCCGGCGACGCGCCATCACGCCGTCCCTTCCTCGACGAGACGGTCCCCGGGACGGAGGACGCCGCCCGCCGCGACGCGGCCCCAGATCCCGGCCCGGGACTCCGGCTTCAGCGCGCGTTGCATCCCGGGCGCCGCATGCTCCATCACCGGACAGGGCGCCGTCTCGCCCTTCACGTCGATCCGCGCGTCGCCGACGCAGACGCAGGACCCGATGAAACGCCCTCCCCCGCCGCCCGTGACCAGGACGTTCGCGCGCCGGCCGGCCGGATCGACCTCGCGCCCGAGCGCCGTCGCCGCGCGGTTCCAGTCGTCCTCGAACACGATCGTGACGTGCCGCAGGCGGCCGAACGAGTGATCGCCCGTCACCCCCTTCCCCGCGACGAGGTCGAGCGACGCGACCTCGACCACCTCGCCCCCTTCGACGGGGCGGATCCAGAGACGACGAACGACGTGCTCGACGGGGGTCATTCACGGACTCTACCCTCCCCAAGACGCGAAGACTCGATGGGCCGACGGAACGACGGAACTCGCCCGCGCCGCGCCGGTCCGGTGGCAGACCATGAAGACGAATCACACCGACCCGATTCCCGGTCGTCCGCGCGCTGCCGGCGGGATGAAGTTTCTCGGCGAATCCGACATCCGCGCCGAGACACGGACGTCTCCAGCGACATGACGGCGACCGACGGATCCAACCTGGCCGCACTGTTCGCGGAGCACCGGCACGGCCTCGCCGCCGCGGTTCGCGGGATCCTGGGGAACCGAGCCGACGTGGCCGAGGTCCTGCAGGAGTCGTTCCTGCGGGCCTGGCGCGCGCGCGATCGGCTCGACCGCGAGCCGGTAGGGTTCGTCTACGTCGTCACGTTGAACCTCGCCCGCGACCTGCGCCGCCGATCCGCCGGCCGCGATCCACTCGACCTCGAGGAGGTGCCGACCGTGAAGCTCTCGTCGAACGATCCCCCGCCCCACGCCGCGGCCGAGCAGGACGAGGCCGTCGCCGCGGCGCGCGCCGCCATCACCCGGCTCGACGACGCGGAGAAGGACGTCTTCTTCCTCCGCGTCTCGGGCGGGCTGACCTTCACCGCGGTGGCCGAGTCGCTCGGCATCCCGATCGGCACCGCGAAGACCCGCATGCGCAGCGCCCTCGCCGAGCTGCGCACCAGCCTGCGGTCGCACGCCCCCACCTATGAATCGGGGAGAGAGAACCGATGAACGATCACGAACGCGAGCGGCTCTTCGCCGAGCTCCTGGAGCTCCACTACGACTGCCACGCCGACCCGGACGGACTCCGCGCACGCGTCGAGTCCGACCCCGAGGTTCGCGCGATTCGCGACGAGGTCGCCCGCGCCGCCGCGGTGATCGATCGGGCCGCACGGGACCCGCAGCCGGCGATGACGTTCTCCGCGCCGGACGCGCGCGTCCGCGAGCAGCCGCGGCACGCGGGGACGACGTCGCGTTGGACCGGATGGCGCGCCGCGGCGGCGCTCCTCGTCGCGACCGCGGTCGCGGCGCCGTTCGTCTCCGCCGCCCACGCGAAGTGGCGCGCGGACCGGCTCACGGACGCCACGCTGCGGTTGATCGTCACCGGGCCGCCGTCCGTGCCGGACGCGGCGCCGGCCGACTATCGGATCGAGACGTGGGACCGCCACGGCGAGCCGGTCGCGACCGACCTCCGCTGGCGCGCCGTCGCGCCGGACGGGACCGTCCTCGCGTCGGGCGACGCGCGCTCCGACGGCGTCTCGAACGTGCGTGTCCCGGCGCGGCTCGACCCGGCCGGATACCGGTTCGTCGTCGACGCGGCCGCGGGCGGCGCGAAGAGGAGCGTGGAGCTGCGGCTGAAGTCCGCGTCGCCGCTGCCGCTCGTCCACCTGTCGACCGACAAGGCGATCTATCGCCCCGGCGAGACAGCGCGGCTGCGCGGCGTCGTCCTCGACCGCCTCACGCTCGCGCCGATCGACGGACACCAGCGGCTGCGCGTCGTCGGTCCGCGCGGCGACGCCGTGCTCGATACGTGGGCCACGTCCGAGCGCGGGGTCGTCACCGGCGAGTGGCAGGTCCCCGCCGACCTCGCGGGCGGCGAGTACACGCTCGAGCTGCAGGACCTCCGGGGGGCGTTCGCGATCGATTCGCTCCCGTTCCAGGTGCGCCGTTACCAGCCGCCCGCGCTGAAGACCGAGGTCGTCCTCGACCGCGAGACGTACGCGCCCGGAGAGACCGGCTCCGTCTCGATCTCCGTCCAGCGCCTCGCCGGGGGCGCGAACCCGGCGGCGGCCGGCGCCGGCGCCGACCTCGCGCTCGTGATCGACGGCCGGACGACGTGGAACGAGCACGCCACGCTCGACGAGCGCGGCGAGGCCGTGGCGCGCTTCGCGGTGCCGGAGACGGTCGAGCGCGGCGAGGCCCGTCTCGTCGCCCGGATCGAGGATCGCGGCGTGATCGAGACCGCCGTCGAGCCGTTCGTGGTGCCGACCGGACGCCTCGACGTGACCTTCTATCCGGAGGGCGGCGACCTCGTGACCGGACTCGAGAACCGCATCTACGCCGAGGTCGCCGACCCGCTCGGCCGGCCGGCCGACGCGCGCGGCCGCATCGTCGACGGCGCCGGCCAGGCGGTCGCGTCGTTCGCGACCGAGCACCAGGGTCGGGCCCGGTTCGCGTTCACGCCGCGAGACGGCGCGTCGTACCGCCTCGTCTTCGAGTCGCCGGTCGCTCCGGACGTCGCTCTCCCGGCCGCCGACCCGCGCGGCGCGGTGCTCCGCGCCGCGGCCGACTCGTTCGAACCCGGAGCGCCGCTCGCGTTCGACGTCGTCACGCGCACGGACGGCCCGTGGGTGCTCGGCGCGTTCTGCCGCGGCGTGCTCGTCGCGCAGGACGTCTTCCACGGCCGCGGCCCGCACCACGTCGAGCTCGCGCCGAGCGACGACGCGGCCGGGGTGCTGCGCGTCACGCTGCTCGACCACGACATGACGCCGGTCGCCGAGCGTCTCGTGCAGCGACGATCGGGCCGCGACCTCGACGTCGCGATCGACGTACGGACGCCGCGCGCCGCGCCGCGCGACTCGCAGGAGGTGACGGTGCGCGTGCGCGACCGCGCCGGCAAGCTCGCGAACGCCGTCATCGGCCTGACCGTCACCGACCGCGCGGTGCGCGACCTCTTCGGCGAGGCGCGCATCGGACTCGCCGATCGGACGTGGTTCTTCGGCGACGTCGACGACCTCGAGGACGCGCACGAGTTCTTCGCGACCGACCCCGCGTCGGCGCGCCACGTCGACCTCGTGCTCGGGACGCGCGGTTGGCGGCGGTTCGCGTGGGCCGATCCCGACCGCTTCGTGGCGGAGCACGGAGCCGCGGCGCTCGCGTTGCTCGGGAAGGAGGCGCGCGCCACGAGCCCGGCCGCCGCCGACACTGGCGTCGAGTGGAATCGAACGGTCGCCCGCTACCAGTCGCGTGCGTCGCGCCACGCGCAAGCGGGCGTTGCGGCGCTCGTGCTGTTCGTCGTCTGGTTCGGTCTGTACCACGCGCTGCGGCACGTCACGTCGTGGACGCCGGGGCTCCGCGTCGCGACGTCGGGGCTCGCGACGGCGGGCCTCCTCGCCGCAACGGGGCTCGTCCTGCCGGGAGTCGTGACGGCGCCGGTCTCGGAACGCGCGTTGGTCCTGCACGCGGCGATGGACGAGCCGGAGCCGGAGCTCGATGACGGCCAGATCGAAGGGCAGAACCAAGATCTCCGGCTGAACGACCTCGACTTCGCGGAGGCGCTCCAGGAACTCGGGTACGTGGGCGGAGCCAAGATGGAGGTCGATCCGTTCGAGCCGAAGGTAGAGGCCGCGAAGCCTCTTCTGGCCCAGGACCCGCTCCGAAACGACCGGTTCGACCTCGAGGCGAAGGAGGAGGAGTTCAACAAGCAGGTCGGGGCCTTCGGCCGGGACGACCGCCGCAAGAAGAGGATCGCCGTCCGCGAATACGCGCACCGCCGGGTCGACGCGGGCGCGCGGCGCGACTTCACCGAGACGGTGCTGTGGCATCCGCTCCTCGTCACCGACGAGCACGGCGTGGCGACGGCCTCGTTCGACCTGAGCGACCGCGTGACGACGTGGAGCGTCTTCGCCGACGTCCACGGCGCCGGCCGCGTCGGTCAGGCCGAGGCCGAGTTCGACTCGGTGATCCCGTTCCGGTGCGAGCCGAAGCTCCCGAACGAGGTGACGGCCGGCGACCGCCTGCGCATCCCGGTCGCGCTGATCGCCGACGATCCGCGCGTCTCCGAGGCGACCGTACGCGCCACCGCGAGCGGAGCCGTGTCGGTCGAGGCCGGAGCCGAAGGGACCTACGCGCTCGCCGGCGGCGGCTCCCGTCATCTCGTCGACCTCTTGGTGCGCTCGTCGCGCGACGAGAGCGGCCGGCTCGAACTCGTCGGCACCGCCGGCTTCTTCGGCGACCGCGTCGAGCACGCGATCCGCGTGGTGCCACGCGGCTTCCCGCGGAAGGAGTCGGGCAGCGGGGACCTCACCGACCGCGCGACGTTCCGCGTGCGCGTCCCGGAATCGGTCGACCCGCGCTCTGTCCGCGCGACGCTGAAGCTCTATCCGTCGCCGGTCGCGTCGATCCTCGACGGCCTCGACGGGCTCCTCGCCGAACCGGGCGGCTGCTTCGAGCAGACGTCGAGCCGCAACTACCCGAACGTGATGGCGATGACCTACATGGAGGTGACCGGCGGCGACGACCCCACGCTGATGCGGCGCTCGCGCGGCCTGATCGAGCGCGGCTACGCGAAGCTGGTCGGGTTCGAGTGCAGCGAGCGCGGCTACGAGTGGTTCGGCGGCGACCCCGGCCACGAGGCGTTGACCGCGTACGGCCTGCTCGAGTTCCACGACATGCGGCGCGTCTTCGACGTCGACGGCGAGATGGTGGCGCGCACTCGTGCGTGGCTCCTCGGCCGTCGCGACGGCGACGGCGGCTTCCGTCAGAACGCCCGCGCGCTCGACACGTTCGGCCGCGCGCCGGCCGACGTCACCGACGCGTACGTCACGTACGCGCTCGCCGTCACGTCGGACGATCCGCGCGAGATCGAGACCGAGCTGGACCGGCTCGAGACCTCGGCCGGCGCGAGCGACGACCCGTACGTCGTCGCGCTCGCGGCGAAGGCGCTGGCCCACGCCGGCCGCGACGCGATGGCCGACCAGGCACGTGACCGGCTGAAGTCGATGCAGCGGGCCGACGGCGCGCTCATCGCGTCGCGGACCAGCATCACGTCGTCCCGCGGCGACGACCTCGCGGTCGAGACGACGGCGCTGTCCGTCCTCGCGTGGCTGGACGACGAACACGATCGCGCCCCGGTCGAGCGCGCGGTCCGGTTCCTCCTCGAACGGCGCACCGGCTCGGGCACGTTCGGCGCGACGCAGGCGACGATCCTCGCCCTGCAGGCGCTGATCGCGTACTCCGAGGCGTCGCGCTCGAGCGCGAACGACGGCGTCCTGCGCGTCGTCGTGAACGACACGCCCGTCCACGACGCGGCGTTCGCGGCGGGACGGCGCGACCTCTTCGAGTTCGACCTCGGCGAGCTCCTGCGCACCGGCGACAACGAAGTCGCTCTCGAGCTGACCGGCGACAACCGGTTCCCGTGGGCGTTCGACCTCGACTACCGCGCCGAGCAGCCGGCCGACCACGAGGACGGTGCCGCCGGCGTCGACGTCCGCCTCGCGCGCGCGACGATCGACGAGGGCGAGACGGTCGCCGTCGAGGTGACGGTCGAGAACCGGACCAATGAAGGAATCCCGATGACGATCGCGATCGTCGGCCTTCCCGCCGGCCTCGACGTCGCCCCGTCGATCCTCGACGACCTGAAGGACGCGGGCCGCTTCGACTCCTGGGAGCTGAACGGGCGCGAGGTCGTTCTCTACTGGCGCGGCCTCGCCCCGCGCGACGTGAAGACGCTCTCGATCGACGCCGTCGCCCGCATCCCCGGCACCACGACCGGTCCCGCCTCGCGCGCCTACCTCTACTACACGCCGGACCAAAAGCGTTGGGCGGCGCCGGTCACGGTCGAGGTGGCGGCGCGGTGAAGGGGGAGTCGCCGGCTGCTTCCCGGCCGCGCTCGCGCCAACCGGCTCTCCGCCTCAGCGTGCAGAAACCGCACGAGACTCGAAGGTCAGCGACGCGAAGTGGGTCTCCCACTCGGCGACGCCGCCGTCGGTCGCGCGGCGGACGCGGACGGTCGCCACACGAAAGCGTCCGGCGCGCGGGACCGGGAGCGTGACCCGGCCGGCCGCGTCGGTTCGCGCGGCGGAGCGGGGCTCGGCCGCGTCGAGCGGCTCGAGCCGGACGAGCGCGCCCGCCATCGGCGCGCCGCCGGAGAGAAGTTGTACGGCGATCGAAGCGCCGGGCGTGATCGCGGTCGGGTCGACCTCGGGGACGATCTCGACGGGCATGCCGAGGGCGCGGCCGAACAGCGCGCCGACCCCCGCGGCGTTCGCGGCGCCGTCACCCTCGACGCGCAGCACCGTCTTCGCGCAGCGCGAGTACCGCTCGCGGCCAGGAAGATCGGACTCGTTCCGGACGCGCCGCTCCTCGATGATCGACTCGAGCCCCTCGGCGCGCAGGTAGTCGTCGAACTTCGCCGGCTCCAGCGTCGACGGCCGCGGCTGGCTCTCGTACGCCACGACGATGGGGCCGACCACGCGCGCAGCGAGCTCGCCGGCGGGGCTTTTCCCCCGGAGTCCATCCACGTCGCGCCGGCCGGACTCGTCGACGCAGATGAACGAGCGTAGATGCGACGGATCGCGCGGGAACGTCTCGACCTCTCCCGCGTGTCCGACGCGGAGCACGAGCGCGACCGTGGCGCCCGGGACCGGCCGGAACGCGTCCGGCTCGATCCAGAAATCGTGAGCCGTCGCGGCTGACGGGGTCGCGACGAACGCGAGGATCAGGGAGGAGATGCGACGGCTCACGTGGAATCTCGTCAGTTGGGCGACCCGGCGAGCGGGGTCTTCAGGTACGGGAAGGTCGTGTCGAAGAAGCTCGCGTCGACGATCGCCCCGTCGGTGTACGGGAGCTGACCGGACGGCGCGGTGCTCATCGGGAGCAGGACGCCCATGACGGCGCGCAGCGAGATGTCGACCACGTCGTCGCCCGGACGCCGGCCGTTCGCGTAGCCGGCCATGTCGCCCCCGAGGACGCCGAGCCGGTCCTGCATCGCGGCGGACGTGATCGCGATGCTCGTGTTGAGCCGCAGCATCTCGCTCGGCGTTCCCCCCTGGACCTCGGTGAGGCCCGGGATGCCCGTGACGAAGATCTGGAGGAGGTCCGTCCGCGGGAAGACGTTCGGCGCCGTCACTCCGAACAGGGCCTGGAGGAGCTCGGGCAACGTCGGGTTCGTGACGTACGTGGCGAACAGCTTCGCGTCTTGCTTCGGCGAGCTCGCGTTGAAACGGTTCTTGTCGGGGAGCCCGATCACGACCTCGTTCACGAGCGGGCTCCCGAGGCGGCTGACCTGCACGTAGCTCCCCGTCTCGTTCGCCGGCTCGTCGAAGGCAGGCTTCTTCGAGAGGGTCCGTACCTTCCGCAGCGATGCCGTCGTGTTGCCGGCGAGGATCGGAGACTCGCCGAGCAGGAACGACGTCGGGATCTCGAGGATGAGCGACGTGACGTTCTTGTCGGCGAGGTCGTCGGCCTCGGCGTTCGGCGCGCCGACCGGGTCGAGGTTGACGAGGTCGAACGTCTCGCCGAGGTTCACTACGAACGGGTCCTTGCGCTGGCCGACGAACATCCGGCCGACGTCGCCGCCCGGCAGGACGACGTCGTAGACGAACTGCGCCGCGTAGGAGTCGTAGTTGGGGATGCTCTTGTTGCCGATGTTGTCGACCGGCTTGTCGAACGTCGTCGACCCGTCGGCCAGCTTCTCGATCAGCTTGTCCTTCTTTCCCTCGCGGATCACCTCGACCTGGAAGGTCTCGACGACGTTGATCGTGCTGCTCGCCTGCGCCGCGAACGGACCGACGTTCACGAGCGGAACCGCGACCGCGATTTCCTCGCCGGGGTTGCCGACGTCCAGCGTGATGTTCCGGAGCACGGTCTGGAAGCGAAAGCGGAACGTCACGTCGTACTTCGCGTCGCCGTCGTTGTCGATGTTGATGTCGTAGACCGCGTCCGGGTCGAGCGTGAAGTAATTGGGTCCGCCGTACGGATCCTGGAGCGGGAGGTAGTTCGCGATCAGCGTGACGAACGCGTCGCGACCCGGCTCGTAGCTGCGGAACATGTAGAAGTCGGTGGCGTCGACCTTGGGGTTCTCGGTGACGAACGGCGCCTCGCGGTGGCTCGACGCCCGCGCGTCGGAGCCGCCGACGGCGGAGAGGATGACGGGCAGAGAACCGACGAGAACGCGGCATGGAATGGCGATCGCGCCTCCACGGATGCTCATGGCTGAGGCTCCTCGTGAATGAAGGGACTGGAGTCGTCGAGCGGGTGCCGCTCGGCCGGATTACGCTCCTCCCGAACGGAACGGATTTCGAAATCCCTGAAATGGCGGCCGGACCGGCGGCGTCTCGCGAGCAGATGACGGCCCCGGCGACCGACTCGAACATGACCCGCGACGCGAATCCTCTCGACCTCGACCGGCTCTTGAGCCAGCAGGACTTCGTCCGCTCGATCTGCCGGCGACTGCTCCAAACAGACGCGGACGTCGACGACGCGGCGCAGGAGGCCTGGATCAAGTCCTCGGCCGCGTCGCCTCGCTCGGGGGCGGCTCGGCGTGGCTGGCTCGCGGCGATCGCGAGGAACGCCGTCCTCTCGTTGCGTCGCCGCGATGAGGCTCGGACGCGACGCGAGGAACGTACGGCGACCGCGGCCGCGGCTCCGAGTCCCGACGAGATCCTCGCGCGGGAAGAGCTGCGCAGGCGGGTCGTGCGGGCCGTGCTCGACCTGCCCGAGGACTACCGCATGGTCATCCTCTTGCGCCATTTCGAGGAGCTCGCGCCGGACGAGATCGCGGCGCGACTGGCGATCCCGATCGCGACCTTGCGCACGCGGCTCCACCGCGCTCACGAGCGGTTGCGGCGCCGGCTCGCGGCCGACGACCCGCATCGTCGTCGCCTCCTCCTCGTCCTCGCCGCGCCGCCATCGAAGACCGTCGCGATCACCACCGGAGCGATGCTGATGAAGGTTGCATTGACGATCCTCGCCGCCGTGCTCGTCCTCGCCGCGGTCTGGCTCGGTGCGGCCGGATGGCTCGATCCGGCCGAGTCGCGCCGCGACGTCCCAACGACGATCGCCACGGGACCGCCGGAGGACGCGGCCCCGACCGTCGAACCGAGCGCGACGACCCGAACGCCCGAGGTCGCGCGCGCCGTCGCCACCGCGGAGCCCGACCCGATCGATCCCACGGGGCGCTGGATCGAGGGCACCGCGACCGACGAGGCGGACCGACCCGTGGCTGGCGCGCGCGTTCGACTCCTGCGAAGCGGCACGCTCGATCGGATCGCCGCGACGACGACGGACGTGGACGGCTCCTTCGCGATCGCGTTCTCTTTCGGCCCGGCCGAGCTCGTCGTCGAGGCGGACGGGTTCATCCCGGCGTCATCTTCCCGCGTCGCGCCCGGCGAGCGGCACGACGTCGTCCTCCGCCGCGGGATCGTCGTGCGCGGCCGCGTGATCGACGCCGCGACCGAGGCGCCGGTCGCGGATGCGAAGGTGCGCATCGGCGTCACCGCGATCCAGACCACGTCGGACGACGACGGAACGTTCACGCTCTGCCTGCCGCCGTTCGTCGCTTCGCTCGACGTAGACGTCGACGACTCCTACGGCCGGTGGAGCCGGTCGCCGTTCTTGCCCGCGCAGTACGGGGAGATCGTCGTACCGCTCGCGCCGGCGCGGGCGAACGCGATGGTCTTCCTGCGCGTCGTCGACGACTCGAGCGGCGCGCCGGTCGCGCTCGCGAGCGCGTGGCCCGGACCAACCGAGGGTCTCGGCGACGATCTCCATCGCGTCGGTGCGATACGCGGCGCGTCGGGTGACCTCGCGCGCGTGCTCGCCCAAGGCTTCCTCGAGACGATCGTCGACGTGCCAGCGGGACGAGGACGGACGCGCGACGACGCCGTCGAGGTTCGGCTCGCGCGCGCCGCGCAGATCACCGGACGCGTGCGCGCCGCCGGCGGCCGGCCGGTGGCCGCGGCGACCGTCCACGCGCGCTCGCGGATCCAGAACCCGATCGCGGGCCGCTCCGTCGTCGGCGCATGGTGGAAGCGGACGGTGACGGCGGACGAGGCGGGACGCTTCACGCTCGACGGCGCGCTTCCCCTCTCGCGCTACGACGTGACCGCGCGCGCGCCGGCGTTCGCGACTCGCACCGTCGACGTCTCGCCGACCGCGGACGGTGCCGACGTCGCGATCGATCTGGCGCCGGGCCGCACGCTCGAAGGCGTCGTCGTGGGCGACGAAGACGGCGCGCCGGTGCCGCGCGCGACGGTGCTCGTCGGTCGCGAGCCGGTCGCGGTGAGCGACGACGACGGACGCTTCCGCGTCGAGGACCTGCCGGCAACGATCGACCTGGAGGTATTCGGTCCCGGCTCGCTCCGATCGGTGCACTCCGGCCTCTCCGTCCCGGACGAGCCGCTTCGCGTCCCGCTCGTCGCGGGCGGCACGGTCGCCGGTCGCGTCGTCGATCGATCGGGCGCCGCCGTCCCGTTCGCGGTCGTCGCGGCGCAGGTCCACCGACCGGTCGACCGCGCGGAGCGGGACGACGGCTGGACGATCCACGGACCGAACCCGCCGCCGCCGGCGACCGCCGACGCGGCGGGCGGGTTCACGCTCGTCGCGCTCGTGCCCGGCGACGTCTACGTCGCGGCCACGCGCTACGCGCCGGCCCCACGGCCGGGCCGCTACGACGAAGCCGTGATACCGACCGGCGCGACCGACGCCGTGATCGTCGTCCGCGAGCCGACCGGGCTCGCGCTCCGCATCGTCGACGCGGTGACCGGACGGCCGATCCCGCGCGCGCGACGGTTCGTCAACGCGGGGACCCTCGCCCGCTTCGCGCTCGAGGACAACACGCACGCGTCGTTCTTCGAGCCGCTGCCGCCGGGTCTGGCCCTGTCGTACGGCGCCGAGGCGGCCGGCTACGCGCCGATGCGAATCGACGACGTCGCACTCGAGCCGGGCGAGGTCCGCGACGCGACGCTCGCCCTCCGTCCCGCGCTCGCGCTGCGCGGGTGGCTCCGCGACGCGCACGACGTCCCGGTCGCGGGCGCGACCTTCTTGCTCCGTCCGGGCGGCGCCGACGACGATCGGCTCGACGTCAACGTGACCACCGGGCCCGACGGGCGCTTCGTGATCGAGGACCTCGGTCCGGGTGCCTGGGACGTCGTGCGCCCCGTCGTGCCGGACCGGGACGGAGCGCTCGAGCGGGGCATTGTCGTCGAGCCGACGCCGATCGAGCTCGCGGTCGACGAGGCGAACGAGGTGTGGCTCACCGCGCGCTTCGTCGAGGGACGCGCGACGGTTCGTGGGATCGTCCCGCCGCTCGTGGGCGCCGAGCGAACGATCGTCCACCTCTCGAGCGGATCGATCCGCGTCGAGGCCGACCCCGAGGGCCGCTTCGTCGCCACGCGCGTACCGCCGGGAACGTGCGAGGTGTCGGCGACGTGGCATCGGCGCATCGGCACCGTGTTCGACTCCATCGGCACGATCGACGTCCCGGAAGACGGCCTGCTCGATGTCGATCTGCGCTCCGAGACCGGCCGCCGCTAGACGGCTCGACGTCGTACTCCCCGGGGCGACGTCACAAAGGTAGACCTCGACGAGAGAACGACCACTTTTCCCGAACCGATCGCCGCCTCGCGACTCTGCGGGGGTGAAAGCGCGGCTGATCCTCTTCGTGGGGTTCGGCCCTCCCCCTCACCATCTCCAGAAGGAGCCTCGATGCGCGCTCTCCCTGCGCGCGCTGAACGTGGCGGGCGACGCGGACGTCGACGGCGACGGCGTGCCGGACGTCGCGATCGGCGCGTTCCGCGACGCGAAGGTCCGCGTCTTCTCCGGCCAGACCGGCGCGACGCTGGTCGACGTCGCCGGCGCGGCGAACAGCCGCTTCGGCTGGACGATCGACCTCGCCGACCTGAACGGCGACGGACACGCCGATCTCGCCGTCGGCCGTCGCACGAGCGCGAAGACCGACGCGGTGTCGGTGGTCTCCGGCCTCACCGGGAAGATCGCGTTCGACACGGCGCTCGCGCCGGACCTGACCGACGCCGCGTTCGCGGGCGACGTCGACGGGGACGGCGTCGTCGACCTGCTCATCGCGACCGACGCAGCGGCGTCGAACGGGCTGTTCGGCGTGGCGCGCGGCGGCCCGTGGCTCGGCGCGGCGGCGGCGAGCGACGTCGCCGGCGGCGGCGATCTGCTGACGGTGAACGGCTCCTCGGGCGGACCGGGGCGCCGCGTCGACGTCGGAGCGGGCGACTCGCTGCAGATCGGCCTCGCCGGCCCGAGCACGTCGCCGCCGAACGTGTTCGTCGTCTTCGGCATGCTCGGCGCCCCGAACGAGATCGACGCGCACGCGTTCGCCGGCCTGAACGGCACGCTCGCACTGTTCCCCGCTCCTCTTGCGCCGGCCGCCTACCCGCTCCTGTTCACGCTGACGAGTACCCATCCCGTGCCCGGCGGAGCGTTGATCCCGGCCGCGCCGGGCGCTCCGTGGCTGTTCGAGCTGCCGGCGGGAATCCCGTTTCCTCTGACGTTCGCGCTCGAAGCGGTCGTCGAGGACGGCGTCGCGTTCTCGGCAACGAACGCCGTCCTGGTGAACGTCGAGTAACCTTCTTTCGCCGGAGCCGAGCGCATGGGAGCGTCGCCGATCGGGGCACGCCCGCGGGCTCGGCTCTCGGCGCCCTTGTCTCGTGAAGCACCAGGACGGAGGACCATGACGCGCACCGCCGAGTCCGAGCGAGCCGTGGACGAGACCGCCGACGAGCTGCTCCGCCGGCTCCGCCCGCCGGTCCGCGCGTTCCTCGGCTGCGTGTTGCGCGACGACGAGTCCGCGGAGGAGGCGGCGGCCGATACGTGGGTCGCGATCCTCGAGCGGCATCGCCGTCTCTTCCGGCCGCGCGATTGGACGGCGTACGCGCTGCGCGTCGCGTGGAGCCAGGCGCTCCGCGTCCAGCGGGACCGCCGGCGTGCGTCTCCCGGGCGCGAGGCTGACGAGACGATCGACGGCAGTATGGATCCGCGGCGGCTCGTCGAGCTCCGCGAGCTGCTCGAGCGCTCGCTCGGTCAGCTCGAGCCGATCGATCGAGCCCTGCTGCACCTGAGGTTCGAGCAGGACCTCGGCCACGCCGAGATCGGCCGCGTCCTGGGATGGCCGGCCGGCACCGTGAAGCGGCGCGTCCACGAGGCGCGCGCGCGTCTGCTCGCGATCTTCGAGCGGCTCGGCGTCGAGCGCGCGAACCTCGCGCTCTGCGCCCTCTGGCCGCGCTTTGGCGAGATCGGCCCCGGAACCGGCACGGCCCTCCAGGCGGGTCGCTTCCTCGCCGGGATCGTCGCGATCGCCGCGGCGCTGCGGGTCGCGGTCGGCTGGATCGACCCGCCCCCCGACGCACCCGCGCCCGCCCCGGACGTCGCGAGCGTCGCGGCCCGCATCGACGTCCCGTCGCCGGCCGCGGCCATCGTCGCGCCGCGCGCGGTGCTCGACTCGGTCGCGGCGTCGGCGACCGAGGTCGCGCGGACGGCACCCGCCCCCACGCGGCGCGTCGCGGGCCTCGTCGTGAACGACGCGGGCGCTCCTGTCCCCGGCGCGCCGGTGCATCTGTTCGCCTTCGATGCGGAGCGCCGGACGGACCGATCGACAGTGACCGACGCGCTCGGTCGCTACGCGTTCGACGACGTGCCTCGGCCTGCGCCGGGCCGTCCGGACGAGGGTGTGCTCGAGGTACGCGCCGAGGGGTTCGCGGCGGCGTGGCGGCGGCTCGCCACGGTCGCCACCCCGGCCGGCGACGTGATCCATGCGGACCTGTTCATCTCGCGCCCCGGCGTCCTCGTGGGGCGCGTGATCGACGCGGACTCGTTCGCCCCGATCGCCGCCGCCACCGTTTCGCTCTGGGCGAACCTCGACCTCGGGCGGCCGCCGGCCGGTCTCTACTTCGCGCCGCGGGATCCGGTCGGTCCGACCGTGCTCGCCGAAGCGGACACCGGATGGGACGGTCGCTACGAGATCGCCGCGGTGCCGACGCTCGCGACGGGAGCGCCCCCGCTCGCCCGGCGCGCGGCGGCGGACGGAATCGACACGGCCAAGTTCTGCGGCGGCGTCACCATCAGCGCACCTGGCTACGCCCCGCAGCCGCACATGCTCGACCTGGTCGACGAGGCCGGCGCTCGCGCCGCGCTCGACGTCGCGCTCTTCCCCGCCGGCTCGGTGTCGGGGCGCGTGGTCGACGAACGCGGCCGACCCGTCCCGGGGGTCCTCGTGGCGGCCGGGATCGAGGCGCTCACGACCTACCATTACCGCGCGTTCGCGGCGCAAAGCCCCGGCGGCGCGCCGTGGCGCGTCACGACGGACGAGGACGGCCGGTTCCTCGTCGACCGGCTTCCGTGCCGCCGCGTCGCCCCGACCGCGGTACGGCTCGAGGTGGAGGGATCGGACAGAAGCTCCGCGATCGTCACGGAGGCGTTCGCCGGGCTGATCACGCGTGCCCCGGACCTCGTGTTGAGGACGGAAGTCCCGAGCATCCTCGGCGCGCGATGGACGGACGGCGCGCCCGTCGCCGGCGCCCGCGCGGTCGTCGTGTCCGGCGACGCCATCCTCACGGCGCGCACCGACGCCGGCGGCCGGATCGCGCTCGCCGCCGCGCCGCGGTCCGCGGCGTTCGTGCGAATCGTCGCGCCGGGCGGCTCGGCGATCGCCGCGCCGACTCCTGGGGAAGAACAGGAGCTCGTGCTCGACACGGCCGGCCCGATCGTCGGCCGCGTGGTCGCGACCGACGGGAGGCCACTCGGGGGGGTTCGCGTCATCGCCGCGCCGGCCCCGTTCGATCCGGTTTGCCTGGCGACGTTGCCCGCCGGCGCCGCCGACGCGCTCCTCTCGTTCGCGCTGACGGACGAGCTCGGTCGGTTCCGCCTGGCCGACGTCCCCGCCGGCCCGACCACGCTTTTTGCCGCGCGCGCCGCCCCCGGGGGAGCGCCGCTCCGCGTCGACGACCTGCGCGCGATCGCGGCGGTCGGTGACGATCGGAGCGGGGTGGAAGTGTCGCTCCCGGACGACGGAGGCTCGATACGCGGCACTCTCGCGCTGCGGCTCGTCGGCCCGACGCCGCGCGACGTGCCGCGGCGCGGCATGAGCGCGTGGATCATCGACCCGGCCGGCGTGCGCGTCGCGGTCGGAACCGCGATCGGCCCCGGACGGATCCTGCTGCCGGACGTCCCGGTCGGCCCCCACCGCCTCTTCGTCGAGGCGGACGGCTACCTCGGCGAGGAGACTCTCGTCGAGGTTCCGCCCGGCGACGAGCCGACGCCGGTCACGGTCACGCTCCAGACCGCCTACTCGGTGACCGGGACGATCGTCGTTCCGGATGACGTCACCGCGGATGCACACATCGGCGTCATCGCGGAGCAGGGCTCGCCGCCGCGGGTCGTGGGCGGCCAAGTCGCGGCCGACGGCCGATTCGAGGTGGCCGGTCTCGCGCGCGGCGCGTGGCGCGTCCTCGCGTACGCGCGCGACCCCGGCCGGGGGCGGTCCTGGTCGGCGCCGCCGCTCGACGTGGAGCTGCAAGACGCGTCATACGACGCGACGACGCCGTTCACGCTCACGGCCCTCGATACGTTGGAGGCACGCCTCGAGGGGGTCGCCGCGTCCAACGAGACCGCATCCGACGACCCGTTCCTGCGCGTCTCCTACGCGCTCTGCCGCGATCTGCGCCTCGTGGTGACCGACGCGAGCGGACGCCTCTGGTTCGACCGGCCGCCGTTCGCGTTCGGCGGCGCAGCGGACGGGGCCGATTGGGTCGTCCCGATCCCGCTCCCGGCGGGCCCGTACACGATCAAGCTCGTCCACGAGGACGGCCGCACGCGGGAGTCGTCCGTCAGCGTGCCCGGGACCTGCGTCTTCGACGCACGCTGAGCGGTCGCGAGGGAAGTCCGGCTACTCGCCGATGTACGCGAGCAGCTCGAACGCGCCGTAGTTGTCGAAGAAGTGCAGCGGCTGCGAGCAAGAGGTGTGGAAGCCGACCGCGTGGATGACGTTCTCCTCATCGTCGAGGACGAAGAGGAACGTCTCGCCCTTCAGCCGGCTAAGGCCCGCGTTCGCGGCGTCGAGGTCGAAGATCTGGCCCACCTGCACGATGCCGTCGAAGTAGACGTGCGCGTTCTTCTGGCCGAGCGTCTTGTGGCTCTGCGCGACGACCCGCACCGGCTGCTGGAACATCGGATCGCCGGAGCAGGTCACCGCCGACGGGTCCTGGCTGTGGCTCGACGCGGAGCAGTCCTTCCCGGTGTAGCGCATCCGCAGGATCGCGGGCTTCGTGCTGGTGATGCACAAGTTGCAGCCGTTGCCCTGGTCGATCCCGGTGGCGGACGCGAGGTTCGAGATCCCGTTGCCTCCGGGCCCGACGCTCACGAACTGCAGGTAGAAGGCGGTGCCCGAGAACCCCGGTTCGCAGTGCATGTACGACGGCGTGTTCACGACGCCGGTCGGCGGCATCACGATCGCAACCGTGAAGATCGGCGGGAAGTCGAGGCAGAGCTCGCCGAACGCGGTCGGGGTCGGGCCTTGACCGAGGGACGACATCACGACGACGAGGTTCCCCGGCGGGGCCTCGAACTTGATGTCGATCGGATCGCCGAGGATGGCGACGTCGGGCGTGATCGATAGTGCGAAGCCCGGGTCGCCGGTGCAGTCGCCGGCGGATGCGACCGAGCCAAGAAAGAGCCAAGCCGATAGAACCGGCGTGACGATGCGAATCATGAGGGTCCCTCATCCAGAGTGCCACTCGTGGACGCCGACAGAATGTCCGGCGAATGGATGGAAGTCAAAGGGATGGACGGTTTCGTTGGCCCGATTCACGGGCCGACGAGGATCGATGGCAGGGCGGGGGCGTCGCCCGCGGCTCACCGCAGGTAGCCGAGCTGCTCGAATCGGTCGCGCGTGGCCGGGTCGAGCGCCTGCTCCACGCGCTCGCCGTACCTCGCCATCTTCTCCGCGCGGTACTCCTGCCAGTCGCGGAGCAGTTCCGAGATCGTCCGGACAAGCTCGGCGTGGTCGGCCGCAACGTCGATCGACTCGGCCGGATCGAGCCCGACGTCGAACAGGTGCGAGACCGGACCGCTCATTCCGCGCGGCGGGTCCTGCACGAACAGATACGCGTCGGTGCGGACCGCGACCACGTCGAACTCGGCCTGACAGCGATCGACGATCACCTTGCCGCGCGCCTTCCCGTAGTCGGCGAGCTCGCGCGCACCGCGGGCGGCCTCCGCGACCGAGGATCCGTCCGTGCTCGGGATCGGCGGCAGGCCGGCGAGATCGACGATCGTCGGCAGGAGGTCGATGCCGCGCATCAGGCCCTTCACGCGGCGCCCGAAGGGAAGACCGTTCTTCCAGGAGAGGATCATCGGCACGTGCGTCAGCTCGCGGTGGAGGTTCGGGTGCCCGTGGCTGATGGCGCCCGTGCGCTCCCCGAACTCCTCGCCGTGGTCGGAGACGACGATCAGGATGGTGTCGTCGAGCAGACCGCGCGTCGAGAGCTCGTCCAGCAGCCGCTGGAGCTGCGCGTCGTTGTACGCGATCTCGCCGTCGTAGAGGTCGATCAGGTGCTGCCGGTCCGCGTCGGAGAGCGGGGCGCCCTCCTCGTTCACGCGCTTGACCGCCGCCACCGAGCCGTCCTGCTCGCCGTCGTAGGCGCCGGTGAACGACGGCGCGTCGTCGTGCGTCTGATACGGGAGGTGCGGATCGATCGAGTGGAGGTAGAGGAAGAACGGCCGATCGCCGCGCGGCGGGGCTCGACTGCCGTCGGACCGGGGCCAGTCCCATTCGCCGTCGATCCAGCGCAGGCCGGCCTCGACCAGCCACCGGGCGTGGAAACGGTCGGAGTCGCGTCGTTTACGCTCCTGGAACGGCATGTCCGCGTCCAGTTCGACGTAGAGCTCGTGGCCCTGATCGAACCCGAACTGCGCTGCCGTCGCGACCGTCACCGTGAAGCCGGCGGTGGCGTAGCCGTGGGCCCGGAACCACTCGGGCGCCATGATGAGCTGGGCCGGCACGCTCGCCGCTCGACGGATCTCGAAGTACGGCGGGTAGCAGCCGGTCAGCAGCGAAGCGACGGACGGCTGCGTCCAGTTGGAGTGGACGTGCGCCTCTTCGAAGAGGACGCCCTCGCGGGCCAGCTTGTCCATCGCCGGCGACGTGGGACGGTCATAGCCGTAGCAGCCGAGGTGGTCGGCGCGCAGCGTATCGACCAGCCAGAGAATGACGTTCGGGCGCCGCGTCGGGTCGACCTTCCGCGCCTCGTCACGCGTGCAGGATGCCGCGAGCGAGCCGAGAGCGAGCACCACGACGATCCGAGCGAAGCAGGCCATCGGAAACCCCGCGGCGGTCACGACGAAGCTCAGCACTCTACACGGCGTCGATCCGGTTCCGCTTCAGGACGTTGCGGCAGAGCTCGCTGGCGCTCGCGATCGCCGCGACGTCGCGAGCGCCATCCACCCGGCGGCCCTGGCGCCGATCGACGACAATCGAGAGTTCATCGGAGGTTGCTCCTCTGGATGAGGAAAAGGGGGACCGAGCCAACCGAGCCTCCCTGGCGAACGAGCCGCCCCCCCTCGCCCGGTCGAACAACGAGAACACCGAATCAGGGGCCCGACGGCTTTCGTCCCTCCCAATCGTACGAACCGCAATAGACTGACCCGGCCTTCGGTCGTTCATTCGGGAGACCACACATGAAGTACCTCTTGTCCTCCATCGCGCTCGGTGGAGCCCTTCTCGTCGGCGCGGCGTCCGCGCAGGATCGTGCGCAGACCGCGGAGCGCCAGGCGGCCGCGGCTCGCCAGGCGAACGCCGAGCGTCAGGCGGCTGCAGAACGTCAGGCGGCTGCCGAGCGTCAATCGAACGCGGAGCGTCAGGCCAACGCGGAGCGTCAAGCGAACGCGCAACGTCAGGGAGCCGCAGAACGCCAGGCGAACGCGGGCGACGCGAGCGCCCGGAACGATCTCGCCCGGTTGAAGCAGAAGCACGTCTCGCGGGTGGCGAGGATCCAGCGTCTCCGCCAACTCGCCGAGCAGGCCGGGCAGACCGAGCGCTTGGCCGCGCTCACCGACCTCGAACGGAAGCAGAACCAGCTCTATCAGACGCGGGTCACGCGCCTTCGCGCCACCATGGGCGACGCCGCGTTCGAGCAGACGGAGCAGTCGATGGACGACCAGGCCCGGCGCCGCGCCGCGGCCGCGAACGAGCGCGTCACGAACGTCGAGGGCCAGCGCGGCACGCTGAAGGCTCGCACGGGGCCAGAAGCGCAGCGAAGCAAGGTCCCCGCCAAGGAGAGCGCGGGCGGCTCGGCCGAGATCGGCCCCAAGCGCCGGATGAATTGAAGGAGCGCACATGAAGCGGATTCGCATCCACCATCTCGCGGGCAGCCTGCTCGCGATCGGGCTCCTCGCGTGCGGCGCGGTCGACGAGTTCGTCGGCTCGGACGACGGCGAGATCGAGATCCTCACCGCCGAGCAGGCCGCGGCCGAGGCCAACGCCTCGATCGACGAGAAGAACGCGGACGAGGAGTTCGCGAACCTGAAGGCCGAGATCTACGACGACATCGAGGACGAGTAGCCTTCGGGTCGTCGCGCGCGCCCGACCTCACGCCAGACGGCGAGGGTCGCGCGCGCGTTCCGTTCCCACGTGAACGCGGCCGCGCGCTCGACGAGACGGCGGCGTACTGCGGTCGCGTCGCCCCCCACAATCCGGGCGGCGATCGCCTCGGCGAGGGACTCGGACGACGGGTCGTCCAGCAGCTCGGCGTCGTCGCCCAGCGCCGCCTCGAACGCACGACGGCGCGACCCGACGACGGGCACTCCGAACGACATCGCCTCGAGCGGCGTGACCGGCGTCCCTTCATCCTGCTCGTTCAGGTGGACGAGCACCGCCGACTCAGCCACGATGCGCGGTAGTTCGCGCTCCTCGGGCACGCGCCACGTCACGAGGCCGCGCACCGGGGATCGATCGAGCGCACGCCGGAACTGGTGCGTGCCTTCGGTTCGGCGTCCCGCCACGTAGAGCGACGCGCGGAGGCCGCGGCGATCGAGCCGCTCGAGCGCCTCGAGCACGAGGTCGGGACGTCGCGACGGCCGCATCGCGCCGAGCACGAGGACACGCGGCGGATCGACGGGCGGCACCTCCTCGTCGAGGTCGCGCCGCCAGTGGTCGCAGCCGACGGGAACGACGTGGATCCGCGTGGGATCGACCGCGTACCGGTCCGCGATCCGGTCGACGAAGTGCGGGGTGAAGACGAGCACGGCGGCCGCGTTCCGCAACCGCGCCTGAAGCCGCCTCTCGGCGTCGCTTCCGGACGCGGGGAGCTCGGAGACGGGGATCACCTCACAGGCCGCGCGCACGCGCGGCCCGAACGCGTGGGCCTGATGGAAGAGGTCGACGCGACCCGCCCACCGGTCCGCGCCAACCCCGAGCGCGGCGGCCGCGTCGATGAGTCGTCGCGGCACGCGCACGCGGCGATGCACCGCCGGCGGCGCGGCTCCCGCCAGGCCGAGCGCCGAGTCGGGCATCGCGGCGGGAAACCGCCCAAGCTCGACCAGGTGCAGCGGTGGAGCATCCGGGAGCCGGACCAGCGCCCGCACCAGCTCGCGCACGTAGCGGCCAACGCCGGGCGCGTGGGCTCGTGCGAGCGTGTAGTCGACGCCGATTCGCAAGGTTGGGCCTCCGTTTCGCGCGCCATCGTAGCCGCGTTGGCGGTACCGGGCACGCCGTGACGCCGCCCGCCGTCGCGGCGCGGCGGGAGAATCTCGAGTCGGGGCCAACCGCGTCGTTCACCGTCAGGATCGGCGAGATCGCGTGCTCAGGAACGATGCACCTCGTGAGCCAGGGCGAGAACACCGCCGGCTGGAGTTTCGTGGGGTCTGGGACCACCGGCTCGATGTGCTTCGATGCCGGCCCCTTCGGCACCATCGGATTGATCCAACTCGACAACGGCGACACGCTCTGGACGTCGGGACCCTGAGCGTCGGTCTCGCAGCGCCGGCCCATCAAGCGGCGAGGCGCCGCAGCTTCTCACGGATCCACTCGCGCTCGCCCTCGCGCAGGAACCCGGTGAGGACGAGCGCGGCGGGGAAGAGGACCGCGGCGGCGGTGCCGCGCACCAGCAGCTCGGCGAGCGTGGACGGCCCCGGCGCAACCGCGGAATCGATGGCAACGAGCACGGCGGCGACGAGGACGACACGCAGGAGACGAGACCACTCGTACTCGACCCGGTAGAGCCGCCGCCCGACGAGATCGCTCGCCACGAGGAGCACGACGTACGCGGCCACCGACGACCAGGCCGCGCCGACGAGCCCGAGCCGTGGGATCAGAACGACGTTCAGGCCGACGTTCACGACCACCGCGCCGAAGACGAGGAACGGGAGAAGATGCGTCTTCCCGCGGATCAGGAAGCCGGCGCGCGTGAACTCGTTCGCACCAAACGCCACGATGCTCAGAGCGAGGATCGGGACGACGACGTGGCATGCGTGGAATTGCGCGTCGGTCATGAGCTGAACGAGCGGACGCGCCACGACCGCGAGCCCGACCGCGAGAAACCCGGCGACCGCCGCGTAGTAGCTCGTGCACCGTCCGATGTCTCGCGGCCCGCTGTCGCGTTTGGCGAGCTCGTAGAACACGTTCGGCCATAGCGTCGCGAGCGGCATGATCATCACTGCGTGCAGGATCGACGCGAACGTCGCGCCGCGACCGTAGAGGCCGACCTGTTCTCGCGCCACGTCCGCGGGCAGAAGCCACGTGAAGCAATAGCGGTCGAGTGTATCGAGCAGGAAGAACGCGATGGCCTGGGGAACGAGCGGCAGGCTGAACCGGAGCATGGCGCGGAGAGGACCCGCCGCGCCGAGGCCGAGGAGACCGCCGAGGACGCGTCGCTCGAAGCGGAGGGCGAGCCCGAGCGCCACCGCCGAGCCGATCAGGTTCGACCAGATCAACCCCGCGACGCCCATGTCGCGAACCACCACGAAGTAGAGATTCAACGCGACGCAGACGAGGAACTCGGCCGAGTAGACGGTCAGGAACTGCGTCGAGCGGTACTCGGCCCGCAGAATCGCGATGCAGACGTTCCGCAGGTTCGACAAGAAGTAGGTCAGGAGGACGAGCAAGAAGAGGTGCGCGTAGCCGTCGGCTCCGGTCAACGCTCGTGCGATCGGAACCGCAAAGAGGGCGGCAACCGAACCGACGGCGAGCGTGGTGATCGCGGTCGAGCGGAAGCCGGCGCGCAGCGCGAGCAGCCGTTCCTCGTCCGACTTCGCCTCGTAGACGTACCAACGGAACACCGCCGACGGCAGCCCGAGAGCCGCCGCCATCGCGACGAGCTGCCCCGTGAGCGCGAGAAGGTCGTGGATCCCGAACGGCTCGCGGCCGAGGGTCCTCGTCAGGATCGGCATGAGAATGAAGCCGACCAGGCGCGAGAGGAGCAACCCGACCGAGAAGATGACGCCGTGGCGCCCCATCTTCTGCATGACGTCACGCATCGATGGGTCGTCCTCCGCGCACCTCGCCGCGGCGGTCCCCGCGCCGGCTCACTCGCACGCGCGGGGCTCGGTCACATGTTCGCGATGATCGCGTCGCCGAACTCGCTGCACTTCAAGAGCGTGGCGCCGTCCATGAGCCGCTCGAAGTCGTAGGTGACCGTCTTCGCGGAGATCGCGCCGCTGATGCCCTTGATCACGAGGTCGGCTGCTTCCTTCCAGCCCATGAAGCGGAGCATCATCTCGCCCGACAGGATGACCGAGCCCGGATTCACCTTGTCCTGGCCCGCGTACTTCGGCGCGGTGCCGTGCGTCGCCTCGAAGATGGCGTGGCCGGTGTCGTAGTTGATGTTCGCGCCCGGCGCGATCCCGATGCCGCCGACGCACGCCGCGAGCGCGTCGGAGATGTAGTCGCCGTTCAGGTTCATCGTCGCGATCACGCTGTACTCGGCGGGTCGCGTCAGGATCTGCTGCAGGAACGCGTCCGCGATCACGTCCTTGATGACGATCTTGCGGCCGCCGTGCTCGATCACCTGCCACGGTCCGCCGTCGAGGTCTTTCGCGCCGAACTGCTCCTTCGCGACTTGGTAGCCCCAATCGCGGAAGGCGCCCTCGGTGAACTTCATGATGTTCCCCTTGTGGACGAGCGTGACGCTGTCCTTCCCCTCGTCGAGCGCGTACCGGATCGCGGCCTTCACGAGGCGTTCCGTCCCCTCCTTCGAGATCGGCTTGATCCCGATCCCCGTCGTCTTCGGAAAGCGGATCTTCTTGAACGACTTCGGGAAGTGCTCCTCGAGAAGTCCGAGCAGCTTGCGGTTCTCGTCGGTGCCGTGCTCGAACTCGATGCCGGCGTAGATGTCCTCCGAGTTCTCGCGGAAGATCACCATGTCGGTCTGCTCCGGCCGCTTCACCGGGCTCGGCACGCCGTCGAAGTAGCGGACGGGGCGCAGGCAGGTGTAGAGGTCGAGGATCTGACGCAGCGCGACGTTCAACGAGCGGATGCCGCCGCCGACCGGAGTGGTGAGCGGTCCCTTGATCCCGACCAGGTGCCTGCGGAACGCGTCCAGCGTCTCGTCCGGGAGCCAGTTCTGCGTCTTCTCGAACGCCTTCTCGCCCGCGAGCACCTCCAGCCATTCGATCTTCCGATCGCCCCGGTACGCCTTCTCGACCGCCGCGTCGAAGACCCGCACCGACGCGGCCCAGATGTCAGGCCCCGTCCCGTCGCCCTCGATGAACGGGATGATCGGGTTGTTGGGGACGGCCAGTCCGCTCTCCGTCTTGGTGATCGATTCCGTCATCGCGAGAGGCTCCGTGTCGCTCGAGTAGGTGCGCGAAGAAGAGCCGAGCAGTATGACGGAACCTGCGACGAATGGAAAGAGGCGGTGGCGTCCTTCGCCCGCCCGACGAGCTCGCGCGCGCAAGGCCGCGTAGAGCCGCAACCCCGCTCTCCGCCCGCGCCGCGTGGTCCCGGCCACGCGGCTGGGCGTCGTTCCTGACGACGCGGACAGGAGGAGCGACGTGGTACGCGGGAGCGGGGACGGAGAGTTCTCCAGAGTGATACCGCGTGGAACGGTGTCGCGCGGTCGCGGGGGCCGCGCGGCTCGAGGACAGGAAAGTCGAGGCCAACGGCGCGGATCCGGCCCGAGCCCGCTTCACGAGTCCGTGAGGCGGGCCCTTCACATGACGCCTGCGTGTCGCATATCGTCAGGCGGTCTCCGTCGCGGAGCCGTCTGGACCGGAAACCGTTCGCTTCGTTGGAGCTGGGGGTGCGTCATGACCCATGCCGTTCTCTTGTTGGCGTTCTCGTTTGCGGTCGGAACGGGGTCGCTCGCCCAGGAGGACGCAGCGGACGTTTTCCTCGACGGGCTCGAACGGCTCGGAGCCGGCGACTTCGAGGAGGCGATCGCGCTGATCTCGCGCGCCATCGATGCCGATCCGGAGAACCCGCGCTACCGCATCGGCCGCGGCGCGGCGCGCGTCTTCGCCGAGCAGCCCGAGCAGGCGATCCCCGATCTGGATCGCGCGATGGCGCTCTCTGGCCGGTCGAAAGAGGCGCGGATGTGGCGCGCCGCGGCCGATCGGATGTGCGCGCGCTTCTTCACCGAGCTCTACCCGCAGTCGACGAACGACCCGTTCGAGAGCACGGTCGGCGACGTGACCGCGTTCTGGGGTCAGACGTTCCGGGCGGTGGAGCCCGGCTACGAGCCGTCGGCGGAGCAGCGGGCGTCGATGCGCAAGCGTCTGGCCGACCTTCGCCGCCAGTTCGTCGAGCGCGCGAGCGCGGGTGGCGACGCGCTGCAGGCGGCGTGGCGCCGCGGGCAGAAGCGCGCGAACGCCGGCGACTGGACCGGCGCGGCGGCGGACGTCGAGCGCGCGTTCGCCGCGTGGCCGGAGGATGCCCGCGTCGTCTACTACCAGGCCGGCTGCCGGCTCGCGCTCGGCGATCCGTACACCGCGCGGACGCTCTACACCCGCGCCATCACGTTCGACACCACGTTCACGCTCGCCTACGTCGGGCGGGCGTTGGCCGCGGCGCGGATGGGCGACGCGATCCGCGCGCGTGCCGACCTCTCCGTCCTCGCCGCGCACTGGCCCGACGTCGCGAAGGAGCAGCGCGCCGGGATCGACAAGGCGATCGAGTCCGGCGCGCGCGCGAGCGGCGACGCGACGCGACAGGCGGTCCGCGCCGCCCTCTCCGTGCGACGACGCCACGACGAGTCGTACCAGGACGGCCTGCGCAAGCTCGAGGACGACGTCCGCGCCGCCCCCGATCGACCCGACACCCTCGCCGCCCTCGCCTCCTACCTCTATGAGAACGTCGACGTACCCCGCGAGCGCGTCGAGCCCCGCGGCATTGCCCGCCTGCTTCGCTGGCAGACGGCAGCCGGCCAGGAACGCGAGCTCGCCCGCGCCGAGGAGCTGTGCGACCAGGCGTTGAGTCACGACCCCGACCACGTGCGCGCGCTCGTGGTCAAGGCCGCGCTCCGAATGTGGAACCTGCAGTACTCCGACGCCGAGACGTTGCTGAAGCGTGCGCTGCGCCAGGCGCCGGACGACCCCCGCGTGCTGCGCCTGCTCTCCCAGGTGATGGAGGTCGCCGCCGCGCAGAAGCGACAGTTCGCCGCCGCCCTGCGCACGCCGACGATCGTCGGCTCGGAGACGCACGTCGAGGGTGACTACGAGGTGACGACGACGACCTGGCGTCACCCCTCCCAGAGCGAGCTCGCGCGCGCCGCGCACCTGGAACGCGAGGCCGAGGAGTGCCTGCGGCTCGCCGAAGAGCAGCTCCAGCGCGCGGCGGACGCGTCGCCCGGCACCGCGCTCGGCGCCGTGCTGCGCGGTGTTCTCGCGCGCCGGCACGGCGAGGAGACTGCGGCGCGCGACGCGTTCGCGGAGGCAACGAGGCTCGCTCCCGACGAGGCCGAAGGTTGGTTCCGCCTCGCGGAGACCGAAGCCGCGCTCGGCCACGAGGCCGCGGCGTTGACGGCGCGCGGCGAGGGCCTGAACTGCATCGAGACGACCGCGGCGCCGTGGCTCCAGGCGGCGTGGCGCGCGATCGAGCGCACCGCGTACCGCGGCGCGACGCCGTTCCTCGACGAGGCCGCGCGTCGCGATCCGGCGGACGCGCGCGCTCCGGCGTATCGAGCGATCTGCCTCGAGGCCGAATCGAAGGTCGACGACGCACGGACCGAGTATCGGCGCGCCCTCGCAATCGAGGACGCCTTGTGCGAGCTGCATGGCACCTCGCTCGCGATCGGCGACGCGCGCCCGATCCCGACCGAACGTCTCGGCCTCGGGCTCGGGGTCCGCGATCGCCTCGGCCGCCTCGAGCACGCCCACGACGGCGCGCGCGCCGCGCAAGCGCTGTTCGAGTCGATCGTCGCGATCGAGCCGCGCCTCGCCCGCGGCCAGGACACCGAAGAGCTGCCGCGCGCCCTCCTGCCCCGGCCCGGCGCGGAGCCCGGCATCGTCGATCCCGCCGAGCCGGTCCTCGTCCACGTCGCGTGGGCCCGCATCCGCGCAGCGGAAGCGGCACTGTCGATCGGCGAGGGAGCGCGCGCCAAGGAGCTGCTCGCGCGCGTGTTCGAGTACGGGCCCAGCCGCATCAACGGCTACCAATCGGATCGCTTCCGCGGCCCGGAGCTCTGGGCGCACGTCCATCTCTGTCGGGCCGCGATGGACGAGGGCGACTACCGGACCGCGAAGCTGCACGCGCAGTCGCTGCCCCGCCGCCGCTTCGGCGTCGGGCCGTCGAAAGGAGCGTTTCCGGAGCTCGAGGAGGAGGGCTCGAGGCTGCAGGAGGAGGTCGCGCGGCGCGAGCAGGACGCGCGCGAGCGCGGCGACGAACGTTCGGACGCGTGGCACCCGCCCGACCCCGACAAGGTCGCGGCGGCGACCGACGCGCTCCTCCGCGAGAGCGGTCTGCTCGAGGCGATGCGCTACGACGGCCGCGCGCAGAACCTCGGCGCCTCGTTTCGTGCCGTGCTCCAGATGACGGCGCAGGCGATCTGCACCCCGAAGTCGAACCGCTGGCGTGAGGAGGTCCGGTTCGCGCTGCAGCAGCTCGACGAGGAACGGCAGCGGCTGGAGGAGGGCGCATCTCGTTCTCGCCGGCCGACCGACCCGCGGTTGCGCGACCGCGGCGACGGCGCGCTCTACGCGACCCTCGCGGAGGGCGCGGCACGCGCGGTCGAGGGCGCGCGCAAGCTCGCCGTCGAGAGCGGCTACCCACGCGACGCACTCGCGGCCGACCTCGCCGGCCGAACCGGCGTACCGGGTCCGGCCCCCTTCACGGGGAAAGCCGACGACCTGGACGCGCGCTACGCCGCGGTTTGCACCAAGCTCGGGCTGCCGTACCTCCGGACCACGGACCGCGTCGGTGCCACGACGGAGAACCTCCTCTCCATCTCGGTCCGCGGCTCGCTCGCCGCGATCGATGCCCCCCGCACCGCTTCGTGGAAGGACGGCGTGGCGCAGTCGTTCGCGCCGTTCGCTCGGCATCGCACGGAGGCCGAGACCGAGCGGGTCGAGGTGAAGCGCCAGATCGACCAGATCCAGGCGACCGGCGGCGACCCCCGTATGAAGAAGGCGCTCCAGTCCCGCTTGAAACCGCTGCGCGAGCGCAAGCAGGAGATCGATCGTACGCTCGACCTCATGAAGCGCGTGGTCACCGCGCTGCGTGACGAGGCGGCGGCGCAGGGCTACCCCGCCGCGGAGCTGAATTCGCAGCTCGATCGCATGGGCGCGCTCGATCGCTGAGCGAGCACTCCGGCGTCGGCCACCCGTGACGACGGCGCGACGAGCGGTCATTTGTACAAACCCCAAGGACCGCCCCGTGACGGTGAGGTTCGATTCGTGCCGTGATGGCGTGCCGTGATCGCGGATCCACTCGCGGTTGCGAAACTGCGGCCCCGACCGATCGCGGCGGCACGGAGCTTGCACGCGGCGTCCCACTACGTCACTACTTCGTGAGCCCGCGCCATGAGAGCCGTCCTTCCCCTCCTTCTCCTCTGCCTCCCGGCATCGGCCTGCGTGGTCGGTTCGGGTGCTTCGTCGATCTCCTCCGCCGACGACGGACTTCGCGCAGTCGTCGACGTCGATGAACTCGATCCGGGCGATCCGGACTACGGCGACCCCGACGTGGACGAGGATCACTCCGTCGGGGAGGCGATCCTGCTCTATGTTCCGAATCGTCTCCTCGACGTCTTCGACGTCGTCCGGGCCCGCGTTCGGTTCGGTCCCGGAGCCGCGGTCGACGTCCGCGTCACGCGGATCGTGAGCCTCTTCGTCGGTCGCTACCAGACGTACTACGTCGGCCTCCCCGGGCCGCGAAACCGACCGGAGATCAAGTGGCCGATCGGGTCGGAGTCGTGGGAGGGTTTCGGCGTCGCGGAGGCGGAGGACTCGGTCGACCGCGTGTGGGATGGCCCGGACTATGGCCCGGGCGAGATCGGCGTCGGTCTTCAAGTCCTGCTCGTCGGGGCGGACGTCGGCGTCGATCCCATCGAGGCGATCGACTTGGTCCTCGGCCTGCTCACGATCGACATCCGCGGCGACGACCTCTAACGCGCCGCGCCGAAGCGCTTCAGCGAGCCCCTGCGCTCGTCGTCCCTGGTTCCGCCGCCTCGACGTCGGCGGCCCCCTCGTCTTCGACGCGTCCCTCGCGCTGCAGCCGCCGCATCAGCAGCCAGCACACCAGCGCCCAGGCCGCGCCGATCGACCAGCCCGCCAGCACGTCGGTGGGCCAGTGCACGCCCAGATAGACCCGGCTGGCTCCGACCAGGAACGTGACGAAGGCGGCGGCGGCGAAGAGATACGCCTTCACCGTGCGGCGCGCGTAGACCCGCGCCAGAAGCGCCGCGAGCGTCAGGTACGTCGCGGCCGCGAGAGTGGAATGCCCGCTCGGGAAGCTCGTCGTGTAGACGACCGAGCCGTGCGGGACGAGCTCTGGTCGAGGTCGCTGGAACCCGGCCTTCAGGAGCATGCTGACCCCCAGGCCGCCGGCCACCGCGACGACCACCACCAACGCCGCCCGCCCCCTCCCCGAGAGGAGCAGCAACGCGGCGACCGCCGCGGTCAGGAGGACGAGCACGGCGGTTCCGCCGAGCGCCGTCACGTCTCGCCCCATCTCCTCCACCCAGCGTGGACCGATCGGATCGCTCGGGTCGTTCGACACCCGGAGGGCCAGGAGGAGCCGGCGGTCGATCTCACGCGTCTCTCCCTCGAAGACCTCTTCGGCGATCTCGACGAACCCCCACGTGGCGGTGACCACGCCGGCGAGCACCACGAGCGTCACCAGCTCGTGGCCTCCGATCCACGCCATCGCTCGAACGATCACGCGCAGCCAACCCGGCGGCCTGGCTCCATCCAAACGTGTGTTCATGCGCGTTCCTCTCCTCGCCGGTCGGCCGCTCGCCCTTCGCAGGACGAGCGGCTCCCCGAGCGTAGAGAACGAGACGCGCAATCCGAGGGCTCGGCCGCCGACGGACGGCCTCGCTCCTCCCGCATTCCCCCGCGACAAGGAGCGTGTCGCGGATCCCGATCGTCATTCCATGTGCGACGTGATGCGCTCGTCACCCATGACGGTGGCCGCACGAAAACGCTTGGCGACCTTGCCGAACACCGCCTCGTAGAGTCGGAGACAACCCTTCGTCGCCACCCGGCGGACGAAGTCGCAGGTCATCGAGTTCCGCAAGCCGCCGCGGCCCTGTGCGTCGTTGTAGAGCTTGTTGTGCTCGACCGCGAGGATCTCGGTGTACAGCAGGTACATCAAGAGGTACGCCGGCGCCAACCAGCGGATCCGAATCATACGTCGCATCAGCGGCTTCAGGCGCGGATGACGCACCACGACGGGGAACCAACGCTGCAGGTTCTCGAACTCGTGCCGGTTCAGGTGATTGATCGGCAGCGCACGGTTGAACCGGCTGTTGAACTTGTCCCACGTGTCCGTGGCGAACCCCATTTGCTCCGTGATCTCGTTGATGTCGGTCATCGGATACGGCTGAAGCAGCGACACGAGCGGGTGGTCGACGCGAGCCTGGATGTTGAGATCGAGGGTCTCGATCTCGTCTTCGATCGTCGCACCGGGTCCACCGACCATGTTGAGCGAGCCGAGGCGAATACCCTCTTGCTTGATCCATTTGGCCGCGTTCAGCAGGTGCGTCTTGGTCGTGTTCTTCTTGTACACCTGGTTGCGCATCTGATCATTGGCGGCCTCGAAGGCGATGCGGGTGTAGATGCAGCCCGCCTTCTTCAGGTGCTTGATGTGCTTCTCGACCGTCATGTTGGCCATCAGGATGCAGTCGAATGGCAGGCCCACTTCGCGAGGCCAGCGGTCGGCGAACTCCTCGAGCCACTCGTTCCGCAGGTTGAAGATGTCGTCCACGAGATGCGCCATCCGCAGCGGGTGCTGCTCGCGCACCGCGTTGACCTCGGCGATGAGCGCCGAGACGGAGCGGCGGCGCACGTACTCCACCTTGGACACGTCGTAGACCTTCTTGCGCCACGCGTGATGGAAGCAGAAGGTGCAGTCCATCGGACAACCGCGCATCGTGATGAACACCTTGCGATGGGCGTCGCGATAGAGGGGTGCCGCGTCGTACACCAGCGCACGGTCCGGGGCGCCGACGGCTTCGTACTCCTGCTCGGTCATGATCGGCCGCTGCGGGTTCTTTTGGATCGACCCGTTGACGCGGAACCAGAAGTTCCGGCAGTCGGCGTGGTCCTGGCCGGCCTCCAGGCGGTTGGCGAGCTCCACCAGCGCGACCTCGCCCTCTCCGCGACACACCGCGTCGATCGGCCCCTGCTCGATCAGATCCGGCACGAACGTGGGATGAGGTCCGCCATGCACGACGAACGCGTTCGTGGCGTCCTTCACGAGCTTGGTGTAGCTCATGACGAGGTCCTGCATGCCGGTGGTGTAGGAGAACGCCACCATTTGCGGATCGTATTCCTTGATCTTGCCGATCCAGTCCTTGTCGGGGAGGAACAACGCGCGCGTCTCGTGCCCGGCGTTCTTGAGCGCTCGCGACAGGAACATGATCCCGAGCGGTTCCTGCGGGATGTACTCATGGATGAAAAGGACGCGCATGGCGGATGTTCCTCGAAGGGAGGGGGTGGTCGAACACGATCCGAGACGTCCGATCACGTCGCCGACGAGCGCCGCCGGGAGAGGGGATCGGTACTCACGTCATCGACGACCATCGTTGGCGCCGCGGGAACCCCGATGAAACCCCAGGCGGGGGTCGGGGGGGCTGCCTTGCCGATCTCGGTCCGTCCTTCGTTGGAGCACCGGGCTGAAGTATGGCTCGACGGAGGAGCCGCGTCAAGCCGTCGAACGAGGTGAGCCTCTTCGACGCGCCGAGCGCGAAGGAACGAGTGCTTCAGTCGATTTCGCGGAAACGGTAGCCCACGCCCTGCTCGGTCCTGAGGTAGATCGGCCGCGCGGGATCGTCCTCGATCTTGCGGCGCAGGTTCGCGGCGTGGACGCGCACCGTGTGCGGCTCGTCGATCGCGTTGGGACCCCACACGTCGTGCAGGATCTGGCGATGCGTGAGGACCTTGCCCGCGTGCCGAGCCAGCGTCACGAGGAGCCGGTATTCGATCGGAGTCAGCTGAACCTCCGTTTCGCGACGCAGCACGCGTCGCCGAACGAGGTCGATCTCCAGCTCCCCGAAGCACAGCTTTGCCGGCTCCGCGCCGCGGCGGCTCGCGGCCGCGGCGCGCCGCAGGAGCACGCGCAGTCGAGCGTGCAGCTCCCCGACGCCGAACGGCTTGCTCAGATAGTCGTCGGCGCCCGCGTCGAGGGCTTCCACCTTCACCGCCTCACGGTCACGCGCGGAGAGAACGAGGATCGGGACCGGCGTCCATTCCCGCAGCCGGCGGATGACCTCGATGCCGTCCACGTCGGGCAAACCGAGGTCGAGAACGACGACGTCGGGCGGCTGAGACGCGATCATCTCGATCCCCGTGTCGCCTCGCACCGCCTCCTCGTAGCGATAGCCGGACGCCTCGAGCGACGCTCTCAGGAAGCGGCGGATCGGGGCCTCGTCCTCGATCACGAGAACACGCGCCGCGTCGCTCATGGGTCATCCCTCGCCGCCTCGGCGTCTCGTGGAAGGACCAGCCGGAAACGCGCGCCGCTCGCCGCCGGCATCGCCTCCACGTCGCCGCCGTGCGCGCGCGCGATGGCCCGGCAGATCGCGAGGCCAAGCCCGACTCCGCGCGCGCCGTGCTCGGGCCTCGCCGCGCGGAAGAACTTCTCGAAGACCACCTCCGCGGATCCAGGAACGAGGCCGGGTCCATCGTCCTCCACCTCGAGCCACGCGTGCTTCGGGTCGGCACCCGCGCGCAGGACGATGTGCACGTCCGGTCCCGCATGGTTGAGCGCGTTCTCGATCAGGTTGATCAGCACCTGCTCGATCAAGACCCCGTCCATCGGCACGAGCGGCAGGTCGACCGGCAGGTCGACAGTCACCCGCGCGCGCGCGAGGCGCCCCCTCAGACGTTCGAACGCCGACCCGACGACGTCATCGATCGGCGTGAGGACGCGGTCGGGCTTCACGGCGCCGGACTCCAGGCGCGTCATCTGCAGTACGTTCTCGACGAGGCGGGAGAGGCGGCTCGATTCCTCGCAGATCGTGCTGGCAAGATCGTGGCGGGTCGCCTCGGACAGGTCGTTTGCGCTCTCGACCAGGCTGCTGCCGGCGCCGCTGATCGTCGCGAGGGGAGTGCGCAAGTCGTGGGAGATCGCGCTGAGGATCGTCGCACGCGTGCGCTCGGTCTCGGCGGCGAGAAGGACGGCGCGCGTCTCCGTCGCGAGCGCGTCGCGCTGCAGCGCGAACGCGATCTGGGACGCGGACGTCTCCGCCACCCGGCGCGGGTCCGGGCCGAGCGACTCGCCGGCCACGGGCCGGACGCCGAGCACCCCGACCCTGCCGTCCGGGGTCTCGAGCGGCAGGTAGAGGGCGCGGGTGGCGGGCAGCGTGTCGGTGCCGAGTCCTGCCGCGCGGCCGTTTCGGAAGACCCACTCAGCCGCCTCACGCTCTCCGTCCTCGTCGAGGAAGGTCGCCTCGCCGCCCTCCGCCGCGCGGAGCGCGCCGGTCGCGTCGGGCAGGAGGATGCCGACGTCGGCCGCAAGGCTCGCCGCGAGCTGCTCCCGCCCGGCCCGCACGATGTCCAGCCGGTTCGCGGCCATCGCCAGGCGCCGGCTCAACTGGAAGAGCGCCTCGCTCTTGTGCAGCGCGCGGCGCGTCACCTGAGAGTGGCTGCGCAGCCGCGCGGCGAGTCCTCCCACGGTGAGGGCGATCACGAGCATCACCGCCAGCGTGAACACGTCGTTCGGATCGCTCATCGCGAACGTGAAGCGCGGCGCGGTGAAGAAGAAGTTGAACGCCAGCACGCCGAGAATCGATGCGGTCGCCGCGGCGGCGAGGCCGCGCCGCGCCGCCGCGGTGGTGACGCCGAGGAGCAGTGTCATCACCACGTTCGCGTGGCTGAGGTGCACGGTGGAGAGCGCCAGCGCGACGCCGGTGGCGAGCATCATGGTCGCGGCCGACTCGAGCTGTGCCGCGAAGCGTCGGTCGCGATCCACGGGACGCGCCGGACGAGGTGGGACCGCGTCGTCCTCGTCGAGGCCGCGCACGACGTACACGTCCACGTCCGCTCCGCTCCGGCGGATCAGCTCCTCCACGAGACCGCGCCGCCGGAACGGAAAGCGGACGCGGGGCGGCCCGGTCCGACCCATGACGATCTTCGTCACGGCTCGCCGGGCCGCGAAATCGAGGAGCTCCTGCGCGACGTCGTGGCCCACGAGCGTGGCGGTCTCCGCCCCCAGGCGGGCCGCGAGCTCGAGGTGCGCCGCGACACGCGCACTCTCGGCGGCGGGCAGACGGCGCCCGCCCCGCCCCACCACGGCCGCGGCGATCCAGCCGCCCCGCAGGCCGACGGCGAGGCGCCGCGCCGACCGAATCACCTTCGCGGAGGTCGGACTCGGTCCGACGCAGACGAGGAGCTGCTCTCGGGTCGCCCACGTGGGGCGCGCGGCAGAACCCGTGCGCGCCACCGCGACCTGCTCGTGCACTCGGTCCGCGCTCTTGCGCAGCGCGAGCTCGCGGAGGGCGTGGAGCTGGGGCTTGAGCCGGACGGTCTCCTTCCCCGCGCCGTCGGTCCGTTGCAGGAGCTGGTCGGGAGGCACGTCGATCAGCTCGATCTCGTCCGCGCGGTCGAACACGCGGTCGGGAACCGTCGAGCGCTCCTGCCGCCCAGTGATGCTCGCGACGACGTCGTTCAGGCTCTCGAGGTGCTGCACGTCGGCGGTGGTGAAGACGTCGATTCCGGTCGCGAGCAGCTCTTCCACGTCCTGCCAGCGCCGCGCGTGCCGCGAACCGGGCGGGTTCTCATGAGCCAGCTCGTCGAGCACGAGCAGCTCGGGGGCCCGCGCGACGGCGGCGTCGAGATCGAAGTCCGGTTCGGGTTGCCGCTCGAGGCCGGCGATCAGATCCCGAGTCGCAGAGCGAGCCCGCGGCGAGATCCACCCGACGATCACGTCGACTCCCGCGGCGCTCCGCACGCGCGCCTCGGTGAGCATCGAGAAGGTCTTGCCCACTCCCGCGGCGTAGCCGAGGTAGATCCGCAGGCGCCCGCTCCGCGGCGGGCGGGTCCTCGCGGCGCGCGACGTCGGGGTCGGCTCGGCGCGAACGGTCGTCGGGTCGGGCATGACCCCACGATACTGTGAACTCCGGCTCGCGGAGAGGTGGATCATCGGGGGCTCCCTGCGCGGGCGCGCGTCGGGGTCGCCTCCGGGTCCGCGGGCGCGGCCGCGACCGATGGCAGGGGACGGAGCATCCGGCACGCGTCCCGGGCGCAGCGAGAGACGCCGGTCAGGAGAACGAAGAACTCCAGACGGCCGAGCAGCATTCCCGCCGATTGGGTCCAGAGCAGGGGGTCCGGCGTGCCGGCGCCGGTGAGGCCCACGGAGAGCCCGACGGTCCCGAGCGTGGAAGCGAACTCGAAGAGCGAGTGCTGCAGTGAATGGCCGTACGCAGTGAAGATCGCGGCACCGGCGAGCCACGTCGCCACGTAGACGAACATGAACGTCGCGGCCGCGCGCACGCGGGCATCGTCCACCGGGACCCGCTCCTCGCCTTCCCAGATCGTGTCGTCCTCGACCGCCGAGCCCGGGAGGAAGGGACGGCGGAGCTCGCGCTTCAGCGCGCGAACGAAGAGGTAGATCCGGTGCTGCTTGATCCCTCCCGCGGTGGAGCAGGCCCCGCCGCCGATCAGCATGAGCACGATGAGTACCAAGTGGCCGAACGCGTTCCAGTCGCTGTAGCCGACCGTGGAATAGCCGGTCGTGGTCAGCGCGCTCGCGGCTTCGAACACGGCGACGCGGATGGACTCGCCAAGGCCGACGTAGAGCGGCGCGCAGCAGAGCCAGAGCAGCAATCCGGCCGCGAGCGGGAGGAGCACCGCGAACAGGCGGATCTCCCCGTTCGCCGCGAACGGGCGGAAGCGCCCGCGTACGATCAACCAAACGGTCACGAAGTCGAGGTTGCCGAGGATCATGAGGACGAGCGTGACCGACTCGACGGCCGGAGAGTCGAAGTAGCCGATGCCGCTCGAATGCGTGGAGAAGCCGCCGGTCGACACCGCGCAGAACGCGTGGTTGATCGCGTCGAACGCTCCCATGCCGGCCGCGTGGAGGCCGAGCACGCCGATCACCACGTAGCCGGCGTAGATCCTCACCACGAGCCGGGCCGACGCGCGGACGTTCGGCGCGAGCAGCTCGGAGCGACCTTCGGCGACGGACAGCGCGGGACCGCCCGCCTCGGTGACGGCCGCCAGCGCGAGGATCGCCAGGCCGGCGCCGCCCGCGAGCTGCATCACGCTGCGCCAGAGCAGAGTCATGGGGTGGGCACGCTCCACGTCGATCACCGAAAGGCCGGTCGTCGTGAGGCCGCTCACCGCCTCGAACACGGCTCGGGTGAAGTCGAGCCCCTCGAGCGCCATCAGCGGCACCGCCGCGGCGGTGGAGGCGAGGATCCAGCTCAGGACCACGACGACGGCCCCCTCCTGGCGGCTGAGCGAGACCTCCCCCGCGCGAAGACGCCGCCACGCCGCGAGACCGCCGGCGATCAGGATCACGGCCGGAAGCAGGAACGCCGCGGCGTGCCGGCCCTCCTCCGGCCACGCGGGAATCACGAGCAACGGCGTCAGCATGAGGATGCCGACGAGCGCTGCGATCTGTCCTACGGCGGCCGCGATCGCACGGTAGCGCTGGCGAAGATGCTGGCCCTCGCGCACGTCGACCTCCCTCTCCTATCCCGTCAGCCTGGCGAGGGCTCGATCCCGGGCCTCGGCGAGGCAGACCAGGAGCACTCGGTCGCCCGCGAGAAGCTCGGTGTCGCCGCGCGGGATCAAGGTGTCCTCGCCGCGCACGAGGACCGCGACGTTCGATTCCCGGGGCAGGTCGATCTCCGCGAGGCGCCGGCCGACCGCGGGCGAGTCCTCGACCAGCACGACCTCGAAGATCGTGACCTTGCCGTCCGCGGCAGGAATCAGGTGGGTCACCTGGTCGAGCGCGGCGCGTTGCTCGATGAGGCTCGCCACGGTAAGCGACGTCGAAATCGCCTCGACGCCGAGCTGCTCGAAGACCGGCTGGTTGTCCGGATCGTTCACGAGGGCGACGACGCGGGGCACGCCGAAGCGCGCCCGCGCGACCCGGCAGAGGATCAGGTTGTCCGGGTCGGAGGTCGTCGCGGCGAGCACGAGGTCGGACGAGCGCGCGCCCGCCTCCTCGAGGATCCGCTCGTCGCTCCCGTCCCCGTGAACCACCGTGGCGTCCTGCTGCCGTGCGAGGCGCGCACACTCCGCCGCGTCGGCCGCGATGATCGTCACCGCGTGTCCCTTGCCTCGGAACGTGCGCGCGAGGAAGTGGAGCGCCGCGCCGCTGCCTACGAGGATGACCCTCACGTCGCTCGACTCCCGGCGGACTGCGCGCGCTCGACCATGCTCGAGAACGCAGCGACCGCGATGCTCGTGGGGCAGACCGTCTCGAGGCCGAACTCGCGATAGATACCCTCGCGGCGCGGATCGAAGACGCGAGCCATGACGTGCTCCACGCCCAGCACCTTGCGCGCGACGAGGCTGACCATCAGGTTCAAGTTGTCTTCGCTCGTGGCCGCGATCACGAGATCCGCGCGCTCCGTCTTCGCGCGGCGCAGCACCTCAGGTTGCGAAGCGTCTCCTTCCACCCGAAAGCCGCTGAAGGCCTCGGCGGCGAGCTTCGAGAACGCCGCCTCGCTCTTGTCCACCACCACCACGCGATGTCCCTCGCGGCTGAGCTGATTCGCGAGGATCGATCCGAGGCGGCCGCAGCCGACGATCACGACGTAGAGCGACCTCATGTTCCACCGTTCCTCTCGTGGCCGCCCGCCGCGCGCCGAACCCGTTGGACGAAGGCGAGCAGCGCCTGGACCGCGAGACGCGTGACGCAGACCGTCTCCACGCCGGACTCGCGGAAGAGCGCCTCGCGCGCCGGATGGTCGACCCGGGCCACGACGCGCTGCACCGAAAAGAGGCGGAGCGCCGCGAGCGCGACGGCCAGGTTCCGATCGTCCTCGCGGGCCGCGGCCACGAGGAGATCGGCCGCCGCGACCGGCGAACGCCGCAGCGTTTCCGGGTCCGCCGCGACCTCGGCGTCGACGCGGAGCACGTGCTCGCCGGCCCGTTCGAGCCGGGCCGAGAGCCGCGCGGCGAGGGTCCCCACGCCGGCCACGACGACTCGTCGCGGCGAACGCGCCGCTGGCGACCCGCGGCCCCGCCTCGCGTCGACCGCCGGCCTCGACGACGCGGAGATCGAACGGATGAAGGCCCGCTCCTCCAGCGCGTCGAGCTCGACGACGTCGATGCCGAGCGTCACGAGGCCGCACGCGAGCGCGTCTCCCGCCAGCGGCAGGGCGACGTGCCGTACCCCGAAGACCTCGTGCGCCGCCACCGCGAGAACACAGCACGCATCGCTCCGTGATTCCGCCGCGATCACCGCACCGGCTCGCTCCATGCCGGCCCGCGCCAGCACGGCTTCGTCCAGCGGGTTCCCCATGACGCGGTGCACCAAGCGGGGCTCCGCGCCGTCGAGCGGGAGGTCGGACCCGACCCACCGCACGGCGAGGCCGAGCCCGGCGAGCCCCCCCACCGCGTCGCGGGCGATACGGCTGGAGCCCAGAACCATGACGTCGGGCGGCGTCGAGATCATGGCCGTGATTCTCGACGTCGCGGCGCCCACGCTCACGTCAAGAGGCGGGGCGAGGTCGTCAAGATTCCGTCTGCATCGCGGAACCAGGGTCGCGCGACTCGACGGCGCGCGTGCGCGCGCCGCGCAGCATCCGCGGCGAAATCGCGGGGCGGCGCGACAGATCGGCGGCCCCCGATGCCAAAGGACTCCGGGATCCGCTCCTTCGCGAGCCGAAGGCGGCGCGAGCCCGTACGTCCCGGACCCGACCTTCAATCCTGCGGAGGAATCGATGATGACCGCACGTTTCCCGACCCGTCCGATCCACCGGCTCCTGCCCATCGGAGTCTCGGCGCTGCTCTCGGCGCCGCTCTGGGCGCGGCTCTCGGCGCCGCTCTGGGCGCGGCTCTCGGCGCTGCTCTGGGTGCTGCTCTCGGCGCCGCTCTGGGCGCAGCCCTCGTACGTGACGGTGCCGGCCAACGCCGAGACCTCTACCGGCAACTCGTCGACCCTCTTCCCCTTCGCCTCGACCGTGCCGAGCGAGCGGCATCAATGGGCGTTCGACCCCGCGGTCCTGGGGTTCACGGAGCCGGTCCTCATCACGGGCATCGCGATCCGCGCCAACAGCTCCGCGGGCGGCCTGGCCGAGTTCTGTTTCCCGGCCGTCGAGCTCGCGCTGGCGTCAGGATCGTTCGCGGTGCCGATGCTCAGCAGCACGAACCTCGATTCGAATCTGGCCGGCGGCGGCAAGGTCGTGCGCCCGAGCATGCCGTTCAAGGGCGGGCCGGTGCTGCCGCCCTCGATGGCTCCTTTCGTCTCGAAATGGGTGCCGATCCCGTTCGTCGATGCCTTCGAGTTCGACCCGACGACGGCCCTCTCGCTGGTCGTGGACGTCAAGGTCTGCGCCAAGACCCAGGCGTGGTCCCAATCCATGGATGGAGCGACGATCGCGAGCACGCTCGGGCGCACCTTCGCCAGCACGATCGGATGCACCGCGAACTTCGGCAGTTCGCTCTCCAGCTTCGTGCCGGTGATCCGCTTCGACTATCACCCGTCCGCGCCGCAATGGCAGACGAACTCGGCGGCGGCGCATCTCGATCTCGATGGGTCCGACAACACGCCCTTCCAGCCGATCCGGGTCAAGAAGTCGGTCGGCGACAACGTCACGTTCAACCTCAAGAGCACGTCGGTCAGCCGGGCCTTCCTGCTCTGGATCTCCGTCGCGCCGGCCGCCAGCGGACTCGGGGCCGGACTGCAGACGGCGGGGGGCCAGTTCATCAACGTCGATCTGAGCGCGCCCTCGATCCTGCTCCCCGGAGTGACCGGCCCGACCGGAGTCGATTCATCTTCGGTCGCTCCGCTGACGCACGTTCTGGCTCCCGTCACCGTTCAGCTCTTCGTCGAGGATCCGACGCATCCCGACGGCTACCGGCTGAGCGCGGCGTGCGAACTCGAAGTTCTCGCCGCCGGTTGCGGGCCCTGAGCCTCTCCGCAGGAGAGGCTCATCCGGAATTCGAGACTCCTCGGCGCATTGTTCGAGCTTCGTCCAGTAGCCCTCCCCTCCCGCGCACGTATCTGCCGTGCATGCAACGAAGTCGGCGAGGTTCATCGGTGCGAGGCCACCGACCCGCGATCCAACGGAACGACGCGCGGCCGCCGGATCCATCTTCGGATGGAGACCGGTTCCTGGAGTGCGTCGGCCGAAACGATCGGGTCGCTGCGTACGAGCATCTTTCGCGGTGTGCCGACCGGCTTCGCGGCTACCTGCGCATGAGGTTCGAGCCCGAGCTCGGCGGACGACAGGGCGTCGAAGAGATCATCTCCCACGCGATCTGGAAGGCGATCGAGCACGGCGCGACCTACCGCCCGAGTCGCGGCGAACTCGGCTTCTGGCTGTGGCGGATCGGCGTCAACGAGGCGCAGGACGAGCTCCGGCGCACCCAGACGCGCCGGCGCCACGAGACCGTCGCCGCACGTGCGCCGACCCCCGACGCGGACTCGCGCCGTGCCGACCTGCAGGCCGCGATTCGCGAGGTGATCGAGAACCTCTCCGACGCGCGGTACCGAACGATCCTGTCGACCGATCTGGAGCACGGCGGCCTCGCGCCGGCGGCAATCCTGAGCGCGACGCTCGGCGTGGCCGAGCAGACCGCCCTCAACCTCCGGAACGAGGCTCGGAAAGCAGTGAGGCCTCTCCTCGAGAGGCTCTTGAACGATGGTGCGTGACGAGAACGAAGTCTGGTACGCGGCCGTCCGTCGGCTCGGGCTGAAGCCCGGTCAGACGCCCCTTTCCCGGAAGGAGGCGATGGCCGAGTACGAAGCGTCGCCGTGTGCGCGCGACGGCGGCCGATCTGGATCGCCCGTGCGGCGGACGCCGCGAAAACCACAACGACAGCCGCAACGACAGCCACAACGACAGCAGGAGAAACGCAAGATGGACGCAATGACCGTTCAGACCGTTCAGCCGTGGTCCTTCGGGGCGCGACGCGCCGGACCGCCGCGCGTCGCGCGGACGCGGACGTTCGCGGCGCTCACCGCGGTGGCCGCGATCCTCGTCGTCGTGGTGGTGCTCCAGCTCGACCGAGCGGCCGGACCGCGCGGATCCGGCGGCGGCGAACCGAGCGGGGCCGGCCCGTTGGCGCTCCTCCCGAACGCGGACGGCGAAGGGGCGGGCGCGACGAAGCCGAAGGGTGACGCCGCGAAGGAGGGCGAGAAGGACGGGTCGCAAGTCGAGGAGGGCACGACGCCATGGACGCCCGCCACGCCCTCGACGAATCAGAAGGAGGCGATCGACGAGACGGCGGCGCCCTGGGGGAAGACCGAGGAGGAGCTCGCCGCGATGCCGCGCGAGGAACGGGAGGAGTACCACCGGAACGTGAAGACCCCGTACGTCGCCGCGGGCGACCACGTTCGCCTCTACACGACGCACGGCATGGAGTTCGGCGACCGCATGCTCGTCACCGCCGAAGCGGCGTATCGCCGCGCGCACCAGTTCTTCGGCCGCACGCCGAAGATGGCGGAGGGGCAGAAGTTCCACGTGTTCGTCGTCTCGAACACTGACGAGTACAACGAGCTCGGATCGGGCTGGAACGGAGACGAGAAATCGTCGGCCTTCTACGCGTTCGCGACTCCGTGGATGCCGAGCGCGATGGGCGAAATGCCGGGCGGCACGAAGGAAGCCTACGAGCACCGGCCCGACCTCGCGACCGTCACCCAATTCAGCCAGGCCGAGTCCCTCACCGAGATCTACGTGACCCACGCCACCGTCGAGCAGTTCGCGCGCCGGCTGATCGGCGACGGCGCGGCCGATCCCGCCCCGCGCTGGTTCGTGGACGGAGTCGCGAGCTACCTCGAGCGCTGGCAGCAGCCCGCGCTGTTCGACTGGAGCCGCGGTCGCCTCGGGTCGCTCGGCGGTGCTCCGAGCCTGAAGTCGCTCCTCGGCGCGTACGCGCCGAACGAGCAGAACATCCTGAGCGGCGGCGTGCTGATCGCCTTCCTGAAGAGCGACGTCTGCCCGGACGAGCTGCGGTCGTCGTTCCAGGCCGCGGTGGACTCGGTCAACGACGGCAAGAAGGTGCAGAAGACGTTCCGCGGCCTCGAGAAGGAGATCGTGAAGCACGAGGAGCAGTTCAAGGAGTACGTGAACCCCTGACGGACCGACCGGGGCGCCGTGACCGTCACGGCCGCGCCGCCGCGCGGCCGGGGCGGCGCGGGGGCACGAGGAAGAGCCACAGCACGACGAGCGCGAAGAAGGCGCAGTAGGCGACGGTGAAGACCCACGGCGGACCGGGGAGGAAGAGCAGTCGATCGAGCCACTCGGCGACGAACGACATCTCGGACGTCTTCTCTCCCGTCCGGTCGCGGAGAGCCTTCTCCAGGATCGTGAGCGGACACTCGAGCTCGAGCACCGCCTCGGTCGCCACGATCAGGATCGTCGCGACGTGGACGCCGCGAAACCACGGGTTCCTGACCCACCCCCATCGCGCGATCCCGCCGATCACGGTGAGGAGGAACCCCACCACGACGAAAGCGACGTACGCGAAGTGCGCGCACAGGACGACGTCGGCGAGGAAGGTGCTCCAGCTCACGTAGCGGGCGCCCTACTTGGTGCGGAACGCGAAGCGAGCCACGAACTCGCGGTTCGCGAAGAAGGCGCGCTCATCGCCGTCGACCGGGAAAACGACGTACACGTGAACGTAGGCGCGGCCGCCCCACCGCTCGACCATCGCCGTGGCGAACCTTCCTTCGAGCGGTCCCCTCTTCGCCTTCAGCTCGGCGACCTCGAACGAACGGATCGCGCGGATCTGGTCCGGCGGGAGCTCGTGCGCGAACTGGATGCGATGCGTCCAGCCGCCGTCGCAGCGGAAAACGTCGTTCGCCATCCAGTAGCTCGTGGGCGCCTCATCGGCGGACCAGACCAGCTCGAACCCGTCCCGGCGGCCCTTCTGCTTCACCGGGAACGGTGGCTTCGCGGCGGCGGCGAACGGCACGAGCGTCGGATCGCCGAACAGGGCCCGGCCCGCCGCGGCGCCGATCATCTGCTCGGCGAGATCGCGGTACGGGCGCCCCTTGCCGTCCGCGTAGCGGTAGAGCTCGAACGTCGGCCGCCGCAGGGCCAGCACGCAGCCGTCGTACGTCCCCTTCACGGCGTGACCGAGCGCACCCCCTTCGATCCACAGGTGCTCCATCTCCTGCGAAGTCGTCTCGCCGCGATCCGGATCCAGCCCGGCGAAGAGAGCGGTGACGCCGCTTGCGATCGCGGCGAGCGCGAATGACTCCTCCGGCCGCACCAGCTTTCGGTGCACCGCCCCCGACTGCATCTCGAAGTACGGCCCCGTGACGCCGCAGTAGCACGGACCGCTGAAGTAGATCGCCGGCGACAGGTCGAGCCGGCGCGAGCGCAGGTCGGCGCCCTTCAGTCCATCGACGACCCCGTCCGGCATGCCGTGTCCACCGGCTCGCAGCACTCCGTACCCGGCGAGCGGGCGCTTCCCGTCGAGCAGGTCCTCGAGCGGCCCGTGGTACAGGTCGCTCTGCTTCCAACCCTTTGCGACCGCGTGCTGGCGAGGTCCGCTCTGGCTCGTCCTCGCGTTCTGGGCCGGCCCGAACTCGAGGATCGACTTTGGCAACGCGTTCCGCTTTTTTGCCACGGCCAGGAACCGATCGACGAACGCCAGCGTTTCCACCGGCGAAGCTCCGGTGACGTAGCCGAACGCGACGTCGACGAACGGATCGTCGTCGAGGCGTGACGAAAGCTCGAGGAGGTCGAGATGCAGGTTCACGTCGATGCGCTCGGGTCGCGTCACGACGATCGCGAACTCGGGCAGCACGCGGCGCAGCTCGAGCTCGACCCCCTCGATGCGCCCCGGCTCGTACGAGAGCACCGCCACCGGGTTCTTCGCCTCGCGCAGGCGCTCGACCACCGGCCAGTACGGATCGGCCTCGTCGAGGTCCGTCATCAGGACGAGCGACCCGAGCGAGGCGGCAGGAGGCGCGCCCTCGCCGTCGCCGACGCGGTCGGCGACGAAGATCGCCGCCGCCGGATCACCGGCCGCGGAGCGCGAGTCCTCGAGCCCGAGGGCGGCCCACAACAGAAACGGAACGATCGACATCGCTTTCTCTCGGTGTGCGACGGCCCGCCCGCGGAACGCGTCCGACGATCCCGAACGGTCCGGCACGAACCCTATGATGGTACGTCATGAAACTCCAAGCCTTCCTCGCTTCCTCGCTCGCCCTCGGCGCCTGCTCGCTGCTCCCGACCGAACCGTATGGAGACCTGTCGCTCGAGGAGAAGGCGGCCCGCATCGCCGCCGAGACCGCGCGGATCCGTGACCTCGAGCTTCTCCGGCCGGTGCCGGTCTCCCGCCAGGCGACCGAGTCGTTCCGAGCGGTCTACGCGCAGATGCTCGAGGAGGATTGGGAGTCCGAGGGCGCCGGGCTCGAACGGGCCTACCGGATGTTCGGACTCGTGTCCGAAGACGCCCCGCTGAAACCGTTCCTCGTCGACTTCGTGCCGGAGATCGTGGCCGGCTACTACGATCCGGAGAAGAAGGAGTACTTCGTCGTCCGCGACGAGGACGACTCGGGAGAGACCTCGGACGAGAAGGACGACGGCGACGATGACGATGACGATGACGATGACGATGAGTTCGACTGGGACGAGATCGATCGGCTCGACGCCGCGCTCGTCCTGCCGCATGAACTGACGCACGCCCTCGAGGACCAGCACTTCGACTTCCTCGCGGCCGAGGAGCGGCTCGCCGCCGACGACGACCGCGCGGCGGGCCACGCCGCGCTGGTCGAGGGCTCCGCGATGGAGGCGGGGGTCGATCACGTGATCTGGCGGGCCGGCGTCCCGATCTCGACGGCGGGCCCGCTGATGCGCCGCTGGATCTCGCGGCTCACCGACGTTCCCTTCATCGATCTCGACGAAGTCTCCGCCGACCTCGACGACGAGGACTTCGACCTGCGCAAGGTGAGGGACGCGCCGCCGGTCATCCAGCAGGAGTTCCTGTTCCCGTACCTGCACGGCTGGGGTTTCGTGAACCGGCTGCGCTCCGAGTTCGGCTGGCGCGGCGTCGACGCGGCGCACGCGGATCCGCCGGAGTCGAGCGAGCAGATCCTCTTCCCCGAGCGCTACATCGATCGACGCGATCGGCCGGTGGCAATCGCACCGCCGAGCCCTCCAGCCGGTTGGACGTCGCGCTTCGAGGAGACGCTCGGCATGCTCCGGATGCGGGTGTTGCTCTCGACGCGCCTCGAATCCGAGGCGGCGAGCGTGGCCGACGGCTGGGACGGCGACCGCTACGTGGTCTACGACACCAGCGCGGGCGACGCGCTCGGCTGGATCACCGCGTGGGACTACGAGGGCGCGGCCGAGGAGTTCGAGGTGACGTACCGCGCCCTGCTCGCCCGGCATGAGCTGCCGGGAAGCTTCGCCGTCCTCCGCGACGGCGCGCTCGTCGCATCGATCCAATCCGCACCCGTCGGAGAGGCCGAACCCGCGGCGCGCCACCTGCTCGGGGCGAGCGTCACCACCGCGCCCGACGACCAGGCGCCGGACCGCTGGTACTGGAAGGTCGCGCGGTTCCCGTTCGCGGTGCGGCTCCTCGACCGCGTCGTCGAGACCCACCTGCTCGGAGGATTCCTGCTGAACCTGCGCAACCACGCGGAAGGGCACCGCTTCGATCTGGTGAACGGTTGGATCCTCAACACCGAGAACAACCCGGACCGCGCGTCGGCGTGGCTCGCGTTCGGCCTGCTCGGCTTCACCCACGATCGCACCATCGATTACACGTTCACGCGCATCCCGCTCATCTTCTCGTGGCACGGCCGCGGCGAGGGCGAGCAGGGCAGCACGCGTTGGTCGCTCCTGCCGTTCCGCTGCATCGACTACCTGAACCAGCGCGGGACCGGCGAGTTCGACCTCCTGTGGGGACTCCTGCTGAAGACTCGTTTTGGCGAGGCCACGACGTCAGGACGCCGCCTGCGGATCCTGATGATCCCGATCCCGGGCGTCTGACGCGCCGACTCGGCGCGGCTCCCGCGACCGCGCGCGCTCGATCTTCGACTCCGTGCCGGAATTCCGGTTGCCGAGGGGAGCCACGTGCGTCTTCCCGTACGCGTCTACCTCGACTTCTTCCTGCATCGTCCCTGCTACTCGGAGGTCCACGACGAGCACCTGCCGGGCGGAGGCAACTGGATGAACCGCAAGCGGGTGGAGCAGCTCGACGGACTCAAGGCGGCGCTCGCGACGCTCTCGCCGCCACCCGCCGACTTCCTCTTCAGCATCGAAGGAGCGTTCGCGCGCTTCACCGGCGACGTGCACGTGATGCATACGGATCCCGCGGGCGAACGGCGCGATCACCGTACTCACTCCGTCGACTTCCGGGACGTTCGTCCACACGCCGATCGTGAACGCGGGAGACGTGTCATGGTGGGTCTTCCGCCGATTGTGAGCGCGCCCGCGGACCGCCGCGCGCGGCGGTGACGAAGTGGAAGGGCGCCACGACCCCGGCAATCGCAGGATCGTGGCGCCCGGCTCCCACGACGTGAGGAGCAAGAGAATGGAGAATGGCGGGCCGGGTGGACCGATCCGTCATCCTCCTATTGCGCGGGCCCTATTGCGCGGTCAACGACAGGGTCCAGTTCACGAGCGTGCCGACGTCCTGGCTCGCCAGGTCCTGGACCTTGAGGCTCCAGCCGCCGGCGATCGCCTTGCCGGTGAAGGCCGCGAGCGACTGCGCCGGCGCGGTGAGGTCGGGGAACTCGGTGATGACGTTGTCGGCCGAGCCGCCGGTGCGGTTGTGGAGGATGGCACTCGTGCCGTCCGGCCCGATCAACGTCACGACGAGGTCGCCCTTGTACGGGTGGGTGACGTTCACCCGCACCTTCACGCTCGCCACCGTCCCGGTGCCCGCGTACGTGGTCGTGCTCGTGATCCCCGTCGCGTTGTTGTCCGGGATCGACAGGTTCGACGCGACGGTCTTCTCGCCGTTGAACGTGACCGTCCACGAGTTCAGCGTGCCGACGTCCTGGCTGGCCAGGTCCTGGATCTTCAGCTTCCACGCGCCGGCGGTGTTCTTGCCGTTGAACACGGTCATGGCCTGCGCGGGGGTGGTGACGATCGCGAAGGTCGTGTTGACGTTGTCGGCCGAGCCGCCGGTGCGGTTGTGCACGATCGCGCTGGTGCCGTCCGGTCCGATCAGCGTGAGCACGAGGTCACCCTTGTAGGGGTGGGTGACGACGGTCGTCAACGCGACCGACGTCGCGGTGAGGCTGTCGGGCACGTTGATCGTGTGGGTCACCCCGGTCGAGTTGTTATCGGGGATCGCGAGGCTCGGCGCGGCCGAGTAGGTCTTGGCCGCGGCGCCCCCGCCGCCGCCCGACGGGTTGATCGTCAGGGTGACCGGCGTGGTGTGGACGAGCGATCCGCTCGTGCCGGTGACCGTGAGGTTGAAGGTCCCGGTCGCCGCGCCGGTCGTGCTCGTCACGTTCAGCGTCGAGCTGCCGTTCGCTGCCATGGGGTTGGGTGCGAACGAGAACCCGACGCCGGAGATGGCGGGCGACGCCGACAGCGTCACGTTGCTCGCGAACCCGTTCAGCGCGGTGTTGCTGATCGTGTACGTCGTGCTGGTGCCCGCGGTGATGGTGCGGGACGCCGGCGACGCGGACAGCGTGAAGTCCGGACTCGGCGCGCTTACCGTGCCGTTGTAGACCATCAGCGCGAAGTCCTGATCGGTCGCGTCGCCGTTGCCGGGCACGCCGTCGCCGGCGACGTTGGTGGCGCGCACGGTGATCGAGAACGAGCCCGACGTTCCGGCCGGCCGGAACACGCTCTCGGCGTTGTTGCGGATGTCCGCGGTGCCGCCCGAGATCGAGTTGGCGCCGCTGAACACGTTGCCCCGGTAGAGGGTTCCGTTCACGGTGACCTCGAGGTCGAGGTTGTTCACGAACGCGTTGCCCGTCGTCGGACCGGGCGCGTCGGTCCACGCCAGCGTCACCCGGAACGGCTGCGCACTGGTGGCGATGTTGCCCGACACGCTGTACGTCGCGCCAGTGGCCGAGAGGACCTGCGTCTGATCGACGCGGATGCGCGCCGTGCCGTCGAGCGACCGTCCGACGTCGAGGCGGCCGACGCCCTGCACGTTCGACCACAGCGTGTCGTTGGCGCTGGTCCCGGTCAGGTAGGTCGCGCCATTCATCAGGCACGCCTTCACCATCGCCGGGCTCGGCACCGCGAGGCCGTTGTTGACGTGCCACTGGCGCACGAGGGCGGCGGCGCCGGCGGCGGCGGGCGTCGAGTGGCTCGTGCCCGACGACCACGCGTACAGGGTCTGTCCGGCCGGGAAGTACTTGTTGCACACGCCGGTGCCGTTGTAGCCGGCCGCGATCGACGCGGCTCCCTGGACGTGCGATCCCGGCGCCACGAGCTCCGGCTTCTTGCGGGAGTCCGAGGTCGGTCCGCGCGAAGAGAAGCCCACGATGTCGCGGGCGTTGTCGGCGCTCGAGTTCGTGGTGCCGCATCCGTCCGTACCGGTCGGACGGTAGTTCTCCGACGCCCCGACCGTGATGATGTTCTTCGCCGTGCCCGGCGGGTGCACGGTGGAGCCGCCGGGGCCGTCGTTGCCCGCCGCGAACAGGATCGTCAGCTCCTGGTTCCCGGCCGTGCCGCTCGCCGCGTCGCGTACCAGGACGTCGTGGAGCTGCGAGTCACTGTTGTAGGTGGTGCCGCTGATGAAGCCCCACGAGTTGTTGGAGATGCGCGCGCCCGCGTTGTAGGCGTTCTGCAGGCGGGTGTTCGCCGCCTGGTTGAAGTCGCCGTTGCCGGCGTTGTCGAACACCTTCGAGTTGCCGACCTTGACCCACGGCGCCAGCCCGAGCCCATAGTTGTAGCCGAGGGAGTCCTCGTACGCGGTGCCGGTGAGGGTGTTGTAGCCGCCGATGATCGACGCGTTGATGTTCCCGTGGCCGGCGATGCCGTTGGCGGTGGCGTCGCTGGTGTAGTTGAAGTTGTAGGCGAGGCGGCTCGCGCCCGTGGAGACGCCGTTCACCCGGAACTCGTTGTTGATGCTCGTCGTATTGCCGTTGTCCACGCCGTCGTCGGTGACGTCGACCACGAACGAGAACGGGTTCGTGCCGGGGAAACCCTTCGACGTCAGCCAGGAGAAGTAGGACGGCGCGGACGGCTGCGAGCCGGCCGCGTTGAGGTTGCCGGCCATGATCTGACCCTGGCGCTCGTCGAGGAGGCGAGCGTTCACGATCGGCTCCACCGCGAACACGTGGTCGTTCCGAGCGAGGTCGAGCACGACTTGGCCCGTGACCCGCACGCCGACGTTTACATACCCGAGCACCGGGTTCGGTTCGCTCAGGACCTGCAGGCTGACGGCGCCGAGCGTCTCCGCGAACCGCGCCCCGCCGCCGTCGGCGATCACCTGCACCGTGACGTCGTAGACCTGGTCCAGGGCGAGCGCCGGGGGCCGCAGCTCCGGGCGCAGCTTCATCGCCGGCGCGTACTCGTGCACGGCCAGCAAGAACGGCGCGTCGCGAAGCTGATCGATCATCGCGTTGGCGACCGGATCGGCGCTGACGACGTAGGCGTCGTTGGGAGCGTAGGTGACGACCGACGCGCCGGTGCTCCGCAGCGCGTCCAACCACTCGTCCTTGACCGGTCCGATGAACTGCACCACGCGGAGGCGCCGTTCACCGTCGGCCGGAGGAGTGGTCGGCGCGGCGAGCGACGCCGGGATCGAAGCGAGGGTCCGTGCGTTCGCGGCCGGATCGGCGCCGTCGAGCCGGTAGCCGTTCAGGTTGACCAGCGTCAGGTCGTCGCGCAGCAGGTCGGCGCCGAGCGCGAGCAGGCCGTCGCGCCCGCCGAGCCTGCCCTCGTCCACGAGCAACACTTGGAACGAACCGTAGTCCTCGGTCCGCACTGCCGCGTCGAGGCTGGCCAAGGTCGCGGCGGCCGGGTGACCACGCGGCACCAGCAGCCAGTGGGCCGGACCGTCGGCGACGTACCCGTCCGGAATCGCCTGGGGCAACTCGGGCGTGACCTGCGCGTCGAGGGATGGGCTGAAGCACAGACACAGGATGGCGGCGAGCCGCCGGAAGGATGACCACATACAGGGAGACTCCTTTGAGTCATATAAGGGTGGCCAAGAGCCTGGGCAGGGGAACGAAGCGTCCGCCGTCGAGGCAGGTTGCCTGCCTTTCTTCCCGACACATCGATCACGACATCACGGTGCGTTGCGCACAACGTCGCGATTCCCAGACGGACGTCCCTGAACCGAAGGGAGTGAATCTAGCAGAGGGCGCGCGAAAGCAAATGCGCGGCTGAAGATCGCCCTCCCGGGCTCTTCGATGGCGCGACGAGGTTTGACTGCCGCGCAACCCGAACGTCCGTCGTGAGCGTCATCGCGGGTCGACCCCGCTCGCCCGACGACCGGCCGTCCATCGTCCGGCCGTCCATCGTCCAGATGGTCGTGCGCCGCACTCCCGCGTGTGCTCTCGAACGGTATGGCCGCCGGGTCGACGCGTTTTCCCCTCCGTTTGGGGGACGATTCCGCCGCAGCCGGTAGGAACGTACTTTGCGGGTCCGCCCCTTCGATGCCCACGGATGCCCACGGATGCCCCTCGATGCCCACGGATGACCGAGGAGTACCCCCACCGTCGCCAAACCCGCAACCTCGGGAGACCGCTGTCATGAGAAGCCGGTTCGACGTGATGATCACCTCCGCCGTTTGCCTGACCATCCTCTCCGCCGGCGCCGCCGCGCAATACCCATTCGGTTTCGCGGACGTCCCGGGTGGTGGAGTCGACGACCCGGTCATCCAGGTCGGCGCCTCCGTCGGCCCGAACCTCGGACGCTCGTTCCGATTGGACGAGGCGTTCGCGAATCAGAGCTACCGCTTCGACCCGTCGACGAGCTCGTTCCGACTGCACCAAACGCTCCCGTCGATCCCGGCGAACGCGAGCGGGGCGAATCAGTTCATCCGCATCCAGTTCCCGTTCGACGTCACGCGGGTCCACTTCAAGAAGTCGCTGATGAAGAACGACGCGAGCCTGGCCGCGACGTCGTTCCTGACGCCGAACCTCACGATCACCGACGAAACCGGCGCGCACGTACCCGGCATCGCGACGACGAACGGCGAGAACGTGTTCGAGCGCGCGATCGACAACCAACCCGGCTTCCCGGCCTGGCTGAACGCGCAGGGGCAGAACCAGCTCCTCGGGAAGCGCGTCTTCACGTACATCGCGAGCACGGGCGATCAAGACGTCAACACGCTCAGCGCCTTTGGCGGATCCGCGGCCGCGCCGCAGACGTCGAACCTGCAGGAGATCCGCGTCCGGCTGCACGAGATCGGCGGCATCGTCATCAACGGCTTCTGGGTCCTGCGCGTCGGGAGCGGAGCGAATCCGCCGCCACCCACGTTGACGGCGATCACACCGACGCTTCCGAAGACGCCGCCGCTCTTCGAGGACGGCAAGCTGGTGGTCGAGCCGTTCACGTCGTTCATCGTCGACTACTCCGAGCCGGTCGTGCCCGAGTCGGTCGGATTCAGCGCGGAACAGATCACGGACCTGAACGCGGTGAACCCGCCGATCCCCTGGCTCTACAACGGAAACGCGGCACCGATTCCGAACCCCGAGCACCTGTCGATCGCGATCTTCCCGAACTTCCGGATCGCGGCGGGCGGCCCGTCCGTCCCGACGCTGTCGATGCCGTTCGACGTCCGGCCGATCAACCCGAACAACTACGCGAGCTACCGCGTGATCCCCCTGATCGATCTCACGAGCCACTCCGACGTGACGCTCGCCGGCCTCGCCGTCTCGCAGAATCCGCCCGGCGGCTTCGTGAAGTCCGCGGCCACGTCGCTCTACGACGTCGCGTTCGATGACACCACGGCCGCTGCGTCGGCCACGTTCCGCGTCGGGTCGGGCGGCGTCCTGACGAACGTCACCGTTTCGCCGCAAACGATCTACTTCGCGTCGAGCGACGGGGACGGAATCGGCGCAGTGAACCTGGACGGCAATGGCTTCGAGACCAACGACCCATCGACCGACCGGCTCCTGATCCTCACGAACAACATGCAGGTCGCGGCGTGTCCGCTCGGTTCGTTCCTGCTCGGTTGCAACCAGAACACGTTCGGCGACGCGACCGCGCAGAACCCGATCGGAATCGGAGGGAACCCCATTGCACTCGGCGGGCCAACGCCAGTGCCGGGCGTGAACGAGGGGAGCACGGGATCGACGGCGAGCCCGGTGTTCGCGCCGTTCCCGCCCGGATTCGAGACGCTGTCGCGCGACTCCTTAGGGGACGCTCGACTCGTCGCCGCGCACACCGGCAGCGTCGGCGACGCCAGCGTCGGGGATTTTCTCGACAAGGTCTTCTTCGACGGCCTGAACCCGTGGGTGGGGCTCGGAGCCCACCGGTCCGCCGTCGTTCCCGGGCTCGTCGTGGCTCAGAACTCGATCTCCGATCCCCCGGTCCCGAATCCGCCGCCGCTCCGGCTCCCCGTCGGCCTTCCCCCCGTCGAAGCGGTCTTCCAGCAGCAGGCGCCGACGGTTCCTGCGTTCGTGATCGCGGGCGACGAAGTCTGGTCGAACAGCGACGACCCGCGCGCGCGGGTGCTGCTGCTGCCGAACCCCCTGAGCCCGCTCGCCGGGGACCGGCTGCCGACGTTCGCGAAGAACGGGCCTTCGTTCCAGACGTTCTCGGCGCCGGTCGAGTACGCGGCGCGCCAGCAGATCGGGAACTTCCTCTACCTGACCGACCGCGACAATGACGTCGTGACGGTCGTCAACTCGAACCGCATGAGCGTCCTCGACACGATCGAACTCCCCGACCCGGAGCAGATCGCGATCTCCCCGAACCAGAAGCAGCTCTACGTGACGAACTTCGGCGACGATTCGCTCTCGATCGTCGACACCGACCCGTGGAGCCCCTTTTTCCACCAGGAGGTCAACCGCCTCGCCACCGGCGCCGGGCCGCGCGCCGTGGCCGCGCAACCGGACAACGAGGACATCCTGGTCGGCAACCTCCTCGGCGACTCGGTGTCGATCTTCGTCGCGCCCTCGCAGATGCTGCGGAAGACGCTCACCCAGAACGTCAAACGGCCCTGGGACATCGTGGCGACGCCGCGCCACGTCCTGACCGGGTTCCAGAGCGCGGTCTACTTCGCGTTCATCGGCAACCTCGGCACTGGGGACGTCGTGGTGTACGAGTCGGGGCCGAGCGGGTTGGGAGCAGACGACGTGCGATGGAAGGTCGAGGCGCCGGCGCCGTTCCTCGACCCGCGCGGCATGACCTACGATCCGGGCACGTATCCCGGATCGACGACGCCGCTGCCGGGCGGCATCTTCCTCACCCATCGCGACCCGTCGACCGGAGCCGCGATGGTCAGCCGCATCGCGTGGACGACCCAGCTCCCGGCGGGAGGGATCGTCGCCCCGGGGACGCCCGGTCTCGACCGCAAGTTCCAGATCGTCCTGCAGTGGGGAGGCGCGGCGAACCCGATCAACCCGGGCACCGATCAGACGCCGCAGGACGTCGTCCTCGCGGACTTCAACACCACGGACTTCTTCTCGTACGCTCCGACCGCGGAGCAGACGAACCTGGGCGTCATCGCGACGACGCCGTCCTCGTCATCGCTCGGGGCGAACAACCGCCACCCGTACCGCTTGACCGGACCGACCGTCGTTCCCGCCTGGCGCCCCGATCGGATGTACGTGAGCTTCCCGCTCGATCAGCGGATCCTCGTGCTCGATCCATCGTCCTCCGGCGTCGTGTTGAACAGCATCGACGGCGCGCCGGGGCCCGGCACGCTGGCCACGTTCTTCGACTCTTGAGATCAGCCGCCGGCGCGGCGCCGGTTCGCGCGGGCGGCGGCCGCCGCGGCCGCGACGAGGAGCATGGCCGCCACGATCAGCGTCCTCGGCCCGCGGCCGCGCGCCGGAAGAAACACCGCGTCGTGGCCGGCGCCGACGACGTGGACGAGCGCGTAGTAGTACGGGTCGTCGAACCGAGGGTCCCGAGCGAGGGCGCGACGCGCGGCGGCGAGCGCGGCGGACGGAGGGCCGCCGTCGCGGAGGTGCACGTGGAAGCGCTCCATCAGCGCGAGCGTCGCCGCCTCGTCGACGTCGCACGAGGGAAGCACGACGGTGGACGCCCCACCGACGAGGAACGCGCCACCTAGGTTCGATACGCCGTCCCCACCGCGCCGCACCGGGCCGCGCGCCGCGCCGCACGCGGAGAGCACGACGAGGCGACCGACGCCGAGGCGCTCGGCGTCCGAGCAGGTGAGGATTCCACGCGGAAAGAGTTCGTCCACGCCGACGACGAGAGCGGCGGGTCGCGTCAGCTCGTCGAGGTAGAGCCCGTGCGTCCAGATCTGCACCACGTCCGCGCGGCCCGCGTCGCGCGACAGCACTCCGCCCGTCGCCTCCGGCCCGATCGCTTCGGCGATCCGATCGAGGTCGTACGCCCGCGTCAGCCGCCAACGTTGCTCGCGGCCGAACTCGAGCGGCTCGAGCCGCGGCCATCGGGTCGCCACCTCCTCCGAATGCCGGGGCGCCGCGAAAAGGAACACGTCGAAGTCGGTCGCGCCGGCGCGGCCGACCGCCGCGGTCAGCCGATGGTCGAGCGGGATCGACGGGAGGTATCGGAGCGCGATCCCGAGCCCGAGCGCTCGGCCGTCCTCGTCCGGCAGCGCCTCGAATGGAATCGTGCCGAGCAGATCGATGCCGACGATCGTGAGCTTGGTCCAGGAACGGACCGTGCGCCGGACGTCCCTGGGCAGCAGGAGGTCGCGAAGCCGGGCGCCCGCGCTCGCGAGACCGAGGTCGCGTCTCTCGCGCAGCGTCGCGTCGAGGGGCGGGCGCCGGGCGACCAGGCCGATGAACTCCTTGCGTGCCTCGAAGATCCGCATGTCCGCCGCGATCTCGTGATGCGTGAGGGAGCGCGCGTCCAGGACGAACAGGTGCGACCGGTCCGGTGCCGGCAGGAAGACGAGGATGCCTTCGCCGTCGGCGAGACGCTCGCGCGCGTTCGTCACGCTCCCCACGCGTCCCCCGCGCGCGAAGGTGACGGTTCCGAGCTCCTGCGCGCGGAGGAGCAGCTCGAACGCGCGGACGACTCCGGCCCCTTCTCCGTCGAGCGCGATCGTGATCCGGATCAGCTCCGAGAGGAGGCGCCGCGGCGCACCGAAGAAGAGGAAGCTCTTGCCGTCCTCGTCTCGCGGGCCGGCCCGCGCCTCGTCGAGCCAATCGTCGTACACGGCCTGGAGCTCCTCGCGCGACCGAGCGAGGCGATCGCGATCATCACCGCGCGCGAGCGCGAGGGCGGCGGCCAGCGACGCGCGCAAGAGCTGGAGCCGCAGGCCTTGCCCCGTCGCGTGCAGGCCGGCGGCGGTCCCACGATCGATCGCGGCGAGCCGCGCGGCGGCCGCCTCGAGCTCGCCGGCCCGGATCTCCACGTCGACGAGCGCGAGCGCGGCGCGCGTCGACTCGGACGCGGTGATCGCGGGCGACGCCAGCGCCTCGCGGAGCGCGTCCCGCGCCGCGAACAGGACCGAGCGATCATCGCGCGACAGCTCGGTGAACGCCTGGCCGCGCCGAACCAGGAGCTGCGCGCGCGTCGACTCGCGGCTCTCGCCGACGCTCGCCAGCGCCGCGTCGGCCCGGGCGAGCGCGCCCTCCGCGTTCTCGACGGCCAGGTCGTAGTTGATCTGGCGCACGACGGCACCGAAGTAGACCGTCCCGTCGCGCAGTGCGGCGGCCGCCTCGAGCGCGTCGCGAACGTCCCGTCCGGCACGGTCCGGCTTCCCCTGGGACAGGAACACCTGACCCCGGACTCCGACGCGAAGGCACTCGGTCTGACGCAGGAAGCGCGCCTTCACGGCATCGTTCCGGACCAGCGGCTCGACCGCCGCGACCCGCTCTTCCGCTTCGACGAGGAGCGCGAGCGCCTCGTCGTAGGCGCCCGCGTGCCAGCAGAGCTCCGCGCGCTTCACCAGCAGCATCGGAAACACCAACGTCGAGAGGCTTCCCTCGGCCGACGCCCGCTCCAGACGCGCGGTCGCGGCGGCGACGTCGTTCCGGTCCCGCAGTCGATCCGCGACGACGATCGCGGCCTTCAGGTAGAGCTCGGGCTCCTTCGCGCGCCGCGCGGCGTCGCTCATGCGCTCGTCGGTCTCGAGCGCGAAGAGACGCTCGACGTTCGCCGCCGCGAGGCGCGTCACGTACGAACGAACCTGCTCGTGGCGGAGGAACTCGATCGCGTCGTAGTACGCACGCAGCGTCTGGTACTGGTCGCTCCCCTCCCCGACGACGAGCGCCTCGACGGACTCGAACAGGTCGAAGATCTCGGCGACGACGCCCAGGCGAACCGCCTCGTCCGCGGCCGCGACGAACGCCTTCTGGAGGTTCGCGAGGCGTTCCTGCGCGGAGGCCGACGACCACCACGCAAACCCGGGCCGAGCGACGGCCGACACGAGAACGAGGAGCAAGAAGGTCAGGCACGACCGCGTCCCGCGCTCTCGCGGTCGTCCTACGGAGCGCTCCGAGAGATCCTCTCGGCCGCCGTGACCGGGCCGGTGAGCTCGTCGGACACGACGACCTCCCAGTGGATCTCCGGCGTCAGGCGATCGCGCTGCTCGCGGGTGGGCGTCCATTGCGGCTCGGTGAGGGACTCGTCGACGACGACCGTGCCCGACGCGTCCCGGATCTTGAGCTCGAACCGGCTGCCGGCCGGCAGGTCGTACCTCCAACGGAACGTACCAAACTCGCTGACTCGCTCGGCCGGCTCGAGCAACTCGATCGTGCCGCCCAGCGTGGTTCCGCTCGGGCCGCGACGGTCGGGCTCCGGACCGCGCCCCCGAATGAACAGGAGGAGGAGCGCGGCCGCGACCGCGACGACGGCGATCGCGGCCGCGCGCGGGACGCGGCCGGCGCGCGGCCCATCGATCTGCGCCCGCAGCGCCGACTCCACCCGCGGGTCGAATGCCGGCGCGCGGGCGAAGTCGCCGACGACGTCGCGTTCCTCGGCGCCGAGTCCGTCGAGCGTCGACTGCAGTCCGCGCAGGCGCTCGACCTGCTCGCGGCAGGGCGGGCACTTCTCGAGCATCTCGCGCGCGAGCGGGTCGTCGTCGTCGAGATCGCCGACGATGACGCGCTCGAGGACGTCGCGGTACTCCTCGGGGATGCCAGCGTTCATCGCGCATCCTCCGACCCGCGCGAGTCGAGCAGCGAGCGCAGCCGGCAGAGGCCGCGGTAGTACTGGGTCTTCGCGGTGTTCGGCGAGATCGACAGCCGCGCGCCGATCGCCTCGAACGTGAGCTGCTCGAAGTGCTTCATGCGGATGATGTCGGCGGCGGGTGGGCCGAGACGCTCGAGCTCGCGCAGCGCGCCCTCCGCCTCGCCGCCGCCGGGGATAGCGTCCGACTCGACCATGGGATCGTGCTCCGCTTCCTCCACGGACTCCAAGAACCGACGCTTGCGCCGGATCCCGTTCATCAGCTCCAGCCGGCAGACCCGATACACCCAGGTCTCCAGGGTCGACCGTCCCTCGAAGAGCTCGACCTTGCGCCAGATCACGACCAGCACGTCTTGAACGAGATCCTCGACCTCGTCGCTCGTCAGCGGAGCGCCGAGCCGCGCGTTCTGTCGGGTCAACATGCGGGGCACGCATCCCATTCGCGCGACGAACGCGTCGACCGAGGCCCGCTCTCCTCGCTTCGCCCGGCGGACGAGATCGAGATCGCCCTCCTGCGGCGTCTCCTGTCGCCTCGTTTGCGTTCGAGGGGACTCGCGAAGTTTCTCGAACATCGAGCGAATGATACCTCTCGTGCCGAAGCGGCGGCGTGCGTCCGCCGCCTCGGCTTGCCCCGGCGCATGAACGAGGCTATCCCGTTGCGGTCGAGCGGTCACGCTCCTCTGTCGGATCGAGGCCGCACGAGATGCACGCCAGCGCCACCGAACCCGTGGAGAAACCCGAACATGAAGAAGGTGATCGTCTACTCCCAGCCCGGGTGCCCGCCCTGCACGTCGGCCAAGGAGTTCCTCACGCGCCATGGGATCGAGTTCGAGGTGAAGGACATCAGCCGCGACCGGCAGGCGATCGACGAGCTGATCGCGCTCGGATCCCAGAGCACGCCGACGATCAAGGTGGGCGATCGCGTCATGATCGGGTTCCGCCAGCGCGAGCTGCTCGACTGGCTCGAGGAGGATTGAACGGACGCAGACGGCCGCTTGCGCCGAAGTCGGCGCCCCCGGCGTTCGCGTCGAGGGCGCCGGCTCTTTGGGTTCCCCGTGATCCGACGGGGCCCCCGCCGGGACTCACCGGTCCGCGAGAGCCTGATCGATCACCCACGCCAATCGCACCCCGGCCCGCCGGAGCTGCGCGTCGACGATCGGCGTCCGCGTCGTGACGTAGCGCCGGCCGAGGGTCGCGCCCGACTCGATCTCGTTCCCGTCGGCGTCGCGGTACGCGAGCTCCCGGGCGAGGCGCCAGGACTCCGTCGCCCAGTCGGCCGGCGTGCCCTGCTGCCACGCCGCGACGTCCGCGTCGGTGATCTCGTCGCGGAGCTCGCGCGCATAATCGCCGGCGGACAGGTTCTGCAGCTCGATCAGATCGGTGTCCCAGAACGCGTGGAGGTTCGTCTCCGAGCCGCGATGGTTCACCCGAATCGAGTTGCCGCCTCGGTCCGAGGCGCGAGACACGTGGAGGGGCTGGTGAAGATCGCCCACGAGATGCACGAGCCAGCGGAGTGCGTCCAGCCGGTCCGAGGGATCGGCCTCCTCGTCGGCGAGGACCCGCCGAAAGTGCTCGATCCGATCGACGACGCAACCGTGCGGCGGCACGTCCCGCCCGGCGTCGAACGCGTCGGCCTGGGGGTCGACGTTGACGTAGTGCCAGGGCGCGGTCTCGGGCCGATCGTCCCGGATCACGTCGGCCCAGTTGCCGAGGTAGGCCAACGACGGAGCGCGGCAGAACGCGCGCAGCTTCGTCTTGACCGCAGGCGTCAGGTAGCGGTCGGCGATGAATCCGACGACCTCGTGGCCCTTGTACCCCCATCCGAGCAACCCGGGGGCGAGAACCCCGACGACGGCCGTCGTGGTCGCGAGCGCGAGCGTTCCGATCTTCATGATCGAATGGTACGAAAACGACTCGCGGCGACGGCGGAACTTCCGCCCACCGGACGCTAACGTTACGGTGTCGAGATCACGGTCCGCGAGCAAAGGGCCCGCGCAAGTCGCCCCGAGGCCGCGACCAGAGAACAAGGAACACCACGATGAGCGACGAGGTTCTGGGCGATCGCCGGCGCGCCCTGGAAGAGGAGTTCTTCAAGGCCGAGAACGAGCGGCTCCGCGCGAAGCTCCACGCGGGCCGCGAACGATCGGTCACCATCGCCGAGCTGGCCGCGGCCTCGGGGATCAGCGACGAAGCGGTCCTCAAGACGCTGATCGATCACGAGGTCGACGCCGAGACGCTCGCGGCGTTCTCGCTCGCGCCGCTCATCGCCGTCGCGTGGGCCGACGGGAAGCTGGACGCGAAGGAGCGCGATGCCATCGTGCGCGCGGCCGAGGACTCCGGCGTCGAGGTGGGCAGCGCCGCGCACGAGCTGCTCGAAGCATGGCTCGCCAAGAGGCCCGGAGCGAAGCTGCTCGCCTCGTGGGAGAGCTACACCCAGTCGCTCTGCGCGTCCCTCGACTCCGCGGGGCGCGCCGCGCTCAAGGACGAAGTGTTGGGAAGGGCGCGTCGCGTCGCCGACGCGGCCGGCGGCCTGCTCGGCCTGACGTCGAGGATCTCACCCGAGGAGAAGGTGGTGCTCGATCGCCTCGCCAAGGCGTTCGGTTGAGGACCAGCCGGGACGTCGGCGACCACGCCTCCGCGCGCGACTCGAGTTCCGGCGGCGGACCGCGTCACGCCGCGCGGCTCCGTCCGGAGGCACCGTGAAGAGGGGCGACGAAGTCGAAGTTCGGGTCGAGCGGATCTCGGATCGCGGAGCGTCATCGGGCGACGTCGGCGGACGCGAGGTCCACGTCGCCGGCGCGATCCCCGGCGATCGGGTGCTGGCGCGGGTCCTCGGACGCCGGAAGCGCCGGATCGAGGCGCAGATGATCGCGCTCCTCGACCCGAGCCCGCTCCGCGCCGAACCAAGGTGTCGCTACTTCGGCGACTGCGGCGGCTGCACGCGCCAGAACCTCATCTACCCCGCGCAGCTCGACGCGAAGCGCCAGGCGGTCGAGGACGCGTTCTCCGAGCACGGGCTGCTCGGCGGGGCCCCGGTTGCGGCGACCATCGGGACGGAGTCGATCTGGTACTACCGCAACAAGATGGAGTTCTCGTTCGGCGCGCGCCGCTGGCTCACCGACTGGGAGGTCGCGAGCGGGGAGGAGTTCGAACGCGACTTCGCGCTCGGCTTCCACGTGCCCGGCCACTTCGACCGCCTCCTCGACCTGCGGGAGTGCTTCCTGCAGTCGGAGCTGAGCGTTCGGCTCGTGAACGGCGTCCGAGAGTTCGCCCGCGCGCAGGGTTTCACGCCATGGAACGTGCGCCGCGCCGAGGGCTACCTGCGTCACCTGGTGATTCGGACGCCGCTCCACGAACCCGAAGTCATGCTCGACCTCGTCACCGACGCGTACCACGAGGACCGGATGACGCGGCTCGCGGCCTGGCTCCACGCGGAGTTCCCCGAGGTGACGACGCTCGTCAACACGATCAACGACGGCGTGGCGCAGGTCGCGACCGGCCGCGCCGCGCACGTGATCTTCGGCGACGGAGTCGTGCACGACCGAATCGGCCGGCACCGCTTCGAGATCGGTCCGCGCGCGTTCTTCCAGACGAACACCCGACAGGCGGAGCGCCTCTACGAGCTCGCCGCGAAGGCCGCGGACCTGCGTGAGACCGACTGCGTGTACGACATGTACTGCGGCCTCGGCACGATCTCGCTCTTCGTCGCCGACCGCGCGAAGAAGGTGGTCGGGTTGGAGATCGAACGCGACACCGTGCTGTGCGCGCGGAGGAACGCGGAGGCGAACGGCGTCCAGAACGTGCGCTTCGTCGAAGGCGACCTCGCCCAAAGCCTCGATGACTCGCTCCTCGAGCGCTACGGTTCGCCCGACCTGATCATCCTCGACCCACCGCGCGCCGGGGTCCATCCGAAGATCCTCGCGAAGCTCGAGGAAATCGACGCCGCCCGGATGGTCTACGTGAGCTGCAACCCGAAGACCCAGGCGCACGACCTCGCGCGGCTCCGCGAGCGATACTCGATCGAATCGATTCAGCCGATCGACCTGTTCCCGCACACCGACCACGTCGAGAACGTCGTCGGCCTGCGCCGGCGAGCCTAGGAGTGTGTCCGAGGATTCGCGTGAGCGCGGGGAGAATGTTGGTGACGGGGTCGGGCGGGCGAAGCGGGTCGATCGGGCCGCGTTTCGCTCAGACAGTCCTCGCTCGGGGTGGGGCGAGGGGGTTGGGTCGGGGTGCTTTGGTCGCGGTAGGCGTGGGCGGCTCGCTGCGGAACTCGCTC
>CAZYQW010000141.1:0-97602 GCA_964649825.1 uncultured Phycisphaeraceae bacterium | reverse complement strand
TCGGTCAAGCGTCTCTCTCCACCCGCCGTCTCAGCGCGACAAGCATCGCGAAGATCTCGGTCGCTTCTTGGAGTAATGACCCGACCGCGTCCGCGGACGCGTAGTCGAGATCGCGACTGAGCATCAAGAGGTACTCCACCTTGAGGGATTGCCGAGAACCGAGAACTCGGGTCGCGCGTCCTCGTCGTCGGGCTCGCCGGCGGGCCGCGACGAGAATCGGACCCGAGCCCCGTTCACTGGGATGGGGCGGTATGCTGGCAGCCGTCCGATCGGCGATGTCGTCCTCGCTTCGAGAAACCGGAGAGCCGGAATCCCCGCCATGGCCGCCGACTCCCGCGGAGCCGACCCGACGCCCCGATCTCGCGTGGCCGCACGCACCTGGGCCGGCCTCGCGGCGATCGTGGTCCTCGGAGCGGCCGTTCGTCTCCACGGCATCGACTTCGGCCTCCCGCATCTCCTCGCGCGGCCGGACGAGGCGCGGATCATGGATGTGGCGAACCGGGCGCTGCGGGGCGACTGGACACCGGACGCGCTCTACTACCCACCGCTCTTCGCCCAGGCGACCGCGGTGATCCGTCGGATCGCCGTGCGGGGCGGCGACGACGAGGCCACGCGGCACGGGCGGCTCTTCGATTCCCGGACCGCGTATCGAATCCAGCGCCTTCTCTCCGCGCTGTCGGGGACGCTGACGCTGATCTTCGTCTACCTCCTCGGGCGCGCGCTCGCGTCCTCCGCGGTCGGCCTCACCGCCGCGTTCCTGCTCGCCTTGACGCACCTCCACGTGCGGGATTCGCACTTCGGCGTCACCGACACGACGCTTGCGTTGATCGTGACCGCCGGCCTGCTCGCGAGCCTCCGCGTGCTCGGCGCGCGGACCTGGCGTCGGCCGGCCCTGGCCGGCGCCGCCGCCGGCCTCGCGTGCGCGATCAAGTACCCCGGGCTCCTGCTGCTCGCGCCCGTCGCGGTCGCGATCATCCTCGCGTTCGATCCACGGCGTCGGCCCGGACGGCTCGCCCTCATGCTCGCGACGGCGACGGTGTCGTTTCTGCTCGTCTTCGCGCTCGCCTGTCCGGCCGCCGTCGCCGACCACGCGCGCCTGGTCGCGGAGGTCTGGACGGAGATCCGCTCGAAGACGTCGGCGGGTCCGGGGGCGGACCTCGTCCGCCGGGGCTGGATCCAGCACGCCGCCCTCTCGCTGGGTTACGGTCTGGGCGCGCCGCTCTGCGTCGCGGCGGCGGCGGGCGCGCTCGTCACCGCGGCGAGGCGGCCGAAGGAGGGGGTGGTCCTCCTCGCGTTCGCCGTCACGTACTACGTCGCCATGGGCAGCGGGACGATCATCCATGCCCGGTACATGCTGCCGCTCGTCCCGCTGCTCGCGCTCTTCGCGGCCGTCGCGATCGACCGGGTCGCCCACGCCGCGCGTCGTTCGCGGCGCGTCTGGCTCGCCGCGGCGCTCACCGCCGCGGTCGTCTCGGTCTCCGCCGCGCGCGTGGTCCGGTCGAATCGGCTCCTCGCGTCGGAGGACACCCGCGTGACTGCCGCCCGCTACCTCGATTCACTGGTCGCCGACGGCGAGCGCGCCCTGCTGCTCGGGTGGTACACGCGGCCGGCGACAGCGATCTGCCGCGGACCCCGCTTCGTGTTCGAGGACGATCCGTCCGTCGCGCGACTCGTCGCCGGCGCGGAGGATCCCCTGCGCGCCCTGACGGAAGCGTTCGACTACGTCGTCCACGGCAGCTACTACTTCGGCGGCGAGCCGCGGCTCGGCCTCGACCCGGACGTGCGAGCGCGTCTCGTCGACGGCCTGAAGTCGCCGCTGGCGACGATCTCCCCCCTGGAGAGCGGCCTTTCGCCCTCGGACGTCTCCCCCGTCTTCAACGACCACGACAAGATCTATCTGCCGTATGCCGGTTTCGAAGGCTTCGCGAGACCCGGCCCGTTCATCCACGTCCACCGCAAGGACGCCGCCAAAGCGCGCTGACCGGCTATCTCCCTCGGGCCCAGCGCCGAAAGGCAGCGATCCACTCGGAACCGGGTGGCGGCGGACTCGGCAAGGGCAGGTCGAGGATGGAGATGCGCTGGCGGGATCGGTCCCGGGCGCAGACCGCGACGATCCTCTCGTCCTCCGTCATCTCCACTCGCTCGACGACCACCTCCACGCCGAGGATCTCGGTCCGGAAAGGCAGCGTGAGGTTCTCATCGAGCATCGTGTAGAAGCCGGCGGTCTGCTCCGCCTCGTCGTGGGCGTCGACCGTTGCCTCCTCGATGAGCTCGTCCAGCCTGGCCGCCGTGACATCTCTCCGGGTCATGTTCTCTCCTCCCGCGCGTTCGAACGCCTGCGAACTCTCGTGCGAACTCCGCCTCGGCTGCGCGCGGATCGATGACGGTGACGTCCCGGTCCAGGGTCTTCATCAACTCGCCGGGTGGTCCCTCGTCCGCCGTGAACCACCGGTTGACCACGCGACACCTCATGGCCACGACTCCGGATCCCAGCCGAGGTCCGAAGAACCGCGCTCCCTCGATCGCCCGCTGGATCGCGTTCGTCTCGAACATCATCCCACCGACCTTCGGGACCCGAAGCCGGCCGATGACGATCGGTCGCTTCTCATCCGGTACGTCGCCGGAGCCAGCGCCGAATCGAACTGAAGCGGCCTCGTCCTTGAAGATCCACTGCCAGCTACCGTCCCCGGGGTCCTCGGCCATGCACCGAAGTTTCCGGAGTTTCCGCGTCACGAACGCGCGATCCGGGATCGTGTAGTAGATCCGTACCGGCTGGAACCGATCGCCGGTCAGCGTGGCCAGGAGTCGTCTGTCTTTCTTTGTGTGCGAGTTCATGGCGTGGGTCTACCTCATCCCGCGCTGCAGCGGAGAGACTTTCGCGGGTGCGCACCACCACTTCCGGTCAGTGACGGCGAGAAGCCGCGGGACTCTGGCGCCGGGAGCCAGGGAGCTGCACCTGGCTCCGTTCCGCGAATGCTGGGCGTCCGCCGCGTAACGCACCGTTGCGCCACTCTCGGTTGACCGTGGCCTCGCCTGGCGACGTTCCGTTGCGCATTGCGCACCCCGCGTGCGCGACGAGAATCACAATAGCCGATATGCGGGGCATGCGCGGCCTCACGGACCTGACTGGTACTTGATGACTGCGCGGCCGACGATGTCTCCACTCCTCAGCATCTCGACATTCTCGTTGATGTCGTCGAAGAGTACGGTCTTCACGGAGTGGCGCAGCCGCCCCTGTTGCGCCAACGAGAGAACCTCGGAGAGGTCGTTGTAGTTCCCCCAGAAGGACCCGTGGTAGGTGTACTCCCTGGCGACGAATGGGAAGAGCGGGATGTCGATCCGATCGCCGACCAGACCGACGGACGCGTAATGCCCGCCGATGCCGAGGAGCCCGAAGCCGAGCCGGACCACGTCCTCGGCCCCGGCGCAGTCGATGACGGCGTCGAGCTCGGGCTGCCCGCACGCACGCTCCAGCTCCTCGCGGACCTCTGCGAGGGTCTTGCCTCTGGTGCTGATCACGTGGTCGGCGCCGAACTCCCTGGCGACCTGGAGCTTCTCCTCGTTGCGAGCGAACGCGACGACGGCCGCGCCTCCCGCCAGGAGCTTCGCGTACTGGACCGCGTACGAACCGAGGCCGCCAATCCCGAACACGGCCAGGACGCGGTCCGGTCCGAGCGCGCCGGCGTCGAGCAGCTTCCTGACGCCGCGATAGGGGGTGAGACCGGCGTCGGTGAGGGGCGCAAGCTCCTCCGGCTCGAGGTCGATGTGCGGATCCAGTTTGATGAGATAGCGAGCGGGCACCGGGACGTACTCTGCATAGCCGCCGTGTGGTCCGAACCCGGGCCAGCTCCCGTTCGCGCAGATGTGCGTGTTGCCCTGTTGGCAGTGGCGGCAGGTTCCGTCGCCCCACCCGCCGACGACCACGACACGATCACCCTCGCGAAGCCCGGTGCTGCTCACGAGACTCCCGATCGCGTGGACCTCGCCCGCGATCTCGTGACCCGGGGTCAGCGGGAACTGCATCTTGGCGTAAGGGCGGAAGTAGCCGTCGATCAACTGCACATCGGTCCGGCACATGCCTGCGGCGGTGACCCTGATCAACGCCTCGTCGGGGCGGATCTCGGGGATCGGGACGTCCTCGAGAACGAGGGGCTGGTTGTATCCGTGCATTCGGGCAGCTCGCATCTGGTGTCCTCCGGGCAGATCGGTTGCTCTGGATCGTCGCGAAGTCGGTGCGCGAGGCGGCGCGGCCGCGGGAGTTCCTGCCGGGGCGCGACGCACGCTTTTCTCCTGGGCGTGAGGGGTGGACAGCCTCCTCGTGGCTACTGCAAGCTGCTGTCGCGAGAGTCCATGGCGGCAGATCGACCACGCGGCCCCGGGTCTCGGCACGAAGAGCGATGGAATGGGCCTCTCGGTCTCCGACCCGAGGACCGGCTCGTGGGGATCGATGGTGGAGGGGGTCTCACGGCGAGCGCGCCACGGCGCTCGCGACGAGCTCCGGTGCGGGGTCGGCGCGGAGGTACGCGGCGGTGAACGCCTCGGCCTCGGGGGTCTCCGAATCGTAGAGCGCGTCGGCCCAGCCCGGAGGGATCGGCTGGTAGTAGAGCCGAGCCACGACGACCGCGCGGCCGCGCGGCCGGCGCACCGAGTAGGTGACGGTGTCGTACCCCGCCCGGAAGTCGTCGTCCCCGTCCACGCCGACCGGCGCCGTCTCGGCGGCGTGGGGGCCGCCGGCGGTCCAGCCCTTCGGGAGCAGCCGGTTGTCCTTCTTCACCGCGACCATGTCGGAAAGGATCGTCGTCGGCTCGCCGTCCGTACCGGCGGCGACCATCTCGTAGACCTGCACCTGCCGGCCCTTGGTGATCCGGTCGTGGTGGGGGACGGCGAACGGCTCGTCGACGCCCTCGATGTCGCCGAACGTCGGCGCGAAGGCGCCGGAGCGGAAGACGGACCGCCGGCCGACGCGCACCTCGACGTCGAGCCACGCGCGCCGCGACGGATAGCCGCTCGGGAACTTGTGTCCGGTCAGGTTCTCGACCGTGACGTCGAACCGGAGCCGGCTCTCGGTCGTGCGGAAGTTCGCGATCTCGAGCCGCGCCGTGTCGTGGGCGAGCTGCGCCCGCGTCGCGTTCGCGACCCGCACGAGGTCGGCGTCGGCGGCGACGACCCCGAACGCGTCGCGGTTCTCCCGCAGCATGTCGAGGAGGAACGCATTCCCGCCGACCGTGGCGTGCGTGTGGACCGACGGCCGGATCGAGACGTCGAACGGGTAGGTGGTGGCGGGGCGCCGGATCGCGACGGCGTCGACCGCCTTCATGTGGCAGTCGCCGCAGCTCCGCGAGCTCTCGGTATGCCCTGCCTCGCCCTCGTCAGAGTACGACGAGTTGCGCCACTCGAGATAGGTCGCCTGCTCGAGGAACCGGGCGCCGCTCCCGTGGGCCGACTCGAGGACGTGGCAGGAGCCGCAGAGGGCCGACTCCTTCAAGTGTTCCCCGTGTACGGCGGTGTACGCCGTGTGCGATAGCATCGAGCCGAACGACGGCTGCTCGTACGGCCCGAAGACGACGCGGCCGGGCCGGATGTCGAGGTGCCCGTTGAAGCTCGCGGGGTCGCCGAGCCCGCCCGCGTGCGCCTGGTGGCAGACCGTGCAGGAGACGCCGTCGAGCGCGAGCGGGTCGTCGTCGAACTCGTGCGCACGCGTCGCCGGACGGTTCGCGAGACGCGCCGTGTGGAACGCCATCGGCGCGTGGCAAGCGAGGCAAGAGCGCTCGATCTCGACCGCGCGGCCGGGGCTCCTCTCGACCTCGCGCGCGAGCTGGGCGCGGAAGTACGGGTCGCGCGCCGCGTTCGCCATCGTCGTGGCGAGCCACGTGCCGTGCGGCGTCGCGTCGTCGCCGTGCCGGCCGACCAAGATCTCGGCGTTCCGCTCGCGGCCGTGGCAGTTCGCACAGCCGTCCGCGGTCGCGAAGACCTCGTTCGCGTCCTCGGGGAAGAGGGTGTCGCGACCCCAGCGCGGCCCCGCCGGAAGCTCCGCGAGCTCCTCCTGTCGGGCGTGTCCCGCGGCCGTGAGCAGGAGGAGCGTCACGAGCGGCCGGAGGAGAGGTGAGCGCGGGATCGACATCCCGGCAAGTTACCAGAGTCGCTCTCCCCGCCGTCCGCGCTCCGGGGGCCGCCCTCGGCTCACGGCTGCGTGACGAGACGAGCAGTCCGTTCGACGCAGCGAACCCGGCCGATCCCGCAGAATCGATGAACCAGTGCTGCATGCAGATCGAGAACCCGGTCGGAACGGCAGCGGGCCACGGCGCCCTCTGGACCGCCGATCCGGCCGCGCTGGAACGTCGTCTGGTTCCCCTGGAACGCGGGGGAGCGGCATCGGCCGTTGCATGCGCGCGGGCTCATCGCTAGCATCGCGCGCTTCGCAGACGCGGAGAAGCTGCCCTAGCTCAGTGGTAGAGCACTTCCTTGGTAAGGAAGAGGTCCTGGGTTCAATCCCCAGGGGCAGCTCCAACCTAACCTCCGCCGAGCACCGGTGTTGGGTGCCAACGATCGACGTTCGTGGGTGACGTGGCCCCGGTGGTCCGCGCGATCCAATCCCCCAGGACCGAAAAACTAATCCAGAATCTGACCGTCACGGCGGGTGGCTGCGACAAATACAACGACGGGATCGCCGCGGTTCGAACCGTTGGGCTGGCGCCCAGGTGTTCATCGGTGAGCGATCCTCTGTCGGTTCCAGCTTGGAGTACGACCCCATGTATCGACTCTTCGTCCCCCTGATCCTGGCCACGCTCTCGGTCGTCGCCGCCCCAACCGCGGTCGCGCAGTGCCCGTGCTTCACGCCGCTCACGATCCTCCCGGGGAATGATCCCACCGAGTCCGCGCCGATCGGGGCCGTCGCCGTCGACGGGGAGTGGGCGCTCGCGACGCGAAATTGGAGCAGCGGGGCGTCGCCGGCCGCCGCGATCTTCCTGCGACGCGTCGCCGGTCGATGGATCGAGCATCAGATCGTGGTACCGATCGGATCGACCCCCCTCGAGGAATTCGGCAGCGCGGCGGTCATCGACGGTGACGTTGCCGTGGTCGGCTCCCGCATGGTGGCGAGCGGCGGTACGGGTTCCGCCTATGTCTTTCGCCGCAGCGGCACGACGTGGGTCCAGGAGCAGCAGATCGTCGCGACCGACGGAGGCCTCGGCTTCGGACGGACGGTCGATGCCGACGGCGGTCGTCTGATCGTCGGGGCTCCCGGCGGTCCGCCCGACAATGAGGCGGTCTACGTCTATTCGTTCAATGGAAGCACCTGGGTGCTGGAGCAGAAGATCGGCGTACCTCCGACGCCGGAGATCCGGGATTTCGGTCGGTCGGCCGCGATCGCTGGAGATCTCATTGCCATCGGCGAGTCGACCACCCAGCCCTTGGTGCTGGGGAGCGGACGCGTCTACATCTACCAGTGGACGGGTACCGCGTGGTCGCTTCAAGCGACGCTCTACCCGCCGGTCCTCGCCACCAACGACAAGTTCGGCCAGTCCATCGACTTCGACGGCTCGACCCTCGTTGCAAGCTGGCCGGGCACGGTGTTCGTCCAAGGCGTCGTCGTGTTCGAACGGGTGGGCAGTCAATGGAACCTCGCACAGGTGCTTCCGCACGGTGGCTCGAGGATCGCAGCCCTGGACGGGTCGCGAGTGGCGATCAGCCATCCGAGCGACGACGTCGTGGCCGAACACTCGGGTGCGATCCACGTGTACGAGAAACAAGCCGGATCGTGGGAATACATCCAGAGCTTCGCGGATGCGGAGGGCATGTCGGGCCAGTCGTTCCTGGGTTCGATCGACCTTTCAGGCGACACGATCATCGAGAGCGCCGGACTGACGGGTGAGGTCTACTTCTTTTCCGTATCGAACCCAGAGGTCGAGACGTTCGAGGCGGAGGCTCAGAAGATCATCCCCGCGGCGAACCCCTCGGGCAGCCCCGTCGGCGGTCGCGTTGCCATGGACGGAGGCCACCTGCTGCTCGGGGTCAGGGGCGAGGACACGGGCGCACCGAACACGGGAGCCGTCTACGCATATCGACGATCAGGAGGAGCCTGGGCCAATGAGATCAAGATCGCGGGAACCGTAGCTGGCGGTCAGTACGGCAGCGCGGTCGCGGTCCAGGGAGAGGTGGCGATGGTCGGCGCCCGCACCGAGCTCCAAGGGCGTGGTCGCGTACACGTGCTGCAATGGAACGGGAGCGCTTGGTCGGCGAGTCAGGTCATCGACTCCCCATTTCCCGAGACCTATGAGTTCGGATCTTCCATCGCGATGCAGGGGGACGTCGCCGTGGTCGGGGCGGATGGCCCGGACAATCACGTCGGACGAGTGGCCGTGCTCGAGAAGTCGAGCAATGGCCAGTGGTCCACGACGCAGCTCATCGTTCCGTCGGGACCGGCAGGAGAATCGCCCGGGGAATTCGGGACCGACGTGTCGATCGACGGCGACACGTTCGTCGTGGGCGCTCCGTACACTTGGACCCCCACCCATCAGGCGGGGGCCGCGTTCGTCTATCGGAAGAGCGCCGGAACCTGGAACCTGGAGGCCGTCCTGAAGGGATCGAACTCGACCCTGTTCGACCACCTGGGCGCGGCGGTTTCGCTCCAGGGTGATCGGGTGCTGGTCGGGGCTCCGGACGCGGGCACATCGACGATCCAACTGGGGGCGGTCTACGCCTTCGAGCGGACGGGAACGACGTGGACCGAGGTGGACATCCTCCACGCGGACCATCTGGGCGCGCTTCGCTTCGGAACGGACGTCGAAATGCGCGGAACGGAAGCCGTGATCGGCGTCGGGAGCGACTTCGACTGCGGCGCGGTGTATCAGCTTCGCTATGTGAACGGCTCATGGTCGCGGGTGCAGCGACTGCATCATGCATCGTCCTTTCCCGGGGACCGGCTGGGCGTCTCGCTCGCGGTGGACGAAGGCTATGTTGCGGCATTCGAGGCCGGTACGGCGCCGCTCGGCAGCGTGAACATCTACCCGCTGGGGAAGGTCGCGCTGTATACGTTCTATAATCACCCCGCGGCTGGCGAGCCGCTCTCGTTCGAGACCACGGGCGGCGACTTCGGAGCCCCGGGGTTGCTCGTGATCACCGGGATCAACGGCTTGCCGCTCTTTGCGCCCGTCGTCACGTCGACGTTTGGCGCGAACGGCGCGTGGAGCCTGGGCATCACGGTGCCGGCTCTGCCGTCGTTGCCGGGAGCGTCCGTTACGTTCGCGTCCTACACGGTCGGCAGCTCGGGCGAGGTGATCGGGAGCAATCCGCGCACCGTGGCCTTCGAGTGATTGTTCGCGAGCGGACGACGGGGCGGACGATGTCGCGGTTGCTGATCGTGTTGGCCGGCGTGGCGACGGTGGCGCTGATCGGGCTGCGTTGGATCCGAGTCGGCGGAGGGCCGCGCGCGTCGCGCGTGGCGACGGCCGACTGGTTCGTGCTCGATCCGTCGGCGCGGTGGGTCGCGCTCGGCGATCGTCACGGTCGAGTCCGGTTCCTCGAACTCGGGACGGAAACGGCCCCGTCGCCGCCGACCGAGGGGCCCCGCGAGGTGGTCTTCACGGCGAGCGGATCCGCCGTCCTCGTCGATCCGACGGTGGCGGCGGATCCGCGGCTCTGGCTCTGGACGTGGGACTCCGACGTAGGAGCTCGCGCGATCGCGACTCCGACCGTGGCGGACTGGACGCTGCACCCGGCCGTCGAGGGAGGGAAGCGGTCCGGAGCCGTCGAGGCCGGCGCTCCACTGGTGCTCGTGGCCGGCGACGCGTCCGGCGGTCGAGAGCTCTGGATTCTGCGGGGGCTGACGGAGCGGACGCCAACGATCGAGCGGGTTGCCGTTCCGGGCGCCGTCCCGCCTTACGACTGGGTCAGCTCGCACGGCGGCCTGGTCGCGGTTGGCACCGGCGGAGCCGGTGTCGAGGGAGGTTCAGGGCGGCTCTGGCAGTGGGACCTGAGCGGCGAGCCGACGGTGGTCGACGACGTCGCGGCGGGGCGCCCCGTCTGGCTCGCGGACGAGGATGCGCTCCTCTATGAACGCGAGGGGGCCGGCATTTGCGCCCTGCCTCTCGATGGACGGGAGCCGGTCTGGATCGGTGAAGGGGGCCTGGCGTCCACCGCCGACGCAGCCGAGGTGTCGTGGCGCCGGGGGACGCCGTTTCGCTTGATCGAGCGGCTCGGGCGGGACGGCGAAGTGGGAATCGATCGGCTGTGGCCGATCGAGACGCGGCGCCGCGAGCGGTTCAGCTCGGGAAGCGCTCATCACTACGGATTGCAAGTAACCACGAATTCAGAGTTTGTGATCTACCGGCAGCGACCCGGCGACCGCTCGTTGACCAGCTCCGACACCGAGGAGCTCATCGTGGTCTCGCTCGGCGCCGGGGGACGCTCGCACCGGCTCGACGAGCGCCGGGCTCGCGCGAGCGATGCCGCGATCGGTCCGGTCTACCGGGCGGCCGCCGATTCGGTCTTCTGGGTGGCGGAGGGGGTCCTCTGGCGGGCCGCGCTCTCCGACCACGGCTGAGGCGAGCCCTCTCCCCGAATCTCTTTGTTTTTCCTGCCACGACGGAGCGCCTCAAGCCGTCTTTAATACTGGTCGAAAGCCTTCCTCCACCCTTGGACCGGAGGTTTGGACGGGGAGTCGGGTGCGGAGCAAGAACGCGGCGATGAAGAGTGTCGAACGAATCTTCGCGACGCTCGTGGTCTTGGTCGTATCGACCGCGGCCGCGTGGGGGCAACCGCGTGTCCACTTCTCGAGCCCGATCGTCGGTCGCGACATGCTCGTCGTCGTGGATCGCGCGGATCCCGGCGCCACCGTCGTGGTTCAGATCCAGCGGAACGGCCTGATCGAAGCCCCCCTGGAAGCCCCCCTGATCGGCGCGGCCGACGCCGACGCCTCGGGTTGCGCCCGGTTCCCACTCACGGTTCCGAATCGGCTCGCCGGAGAGACCTGGTTGATGACGGTGCGGGTGGGCGAGCACACCGAACACGTTCCGGTCCACTTCCAGTATCCGCAGCTCCTCGTCACCGGAGTCTCCGGCGGTACCGCGTTCCTGTCGCGCGTCGAGTTCCGCGGCGACCGGCAGCCGTTCCACGTGGCGAGCACGCGGCCGCTCGGGACCGGCACGCCGGGAGGCGCGGCTCGTGACGGGCGTGGGACGCGTACCTATGTGATCGCGGACGCCGATGAAGGAGTGCTCCTCGTCGTCCCCGACGATGAAGCCGAGCGGACGCGGAGCGTCTTCCTGCGACCCGGGTTGCGCGACATCGTGCCGACGCCAGACGGGCGATCGGTCCTCGTGACGAGCGCGGGCGGCGGCGATTCCGTGCTGTACGTCATCGACACCGAAGATGACGCCGCTCTCCCGATCGAGATCCCGATCGAGCCGATCGGTCCGAACGCGGGCCGCATCGTCGTGACCGAGAACGGCTTTCGGGCGTTCGTGTCGGTCCACGGACTGCTGCTCCATGAGGTTCACCTCCTGACGCGGCGAGCCGGCATCCTCGTCACCGTGCGCGGCCCGGGACAGGACGAGCAACGCGACGAGATCCGCGATCTGCGGATCGTCGACGGCGTGCTGCTGGCGCTGACCGGCCGTGAGGACCATCCTCACTACGTGACCGGCATCGACGTGGCCAACCTGAACGAAGGACGTTATCGCGGGGTCGGGCGGCGAGGCGCCGCGGTCGGAGTGTTCGACACCGACGTGCCGATCGAGGTCCTCGTGCACGATCGCAGAGCCGGAACGTTCAGCTCCGTCGATCCGCGTACGCTGATTCCATCGCGAACCCTCTCGGTCCCGCCCGGCGCGGTCGCGATGCTGCTGCCCCATGGGACCAACCGCTCGAACGCGGCACTCCTCTACGAGGACGTCGAGATCGGCTCCTCCGTCCTTTCGCTCGACCTCGACCGATTCCAGAGCGGGCTCTCGCGCCCGCTGGACCGGAACGTCGCGGCGCTCAGGATCCCGGGCGAGGCGGAGGGGCTCGACTGGTACCTCGTCGCCGATCGCAGTGCGGCGGGCGGTCTCTTGGCGATCGAGCCGACGACGTTGTCGAGTCTTCACGTCGACCTCGGCCTCTCGGTCGTCGCCGCGTCCCTCGGACGGTGATCGACGCCGCTCGGAATCCTCTTTCGACGGCCGGCCCGGAACCGCACAATCGACTCCGAATTCCCGGGAGCGACACGTGACGGTTGGGATCGACGCATCGTCGAACGAAACGACGGCGCCGCGCGCGGCGTGGGAGCTGGCACCGTGGCGCACCGACGCGCGTCCGTGGCTGCGACGGTTCATCGCGATCCGGTTCGCCGGCCTCGTACCCGTGATCGGGTTCCTGCTCTGGGCCGCAGTGGAGGATCGGATCGATTCGCCGACTGCCGTCTTCGTGCTCATCCTCGTCGTCGCCGCGGTGAACCTCGCGCTCTTCGTCCTGTCGAGGCGCGAATCCGACGTCATCGACGCAGCCGCGTCGCCCATGCTGGTCGGCTCGCTGTGGTTCGACTGCGCGGCCCTGGTCGGCCTGCTGGCCCTGACCGGCGGAGTCGTCAGTCCGCTCACCCTGTTCCTCGTCCTTCCCGTGCTCGGCGCGGCGATGGCGCTGTCGGAGCGAGCCACGTGCGGGGTAGCGGCGTTCGCCGCCGTCGTCCTTCTCTACGCGGCACGCGACGAAGTCGCGACCGCCAAGGGCTCCCTCGCCGAGATCCAGGCGGTCGTCGACGGCCCCGGCGCATGGGTGACGGCGTGGGCGACCTCCGTTCTGCTCGGCATCGTCACGGCGAGCGTGCTTTGGTACCGGCGTCGTGGTCGATTCCTCGAGTCGCGCCTCTCGACGCTGGAGAGCGAACGGAGCGCGCGCCGCCCGGACGACGGCCGCGGCGCCGCGCGCGTCATCTCGTTCGACTTGAATTCTGGCGCGGTCGCGGCGATCGCGCGCGCTCTCGCCGGCGACCTCGATGAATCCGCCGCGGTGATTCGGGCCCGCGCCGAGCGGGTCCGCGACCGGTTGGAGGACGCTCGCGCGATCAAGGAGCTTCGCCTCGAATTGAACCGATTGCTGCGCGCGGCGGATCGGTTGGACGACGTCCGCCTCTCCCTGGCGTCGTTGGGAGGGATCGATCCGCGGCCGGCCGGGAAATGCGCCGTGTTCGCCGTGTTGAAGGAGGAGGTCGACGCGATCGCGATCGACCTCGACCGAGCCGGCGTTCGCCTCACGCTGGAGGGGGCCGAGAACGCGCCCAACGTGGCGGCGAACCACGACGAGGTCCGGGTGATTCTCGTTCGGCTCCTGGGCGCGATCCAGCTCGCCGCGGCGGGTCGCGGCGCGACGCGGGTCCAGGTTCGCGTGGAGACCCACGAGGAGAGCGTCGCGGTCCTCGTGCGCGACTCGTTGCCCGCTCCTCCGTCGCAGGACGATTGGTTCGATCCGACCTATTCGCCGGCGGCGCGACCGTCGCTCGGGATTGCGCTGGCCGTGGCGAAGCGGATCGCCGAGCACCGTGGCGGTTGGGTCGAGGCGCGGCTGCGCGACCACGACGGGCTCCAGGTTCGCATCGATCTGCCGATCGTCGGGTCGAAGCGACGCAAGAAGCGGCGGCGCGACCGCGAGCGCTCGACCTCGCGCGGTTGAACGTTTGCGGTCGCGGAGTGTGTCGCTTGAACACGGTCCTTGCCTACGCCAAGAAGCCGGTCGGCGCGGTGATGATGCGGCCGATCCTGTTGCGGTTGCTCGAGGACCCGCGTTTCCGCGTCCACGGCACGGCGCGACTGTTCGGCCGGCGCGACGCGGGCTCCGTCTTCTCCGGCGTGGGCCTCGGCGCGGTGCACCAGGTGCCGAAGTGGCTCGCCCGTCTGACGGCGTACGACCTCTACCTCTCGGCCGACTTCACCATCGCGGCGCCGCGTGCGCGCCGCCGCGTCCACGTCTTCCACGGCGTGTCGTTTCGCAACCACGGGGTGCACGAGAACGCGTTGCGCTACGACCTGCTCCTCCTCGCCGGTCCGTACATGAGGCGTCGTTTCGAGGAGATGGGGCTGATCGACGACGCGAACGACGAGCGCTTTCCGATCGTCGGGATGCCGAAGCTCGACGATCTTGCGAACGGCGTATTCGTGCGCCGCGACGTCCTCGAGCGGCTCGGCCTCGACCCGGCTCGTCCGACGGTCCTCTACGCTCCGACCTGGTCGAGGAGGGTGTCGTCGCTCGAGTACCACGGGGAGGCGTTGCTGCGCGCCCTGGCCTCATCCGGCCAGAACGTCATCGTGAAGCTGCACGACAACTCGCTCGATCGCCGCAAGGCGGGACGAGACTGGGCGGCGCTGCTCGCGTCCCTCGAGTCGGTTCGGTTCCGGTTCTCGCGGGACGCCGACATCGCGCCGCTGATGGCCGCCGCGGACGTACTGGTCAGCGACGCATCGTCGGTCGCGAACGAGTTCGCGCTCCTGGACCGACCGATCCTGTTCATGAGGATCGAAGACCTCCCCTCGCGGCTGAAGGCGAAGGCCGACCTCGAGACGTGGGGGCTGAAGGCCGGGACCGTGGTCGACGGCCCGGACGCGATCGCGAGCGCGATCGATGATGCACTCGCGCACCCGTCGCGGTTGTCCGACGTCCGTACCGCCCTCGCGCGCGACCTCTTCTTCGAGCCGGGGACCGCGACCTCGCGGGCCGTCGACGCGATCTGCCGCCTGCTCGAGATCGGGGTCGAGTGAAGAGACCTCCGCCGATCCTCCGCTTCCTGTACGTCCACCCGGTCAAGTTCCCCGGCGTCGAGGCGAACCTGGTGCAGACGGCCGAGACGTGCCGCGCCCTCGCCGAACGCGGCCACGAGGTGTTTCTGATCGCCTCCGGACTGGACGGTGCGCCGACGGAGTGTCTCGCGGCGCTCGACGTGGAGCCGCACGATCGCCTCTTCCTCGTGGGCGAGCCGGCGATCCGGCTGAAGAACTCGAGCGGCGCGAGGAGCTGGGCCGTCCGCGCGATGCTCCTGTGGTACCTGAGGAACCTCGTTCGGCGCGGCCGGACCGTCCTCTACTTCCGCACGTTGAAGGACTCGCGCCTGGCGCGCTTCCTGCTCCTCGCATCGCGTCTGCTCCGCGTCCCCGTCGTCTACGAGGCGCACAAACTGTACGCGGAGAAGCGCGCCGACCAGGGGTTTCACGAAGGGACCCTGCGCCGGATCGGGCGCCTGGAGAGTGCGGTGCTCGACGGTGTCGACGCCGTGGTCGCGTCTCATCCCGCGCTCGCGGAGGAGATTTCCGGCCCGCATCCCGCCCGGAGCGTCACCGTCGCGCCGAACGGCGTCCGGCGCGCCGAGCCCGCGCGCGAGCCGTCCCTCTACGACGCGGTCTACGCCGGCTCGCTCTTCCCGTGGAAGGGGGTCGACATCTGCATCGAGGCGGTCGCGCGCGTCGACGGTTGCCGACTGGCGATCGTGGGCGGCAACCCGGAGAGCCGCCTCGACGAGCTCGAGACGAAGGCGCGTGAGCTCGGCGTCGCCGACCGCGTCAGCCTGCTCGGCCAGCGCCCGCGGGCCGAGGCGCTCGAAGTCGTCGCCCGCTCCCGGGTCGCGCTCGTTCCGCTCGATCCGGCGTACGAGGAGGGGGAGCGCTACACCTGCCCGCTGAAGATGCTCGAGGCGATGGTCCGCGGCGTCCCCGTCGTGGGGGCCGACACGGCCGCGTTGCGCGAGTTCGTGACCGACGACCAGTCCGCGCTGCTCTACCCGAAGGGCGACGCCGCGGCGATGGCGGCCGCGATCCGCCGTCTTCGGGACCACACGGACGTTGCCGAGCGGATCGCGCGCGAGGCCCGGCGGATCGCGCTCGAGATGTCGTTCGCCGGCCGGGCGGCGCGGATCGAACTGGTGGCGCGGAGCGTGCTCGAGTCCCGGTGAGCGGCCGGTCAGAGGAAGTACGGCTTGGGCCGCTTCTGGAACCATTGCCGCGCGCTCCGCGCCAGCGATCGGTAGCGCCAGCGTTCGTAGAGCGACGCGAAGTAGAGCGCGGTCTTCTCGCGGTCCGCGTAGTAGCGCGTCTGGTGCTCGTAGTCGAACAACGCCGCGCGATCCAGACCGGAGTAGTCGAGGAGGCCGGTGGAGCCGTCGAGCCACGCCGTGATCGGAGCCGCGAGGCGCTCGAGCAGCTCCTCCTCGGTCCGGTTCAGGAGGTCCTTCGGCGCGGCGTGTTCGGCGTCGATGCCGTCGGTCCGGCCGAACATCGAGTTGCCGGCCCAGGGGCGCCCCGCGTTGGTCGGCACGAGCAACGCGTCGTCCCACGGCACTCCGGCGGCGCCGGCGATCGCGCGGAGGAGCGGCGCCGGCGAGCGCGCGAGCTCCTCGAAGCGGAAGACGAGGCATCGATCTCCGAGGCGCTCCTTCAGCACGACCGAGCGCGTGAACGTGACGAGCCAGTTGACGATCGTGTTCTCGACGAAACGACCATACAGGTTCTTCACACGACGATCCGAGAAGCTAGGGCCGCCGGCCGAGAGCTGGCTCAGGATCTTTCGCTTCTCGGAGAGCAAGCACGCCTGGATCGATCGGACGGGCTGCACGAACACGCCGTCGAACTCCGCCAGGAAGCGCGCGACGTCGGCGAGCAGGCCGTTCGCGCGATGGTACGCGACGACCTCGAGCGAGCCGCCGTGGGCGCCGCGATCCCAGCGTCGAAAGAACGCGCGGTGCATCGCCCCGTAGACGTTCGCGAGGGAGCGATCCGCGGCGACGTCGCGACGCACGTCGGCCAGGAACGCGGCATGGTCGAACTCGGCCTCGATCTCGAGGTGCCGTGACTTCGCGCGCAGGCGGCCGGCGCTGAAGTGCGACCCGACGAGACATCGTGTCGGGTCGTCGTCCAGGAGGATCCGACGCGTCACTTCCGCGGGCGTCATGGAGGGGGAAAGCGTCGGGTAGTTCTGAACGTGGTTCTTCTCCCCGCGCGCCGCGAGCGACGGATGCAGCGCCTCGTCCATCGGCAGGTGCAGCTCGAACGGGTACGCGCCGATCGCGGGATGATGGTCGAAGAGCCGAGCGAGGAGCGAGCCTCCGCTGCGGACGGTCGACCCAATGAAGACGTGTCTCATGCGCGCGCCTCGAGGAGCTCGCCGTAGCCCGCGTCGATAACGTCGAGATCGACGCCCGCCTTCTCGATCGCCTTGGCCCAGCGGCGGCTCGACGGGAACAGCGGCGGAGCGGGAGGCTGCACCTTCGCTTTCACCCACTCGAGCGCGTGGTCCTTGGCCGGCCGACCAAGGAACGCGTGGATCCGACGTGCCGTCTCGACGGGCTCGCGAAGAAGGTCCTCGTGCCGCACGAGGAGGTAGTCGTCGCCGAAAGACCTCTTCCCGTCCTCGAACGTACGCCGGAAGGTGAATCCCCAGACGAGGAGAACGCGGACGACGTCGGTCGCGTCTGCGAGGTGTTCGAGTCCCTGTCGTTCCACGAGCAGGCGGGATACGGCGCGGCTCCCCCAGAGGACGCCGTGGCCGCGCTTCTTGAAGAAGGAGCGCTGATCCGCGAACCGCTCGGCGTTCCGGCGCCCGCGGCCGAGGATCTGCGACGTGCAGACCGCGCGGGGGTCGCGGACGACGTGAATCAGCTTCGATGCCGGGGCGAGCTCGCGCAGCGCGGGGACCTTGGCGTACATCCGCACGAACTTCACCAGCACGTCGTCTCGTCCTTCGATCATGGAGCGCAGGTAGCGCTCGCAGTACGCGGGCAGCGTCGCCTCGAGCTCGAGGGCAGGATCGCGCGGGGCGCCGTGGTTGAAGACGTCGGGGCCAGGGAGGCCGAGCTCCGCGCACGCCCGTTCGCGGGCCCGCTGGACCTTCGTCGCGAAGTCCTTGTCCTGAGCGCCGCTGCCGCCCCCGAGAGGGGGTGGGCCTTCCTCGAGCACCGTGAACGGCTCGTACCACGCGTCGAAGGCGCCGTCCTGGTCGAGGAGGTCGAACACGATCGTGGTGCCGGACCTCCGCATCCCTTGGATGAACACCTTCACGGCATCCTTCCGTGGAGCAGCGCCTCGACCGCGTGGACGGTCTTCTCCCAGCGCATCCGGTCGCGCTGGCGCGCGGCGCCGGCCGAGAGCGTCTCGCGCCGCGCCGGGTCGGCGAGCTCGTCGAAAGCCTTCGCAAGGTCGCCGACGTCGGGGTCGATCGAGGGGACCCCGGTCCGCGTGGCGCCGACGACGTGCGAGCGGACGAGGCGAGCGTTGTCGCCGTCGCGAAACGTCTCGTTCATTGGCGGCGCGTCGTTCGTGATCATTGGCTGGCCGAACGCCGTCGCCTCGAAGAAGTGGAGGCCAGTCCCTTCCCAGCGCGAGACGCCGACGCAGACGTGGCACGACGCGAACATGCGGTAGTAGGCGTCTTGATCGACGTCGTCGACGATCCACACGATGCGCGCGTCCTCGCCAATGTCGAGCGCGGCCGCCTCGGTCCGGCGGAACTCGCCCTGCCCCTTGAGGAGGAGACGAAGCTCGGGGTTCGTCGTGCGCCGAAACGCCTGCACGACGGCGCGCAGCGGCTTGCGTCGACCCTGGAGGCCCCCCGGGAAGAAGCACCAGACGCCGCCTTCGCGCGCCGGCGTTCCCGCGAACGGCAGGAGCTCGGGATGGCAGCCCCACGGCACGAGCGGACTGTCGTAGCCGAGGCGGGAGTAGCGATCCCGCGTGCAGCGGTTCAGCGAGTAGATGACGTCGTAGGCACGCCGGGCCGGCGGCAGGTCCTTCGCGCGGAACGACTCCCATACGAAGTAGCCGATCGTCCGCACGCCGGCCGCGCGCAGGCCTTCGATCTCGTCGAACTGATAGTTCTGATTGAAGAACGCGGCTTCGATGCCGTGCCGCTTGGCCCACGCCAGGTACTCGCCGGCCGGGATGTCGTGATTCGACGCCTCTTCGACGTTCGCCTGGTCCCACACGTCGTTTCGCAGGATCCCGCGCTCGATGACGTGTCCGTCGCGGGTGGGTCGCGCGAGGACGAACGAATCGTGCCCGAGGGCGGAGACGGCATCGCGTAGGTGGCGCGACAGCGTCGCCTGCCCCTGGTTGCGCCACTGGCTGACGATCCCGACCTTCATGATCCGAAACTCATGCCCGTGAAACCACGCTCCGGTAGAGCTCGTCGTGACGGCGAGCGACCACGTCCCACGACCACGGTTCGACGAGCCTTCGGTTGTGGGCTCCCATGGCGTCGAGACGCTCCCGCCCTTGTGTCGCCTGCGCGAGGGCGTTCGACAACGCGGTCGGATCCTCGGGATCGTAGAGCCACGCGCCGGCCGGATCCAACTGCTCGGCCAGGCATCCGATCGCGGGGGCGACGATCGGCTTGCCGAACGACTGGGCCAGCCGCGCGGCGCCGGAGGTCAGGATGTCGCGGTACGGCAATACGGAGACGTCCGCCGCGTTGAAGTAGAGCTGCACGCGTTCGTCGTCGACGAAGCCGTAGTCGAGCCGGACCCCGGCCGTCCGCTTGGCCTGGCGCTTCAGGCGGATCCGCACTCGATCCCCCGTCGCCTTGCCGGCGATCAACAGGATCGTGCCCGGCGGCAGCGCGGCGGACCGGTAGGCCTCGAGCAGCTCGAACACGCCCTTGTAGGCGCGCACGCGTCCGAAAAAGAGGAGCACGAACGCGTCGACATCGATTCCCAGCTCGCTCCGCGCCGCGTCGCGCCGCACGGTGTTCGGGTAGTCGTCGACGTAGTGGCCGTGGGGGATCACGTGGATCGACGGGCGCACGCGCGAGCCCGCGAACTCGACGATGCGTTCGCGCGCGTCGTCGCCGTGGGCGATGATCGCGTCGGCGGCGGCGGCCACGCTACGAGTGACGCCGGCATCGATCGACACGTGGCGCCGGTCGTGGTTCATGAGGTTATGCGCGGTCCAAACCACGCGGACGCCGCGAGTCCGCGCGGCGGCGAGGTCGCGCAGGAACGAGCGGGCCCGCCACCGCGTCCGGAGCGAGCCGGAGTGGAGGAAGTACGGGTGGAGCCAATGCAGGTGGAGCAGGTCGGGCTCGAACGCGGCGAGTCCATCGGAAAGCGCCGGGCGGCGAGTGCCGAGGAGGTCGTGGACGTGCGTCCGGACTCCGAGGGCGCCGAGCCGTGCGCGGAGACTCCGCTGGTACGGGTTGCTTTCGTAGTAGGGCGCCATCAGCACGCGCAGCTCGCTCATCGACGGGCGGCCTCGCGGTAGACGGCGAGGTGCCGTTCGAACGTCAAGGGGAGGGCGAAGTGTCGGCGGAGGCGATCGATTGCGGGGTCGGGGCCGCCGCCGACCACGTCGAGCGCCGCGCGGGCCGCCGCCGCGAACGCTTCCGCGTCGTACGGCGCGAACGTGAAGAACGCGTCCGCCGCCACACGCCGGTACTCCGCCACCTGCGGGAGGTCGTGGCAGAGGATCGGTCGGCTCGCGGAGATCCAGGTCGTGAGGGACCCGGACGCCGAGAAGAACCGGAACGGACAGACGGCGAGGTCGGTGGCGACGAGCCATCGCTCCTGTTCGTCCTCGGGGATGAAGCCCGTGACGCGGAGGCGATCCGCGACACCGAGCGTCGCCGCGCGGTTCGTCATCGCGGCGAGCTTCCGCTCGTTGTCACCGATCGCGGCTCCCGCGAAGACGAGGAGCACGTCGTCGGGCAGCAGCCGGAGAGCGTCGATCGCGAGGTCGTGTCCCTTGCGCGGATGGATGAAGCCGAGCAGGGTGACGACGCGATGACCGTCGACGCCGAGCCGCGCGCGCGCCGCGTCGCGCGGGGGGAGGTTCTCACGTTCCTCGACGAAGTGCCCGAGGACGGAGATCCGCTCCGCCCCCGGCCAGCCGGCGAGTCGGTCGCGTTCCGCCTCGAAACAGACGAGGACCCGGGAGGCACGCGCGAGGATCGCCCGGACGGCGCGACGCTCGGGCCGGCGACGGCGCTGGTCGCGGAGGAAGCGCATGACGCGCGCTCTGAGGCGCTTGTCCCGTTTCCACGGGGCCCACGGGTCGTTCGGGTAGACGTCATGGAACGTGCAGACGACCGGCGCGGGGCACGCGGAGAAGAAGCGATCGAGGCGCGCGAGCTGCGTCGGGCCCTCGCCCCAGAGGGTGCGGTTGTACTGGACGTGGACCACATCGGCCGCGGCGAGATTCTCCGCGGCGTCGCCGAGGCGATCCTCGTCCCGCGAGTCTCCCTCGAGTTCGACCCATTCCTCGGCGACCGAGAGCTCGGCCCGGCGTCGCGCTTCCTCGGCCAGGAGCCGGCCGTAGCGGTGGAGCCCGTGGCGCGGCGGGCCCAGGTGGAGGTAGCCGAGCTTCACGGGGCGATCCCTCGGAGCCGGCGTCGCACGCGCTCCCAAGCGCGAGCCGACGCGAGCCGCGCCCGCCGCCACGAGAGCTCGAGTCGCGGGGTTCGTGGAGGGTATCCGGCCGAACGCATCTCGGTCCACGCCACCGCCTCGATCACCATGATCTCGTCCCGGCTGAGCTCCTCCCGCCACCGGTTCATACGTTCGGTCGTCACCGCCTCGCGCGCGCGCGCTTTCCACGGCTCGCGGGCGACGTCGACCACCGTCGACGCGCGAGCGGCGGGTTCGAGCATCTCTGCCGCGAAGGGGAGGTCGAGGAACCGGCACACCTGCTCCAACGCCTCGCGGGGATTCGCGACCAGATGCTCGTAGCGCACCGTCATGAGGCGGCCCGGGCGGCGCGGCGGAAAGCGACGCGCGGCGCGCAGGTACTTCCGCCAGACGGCCGCGTCCAGCGCCACGGTACCGTTCGACCAGGGCATGCTCTTCCACGACAGGACGACGGCGCGCGGATCGCGAACGACGTGGATGAACCGGGCGTTCGCGAACCACTTCTCGAGCGTCCGCATCGCGAGCAGGTGGTTCGGAGTCTTCTCGCCGACCCGAGGGACGCCGCGGTCGTCGCGGAAGTCCGCCAGCAGCCGGCGGAACAGCTCCGGATACCGCCGGGGTCCGGCGCGCGCTGCGTCGCGGAAACGGCCGGGGTCGAGCCGCATGTCGCGGAAGACGTCGGTGGTCACGATCGCCTCGAGGATCCGTTCGAGCGCGTCGTCGTCAGCGGGGTCGCCGAGTTCGCGCCGTCGCTTCCAGACGTGGCGGACGAAGAAGGTCTCGGGCGCGATCGCTACGTCCGGGTGCGCGTCGAGCATCAGCTGGAGCAAGGTCGTCCCCGAGCGCGGGCACCCGACGAGGAAGACGGGGTCGTCGAGCCGCGTCATGCGCGTTCCCCGTACCCGAGGCGCGCGAGGAGCGATCCCGCCTCCGCCGCCACCGTCGCCGATTCGTCCGCGGACAGCTCGCTTCGCCAGCGGCCGACGGACGCAGCGGTCGCGGCGCCGAGCGATGCAACGAGCCGTTCGCGCGACGGCGTGGATTCGATCGCCAGGAAATCGAGGATGCGTCGCCCCTCGGCGGCCGGGTCGCGCGCGAGAGCCTCGTATCGGATCTCGACGTACCGCCCCTCGGGGAGTCGGGCGCCCTGCTCGATCGCGGCCTCCACGTGTCGCCGCCACGCCCAGATGCAACGGTGAAGATCGGTGGTCGTCTGGAATTCCTCGCGCCGCGCGGTCTCGACCCAGAACCGTGGAAACGGGCCGTACCGGTAGCCGCCCGACTCGCGCTTCTTCCCGTGCACCGCATCGGCCCGCAGCCATGGCTTCTCACGATAGGAGAGCGCCGCGTCGCGGCCGTCGCGGATGATGTGCACGAACTGGGCCTCGTCGAACGCGCGGAACAGGAAATCGATCAGGAAACAGTTCTGTGGAGTCTTCTCGGCGAAGCGCAGGTCGGCGTCGAGGTGGCGGGCGAGCAGCCAAGCGTACGTCCAGCGGTAGAAGCGCCGCGCCTTTCCGAATGACCAGCTCCCCTCGAACACGTAGCGGGCCGCCGCCTTCGTCATCGGTGGTTCGTAGTGGTAGGAGAACTCGGGCAGCCCGCCGATCGCGTCCCCGAGGAACGACGTGCCGGACCGCGGGGCGCCGACGACGAAGAGCGGCCGCCGGAGCCTCGGGAGCGCGCTGGCCAGCAGGCGCCCCGCCGTCACGCGTTCCCGCGAGCCGCGGTACCGCTCGTCATCGACGCGGCGCGTCTTCCTCACCCACGAGCGCAAGTTCCGCCAATGGAGGGGCGTCGGATCGGCGTTCATCGTCTTCACTCGAGACCTGAGGCGACGGACCAAGGAACCGCGCAACGATACGTTCCTGTCCTGGGTGCGGCACCTCCGTTCCCTGGCAAGGCACTGCGACGACCGCGTATTCGAGGAATGCCGGGGTCCGCGGAGTCGACGAGGAAACGAGTCGGGAGGCGAATCCGCGGCGCCGCAGTCACGCGCCGAGGGCGCGCTCGAACCCGGCCAGGTCGGGGGCGGTGGCGGCGAGCGCTACGAGGGCGTCGATCCGGTCCTGGTCCTCGATCTGGTCGATCCGGGTGAAGGCGTGCTCCGGCGCGCTCCCGAAGCGCGCCTCGAGGATCCGACGAATCGAGCGCCTGCCGCCCTCGACCCGGCCCTGCTCGATGCCTTTCTCGATGCCTTTCTCGATGCCCTGCCCGATGCCTTTCTCGATGCCTTTCTCGATCAGTTCGTCGGCCGCGGTTCGATACATTTCCAAGCCCTCCGGAACGGCGTCCACCAGCGCATCCTTGGCGCGTCGGTCCCGCGCCGCCTCGAACAGATAGGTTATCAGAAGCGCGAGGACCCGTCCGGCCGGCGGGGCCGCGACCGCGGCCCGCAGGGCCGGCGTCCAGGAGGGAATCGAGAGGGAGAGCGCCGGGTGGCCGACGTGCTTCAGGAACAGGAGTGCGACGGCCGGGAATGCCGCGATCGTCGCGAGCCGGATCAGCGACGAATCATCGATCGCGAACAGGTCGACGTGGGTGATCTCGAATCGCGGGACGCCGGCGAGCCGGGTTCCGGTCGGATCCGGGCCGAACAGCTCCTCCATCCCGCGCGGTCCGCGGTACGGCCGGTTTCCCTGATGAAGGACCACGGCGCGGACGAACTGCAGCGAACGCCGCGGCGATCGGACCCGGCGGCTGGTTTCGCCTGATCGATGGGCTAGTCGGCGTGGTGCTCGAGGACGCGGCGGACCTCGGCGGCTCGGTCGGAGTCGCCGCGGCGCAGGTAGACCGAGATGAGTTCCCGGAGGACGTTCTCGCGTCGGTTGCGATACGTCGCGGGGGCCGATCGCCAGCCCTGCTCGGCTTCGACGAGGAGCGGCTCGGCGTCGTCGAGTCGGCCGAGCTGGGAGAGGCAGATTCCCAGGCTCGACACCGCGGTGACCCGCAAGACGTGGTCTTCGGTCATCGTGTCGCGGGCGATCGAGACGGCGTCCCGGTAGAGCGGCTCCGCCTCGGCCCAGCGTGTCATTGCCGCGTAGCAGTTTCCGTACAGGTTCAGCGAGCTGACGAGCTCGGCGCTTCGTGGACCGTAGATGGCGCGTGCGCGGGGGAGGCTCTCCGCGAAGAGCGCGAGCGCCTCGTCGAATCGTTCGAGCTTGGTCAAGCTGACCGCCCAGTTCTCGACCGCGATCAGCGTCGTCACCGAGTTCTCGCCTCGTAGCGCGCGGGTCGCCTCGACCGAGCGGCGGGCGCAGTCCTCCGCCTCCTCGGTCCGACCCTGGGCTCCATACAGGACCGCAAGGCTGTTCAGTCGCTGCGGCAGGGCTCCCAAGCGTCGCGCCCGCTCCAGCCCGTCGGTCAGGATCTCTTCCGCCTCCGCCAGTCTCTGTTGGTGGACGAGGTTCTGAGCGAGCCCCTCCTCCACGTGGAACGTCCGCGAGTGATCGGCGCCGAACAGCCGGATCGCGCGTTCCCGCAGGCCGCGATGGTACGGTTCGGCCTCCGCGTGCCGCCCGAGCCGATCGAGAGTGATCGCGAGCGCCTGCTTGGCGACGACGGTCGAGGCGTGGTCCTCGCCGTGATGACGGAGCTCGATGGCGAGGATGTCCGTCCGGATGGCCACCACTTCCTCGTACTGCTCTTGCTGCAACAGGATCGACGCCAGGAGGGACCGCGTGGCGAGCGTGTCATGATCCTCCGGTCCGAGCCGGCGCCGCTGGACGTCCAGCGTCGAGAGGCAGGCTGCCTTCGCCTCCTCGACTCGGTTCAGCCCGAGCAGGATCGACGCGTGCGCCCTCGCGGCGTCCAGCGTGACTCGATGCTCCGGTCCGAGCGCATCGACGCACGTCTGCAGCAGCCGCCGAGCCGCGGCGTCGCGTTCTTCATGCGAAGGCAAGTTCGAGGGCCTGACGAGCTGGACCCGCGCGGCGAGCGCCTGCTCGTGCCGCGGCCCGAGCGAGCCCTCGAAGAGGTTCGCGGCGCGCTCGAGCTGCGCAACCCCTTCCGCCGTGCGACCGAGTTGCATGTACGTGTCGCCGATCGTGCGGCGGAGCTCCGCCTCCACGTCGGGAGGGTGATTCGCGCCGAGGCCGGCGACGGTCTGGTCGAGGAGCGCGACCACGGTCACGTCCGCCCCTTCCTCGAACGGGCTTGGCGCCGCGAGCATGCCGGTCAACAACGATAGGATCGCCGTCGCCTTGTCCCGTTCGGCCGCGGTACGACGCTGCTCGACGCGCGTCCGCTCCAGGCCGACCACCGTCGCCGCGATGGCGGCGAGCAGCAGGACGAAGGTCGCGGACAGCCCGACCATGAGGCCTCGGTGCCGGCGCGCGAACTTGGCGAGCTGGTAGCCGAGGCTCGCTGGTCGGGCCGCGATCGGCTCGTCGCGCAGGTAGCGGCGCACGTCCGCGGCGAACTCCGACACGGACCCGTAGCGACGACTCTTCTCCTTGGCGAGCGCCGTCGCCGCGATCGTATCGAGGTCGCCGCGGCACGCGGCGTCGTGAAGGCTCGGCGGCGGCGGCTCCTCGTCGATGACGCGGCGGGCGCCGCGAGCGAACGTGTCGCTGTCGACGTCGAGCGGGAGGCGACCGACGAGCAGCTCGTACAGCACGACGCCCAGCGAGTAGACGTCCGCGCGGACGTCGAGCTCGCGCGGATCCCCCTCGATCTGCTCGGGGCTCATGTACGGTAGGGTGCCGACGGCGAGTCCCGGGGCGGTCGTCTGCACCGTGAGCGTCGCGTCCGGGTTCGTCGCGCGAGCGATGCCGAAGTCGAGGACCTTCACGCGCGGAGGATCGCCGCGGCCGGCCCCGCCCGTCACGAGCAAGTTGGCGGGTTTGAGATCGCGGTGGATCACGCCGCGCTGGTGCGCGTACTCGACCGCGTCGCACACCTCGAGGAAGAGTCGGAGCCGCTCGCGGGGAGGGAGCGGCTCGCAGAACTTCGTGATCACGACGCCGTCGACGTGCTCCATCGCGAAGTACGGCACCATCATCTCCGCCCCGTCGGTGGCCTCGCGGTGCAGGCCCGCCTCGAAGATCTGCGCGATTCCCGGATGTTGGAGGCGGCCGAGAATCTCCACTTCGTACTGGAACCGCTGGACGGACGCCTTCGACACCACGCTCGGGCGGAGGATCTTCAGCGCGACGGAGCGGCTCGGTCGCTCCTGAAATGCCTCGTAGACCAGCCCGACGCCCCCCTCGCCCAGCACGCGGCCCAGCCGGTACGGGCCGACGTGGCGCCAGCGCGCCGGGTCCGCGTCCGCGTCGCGGTCGTCATCCTCCGACGGGACGCCGGTCTCCGAGATGGAGGCGGCGAAGTCGTCGAGGAACTCAGGAGCTCGTTCGTGCGAACGAATCAGCGCGACGACGCGATTCCGGATCGGCGGATCGTCGCCGCAGGCCTCCGCCAGGAACCGGGCGCGTGCGATCTCATCGAGCTCGATGCAGGCGGCGAACAGCTCCTTCACGCGGTGCCACGCCGCGGTTTGGCCGCGTTCAGACGTCGACATCGCCGCCGTCGTTGGTCGCCGGGTCGCTGAGGCGTCCGTGGAGCCAAGCGCGGGCGCAAGCCCACTCTCGCTTGACCGTACGTTCCGACAGTCCGGTCGCGCGTGCGGTGTCGACGACGGAGAGGCCGCCGAACGTCCGCAGGAGCACGACCCGCGCCATGCGCGGGTCGATCCGCTCCAGCTCGGTCAACGCATCGTCGAGGCCGAGGACGTCGACCTCAGGCTCAGGAGTCGGCGTCGCGTCGACCGCGACGTCGAGGGGAACGCGTTCGCGGCCAGCGCCGTGGCGAACGCGCCCGCGCTTGCGTGCGCGCTCGATCAAGATCCGCCGCATCGCCTCCGCCGCCGCACCGAAGAAGTGCGCGCGGTTCTCGAACTCGAGTTCGGTGCCGCCGAGGAGCCGCAGGTACGCCTCGTGCACCAGTTCGGTCGGACGGAAGGTGTGTCCGTTCGGCTCGCGTCGCATGCGGTTGCGCGCCAGCGACCGGAGCTCGTCGTAGACCAGCGGGATGAGGATCTCGGTCGCTGCGACCTCTCCGCCGCCGATCGCGATGAGGAGGCGCGTGATCTGCTCCTGGGTCGCCGGCAAGTGTGTCTCCGCACGAAGAAACGGAGCCTCATTGTTGCATGATTCGGCGGGCCCGGCCAACTCCGGAGGGGCAGCGACCTCACATCGTCGGTGAAGCGTTCTCCGGTGGGAGCGCGACCGTCAATGTAAGCGTCTTTGAAGAAGAAGTTTGGGTTCCCAGGGCTCCGGTCCTTCGCCGCCCGCGAAGAACCGGACCGACGGGTCCACCCGACAGGCGATCTTCGCCCTCGGCTCGAACGGATGCGGCGTCCCCGCGTCGAGGGCGCGAGGACGCCGGGTTCCAACCCGCGTGGTCAGTTCATGTCATCGCGGGCTTCCTGCAGCAGTTCCAGCGCCTTCTTCAGCAGATCGATGCGGATGCTCGGCTTGAGCGGCGCCATCGCCTGCTCCACCAGGCCGATCGCTTGCTTCACCTTATCGATCGCGACCGGGTGCAGGTCGCCCTCGGTCAGCACCTCGATGACGTCGCAGAGGTCGGCCACGGCCGCTCTCAGCAGGCGGTTCACCACGTCGTGCAGGTTCAGGAACGTGAACGGCCCGTCGAGGAAGTCGATCGCACGCTTGATGAGCCGCACCGCCGAGGTGTCGATGTTGTCGAGCGAGTTGAGCACGCGCAGGAAGTTCGCGACGTTCGTCACGTCCTGCGGGTTCGCCAGGAACGGAATGATCACGCCGCTCGGCGAGTTGAGGAACTCGGCGCTCCGATAGAACAGGATCGCGTCCTCGAGCGTGTTGGAGATGTTCGCGTGGAAGAACGGCGGCGTGTCCGCCGCCTCGACGAGGCTCGCGGTGTTGAACGTGCCGTCGCCGAAGCTCCCGTCGGGGTTCGGGATCGGGTTGTTCGGGAACGTCCCGTTCGGCGCCGTGCCGAACCCACCGTCCACCGGCCGCGGCTGCCCGGTGCCGTTGAAGTCGTTGATGTGGTTCTGCAGGAACTCCTCGACTCCGGTGTCGAAGTTGAAGTTGAAGGTCGATCCGTTGACGTTCGCGCCGGCGTTGCCGTGGCACTGGTTGCAGGCGCTGTTCATGAACGTGACGCGCCCGGCGTCCGCCCCCGGGTCTTTCAGCACGAGCGTGTTGAGATTCGGATCCTGCTGGCGGCCGAGCGAAAGCATGAACGCCTCGAACGCGTCCAGCTCCGAGGGCGTCGGCAGGATGAAGTCGACGTTGATGACGCGATTCGTGGTCTTGGTGAAATGCTGCCGCACGGCGCCGACCGCGAAGTCGCGGAGCGTGCCGAACGTAAGGAGCGTACCGACCGGACCGAACGGGGAGCCGTCGCCGCTCCACCCCGTGCGATGGTTCGGCGGGGTGATCCCGCCCGGCTGAGGCTCGATCGACACGCCCTGGCTGAAGACGTGCGGAACGCCGCGCATCGTGAAGCGCTTCTTCAAGTCGCCGAAGCCGTCCAAGTTCTCGAGGATGACCGCGTGCCGGCGCATCAGCTCGGGGATCTCGAACCGCAGCCCTCCGTTGGCGTCCGAGTTCAGGTCCTTGATGAACTCCGCCACGAAGAGCGGGTCCTTGTTCGGAAGACCGGCGATGAACTTGTGATCGATCGTGAGGTTGTTCTCGAGCGGATGGCACGTGCCGCAAGTGCGGTCGTTCCCCTTGAACGTCTCCTCGAAGAAGAGGAACTCGCCCTTCGCGATCAGGGAGGCGAGTGCGGTCGAGGTCGGGTCGGGCGGCGGGAAGTCGCCCGGGACTCCGAGCAGCGCGGTGAGGAAGCCGAACGAGATTCCCGCGACCTGGACCTCGTTCGGTCCGTCCGCCGCGGCGCGATCGGCGAGCTCGGCCAGGTACATCCGCTGGAACAGAGTGGGGGATCCGAAGAGCAAGCCGCCGTCGCGGGGGTGCTCGCCCGGCGCGGTGACGACCACGAGTCCGAGCGAGACCTCCGCGTCCTTCAGGTCGCCGCGCATGACGTCGAGATGCGCGACGCCGGCGTCATCGACCGCGAGCGGGCCGAGCTTCAGGCAGCGGTCCGTCTCGTCGACGGCCACGCTCGAATCGGCCCCCTGACTCACGAGCCAGACGTCGCCGCCCTCGTTCGGGAGTCCTCCGACGTCGACCATGATCCGCTCGGTACAAAGGTCGAAGCGGGCTTCGCCCCGCGCCGTGGTTTCTCGCCCGTAGAGGTTCATGTGCGGCGAGAGCGCGACGACCAGCGTCTGCTCTTGCTCGATGACGCCCTCCCTCCAGGCGTCGTACTTCGCCTTCAGGACGTCTACGTTTCCGATGACCGGCGTCGGGGGCATCGACGTGCCGAGGTCGGACTGCCGCGGCGTGTGGAGGAGCGCTGCCGCGCCGAGGACGGAGATGGTGAACAGAAGGAATCGTGACTTCATTCGAACTCCTTTTCAGGTTTCCCTGGCCCAAAGCTACGACGCCGCCGTCGCGCCGAATTCGGACGGGGCGCGCGAGGTCTGACCCCGCAGGGTTCGACGTCGGGTTGGGCAGGAGTTCGAGAGTCGACGTCGACCCGATCAACGATATAGAGTCACGCACCGATCGAGGATCGGCGCGTACGTTGACGTCCGGGTGGAGACTCCGCGATGCGACAACATTCGAACGACAGGGCCCCTTCTACCTCGATTCGACGATTCCGTCCAATGAAGTCCTGAACCACGTCCACGCTTCCGGAGGAGGCCGGCCGGGCGCCCCTGATTCGGCCTCGAAGCACCGCGAAAACGACGTACAGTCTGCCGCCGATGGACCTGCGATTCCACGTCATCTTCACCCCCGGCACCGTGGCCCAGCTCCGGCCGTTCGTGCTCTCGCTCGTGGCCCGCTCCGCGTCGGTGCGCGTGCATCTCGTCGCGAACGGGTGCCGCCCGCCGGAAGTCGCGCTGCTCGAGCGGCTCGCAGGGGAGCATCCGCGGCTCGCGGCGAGCCGGTTTCCCGCCAAGCAGATGGCGGAGCACGGTACCGCCCTCGACGCGCTGCTGGAGCACGAGTCGTCGGAGTGGTTCGCCTTCCTCGACTCCGACGTCTTCGCCGTCGGGGACTTCGTCGCCGAGCTTCGCGGCGACATCGAGGCGGGGCGCGCCGTCTTCGCGGGCGTTCCGATCTGGGCCACCGCCGCGGACCAGGTCGCGCCTGACGACGCTCGTGTCCTGGCCGGGCCGCAGAATCGGACGGCGGGCGGCGTCTGCCTGGGCACGAGCTACTTCGCCGTCTATCCGCGGCGGCGGCTGCAGCAGGCGATGGGCGAGTTCGGCGTGACGTTCGAGAAGATCCTCTCGCGCGAGGACGTGCCGCCGGCCGCCCGCGAAGTGCTGGCCGGGACGGGAATCGCCGCGGAGCACTTCGAGACGGGGAAGCTGCTGAACATCCTGTTGGATCGGTCGGGACAGGCGATGTGCGTGCGCGACCTCGCGTCGATCCGGCACGTCGGCGGCCTGTCGCTCCTCGCCAAGAAGAAGGAGAAGGACCGCGCGTGGCTGCCGGCCGGCGCGGACGACGAGGCGGCGCCGAAGTGGGCGAGCAATCCCGACCGACCGTGGATGCCGCGCAAGCACGTGGTCTGCGGCTTCGTCAGCGAATGCGTGCGCGAGCTGCAGTTCGGACGAGAACCTCCCGCGTCGGTGGAGGTGGCCGAGGTCGACGTCCGAGCGCGCGTGCTGGAGACGCGCGGCCGCCTCGTCGAGCTGTACCGCGGCGCTGCACGCGGCGAGATCGATCGGCTCACGGCCGACAACCCTCTCCGCGGAGCGGCGCGCGCGTGGTGGAACGTCCGGCGCGCCGTTCTGCCGTCGGCGCGACCGATCTCCACGCTCGGGTACTTCGTGCTCGGCATGCATCGCAGCGGGACGTCGTGCCTCACCGGGCTGCTCGAGGCGGTGGGGCTGTACGTCGGCTCGGTCGCCCGAACCGCCAAGCACAACGCACGCGGCAACCTGGAGGACGAGAACGTCCGCGCGGTCAACAAGGACTTGCTCCAGCAATTCGGCGGCACGTGGGACGTCCCGCCGCCGGACATGCCGGTGGAGGCGATCGACCCGCGACCGCTGCGTGCTGCGCTGGAACCATTCCGCCGCCACCCGCGCTGGGCCGTGAAGGATCCGCGCGTGCTTCTCGTCCTCGACGCATGGCTCCGCCACGCCCCGAACCATCGACTCGTGGGGACGTTCCGCCACCCGACGTCCGTCGCGGGCTCGCTCTTGCGGCGCAACCGCATGGCGCTCGAGGACGGGGTCTCCTTGTGGTGCCGCTACACGCGCGAGCTCGTCGACCATCATCGGCGCGCGCCGTTCCCGCTCATCAGCTTCGACCTCGAGGGCGACGCATACCTCGATGCGTTCGCGCGTCTCTGCCCGCGGCTCGATCTGCCGCACGACGCAAACTCCGCCCGGGAGGCGTACGCCGCCGACCTCGTGTCGCAGCACGTCGAAGCGCTCGGCGCCCCCGGCGAACTCGGTGGCGAGGCGGGCGAGCTGTACGCGTACCTCCTCGAGCATCAGGTCTGAGGGCGCGCTCAGCCGCCTTCGGCCGCCGGGCTCAGCGGCCTTCGGCCGCCGGGCTCAGCGGCCCTCGGCGGCCGGGCTCGGGGCCCAGGTTCCATGTCCATACAGCACGAACGCGGCCCAGGCGCTGGTCGGAAACTCCCTGCGGCGCAGCGCCGCGCGCGCCTCGCCGAACGCGTCCTCGGCGGAGCGGCCGGCCGTCCAAAGCGCGTCGTAGAACGTCTCGAAGAAGAGGGCGCTCGCGTTGTCGCGGACCGCGAAGAGCGAGGTGATCGTCGTCCGCGCGCCCGCGATCAGGAGAGCCCGGTTCAGCCCCGCCACCGCCGCGCCGTCCGGCCGGAGTCCGACGTTCGAGTGACACGCGGAGAGGACGGCCAGCTCGCACCGCGAGAGGTCCAGCGCGGAGAGCTCGAGCGCGGTCAGGACCGAGCGCTCGTCCGTCGTGTTCGCTCCCGCGAAGGCGAGCCCCGACAGGAGCGACGGGTAGATCGACGCGATCGTCTGGCCGAAGGAGCGAGACCCGCCTCCGCCGATCGGATCGCGCCAGATCCCGTGCGTCGCGACGTGCAGGTACCTCGCGGTCGGCGCCGCCTCTTCGAAGCGGTGCCGGGTCGCGAGCGCGCCCGCGAGCGAGTCGACGGCGCCGGCCGGGAAGCGCCGCTCGAACCGCGCCCGGATCGAGGTGCTCTCCGTGACGGTCTCGGGGAGCGAGTCGAAGCGACCGCGCTGCGTTCGCAGGCTCTCCATCGCGGATCCGGCGTCGCCGTCCGGTGGGGTCGCGTGGTCGTAGTCGACCCCGCTGACGAGCACGAGCACCGGCGGGCCGCGCGCCCCCGTCTCGACGGCGGGGGCGGGGCTCAGGTTCTCGACGTAGCGCACGCGGAATCGGTCGCAGAGGAACCGTTCGCGTTCGCTCCGGATCGCGTCCCACGGGATCGCGGCGAACCCCTCGTGCGGCGCGACGCGCAGCGTCCGGGTCCCCGGCGGCAGCGCCTCGACCAGAGGAGCAAGCAAGGCGCCGACGGCTTCGCTCGTGCGCTGGACCGCCCGCTCCGACTCGCGATCGCGCGACTCCGGAGCCTCGACCCCGAATGGAACGACGTCGCGCAGCTCGTCGGTCGCCTCGGCGGCCAGCGCGTCGCGAAACGCGAAGCACGCGTCCATGATCGGCTCCGACGGCCCGAGGTCGACGCGGACGATCTCGCCGGACGCGGCGAGCACGAACGCCACGGCCGTCGCGTCGTGTCGCCGTCCGCTCGCCGAAGCGGAGACGGTGCAGACCGCGACCTCGTTCGGCTCGAGGTCTGCGGCGACGGCGCGGACGTCGACGGGCGTCGAGTCGACGTCGCCGGCGACGCGACGCCAGAGTGCGCTCTCCGCGACCTCCATCGCCTCGCGATGGCGGCGGACCTCGTCGACCGGGCGGCCGGCCACGAACGCCTCCGCGAAGCGGGCCCGAGCCGCGGTGGCCGCGGCGTCCGTCGCGGCGGCGACTTCATCCTCGCGGACCGCGACCCGCCGAAGGTGCGTGAGGAGCGTCTGTCGTTCCACGAAGCCGCGATGCCGCAGCACGGCCTCGAGCTCTTCACGACGCGCGGCCGCTGCGTCCTGTTCCGGGTCCTGGTACGCGAGGAACAACGAGAGGAACGACTGCATCATCCTCCGCGCGGCTGGCTCCGCCTCCGCGCCGAACCCCGGGGTGAGGCGTTCGACTCGCGATGCGACGATGGCGAGCCCTCGCGCGGCCTCGCGGCGGGCGTCACCGGGGCGCGCGGCGGCGGCGTTGGACAGTGCGATGTTCTGGCGGATGCCGTCGAGCCCCGGCAGGTCCTCGGAGAACTCGTCCCGCATGCGCGACTCGATCCGAGCGAGCATCGCGAGCGACTCCTCGATGCGCCCGGCGTCCCGCAGCGCGGCCGCGAGCGGCGCCTCGAACCGCAGCACGTCGACGGAATCCGGACCGTTTCGGCGGCGGACGACGGCGATCGCGCGCTCCAGCGTCTCGATCACCCCTTCGGCCTTTCCGTGGATCAGCATGACGGTCGCGAGCGAGAGGCGGAGCTCCTGGAGATCCGGGTCGTCCGGCGGGACGGTCCGCTCGAACGCGCTCACCAACGACTCGAGCTCGGGAAGAGACGCGGAGGCGTCGCCGTCGCGCGCGCGTTCGGTGAGGAGCGCACCGCGAGCGATCATGAGCCGAGGGTGGCCGGCGGGCAGGATCCTCGCGAGCGTATCGACCTGGCGCTCGAGCAGCTCGATTTCGCGCTGGTCGTCCCCGAGCGTGCCGGACAGGTCGGCCAAGGTCGACAGGACGTCGGCCAGCTCCCCTTCGTCGTCCGGCGGCCGGCGTGAGAAGGCTTCGAGCACCAGCTCGAGAAGTTGGCGAGCGCGCTCGTAATCGCCCGAGTACGTCACGCTGCGGGCGAGTTGAGTCCGGGCCTTCTGGATGTCGGGATCGTCGGCCGGCAGCGTTCGTTCGAATGCAGCGAGCACGCGCTCGACGAGCTCGCGGTCCTTCGTGGGGCCCTTCCCGATGTGCAGCGCCGCGTCCGCGAGCGCCGCGATGGCGTCACGGTGGTCGGCGCCGAGCTCTCGAACGAAGGTCTCGTGGACCTCGAGGCAGAGGCGGACCACCTCCTCGTTCCCGTGGATCTCGCTCCAAACGAGGGCGAGGAGGTACAGGTCGAAGTAGAGCGCGACCTCGTCCCGCGTGATGCAGCGCCGCAGGATCGACTCGGCGTCACGGAGCGCCTGGGCCGCGTCCTCCGCCCGGCCGACGTGGTACGCGCTCGGCGCGAACATCCGGCGGATCCGAGCGCGGAACCGGTGGTCCGGCGGAAGCGCCCGCTCGATCGTCACCCAGGCGCGCTCGAACGCGGCCACCGCGCGCTCGTGGTCGCCGAGGTGGGCGGCCAACTGGCCCGCCTGGACCAGCTCCTGCATGAGGGTGAGCTCGTCGCACCGCGGGATCGTCTCGAACGCGGCGAACGCGGCCTCGAGCCGCCGTCGCGCCCCCGCGAAGTCGCGCACCGCATCCGCCGCCTTTGCCGCGTCGAGATCTCGTTGCGCGCTGACGATCGCGGCGTGGTGCTCGGACGGCAGCCACGGGTACGGAGTGATCGAGAGACGCACGTTGCCGTGCTCGCCCGGCTTCCCCGCGACGGTGATGACGATCGATTCGCCGGGGCCCACGGGCCGGGGCACGAACGCCGTCGTGCCGCAGCCGCCGTCGTCGTCCTCGGCCGGGGCGGGAATCGGCCCGCCTTCGACGCGGAGGAACGGGTCGAGCTCGGTCGAGGCGGCGCAGATGACCACGTCGCATCCCACGTCGGCGGTCCACGTGAGGGTGCGCGCGGGGCCGTGCCCCTCGAGGACGGGATCGTCCGCGGCGATCGACACCTCCTGCACCGTCGTCGCCGTGGCCGGTGGGTCCGTCGCGCCCGAGGACCGCGCGATGCAGAGCAGGCTCAGGACGGCGAGCGCTCCCAGCGTCGGGCAGAAACACCTCCCGCTCATCGTCGTCCTCCGTCCGGCCGCGATCGCCGGCCGCTCAGGCCGGGAAGCCGAGCGCCGCCAACGTGGCCGCGTGCTTCTCGGTCATCGCCACGAACTCTGGTCGTCCGCGGTTCTTCCCGGTGTTGCCCGCGTCGAATTCGGCCGTCGCCGCATCGATCCACTCGTCGTGCGCATCGAGGCCGACGTGGCTGCACACCCGGGCGAGGGCCGGCTTCGGGTCGCGCAGCAACTCGTCGTAGTCGAGCTCCAGGTACCGCCCCGCCGGCAATCGCGTCGCCTCGTCGCGGATGCGGACGATGCGCCGGCGCCAGAGCTCGAAGAAATCGTCGAGCGGCAGGTCTCCATCGACCGCGTCCTCGCGTGCCGCGTACGCCTTGTCCCACGCGATCGTCGGCCAGTAGCAGACGCGCCAGGCGACCTGGAAGCGAAAGCTCCGCACCTTCGACATCGAGAGGGCGACGTCGCGTCCGTCGCGCGTGACGTGGACGAAGCGGGCGTCCGGCCAGAGCGAGTGGAGGAGGCCCATGCACTGCCCGTAGTCGGGGGTCTTGTCGCCCCACGCGTAGGCGTCGTGCCGCGCCGCGAGGGACGCGTAGAACGCCGTCATCAACTCCGCGAGGTCGGCGTCGCGCGGGCCGACCCGCTCGCGCACCGCCGCCTCGATCTCGCCGGCCGACAGCCCTCCGTCCTTCTGGATGCGCTGATACGCCGTCTTCCCCTTCGCCATGTAGACGCGCCGAATCGCGTCGAAGAACGTCTCGGTCGAGATGGGAACGCGACCGAAGAAGTCGTACAGGATCGGAATCCAATGGGTCTCCTGCGGGAGGTACGCGTCCCGGTGCTCGCGGAACGTGCGCCGCAGGAGCGAGGAGCCGCACCGTCCGGTCCCCACGAAGAACATGCCGGGCCAGTCCGTCATCGCGTGATCCATCGGAGAGGGGGCGAAGGGGGGCGAGGCGCACGAGTGATTCTAGGACGCACCCCGTGTGCCCCAAGCTAATCTTCGCGCATGTCCGTCGCCTTCATCGCGTGCGTCGAGGCCGGTCGCCTCGAGGCGCAGGCCGAGGTCCTGTTCGGTTCGATCCGCCGCTTCGCCGGGCGTCACGCGAGCGCTCGAATCGTCGCCTTCCGCCCGCGCCTCGGCCCGCCCCTCGCGCCCCGGACCATCGCCCTGTTTCGCGACCTCGAGGTCGACCTCGTCGAGGAGCGGCTGAACGTCGAGTTCGAGCACTACGCGCTCGCGAACAAGGTCTACGCGTCCGCGTGGGCCGAGGAGCGGCTCGACGAGGACGTCGTCGTGTTCGTCGACAGCGATACCTTCTTCTGCCAGTCGCCCGAGGCGTTCGAACTTCGCGACGGAACCGACGTCCTGGTCCGTCCGGTGAACCGGAAGAACCGGGGCACGAGCGGCGAGGGCGACCCGAAGGACAGGTTCTGGCTCGCCATGTACCGCCTCTGCGGCGTCGACCCGCCGCCGCTGGTCGAGACGACCGTCGACCACGCGCGCGTGCGCGCGTACTGGAACACGGGCCTGATGGCGGTGCGGCGCGCCGCCGGCGTGTTCGCAGAGTGGCGACGCGACTTCGAGACGGTGCTGCGCGCGGGCCACGTGCCGAAGAGCGGGCTGAAGGACATGGACCAGGTCACGTTCTCGGCCACCTTGGCGCGCCACCGCGACGCCGTGACGATCCTCGACGGCCGCTACAACTACCCGCTGCCGATGCGCGGCCGGCTCGAGGAGCCGCTTCGGAGCGCGCCGCTCGAGGAGCTCGTCCACGTCCATTACTTCCGCTGGTTCCACAAACCCGGATTCCTGGCGTCGCTCGAGCCACCGCTGCCGCGCGACTCGACGATCGCGGCGTGGCTGTCCCGGTTCCTGCCGTTCGAGCCGCTCGACGACGATCCGGGCCGCGGGAAGAACCGCGGAATCGTCTGACGAAGCTTCAGATCTAGAACTGAGACGACCGATCGTGGAGAGCGAGTCTCACCACGCCCCCCAACGGTATGACCGCAACCGAAGAAGCACACGGCACGTGTGCGCCTGAGGGCACGGTCACGAGTCGGGTGGACATGCTTCGAGTTCTTCGCGGCACGCGAAGTACTCGAGGCCTGGAACCTAAGGGATCGTCACAACATGAAGCGCATCATTGTCGCCACCGCCCTGTTCTCGGTGGCTTTGGTCTCCTGCTCGCAGAAGGGCGACGAGCCCGGGTCGGGCCGCTCCGCTCCGGCCAAGAGGACCACCACGACGACCGCCCGCCTCGGGTCGTTCTCGTCGGCCGCGGCCGAGGTCGAACCGGTGGGCGGCGTGAGTTCGGGTCACGCCGCCGCGGAAGAGCCCCCGCCGTTCGTGGCGCGCGGCACCGCGCTCGGCTGGGTGCCGAAGGACGCACTCTTCGCGGTCAGGGTCGCGGATGCCGACGGGTACCGCCAGGCGTGGGAGGGCACCGCGTTGGCGCGCGCCCTTCGCCAGTTGGACCTCGACGCGCTGATGGCGCTCGCCGACGATGGTTTCGCGGCGATAAAGAAGGACGTGGCGGACGGAGTGCCGGGGAGCGATCTGCTCCCGGAGGTCCTGCGCGAGGTCACGGGGGAGATCGTCTTCGCGCTGACCGAGGTCGACCCGCGCGCGTCCGGTCGCGGCGTGCCGTTCTCGGTCACGTTCCACGCGCAGATGGCGGCGGACGCGCCGGCGCTCGACGGACTGCTCCAGACCTGGGCCGCCGATTCGACGATGGGAGAGAAGTTCAAGTCGATCGGACCGGGGCGCTACCGCGTCGACGACGAGTTCGCCCCCCTCGACGTCTTGCGGCACGATGATTGGCTGTCGATCCAGTTCGGCCCGAAGGGCGCGGCGGCGTCGCTCGATGACGCGCTCGGCCGCGCTCCGCTCGATTCGTTCCTCGCGGCGGACGTGGTGCGCTTCTCGTCCGGCGACGTGGACGGTGAGATCGGCTGGCTCGAGTCGTACGTGAACCTGGACGCGGTGTTGAAGCTCGCCGACGGATTCGTCGGACGCAGCGAGCGCGAGGTGCTCCAGGCGATGCGCATCGATCGGCTGAGGGGCGTTGCCCTGAAGTCGGCGTTCGCGGGCGACTCGTTCCACGACGAGATCGTGATCCACTCGACTGGCCGCGACGACCTCCTGACCGCCCTGCTGTCGGGAGGGCGGCTCGACATCGACATCGCCGGCTACGTTCCGGCCGACATGGACGCGGCGAGCGTCATCTCGTTCGACCTTCACGACGCGTTCCGAGCCGTTCGCGATCGGCTGCCGGCGTCGGCCCGTCGCGAGCTCGACGGCGGCGTGCTCGATTTCGAGCTCCAGACCGGCTTCAAGCTCGAGAAGATGGTGCTGCCCGCGTTCGGGCCGGGCTTCGCGTTCGGTTCGCGCGGCAGCCTGATCGGCGCCGCGATCGACGGCGAACCGTTCGACGGAGTGCTCGCGATCCAGCTCCGCGACAACGAGTCGGCGGCCAAGCTGATCGACGCGATCACGCGCGGCACGGGGATCCATCGCATGCTGAAGCCTCGCCAGGCGGGCGACGTGCGCTACCTCTCGCTCGCGCTTCCGATTCCGGACATGTCGCCCGGCTTCGAGATCTGCTTCCGCGTCTTCGACGACTCCCTCGTGGTCGCGACCTCCGCCACCACGTTCGAGGCGGCGATCTCCCAGAAGGACGGGGGGACGTACTACGCCGCCCTCGAGAAGGCGGTGGCGGCCGCGGGTCCGGATACGTGGGCGGTCGGGATCACCAACCCCGGCCGCGACATCGCGGATTTCGCGCGCGCGGCGCGTCACGGCGCGGAGGAGATGGCCGCGGCGGGCGTGACGTCCGGGACCGACCCCCGCCAGTGGCTGCCCACCCAGCGGTCGATCGATCGGTTCGCCCGCGAGCTGCCGGCCGGGTGGTGGGCGTGGGGGCGCACGCCGAACGGCGTCCGCTTCGACAACCACTCCGCGTTCGGCGGCCCGATGCTCTGCGGCGTCGGCGTGGCGGTCGTCGCGGCGCTGGCGATCCCGAGCCTGCTCCAGTCCCGCATCTCCGCGAACGAGCAGGCGGCGATCACGACGATGCGCTCCTTCGTGTCGGCGCAGGGGCAGTTCCAGGCGAGCGAGTTCGCGGACCGCGACGGCGACGGAGTCGGCGAGTACGGATCGTTCGCCGAGCTGGCCGGCGTCGCGGACCTCCCGGGTGGCGGCCGCGCCGCGCCCCCGGTGCTGAGCCCGGGGCTCGGCGCCGTGGACGCGGGCATGGTCGAGAAGTCCGGCTACCTGTATCGGATCTACCTCCCCGGCAAGAACGGCGAGTGGCTCGCGGAGATGAGCGCGGGCGGATCGCCCTCGAACGTCGACGCGCAGCGGGCGGAGCGCGAGTTCCGCGCCTACGCGTGGCCGCGCGATCTCGGCTCGACCGGCAACCGTGCATTCTTCATCGATCAGAACGGCGACCTCTACGTGACCCAGAACGACGGAACCGGCGCCATCTACTCGGGCCGGGATCGCGGGCCGGCCGCGGACGCGGCGACGTCCCGCTACCCGAGCGAGGAGATGGGGCGTCCCGCCGTGATGCGCCGGGGCTACGACGGGTCGTCCTGGTTCATCGTCCGCTGACCCGACGCGGCCGGGCGGCTCCGGTCATTGACGCGGGTCGCGGCTCGGCCGATGATGCCGGCCGAGCATGCGCCCCGTCGAAGCACCCCGTCTGGAAGAGATCGAGCGCGCCGCGGTCGCCCTGCGGGACGTGCTGATCGGGACGCCGCTCGTGCCGTTCGGCGACCCCGCGAATCGCATCTTGCTGAAGCCCGAGATCCTCCAGCCCGGCGGCTCGTTCAAGATCCGCGGCATCCATCACGCGGTCGCCTCGCTCGCGCCGGAACGGCGCGCGGCCGGGCTGTCGACGGTCAGCGCCGGCAACACCGCGAAGGCGCTGGCCTACGCGGCCCGGCGCTTCGGCGTACCGGCCCGGAGCCTGATGCCGGACTCGGCGCCGCGCACCAAGGTCGACGCGGTGCGGGCGCTCGGCGCGACGCCGGTCCTTGTCCCGATGGACCAGGTGTTCCGCTACCTTCGGGAGCATGGTTGGGAGGCGGAGCCGTACGCGTTCGTCCACCCCTGGACGAACCGCGACGTGCTGATCGGGCACGGCACGCTCGGCCTGGAGATCGTCGACGCGGCGCCGAGGGTGGAGACGGTGTTCCTCCCGGTGGGCGGAGGGGGCCTTCTCGGCGGCGTCGGCTCGGCGCTGAAGGCGAGGAGAAGCTCGATCCGCGTCGTCGCCGTCGAACCGGCCGGATGTCCGGCGCTGAAGGCAAGCCTCGACGTGGGGCGGCCGGCGCACGTCGCGTGCTCCACGATCTGCGACGGGGTCGCGGTGCCGTACATCACCGACGAGATGTTTCCCCTCCTTGCGTCCCTCGTCGACGACGTCGTGCTCGTCGAGGAGGAAGAGGTGCGGGAGGCGATCCGCCGGATTGCTCGGTCCGCGCACCTCGTGGCGGAGGGCGCCGGGGCGCTGGCGCTCGCCGCGGCCGAGAAGACGCCGCCCGCCGAGCGGGGGCTCTCCGTGGCCCCGATCACCGGCGGCAGCATCGACCTCGACCGGCTCGCCGCCATCCTCGGCGGGCAGGCGTGATTCCGGCGGGTCTCCCCACTGTCGTTGTCGTCCCACCGTCGGGATCGGAGAGCGTCCCCGCGCCCGCCCCGACGTTCCATCCGCGCGATCGCGGCGACCCCGAAAAGAAAAGGGCGAGGTCGGAGGCACCGTGACGCTGCGGCGGCCTCGGACCTCGCGCACGTGGGGAAACGGTGCCGAGCCACCTGGGCTCGGGCGCGCTTCCCGACAAGTCGTCGATCGCACGTTCGAAGAGCGCTCCCGCCGGGAGCGAGGGAATCCCCGGCCCGTGCGGTGCCCTTCGTTCGAGCGACGGTCCTTTTCGGCGCTTCGGGTCGCGGACCCCTGACAATTCTCGAGAATCTGGACGGAGAACGCGTTCGTCGTAATGTCGCGCGTCAACGCGACGTGAGTCGGCGGACGCGGTCTTCCGTTCCCTCGCAGATCGCGAGGACGGCGTTCACCTGCTCGTCGGCGAGCGCGTCGAACTCGGGAGTCTCGGTGACCGGGACGGAGAGGTCGCCCCGCTCGCGGAAGTACCGGTTCTTGGAGCGCAGCCGGGAACCGCGCTGGAACTCGTCGTCGAAGCAGACGAGCGGCGCGAACGTCGGGGTGGTGCGGGGGGCGGTCCCGGACGCGAGCTGGAACAGGTCGGCCACGCACTCGCCGGGGCGCGCGCAGAGGTCATCGTAGGCCACGAATCGATCGATCGCGTCTGCGTCGTCGGCCATCGCATCGTTCACCGCGCGCCACTGTCGTGCGCTCTGCACCAGCTTGTCGTCGTCGCGGAGCGACCGCCAGCCGCGCGGCTTCACGCCCCACCAGCCGTCGGCGTCGGGGGCGAGACCGCGCTTGTCGTGGGGGACGTGCTTCTTGGCTAACGAGTAGGAGTTCGCGACCGGGCGTCGCACCATGGCGACGATCGCCGAGTCGGGGAACAGCGCCTTCAGCCACCGTACGCGCACGCTGTTGTACGGGTTCTTGTTGAGGGGAAGCGCCGAGGTGGGTTCGAGCTGGCGGAGCCGCGCCTGCAGCTCGGCGCGAACGCGGTCGTTCGCGTCCTCGGCGCCGATCGCGTGTCCCTCCGCGCCGCCCGAGCGCTGGTAGACGTCGCCGGCCGGGAACCCCTCGGGCGCGAGCGGCGGCTCGTTGCCGAAGAACGCGTCGCCCTCGCCTTCGAACGGGTTCTCGAACCAGCCGGTCTCCTGCAGGAGCCGCGACAGGAGCGTCGTGCCGGACTTCTGCACGCCGATGATGAACAGCAGCCGCTTCATCCGACGACCTCCAGTCCGTGCACGCACGCTCGGACGTCGCGCGAGTCGACGTAGTGATCGACCACGCGCCCCGTGCCCTCGTCGAGCTCGAGGATCGTGGCCGGCGATACGCCGACGAAGAGCCGGCCGCGGCGTCGCACGAGTCCGCGGACGAACAGCGGGCGCGGCGGCGAGGCCGGATGGAGCCCGCGTCGCTCGAGGAACTTCCTCACCGAGAAGACGACGTCGTGGCGTCGCGCGAGACGCCGCACCACGGGGTCGTCCGCGAAGCGGATCTTCCGCCGCCGCTCGCCCGTACGGAGATCGAACTGGCAGACCGCGCGATCGACGGTCTGGTTCACGAACGCGAGGCCGCTCTCGTCGACGACGAGGTTGTGCGAGCCCTTCAGCGCCTTGTCGCGCACCACGATCACGTCGCGGTCGAGGTTCGCGATGACGCCGTGCTTCGAGAAGAGCGCGAGCAGGTCGCCGTCGAGCCGGGCCAGCGCGTTCAGGTGCAGGTGGTGCGGATGGCGGTAGTGGTCGGCTCCGAGGAAGCGAGCGCGGTTGTCGGCCGCCTTGTCGATGTCGAGGGGCGTCACGTCGAGGGCGGCCTGGATGCCCGGCAGCTCGCGTGGCCAGACGGAGCGCACGAGGGCGCCCGTCGCGAGGTCGACCTCGAGGGCGGCGTCGATCGCGGTGGACGAGGTCCACAGCGTGCCGTTCTCGCCGCGGACGTTCTCGTGCAGCGAGACCATCAACGGGTGCGTCAGGTCGCGCGTCGGGCTCAGGTCGAAGTCGAAGAAGCGGAGCGAATGGAACGAGCAGACGATCAGGCCGTCGTCGAGGATCGTGATCCCGCGCCCTCCGCGCGTGTTCCCGCGCGGGTTCGGGTCGACGACGGCCGGCCGAGTCGCCGCGATCGGCACGCGCGCGAGGACCTCCTTCCGCTCCCAGTCGAGCTTCACGAGCTCGCCGCCGTGGTCGGCCGGCGCGCTCCGCACGACCGTGCTGAAGTAGACGATCATCGCACCGGTTCCCGCCGGTTCACGGAAGCGGGCCGCCCTCGACGGGGAGACGCGACGACTCGCGGCTCGGGTAGAGGATCGAGCGGACGTCCATCCGCCGCACCTCGCGGTAGGTACGGATCTCGTCGTAGATCCGCTCCATCTGCGCCGCACGGTGGCCCGACGTGAACTGCGAGCGGACGTGCGCTCGCCCCCGTCGGGCGCGCTCCCTCGCCGCCGCCGGGTCGGCGAGGGTCGCGAGGATCGCGTTGGCCAGCGCGGCGGGGTCCTTGGGTGGAACGAGCAGACCGGTCTCGCCCGGCGTCACGATCTCGACGTTTCCGGCGATCGCGGTCGAGATCACGGGGATCCCCATCGCCATCGACTCGCGAATCGATCCGGTCAGCCCCTCTCCTTTGGTCGACGCGCAGATCGACGCGTCGAGCGTGCTCAGGACGCGCGGGACGTCGTCGCGGAACCCGAGGAAGCGCAGGCGCTCGTGGGGAACGCCGGCCGCGTCCGCGAAACCGTGGAGCTTGCTCGCGGGACCCTTGCCCGCAAAGACGAAGTAGACGTCCGATCGCTGGTCGAGCACGAGCCGTGCGGCGCGCAGGAAGATCCGATGGCCCTTCTTCGGGTCGAGGTTCCCGATGAGACCGACGAGCTTCGCGCCGGGCGCGATCGTCAGGTCGGCCTGCCGGTCGAGGGGCGTCGCGTGGTCCTCGAAGCGGAGCTCGTCGAACGCGCCGTAGACCACGTCGATCCGCGTCGGATCGACGCGCGCGGTGCGGACGAGCAGGCGCTTCAACGCCTCGGCCACCACCACGATCCGGTCGACCCTCGACGAGCGCAGCCGGCGCGCTCGTGCGGCGGACGGCAACTTGCTGGTGCCGACGTTGGCGACGGCGCCCGTGCCCGGGGAGAGGGGGGCCGCCTGGAGGAACCGTTGAAGCGCGAGCTCGCGATGCAGGTGGACGACGTCGAATTCTTCGCGCAGGAGCGCGCGCAGGCCGAGGATCGACGACAGCGAGCGCATGCGGAGCCCCACGTAGCGGCACCCCGCCGCCTCGACCTTCGCGCGCGTCGCACCATGACCCCCGCCCTCGCGCTCGGAGAAGCACATCGTCACCGAATGGCCGCGACGGGCGAGCTCACGCGACAGGAGGAACGCCTGGACCGCGCCGCCCGCGTTGATCTTGTTGTGAGTCAGGATCTGGAGGATGGACAGCGGTCTCCCGCTCATCCCTCGGTCTCTCCGAAGTAGGCGTCGATCGGTCCGTCTTCGTCACCGCGCGAGTGGGCTTCGGACTGCATCCGATAGGCGCGCGCGTAGCGGCCGTCCAGCGCGATCAGCTCGTCGTGCGTCCCCTGCTCGACCACCTCGCCCTGGTTCAGCACCACGATGCGGTCGGCACGGCGGATCGTCGAGAGACGGTGCGCGATCACCAGCGTGGTGCGTCCTTCCATGAGGTACTCGAGCGCGCCCTGGACCGACGCCTCGGCTTCCGCGTCGAGCGCGGACGTCGCCTCGTCGAGGATCAGGATCGGAGGGTTCTTCAGGATCGCGCGCGCGATCGCGATGCGCTGCCGTTCGCCGCCCGAGAGCCGCAGGCCGCGCTCGCCGAGCGGCGTGTCGTAGCCGCCCGGCTTCGCCGCGATGAAGTCGTGGGCGTTCGCCGCCTTCGCCGCGGCGATCACCGCATCCTCGCTGATCACCTTGATGCCGTACGCGATGTTCTCCCGGATCGTGTCGCGGAAGAGGATCGTCTCCTGCGTCACGGTGGCGATCTGTTCGCGCAGGCTCTTCAGCGTGTACTCGCGCAGGTCGCGTCCGTCGATCGAGATCGAGCCTTCGTCGACGTCGTACAGCCGCGGGACGAGGTCGACGAGCGACGTCTTGCCCGAGCCCGACGGACCGACGATGGCGACGGTCTCGCCCCGGCGGATCGTCAGGGAGACGCCGCGGAGCACGGGCACGTCCTCCTGGTAGGAGAACCGGACGTCGCAGAACTCGATCGTGCGCTCGAACCGGTCCAGCGGGATCGCATTGGGCGCCTCGGTGAGCTCCGGCACCTGGTCGAGCAGCTTCACGACGCGCTCGGCCCGGATCACGCCGCGGACGAAGTCGTTCTGGAGCTTGCCCATCTTGCGCACCGACGAGTTCAGCTTCTGGAGGGCGAACAGGACGAGCGCGAGCTCGGATACGACAAGGTCGCCGTCGATCACCCAGCTCCCGAGGAACCAGATCGCTCCCGCGATCCCCAGTCCGGCCACGATGTCGATGCAAGGCTCGGTCAGCGCCCGCAGGCGGTACGTCTCCATCTGCCGCCGGTACATCACGCGCGTCGCGGACTTGAACCGGCGGATCTCGTGGCGTTCGCCGAGGAACGTCTTCACGACCTTCTGCCCGGCGAGCATCTCGGTGAGGATCGCGAACATGTCGCCCGAGCCCGCCTCGGCCAACTTGTCGCGGTGGCGCATCTTGTCGGCGATGTAGCGGATCGGCAGGATCGCGAGGAGGACGAACACGACCGCGAACAGAGCGGCGAGAGAGGTCGTGCTGACGGCGACGAACAGGGCAGCGAAGAAGATGCACACTTCCTTGCTGCCGCTGATGGAGAAGCTGACGAGCAGCTCGCGCAGGCGGTTGATGTCCTTCGTCACGCGGGCCACCACCTTGGCGGAGTGCGTTCGCTGGTGGAAACGGAGCGGCAGACGGACGAGGTTCTTGAAACAGTCCTCGCGCAGGTGGCGGATCGCCTTGCGGCTCACACCGGTCATCATCATCGTCTGCACGAACTTGATCAGCGATCCGAACAGGACGACGGCGAGGAAGTAGAGCGCGACTTCGGTGAGCGCGTCACGACGTTCGGTCAGCGAGAGCGGCGCGCTCGTCACCGGCGGGTTCGAGTCGCGACTGCCCGGCGTCGCGGGGTCCGGCACCTTCGGAGTCGTGGGGACGGTGGCGGCCGGGTCGGGTTGGTTCACCGTGGGAACGACGCCGGGGGTCGTTCCGCCGGCCAGATCCTTCAGCGAGGCCCCTTCGTTGCCGACGACCTGCAGCGCTCGCTGCAGCAGTTTCAACTGTACGACGACCATGCCGCCGCCGATGACGGACAGGAGCACCGCGAACAGCACCTTCGGCCAGTACGGCGTCACGTACTGCATGAGGCGCTTGTAGAGGGCGAGATCCTCGCGGCTCGCGGGGAGGAGGAGGCGGCGCAGACGACTGGACAACGTCGCCTCGCCGGCGCGCTCCGATTCGACGATGTCGAGCTCGTCGAGGTCGAGGTGCGACCGCAGCCGTTCGTCGTCCGCCACGCTGCCTTCTCGCTTGTCGTTCATGGGTCGCGCTGGGCCGTCGTCAACCGACGACCGCGGCCTCCACCGCGCGGATCGATTCGGGCATGTCCATCTCCATGTCCTCGTAGAGTCTTCGCGCCGCTCGCGAGGTTGCGTTTCCGGGGTCGAAGAAGAGGTCGTCGGCGATCGCGCGGCGGATCTCGCTCTTCTCGCTCGAGTCCTCGAGCAACCGTGGAATCAGCGACTCGAGCTCCTTCGCGTGGGTCACGACGTCGCCACCCTTGCGTCCCCACGTGTCGAGATCCATGCGACTCTGGCGGGGACCATTCAGGATCTCGGGGACGTCGATGAAGATGATGGGCCGGTCGCAGAGAGTGTACTCGAACGCGACCGACGACGCGTCGGTGATCAAGAGATCGGCCGACGCGAGGAGCGGCACGACGTCGGACCCGAGGTCCGCGAAGAGCCGTTCGTGCTTCCAGGCGGCGAGGCGCGCCGGCCAGTCGACCGTGCACTTCTCGTCCTCGGACGCGTGATCGTGAGGCTTCACGATCAGGTTGACCGGCAGGTTCAGGATCGTGCTGATGATCGCATCGCCCTGCCGGTTGAGAGAATTCCCCGCGTCCCCGGTCGGCGCGAACAGGACCGTCGGGAGCGACGGGTCGAGGTTGCGCTCGAGCAGCACCTGCATCCGATCGACGCTGCCGTCCACGATCCGATCGACCTTCGGCAGCCCCGTCATGATGAGCCGGGAGTCCCCTTCCTGGTAGAGCCCGCGCTCGATGAACCGGCGGCGATGGTACGGCCCGGGAAGGAAGAGCCGGTCGAAGATCGAGCTCTTCGGCTTGATCGCGCAGTTCTTGAACGACACTCCGTGGAAGGTCTGCACCTTGATGCGCGCGAAGCGTGGAATGATCCGCCGCGAGAAGTTCGGGCTGAGATAGACGTCCCACGGCATGTACCGGGACACCCGAAAATGCAGCACGTGGCGGTGCACGCCGTGCCGGCCGAAGAAGCGCTTGATGTCGGCCCGCTCGTTGTCGTCGAATTGCCGCGTGTGGCTGAGCGACGCGGTGTGGTAGATCCGGAGCCGCGAGTCCTCGCTCAGGCGCTCGACGATCGGGCGGTACATCACCACGTTGACGCCGTTGTTCGCGGAGCAGAGGATCCAGCGCCGCCGGCGGAGAGGAAACGCCATGTTCGTCTCTGGTTTTCTTGCGCGAGTGAGAACGACGCAGTCTAGCGAACGCTGAACGACACCGAAGAGAGTTTTCCAAGGACCACGAGGGACACGGGTTGTGGCGTCGGACGCGCGGACGCAGACGGATGCGGTGGTGATCCGCCGGGCACCTTTCTCGGAGTCGAGCCAGATCGTCCATCTGCTGACGCCGATGCACGGTCGGATTGCTTGCCTCGCCCGCGGGTCGTTTCGGCCGAAATCCGAGTTCGGCGGCGCGATCGATCTCCTGACGCGCGGCCAGGCCGACTTCACGCGCCGGCGCGGCTCCGAGCTCGACCTCCTGCACCGGTTCCGCGTCACGCACCCGTACCGAGGCGCGAGGGCGTCGCTGGCCCAGTGGATCGCCGGGGCGCAGGTGCTGGAGGTGGTGGCGCGGTTCAGTTGGCCGCACGCGCAGGAGCTCGGTCCGTTCGATCTCCTCATCGCGACGTTGGACGCGATCGACGTCGAGACCGAGCCGGCCGTCCTGGAGACGTGGGTCGTGTCGTTCATCGCGCGGATCCTGACCGTCCTCGGCTACGCGCCGCGCGTCGACGCGTGCGTGGCGTGCGAGTCGCGGATCGCGGACGGAGCCGGCGCGCTGCTGTCGGCGGGACGCGGCGGATTGATCTGTGGTTCGTGCGCGGACCGCTCGCCCGGCGTCGTATCCTGGTCCGCCGATGCGGTCTGGTTCGCGCGACGCCTGTTCGACCGCGCCCCTGGCCCGACTCCCACCCTGCGCGTCATCGCCGAGGTGCGTCACGCGCTGGAGACCTACGTGGAACACCGCGCCGAGAGGCGGTTGGCGACCGGACGCCTGTGGAGCCTGATCGAATGAGCCCCCGCCGCCGCGGCCCCGCCGTCGCACGTTGGCTCCTCGCCGCCGGCGGCGGCCTCCTTGGTGCGCTCGGATGCCAGACGTCCCCGGTCGTCGACGGGCGCCCGGCCCGTGAGTTGAGCGAGGGCGAGATCCGATCCGCCGCCGAGGGCCGCGTCGCCGGCGGCGACGACCGCGGCGCGGCGGAGGTCGCGGAGTACCTCCTCCGCAACCGGTTCGAGTTCCCGGGCCGTTCCGACCTGCGATTCCTGGCGGCGGAGGCACGGTTTCGCCTCGGCGACTACGACTTCGCGTTTCGCCACTACCGCAGGCTCCTCGACGAGGATCCGTTCGACCTGCGAGCACCGCTCATCGCGGGCCGCGTCTACACGATCGGCAGGGAGCTCGTCCGCGAGCGGGGGGGCTGGTTCGGCGACCTCTCCGCCCGCCACGACGTCGGCGTCGAGGCACTGAACTACCTCGTCACGCAGTTCTCGCGCAGCCCGTACGCCGACGACGGATGGAAGGAGCTCGCCAACGTCTTCTTCGAGGACCGCCACTACCAGGCCACGGCGGACATCTACGAGCGCCTGATCCGGGAGTACCCGGACTCGGAGTGGGTGGACCTCGCGCTCTTCCGGGTCGCCGAGGCCTATCGTCGTCAGTCGCGCGGCGCGAGTTACGACGTGGAGCCGATTCTCCTCGCCCACGCGGCGTTGCGACGCTATTTGCGGGTCTATCCCGACGGCAGCTTCCACGTGGAGGCCCGCGCGCGCCTGGACGAGCTGGAGTCCGAGGTCGTGGCGCACGAGCTTGCCGTGGCGGAGTACTACCGGACGGTCGGGGCCGAGCAGGGCGAACGGATCCACCGTGCGAACGCCTCCGTCCCGTTCGCGCACTCGGATCTCGCCCGGCCCCGCGGAGTCCTTCGCACCGAGGGGAATCTCGCGGGGGCGCCGGCGCACGGGCCGGCGGCCGACGAGTAGAATCGCCGGCCGCGGGCGCCGCTCGCGCCGCTGGTGATCGCCGCTGGCTATGATGTCCACCGTCGTGAAGTCCTTGTTCGAAACAGTTTGGGCGCGGGCCATCATGGTGCCGAAAGAAAGAAGAGCGCGGGGTCGTGCGATCGGACGAGTCGGTCTGCTCGGGCTCGGTCTGGTCCTCGCCGGCTGCGCCGGCTACCGCAATGACAGCCTCTTCCCGGAGGGAACGCGGAGGATCGCGGTCCCAGTGTTCGACAACGAAACGTTTTTCCGGCAGATCGAGCTCGATTTGACGAGGAGCGTCTGCGACGAGATCCGGTCCCGTCCCGGGGTCTATCTTGTCGATGAGTCGCAGGCCGACGTCATCCTCCAGGGGACGATCACCGACGTCGAGCAGCGTGTTCTGTCGATCACGCGACGCGAACGTCCGACCGAATCGTCCGCGACGACGGAGGTACGCTGCCGCGTGGTCGACGCCGAGACGGGTCGATTGATGAAGGAGTTCAGCGAGCGGGAGCGGGTTGACTTCGCCCTCGCGGCTGGCGAAGGACTGTTGACGGCACAGCGGGAGGCGTTCTACGAGCTGGCTCGTAAGATCGTCTTCCAACTCGAGGCCGACTGGTAGGACGAAAGACGAAAGCAGGAATCCAGTGACGCAGGAACCGCACCGAGACCCGAGCCCTCACGGCCAAAACGACCCTGATCGGAATCGTCGTCCGCGTTCCGGCGTCAGCACGGTGATGACCGCGCTCATCCTCGTCCTCGTCGTGCTGCTGATGATCAGCCTGTTCGACGAGGGCTCGCTGATGTCGCATCGCGACGAGATCGACCAGGTCCGCTTCTGGCAGAAGCTCTACATGGGCCAGGTCGAACGGATCGAGCAGGAGGGCGAGCTGCGTCTCTCCGGCGCGTTCAAGACGAGCGACGAGAAGCAGAAGAAGGGGTTCGTGGTCGAGTTTCCGCCGCGGGTCCTCGCCGAACGCTACGACGAGATCGTTCGCATGGTCGGTTCCGACTTCGCCGACATGCGCGCCTCGACGTTCCTCGCGCACGCGTCGGACGGTTCGATCCAGATCCGCGAGGCGTACATCCTGGAGCGCGACTCCGACACGACGGTGTACGCGCAGTTCTTCGGGACCGGCGCCAATCGGCTGAGCCGGCCGACGCTCGCTTGGCACGCGATCCTCGACGGCGACCCGGCGGAGATCGTCGCCGCGATCGAGAAGGCGAACCCCCGCGCCCCGATCGCCCACCACGCGTTCCTCAAGGAGAAGGGCGTGGCGGCGAGCCAGCCGAACACCTGGATGGCGCAGCTTCTCTACACGCTGGCGCCGTGGCTCCTGATCATCGGTCTGTTCTGGTTCTTCCTGATGCGCCAGATGCGGGCGCCGGGAGGGAGCGGCGGCGTGCTCTCGTTCGGTCGCAGCCGGGCGCAGATGATCACGAAGGAGAAGAGCAACGTCACGTTCGACGACGTGGCCGGCGTCGACGAGGCGAAGGAAGAGGTCTCCGAGATCATCGAGTTCCTGAAGAACCCGGCGCGCTTCTCGCGGTTGGGCGGCCGGATTCCGCGCGGCGTGCTCCTCGTCGGTCCTCCTGGCACCGGCAAGACGCTGCTCGCCAAGGCGATCGCGGGCGAGGCGAACGTCCCGTTCTTCTCGATCTCCGGCTCCGATTTCGTCGAGATGTTCGTCGGGGTCGGCGCCTCCCGGGTGCGCGACCTGTTCCGTCAGGCTCGCGAGCACTCGCCGTGCCTGGTCTTCCTCGACGAGATCGACGCGGTCGGTCGCAAGCGCGGGTCGGGCCTGGGCGGCGGACACGACGAACGCGAGCAGACGCTGAATGCGATCCTGGTCGAGATGGACGGCTTCGACACCGACGAGGGGATCATCCTCGTCGCCGCGACGAACCGGCCCGACGTGCTCGACCCCGCGCTTCTCCGGCCGGGACGCTTCGACCGGCAGATTTCGGTCGGTCTTCCCGACCTGAAGGGTCGCGAGGCGATCCTCAGGGTCCACACGTCGCGGGTGAAGATCGCCCCCGGCATCGAGATGACGCGTCTCGCGCGCGCGACGCCCGGCTTCTCCGGCGCCGAGCTCGCCGCGATGGTGAACGAGGCCGCGCTGATCGCGACCTTGAAGAACCGCGAGCACGTCGAGATGGAGGACTTCGAGGAGGCCCGCGACAAGGTCCGCTGGGGCCGGCAGAAGAAGAGCCGCGTGATGGAGGAGAAGGACCGTCTCGTCACCGCGTACCACGAAGCGGGGCACGCGCTCGTCGCGCACCTGATCGGGGACGTCGAGCCGCTTCACAAGGTCACGATCATCCCGCGCGGCATGTCGCTCGGGGCGACGATGGTGCTGCCGGAACGCGATCGGTACAACGAGAAGCGCAAGGAGATCCTTGGGTTCATCGCGTTCGCGTACGGCGGCCGCGTCGCGGAGGAGCTGACCTGCGACGACATCTCGACCGGCGCGTACGACGACATCAAGCGGGCCACCGAGCTCGCGCGGCAGATGGTCTGCCAGTGGGGGATGTCGGAGAACATCGGTCCGATCGCGTACGCCGAGACTTCGGACGCGGTCTTCCTTGGTCAAGACCTGGTCCGTTCGAAGAACCACTCCGAGTCGATGGCGCTCGAGATCGACCACGAGATCAAGCGCATCTTGTTGGAGCAGCACGCGCGCGCGAAGGCGATCCTGACCGAGAACCGTGCCGCGCTCGAGTGCGTCGCGAAGGCGTTGCTCAAGTACGAGACGCTGACCGGCGCGCAGGTCGCGGCGATCGTCAACGGCGAGGACATCGATGGGTTGAAGCGAAAGGAGCGCGAGGCCGAGGAGCGTCGCGACGCCAAGGACGCGCGCGCCCGCGAAGCCCGGAAGGCGACCGCGGGGGGCGACGAGGAGTCCGACTTCGAGTTCGGCCGGGCGCACCCGGAGCCGGCCTGACCGGATCGGGGCCCGTGTTCGCGCGCTCCTGCGCTGGATCGACGAACGCACCGGATGAGGAAGATCACGCTCGACGCCTTCGGCGGCCCGGACGTCTTGCGGGTTCGCGAAGCGCCTGATCCGTGCCCGCACGACGACGAGTACGTCGTCCGGCTCGAGGCATGCGGCATCAACTACGCCGACGTCGTCGAACGGCGGGGTCGCTACTGCAAGGATCAATCCCTGCCGTTCGAGATCGGCAAGGAGGGGGCGGGCGTCGTGATCGAGCGCGGCTGCGCCGCACGTGAGTTCGCGGTGGGCGATCGCGTCATCGCGCTTCGCCTGCGCGGCGGCTGCTACGCGGACCGCGTCGTTCTCGGTCGAAACGAGATTCTGTCGATGCCGGCGCACCTCGACTTCGACGAGGGCGCCGCGTTCGCGATCTGTTACGCGACGGCGTGGTACGGCATGAACGAGGTCGCCCGGCTGCGTCCGGGCGAGTCGGTGCTGATCCAGGCCGCGGCGGGCGGGGTCGGAACCGCGGCGATCCAGCTCGCGAACCGCCACGGCGCCCGGCCCGTGTTCGGGACCGCCGGCGGGTCGTCGAAGTGCGAGCTCGTCGAGCGGATCGGGGCAGACGCCTGCTTCGATTACACGCGCGTCGACTTCCTCGACGAGGTCCGTGCGCGCACCGGCGGCCGCGGGGTCGACTACGTGCTGGAGTCCGTTGGCGGCGAGGTCTTCACGAAGAGTCTGGCCGCGCTCGCGGACCTCGGACGGATCGTCGTGATCGGTTTCACCTCGATCGACTCGGACTACAAGAACCGGATCGAGCGGGTGCATCCGCTGACGATCTTCCACCGCTCGATCGGCCTCGCCGGTCTGAACGTGCACAACCTCGATTTTCCGGCGCGGCGCGACGAGTGGGGGCGGCTGGTGCGATTCTGCGAGGAGCACGACGTCCGCCCCGTGATCGGAGCGAGGTTTCCGCTCGAGGAGGCGCCGTCCGCGCACGCGGCGCTCGAGGAGCGGACATCCGTCGGTAAGGTGCTGTTGATTCCGTGAGCGTCGGCGGAACGACGAGCCAGAGCGAGAAGACAGGGCGACGAGACGAGAAAGGAAGCGCGTGATGTCGAGAGCGAGTTCAGGATGGGGGGTCGCGCTGTCGCTGCTCGCGGCGGCGGGAGGCGGCCTGGCGCGGGCCGAGGGAGGCTTCGAGCGATCGGTCGTCCGGATCCTCTGTCACTCCCAGGAGCCCGACTGGTACACCCCGTGGAACGCGCCCGGCACGACGAGCGGGACCGGCAGCGGCTTCGTCGTCGACGGCGGTCGGGTCATGACGAACGCGCACGTCGTGGCCAACCATCGCATGATCATCCTGTACCTGCACGGCGACCCGACGCCGCATCCGGCGCGGCTCGTCGCGGTCGGCCACGACTGCGACCTCGCGCTCCTCGAGCCGGAGGAGGCGGGGCTGCTCGACGCGGTGCCGGCCGTGGAGTTCGGTGGGCTTCCCGCGCCGCACTCGACGGTCGAGACGTACGGCTATCCGGCCGGCGGGCGCCGGATCTCGTCGACGCGCGGCGTGGTGTCGCGGATCGAGGTGAAGCTCTACGTCCACTCCGGCTTCGATTCCCACCTCACCGTCCAGACCGACGCCGCGATCAACCCCGGCAACAGCGGCGGCCCCGTGGTGCAGGACGGGCTCGTCGTCGGCGTGGCGTTCCAAGGTCCGCCCGACCTCGACAACGTCGGATTCATCATTCCGACCGAGGTGATCCACCACTTCCTGCGGGACGTCGAGGACGGTGCGTACGACGGGTTTCCCGACCTCGGTCTGTTGACGTCGAACATGGAGAACCCCGCCGCGCGACGGAAGGCCGGAATGCCGAACGGAGCGAACGGCGTGCGCGTCGAGTTCGTCTATCCGACGGCGAGCGGCGACGGCGTGCTGCGTGAAGGCGACGTGATCCTCTCGATCGCGGGGTTCGACATCGCGAACGATGGGACCGTCGCGATCGACGACCTGCGCCTCGACTACAACGTCGTCTCCGACCGCTATCAGGTCGGCGAGCGGGTCCCGCTGGACGTGTGGCGACGCAACGAGCGCGTCTCGGTCGAGGTGCTGATGGCCGGCGACAGTCCGCTCATCCGCTACGGCGAAGTCTACGACCAGCTCCCGCGCTACGTCGTCCACGCCGGTCTCGTCTTCGCGCCGCTCAATCGTGAGACGCTCGTGCGGGAACAGCACCTGATGTACGAGTTCTTCTACCGGCCGCGGGAGGAGCCCGAACAGTACCGTGGCGAGTCGGTGATCCTGCTGCGCAAGCTCGATCACCCGGTGAACGCGGACATGGCGTGGTACCGGTACCTCGTGGTCGATCGCGTGAACGGGCACGAGATCAACGAGCTCGAGGACCTGATCGACGCGTTCGACTCGAACGAAGGTCGCTTCCACGTGCTCGAGTTCCGTTACTTCGGAAGGTTCGGCGTCCTCGACCGCGAGGCGGCGGAACCGGCGCACGCCGAGATCCTCGAGCGCTACGGCGTCCCCGCCGATCGGAGGCTGTGATGCGAGCTCGAGCGATCCTCCTGTCGGGCCTCGCCGGCATGGTCGCCGCCGGCGGCGCGAGCGCCGCGCCCCACGAGCGGGGCTACGACGCGCACGTCGTCGCGATCACCTGCACGTGGCAGCGGTATGACGCGCGGCAGCCTTGGGCGAAGACGCGGCCCGGGTCGCTCTCCGCGACGGGAGTCGTGGTGGACGGCGAACGGATCCTCGTCGAGGCGCAGGTCGTCACCGACTCGACGATGATCCGGGTGCAGAAGAACGGCGACGCGGGGCTCTTCGCCGCGTCGATCGACCGGATCGACGTCGACGTGAACCTCGCGCTCCTCCGAGTCGACTCCGCGGGTTTCTTCGACGACCTGGCGGCGGTCGAGCTCGTCCCGCGCCCCGTCGTGCAGGGGCGCGTGTCATCGGTCCGCTGGAACGGTCGCCAGCTCGAGGTCGCGGACGGCCGCATCTCGCGCGCGGAGGTGCGGGAGTCGGACACCGGGTTCGTCGACCACGTCACGCTCGACGTCACGACCGACATGGAGAACGGCGGCTGGTCGACGCCCGTCTTCCTCGGCGAACGCCTGCTCGGGCTCACCGTCTACCAGAACGATCAGACCGCCCGGGTCGTCCCCGCGGAGGTGCTGGGCGCGTTCCTCGAGAACGCGGCGGGGGATCGCTACTTCGCGTCCTTCGGCATGTACTGGCAGTTGAACCGCGATCCGGCGCTCGCGGCCTACCTCGGCGTGGAAGGCGATCCGCGAGGCATCGTCGTCCGCGAGGTCGCGGCGGGGACGACCGGGGCCGGCGTCCTGTTGCCGCGCGACGTCCTCCTGTCGATCGACGGCAAGGAGATCGACGCGGACGGCTTCTACCGCCATCCCGTCTACGGTCAGTTGAGCTACTCGAACATCGTCTCGGACGGGCACGCGGCCGGCGACCTCGTCCCGGTGCGCGTGCTGCGAGGAGGCGCGGAGCTCGAGCTCGAGATGCGGTTGCGGCGCGCGCCGACGTCGTTGTTCCTGATCCCGAACTCTCGTTCCGACCGGGCGCCGCCGTACCTGGTCGCCGGAGGGCTCGTCTTCCGTGAGCTGGACCTCGACTACCTCGCGTCGTTCGGCAACGAATGGTCGTCGCGGGCCAACCCGCGCCTCGTCGCGCGTTGGGAGCTCGAGCGCAGGTCGCAGCGTCCCGACCGGCGGCGCATCATCGTGCTGACGCACGTCCTTCCGGACCCGTTCAGCATCGGCTACCACGATCTGCGTGACCTGACCGTGAAGTCGGTGAACGGCCGCGCGATCGATTCGATCATCGACCTGAAGGGCGCGTTCGATCATCCCGTCGACGGCTTCCACACGGTCGAGCTCGACCCGAACCTCGAGCGGTCCGAGGTCGTCCTCGACGCGGAGACGCTCGACGACGCGACGGCGCGGGTGCTCGAGAACTACGGTATTCCCGCCGCGCACCACCTGCCGGACGAGGCGCTGCCGGCGTTGGAGTAGCCGGCTCGCGCCGCGCCGCTCAATCGCGCCGGCGCAGCGGGATCTCGAGCTCCGCGTAGATCACCTCGAGCGCGCGCTCCGTCGCGCGGCCCGGCGCGAAGAACAGGTCCGTCGCGATCGCCCGGCGGATGTCCGAGAGCGCGTCCGGCGCGGCGAGGGTCGCGCGAAGCGCGTCATCGACCTCGCCCGGCGAGGAGAAGGTGACGCCCCCCGAGCGTCCCCACGTCTCCATGTCGGCCGAGTCGCGATAGCGCTCGCTGGCGAAGAGGCCCGGGACGTCGGCGAAGAGGATGGGGCGGTCGAGCAGGCAGAACTCCTGCGCGACCGAGCTCGCGTCGGTGACGAGCACGTCGGCCGCGGCGAGAAGCGGAGCGACGTCGAGCCCGCGATGGATCGTCACGTTCGGGCGTCGCAGCCGTTCGACGCGCGTGGACCAGTCGCCGCCCCCGTGGCTCGGGTCGTACGTGTGGTCGTGGAGCTTCACCACGACGTGGGCCTTCGGGTACGCGGCGAGCGCATCGATCAGCGGCTCGCCCATCGTGTTCAGCGATGCGTGCGGGCCCCAGGTGGGGGCGTAGAGGATGCAGACCGCGTGCGGCGCGACATCCAGCCGTTCGCGCTCGGCGAATCGATCGATCTCGCCGCGCGCGAGCCGATCGAGCTTCGGCATGCCGACGTCGACGAGGACCGGGTCGTCCGCGGCGAACGTTCCCCGTTCGACGAGCCGGCGCCGCTGGTAGGGACCGACGAGCATCACGCGGTGGAACCAGCCGGCGCGATCCCCGAGGGAGCGGCCCTTGAACGAAACCCCGTGGAACGTGAGCACGCGCGAGGAGCAGCGCTTGCCGTAGCGGGTCCCGTCGGCGCAGAGGTAGAGGTCCGCCGCGAGGCGCTTCGCGCCCGCTTCGGAGAGGACCTGCGCGCCGCCGAGGCCGGTCGCGGCGAGGATTCCGGTGACGTCGTCGCGGTCGTGGTGACGGCCGGTGAACGCAAGCTCGACGCGATCGTCGGCGACGAGCACGTCGAGGATCGGGCGCAGCACGACGACGTTCATCGGCGAGCTCACGGCGACGAGGACGCGGCGCGTGCGCCGCACTCGGCGCGCCAGGGCGCGGAGCGGATGTCTCCTCGCCTTCATCGCCGCGCCACCTGCTCGATGAACCGCGCCAGGCGCTCGGCCCGGGCCGAGTGGAAGAACCGGCGCGCTCGACGACGCGCCGCGCGCGCGAGCGCCGCCGCGAGCGCCGGGTCGGAGAGGATCCGGTAGATGCCGTTCGCCAGCGCGCCGGGGTCGCCGGGCTCGACCAGCAGTCCATGGACGCCGTCGCGGATCAGCTCCCGCAGCGCGGGCAGGTTGGTGGCGACGACGGGCGTGCCGAGCGCCATCGCTTCGAGCACTTTCAACGGGCAGGTGTAGATCCGCCATTCGCGCGAGCCGGATCCGGGCAACGGATGAACGGCGACGCGCGCGGAGCGGACCCGCGCCAGGAGCCGCGCTTGATCCTCCCACGGCAGCAACCGGACGCGCTCGCCAAGGCCGAGCGACGTCGCGAGCTCGCGGTACGGCGCGATGTCGTCCTCCGCCGGCCCGCCCACGATCGTCGCGGTGACGCCCGGCAAAGCGGCGATCGCGCGCAGGAGGACGTCGGTCCCCTTCTCGCTCGACGTCCTCCCGGTGTAGATCACGTCGGTTCCGCCCGCGTCGTCCGGCGCGGCGGCGGCGACGGTCGCGGGGTCCGGCGCTCCGTTGCGGAGCACGAGGGTCGGCGTCTCCGGTCGGAGCCGGCGCACGCGCTTCCTCATCGCGTTCGTGGTGCAGATCACTCCGTCCACTTCGGCGTAGACGCGCCGCTCGTAGGCGTGGTCGATGCGCGCCATCGTCGAGAACGCGCCCGGAGGAGGGACGCTCGCGCTCCACAGCCGCCGGCGCTCGCCGATCGCCCACGTCGTGAACGGCTGGTGCGCTTCCATCACGACGGTGAACCCGAGCCGTCGCGCGGCGGGAAGCAGCATCGACGCGAGGCGCACCTGCCGGAAGTAGAGCAGGCCGTATCCCTCGTCGGCCAGCCCGACGAGGAGGTCGTGGAGGCCGCGGACGGTCGCCGCCGATCGATGCACGTCGTCGAGGCGGCGGTGCGAGAGCCGCGTCGCCGACGCGTCGTCGATGCCGGGCGTCGCGCGGCGGATCGCGTCCTCGAATGTTCCCTCCCCGACCGGGCCGACGACGAGGATGTCCAATCCGATCCCGGTCAGCGCCGCCGCCGTGTTCAACGCCTGTCCGACGTGGGCGGACGCGCGCGCCAGGTCGCTCTTCAGCAGCACCGCGACGCGCCGCGCCGAACGCGGCGGCCGCGCCGCGAGCTCGGGACGAGCCGCCGGCCGCACGAACCGCGACGCGACCTTCCACAGGCTCCGATCCGGTTCGGTCATCACTTCGACGTGGCTCGGCGCGAGCTCGGTCAGTCGATCGCGCATGTAGCGGGCGCGACGGAAGAGGCTGCGCTTGTCGAGCACCCCGGGCGGGAGCTCGGAGAGGCCGGTCTCGAGCCCCTTGATCAAGTCACGGGGGGGGAACGGGCCGTTCGAGCAGAGGACGGTGGCGCGTTCGCGCGCGCGGTCGAGACTGAGGATCTCCCTCGCGAGCCGCTCGACGGCGATGGGGTCGAGCGCATCGTCGACGACGAACACGCGATGCGCCAACCGCTCGAGCTCGAACGGAACCGGAAACACGGCTAACGACCCGCCCTCGAACCGGCGCGCGTCATTCGGGGCGAAGGTGCCGATCGAAGAGGCGCTCGATCCGCTTGTACTCGTCCACCCAACTGTCGGGATCGGCGAAGCCGTGATCTTGGCTCGGATAGAGCATCGCGTCGAAGTCCTTGCCGAGCTCGATCAACTTCTCGATCAGGCGGATCGAGTCCTGCGCGAAGACGTTCGAGTCCTTCAGGCCGTGGAGGATCAGGAGCGGTCGCTTCAACCCGTCCACGTGCTCGATCGGGCTCGACCGCTTGTAGTTCTCCTCGTCCTTCTTCGGGTCGCCGAGGCGTGCGTTCGTGTACCACGAGTTGTACGTGCGCCAGTCCGTCACCGAGCGAAGCGCGGCGCCGCACGCGAAGACGTCCGGCTTCGTGAAGAGCGCCATGAGCGTCATGAACCCGCCGTACGAGCCTCCGTAGATCCCGACGCGCGTCACGTCAACGAATCCGAGCGACTCGAGGTACTTCACGCCGAAGACCGCGTCGTCCAGGTCCTTGCCGCCCATGAACCCATGGACGTCGGCGCGGAACTTCCGGCCGTACCCCTGGCTGTGGCGGTAGTCCGGATCGATGACGACGTAGCCGCGGCGCGCCAGCCGGTGGTGGAAGAGCATGTTCACGTCGTACTGCGACATGGAGCGAAGCACGTTCTGGAGGTAGCCGGCGCCGTGGATGAACATCACGGCCGGGTACTTCTTCGCGGGATCGAAGCCCGCCGGCCGGTAGAGGTACGCGCGCACTTTCGTGCCGTCGTCGGTGTTCTCGTACTCCACGATCTCCGGCGGCGGGAGGGCGAGATCCGCCAGCGCGGCCGGGATGGTCCGCGTCAGGCGGACCGGCTCGCCGCCGCCGTCGACGCGCGCGGCGTACACCTCGCTCGGAACGCCCAGGAACGCATGCTCGTACACGATCGCGGTTGCGTCGTGGCTCGCGCGCGGGCGGGCCACCACCCCGCGGCCCGTCGAGAGCATGCGACGAGCGCCCGAGGCAAGATCGACGGCGTAGGCGTTCCGCTCCGCCGGATCGGTCTCGTTCGTCACGATCAGCGCGGTACGTCCGTCCTCGAGGAGCGACGCCCCGCCCACCTCGAACCGACCGGCGGGATCGGTCAACGCGGTGGTCTCACCGGACGCGACGTCGTAGCGGTAGAGGTGGTTGAACCCGCTCTGCTCGGACGTGAAGACGATCGCCGCGTCGTCCTTCGTCCACCTCGCGAACTGGAGCGGCCCGCCGACCCAGGCGTCGTCGCGCTCGACGAAGACGAGGCGCGCGCGCCGCGTGGACGGGTCGAGGATCAGGATCTGGCGCACGTGGAAGTCGTTGCTCAGCCGCTCGACGAGGAGGCTCGAGCCGGCGGAGCTCCACGTCGTCTCCGCGTTCCAGTAGTTCCGGCCTTCGTCGAGGGGGGGCGTGAACTCCTTCTCGCGCTCGATGTCGTAGATCGTCATGGCGATGCTCCCGGCGGAGTCGCCCGGCAGCGAGCTGCGAACGGGAACGGTCGAGACCTGTTCGGTGAGGTAGTCGGCCATGACCAGCTTGCGATCGACCGAGGTCTCGGTCTTCGTCCGCCGCACGAAGCGGCCGTCCGCCGAGACGTCGACGGTTCCGCCCTCCTCGAAACGCGTCTCCTCCTCGAACCCGTCCTCCGTGAGCGGCACGAGGTAGAGGACGCGCTTCTTCTTCTCCTCCGGCTTCTCCTTGCCGTCGGCCGGCTTCTCCTTTCCATCGGCCGGCTTCGCACCGTCGCGGCCGGCCGCCTTCGCGGGGGCCTCGGCCGCGGCCGCGCGCGGGTCGGCGAACACGCAGAGCCGGGCCGGAGCCGGCTCGAGGATCTGGAACCACGCGCCCCGGTTCAGCAGCCCCTCGGCCGGCGCCCGGCGCTCGCCGGTCTCGAGGTCGACGATCCAGACCTGATGATCCTCGCCGGCCGAGAACGCCACGCGCCGGCCGTCCTCGAGGAAGTGGAGGCGGTCGACCCGCTTCCCGACCTCGAAGATCGGCTGCACCGGGCGTTCGCCAGCCGCGTCGTGGAGCTCGAGCCACGTGTCACGATGAACGAGGAGGCGGGCGCCCTTCTGGGTCCACCACGTCCGCACCTCGTCGTCCGCCGCGAACAGCTTGCGCGGCTCGCCGCCCGCGGTCGGAACGACGTAGACGTCGAGCTTCGGCTTCTCCTCGTCCTTCGCGGCCCATTCATACGTGCAGAATCTTCCATCGGCGGAGATCGACGCGCGTCGCGGACGCTGCCCGAGGAGGCGCGGCGGCTGGAAGATCTCCTCGAGCGTCGGGTGGACGGTGGGCGACGGCTCCGCGGCGGTCGTCTCGACCGCGGCGGGCGCCTCCTTCTCGGCGTCGTCCGCCGGGCGTGGAGGGAAGAGCAGCGTGACGAGGAGCGAGAGAGTCGCGAGCGACATCGAGACGTCCCTTCGGAGGTTGGCGGCGGCGCCTTGATCCTATGAAACGGACGTCACGGCGTCGTCACCTTTACCGCGTTCGACGCGGCCGCGCCGGCCACGCCGGCCGGGTCGTCGACCCAGAACTGGAAGACGAGGTCGATGCCCGAGACCGCGATCGGCGGGGCCGTTCCCGCGAGCGGCAGCGTGCCGCTCGCCGGCACGACGATCGGCACGACGAGGTCGGGCGACGGCAGCAGCGTGCCGCCCAGGAACGGCAGGGACGCGATGGACGCCCCGACGAACAGGAGAGCCGCCGCGCTCGGGCGTGCGTGCGTCAAGCTGAGCCTCCAGTTCGTGGCGGGCTTCAGCGCCCCTTCCCCGACGAGGGACGGGAGGCCGTTCGTTCCCGGCAACGCGCCGCCGAGGTCGGTCCAGAGCGGGAACAGTGCGTCGATCGCGGCGCGCAGGTCCGGGAACGGTCCGATGTGGCCGCCGCTCCCCTGCGGTCGCCCCGTATCGATTAGGAGCTGACGCAGCACCTTCGGCATGAGCGGAGTTCCGGTCGCGGCGATCGCGACCTCCTGGAGGATCGCGCAGCTCGCCGCCACGAACGGCGACGCCGAGCTCGTCCCGCTGAAGCTCGAGGTGTAGCGCTGGTTCTTGTCGCCGCCGTACTCCGCGAACCCGCCGTAGCCCAACGAGAAGACGCCGCCGCCCCAGCCTTGGACGTTCACGCGCGAGCCGAACGTGCTGAACGAGAGCTTGCTGTGCGTCACGCTGTCGGTCCCGGCGCCCACGACGATCGCGCCGGAGTCGCCCTTGGCGAGGTACGACGCGTACGCACTCCCGTCGAGATCCTGGTTGCCGTTGCCGGCCGCCCCGACCACCACGACGCCGGCGTCGGTCCCGGTCTTCGTGACGAGCCAGACCGAGGCGCTGAGCTCGGCCGGTCCGTAGCCGCCCCCGGCGCCGGACGCCTGCATCTCGAGGAGGACGACGTCGCCCGGCGACGACGAGGCGATCGCGTTCGTGATCGCGGTCACGCGTCGATGTCCCTCCTCGACCGACCACTCGGTGAACGTGTAGATCTCCGCGTCGGGTGCGATCCCCGCGCACCCGTACGCGTTCACCACGGAGGAAGTCTCGCCGAGGACGGCGGTGCCGTGCTCGTCCCATCCGTTCGCGACGACGTTGGGATGGATCGTCTGCCCCGGCTCGGGGTGCAGGTTCTTGTCGACGAGATCCTCGTGGGAATAGACCCATCCGTACTCGCAGTCGGAGAGACGCACGCCCGCCCCGCGGAAGCCGCGCGCGCGGGCGTAGTCGACGTCGAGGCCGGGGTTCGGGCCGAAGTAGTCCTGGTTCGACCCGAGGTTCGGCGTCGCGGGCGCGACGTCGCCCGGCGGCGTCGGCGTGGACGAGTCGAGCACGACGTACTCGACGAGCTCGAGCGCTCGCAGGCGCTCGGCGAGCATGAGCAGGTGGTCCTCCTCGGTCTCCTCGACGCGGACCGCGATCATCCCCGCGAGGTCGGCCGCCGCGACGCCCGTCCGCGCCTCGGCGCGTGCCTGGAGATCGGCGAGCCGGGACTCGGGGAGGCGAATCAGCGGCTCGAACCGCAGGTCGAGCGCCCGGGCGACGCCGAGCACGGCGCTCAGGTCGACCCGCGGGTCGGCGCGGGACTCGAGCCCGTCCGGCGTGGCGCGCACGCGAGCGTGGTCGACGAACTTCAGGTGGATGGCGAAGGGCGCGCCGCCGGACGGACGAACGACCGGCGGCTTGGGAATCGGCGTCCGCGGCGCGAGACCGCCGGCGGCGGCGAACGGGACGGTCGTCAGGGTCAGCATCGAGAGGATGAGGGCATTCGTGGATCGCATCAGGGCTCCAAACGTCGGGATGCAGACATCGTGTATCGCGGTCGAACCCGCGAGATCACGTGGAAACTCCCGATCTCAACGACGTTTCCGTAGGATCCCCGCCCCGGAGGCGACATGGCCGAAAAGAAGAAGCTGTCGATCGACTCGCTGGTGTTGATCTTCTCGATCATCCTGCTGGCCCAGATCCTGACGTATCTCGTGCCGCAGGGGACGTTCCAGCGGGTCCCATATCCGAAGAACCCGAGCAAGGAGATGGTGGTCGCCGGCAGCTACGCTCCCGTTCCCGAGGTGGAGCGGAAGACGCTCGAGCCATGGTACTTCCTGAAGGCGATCCCGGTCGGGCTCGAGAAGGCCCAGGAGATCATCTTCCTGGTCTTCCTCGTCGGTGGCGTGATCGCGGTGCTCCGCAAGACCGGCGCGATCGACGCGGCGCTGCACACCGCGGTGACGCGGCTCGGGAAGAGTCCCTGGATCCTGATCGCCGGCTGTCTGATCCTCTTCAGCGTCGGCTCCTACACGATCGGCATGGGAGAGGAGTACGTGCCGCTCATCCCGATCCTCGTGACGATGAGTCTGGCGATGAAGACCGACTCGATCGTCGCGATGGCGATGGTCTGGGTGCCGTACGGGATCGGGTGGGGGTGCGCGGGGACGAACCCGTTCGGCGTCCTCATCGCCCAGGACATCGCGGGCGTTCCGCCGACGTCGGGCTGGGAGTTCCGCATCTTCATGATGGTGGTGCTGCTGCTCGTCGCGTTCCAGTACATCTACCGGTACGCGCGTCGCATCCAGGAGGACCCGAGCCAGAGCCTGGTGGGCGACGTCGACTACAGCACCGGGTTCGAGGCGCCGGCCGACGTGCGGCTCACGTTCACGCGGATCGCCGTCCTCGTCGTCTTCGTCGTCGGACTGGTCTGGTTCGTCTACGGGGTGAAGCGCTACGAATGGTACATCCCCGAGCTCAACGCGATCTTCTTGGGGATCGGTCTGCTCGGCGCGATCATCGCGCGGCTGTCGCCGGGCGAGGCGAGCCGCGCGTTCATCCAAGGCGCGGCCGAGATGACGTCGGCCGCGCTCTTGATCGGGTTCGCTCGCACGATCGAGGTCGTGCTCGTCGACGGGCAGATCATCGACACGATCATCCAGTCGATCGCCGCGCTGCTGGAAGGAGCCGGGGCGGAGGCGTCGGCGCTCGGCATGCTCGCGGTGCAGACGGTGTGCAACTTCTTCATCCCGTCGGGGAGCGGCCAGGCGTTCGTGACGATGCCGATCATGTCACCGCTCGCCACGTTGACGGACGTCCCGCAGCAGGTCGCGGTGCTCGCCTACCAATTCGGCGACGGCTTCACGAACATGGTGGTGCCGACCAGCGCGCTCGTGATGGGCACGCTCGCCCTCGGCAAGATCCCGTACGGCGCGTGGGTCCGCTTCGTGATGCCGCTGCTCGCCCGGATCTTCCTGGTGGCGACGGCGTTCCTGATCCTGGCGCTCCACTTCGGCGATCGGGTCGGGTTCCACGAGGGCGCGCCGGCCGGCGTGACCTACTCGTCGTGGTTCTTCGTGACGGTGATCCCCGGCGTCGTCGTGGCGGCGATCTCGATCCTCGGGATCGTCAAGCTGTTCTTCACCCCGCGTCGGGTCGAGGAGTCGACGCCGCCGTCGGGTTGACGAACGGGTCCTCGTGGCCGGCCGCGAGGCACGCCGCGCGCGTGTCGCTCGCGAGCTTGCGGTAGCGCGGCGGCGTCCGTGTGATCCGCTCGACCTCGGCGTCCGTCAGCCGGCGCTTCACCACGCCCGGCACGCCGACCACGAGCGAGCGCTCCGGTACTTCCATCCCCTCGCGGACCACCGTCCCGGCACCGATCAAGGAGAAGCGGCCGATCCGCGTGCCGTCGAGCACGCGCGCGCCGATGCCGATCAGGACGTCGTCCTCGATCGTCGAGCCGTGGATCATCGCGGCGTGGCCGACCGACACGCGGGCGCCGAGCACGACCGGCCACTCGCCCAGCGTGCCGTGGAAGATGGCGCCGTCCTGCACGTTCGAGTCGGCTCCGATCTCGATCCGGCTCACGTCGCCGCGGACGACCGCGGCGTACCAGATCGAGACGCGATCGCCGAGCACGACGTCGCCGACGATGGTCGCGTTCGGGGCGAGGAAGACGTCCGCGCCGAAGGTGGGAGCCGCGTCGCGGTGGGGGAGGACCAAGGCTCTCATCGTCACGCTCCGTTCGGTTTCCTCGAGCCTCGCCAACGATACGGACCGGCGTTGCGCGAGGCATCTCCGTTCCCGTCGTTCCTGGCCAGGCGCGACGATGACGGCGTATTCGAGGCACGTCGGCGAACTCCTCGAGGGGAGGAAGCCCCGTGAATCTATGATGCGCCGACCCCGGCCCCCGATCCCCGCAACCTCCCACGGAGGCTCGAGCCTGCGCGAGAACGACGACTCCTTCCACCCCGCACCAGTCGGCGCGGCTCGGCCGGCGCTCCTCCGGGCGGTGTTGATCGCGTCCTCGTGGCTGGTCGCGCTCGGATCGTGCAGGCGAGACGAGCCGCGCGGCAACGGACGTCCGGTCATCCTGGTCTCGATCGACTGCCTGCGCGCCGATCACTGCACGCCGTACGGGTATCGCCCGCGCTTCGCGCCGGACGAGGAGACCACGCCGTTCCTGAGCGCGATCGCGGAGGCGGGCGTGCTGTTCGAGGACGCGACGGCGCCGACCTCGTGGACGTTGCCGAGCCACGTGACGATGCTGACCGGAATGAGCCCGTTCGAGCACGGCGTGCGCAATCGGTCGGTGCGGCTGCGGGATGGCACGGAGACGCTCGCGCATCGGTTCCGCGCCGCCGGGTACGACACGGGCGGCTTCTACTCGGGACCGTTCCTCCATCCGGCCTGGGGGTTCGGCCCGGGCTTCGATCGATACGAGGGCGTCCTCGACTACCTGGAGCGGCTCGACGTCGAGGCCGCGACGACGCAGGCGGACCGGTCCGGCATCGCCGCCGTCCATCGGGCCTCCCACGAGGATCGACTCTGCGCCGAGCGGGTCGTCGATCGCGCCCTCGAGTGGCTCGCGGAGGACGAGCGCCACCGGCGGCCGTTCTTCCTGTTCCTCCACGTGTGGGATCCGCACTACGACTATGAGCCGCCCGACGAGTACCTGCGCCGCTTCGACCCCGACTACGCGGGGGACGTCGACGGGACGGACTTCCTCGCCGTCGATCGACGTTGGGAGGGCCGCGACCTCGAGCACCTCGTCGCTCGCTACGACGCGGAGATCCGGTACACCGACGACCAGCTCGCGCGGTTCTTTGCGCGCCTCGAGGAGTGGGGGCTCGGAGGCGACGAGGTGATCGTGGCCGTCACGGCCGATCACGGCGAGGAGTTCTACGAGCACGGCAAGAAGGGCCATCAACGGAGCCTCTATCAGGAGGTGCTCCACGTACCCCTCGTGATTCGTGCCGCGGGGTCTCTCCCGGTCGGCCGGCGCGTCGGCGGGCTCGTGCGGCTCTGCGACGTCGCGCCGACGCTGCTCGATCTCGCCGATCTCGCGCCGTTTCCCGATCGCGGCGGCGCCAGCCTGCTGCCGCTCGTCGCGGGGACCACCCCAGTGCCGCCGCGACGCGCGCTGCTCGATCTCGACATCCCGATGGGGCCGATGATGGTCGGCTGGCGCGAGGGTTCCACGAAGCTGATCATCGACCAGCACCGGAAGACCACCGAGCTGTTCGACCTCGCCGCCGATCCGCACGAGCGGTCGCCGGCGACTCGCGTGGCGCGATCGAGCAAGCGCGTCGCGCATCAGGCGCGCCGCGACCTCGCGGAGGCCGAGGCGCACCCGGGGCACGCCGTCCCGATGTTCGAGAGCGCGGAGATGACCGACGCTCTGCGCGAGATGGGATACGTCGGCGGCGACGACGAGCGATAGCGCCCGCGCGCGCTTCAGTTCACCGGCGGGTGGTGCTTCGGATCGAGGAACGCGTGCAGGGCCCGCATCTTCGGGGCGAGGTGGGGCAGCGCCGGGAACATCTGCCTCGTGTCGCGCTTCGGTTGGTACCCCGGCGGGTAGGAGAGCCTCAACACTCGGGCCTCGAGCAGCTCGATCGACGAGCCGGCGATCGGCGGGCCGAGCGGGCCGTCGTTCCTCGCGTTCATGCTGTGGCAGACCGAGCACTCGCGCTTGTAGATCGTCATCCCCTCGCGCTCGAGGTCGGTCAGGTTCGTGAAGCGAGGGTCCTCGTCGCTGCACGCGAAGAGGGGAAGCAGGATCAGCATCCAGATGGGTCGGGAGAGTCGCATCGTCTCGTTCGGGAAGGGCCGTCGCGGCGCGGACCGCTCAGCCGGCCCGTGACTTCTTCGGAGCCGGCTTCGTCGCTCCGCCGCGGGTGGTGGTGGTCGAGCCGTTCGTCACCGCGACGCCGGCGGAAGGGCAGAGTTCCTTGAGACCGCACGACGGACAGTCCGGGGACTTCGCCCGGCAGACGCGCCGGCCGTGCCAGATCAGCGCATGCCCGAAGAAGATCCAGTCGTCCTTCGGAACGAGACGGATCAGGTCCGGCTCGATCTTCTCCGGCGTTCGCTGCCGCGAGAGGCCGAGTCGATGGGAGAGGCGCGTGACGTGCGTGTCCACGACCACGCCCGCGGCGATCTGGAACGCGGTGCCGAGGACGACGTTAGCCGTCTTTCTCGCCACGCCGGGCACGGTGAGCAGGTCATCCATCGTGCGCGGGACCTCGCCGCCGAACGCCTCGACCAGCCGCTTGCCCATGCCGCGCAACGAACGCGCCTTGTTGTTGAAGAACCCGGTGGAGCGTATCTCCTCTTCCAGCTCTCCGTCCGGCGCGTTCATGTAGTGGGCGGCGCTCCGGTACTTCCGGAACAGGCTCCGGGTGACGGCGTTGACCCGTTCGTCCGTGCACTGTGCGGAGAGGATCGTCGCCACGATCAGCTCGAGCGGCGAACCGAAGCGGAGCTCGCAATCGGCGTCCGGGTAGAGGCGGTGGAGGATCGCAATGATCTCCGCGATGCGCCGCGTCGCGGCCTGCTTCGACCGCGCCGTCGGGCGGACGTCGTCCTCGTGCAGGCCGGTCATTCCACGTCCGGGTTCCGCAGGCGCTCGACGATCTCGCCCCGCTCGGCGTGACGGCTGACGATCTCGTCGACGTCCTCGACCGTCACGCCGCGGTACCAGACGTTCTCGGGGTAGACGATCACGTTGGGCCCGCTCTCGCACAGACCGAGACAGGTCGAGCCGGTCGCGGCCACGCCGTGCAGCTCGCGCAGCTTCCTCCGATCGAGCGCCTTTTGGAGGCGAGCGAGCAGCTCGGTCGATCCTTTCGGGCCGCACGACTCCTGTGCGAACGGCGGCCGGTTCGTGAGGCAGACGAGGAAGTGTCGGCGGTACGGCTCCATGCGAGGTCATCCTACGAATGTGTCCGAGCATCCGCGCGGGATTCGACGGCGGCGCCGTGCCCGCCGCTCGGCTTCATCGAGACCGGCGCCGGCGGTCCTCCGGGCGGGCGCGCGCGAAACCACGCTCCGGGACGTGGTAGCATGCGCCGTCCGGCCCAACCAGCGCGTGCGGAGCGAATCATGACGAAAGTGGCAGTCCTCCTGTCCGGTTGCGGCGTGAACGACGGCGCGGAGATCCACGAGGCGGTGGTGACGCTCCTCTGCCTCGATCGCCTGGGAACCGAAGTCGTCTGCGCCGCGCCGGACGTACCGCAGATGGACGTGGTCGACCACGCGACCGGCCGCACGACCGGCGAAACCCGGAACGTCTTGACCGAGGCCGCGCGCATCGCGCGGGGGGCGATCCACGACGTGGCGAAGCTGAAGGCGCACGACGTCGACGCCGTCGTGCTGCCCGGAGGGTTCGGCGCGGCGAAGAACCTATGCGACTTCGCGAAGGGTGGGGCCGACTGGACCGTCGACCCCGACGTGGCCCGGTTCCTCCGCGAGGTGCATCGCCTCGGCAAACCGATCGGGGCCATCTGCATCGCGCCGGCCGTCGTCGCCCGCCTCTTCGGCGACGAGGGCGTGACCCTGACGATCGGAAACGATCGTGACACGGCGGCGAGGCTCGAGTCGACGGGCGCGACGCACCGGAACTGTGCCGTCGACGGGATCGTCATCGACGCGGAGCATCGCATCGTCACGACCCCCGCGTACATGCTGGCGACGCGAATCTCGGAGGCAGCGGCGGGCATCGAGAAGCTCTGCGCCGAGGTCGTGCGGATGGCACGCTGACCGCGTTCCGGAACTTCCCGGAATCGTGACCGCCGGGCGCCCGCTTGACGACACGAAGGGGGCGTGGTGACGGGCGCGCCGGGGAGACCGGCCGCGTTGTTCGTGTTCGGTTGCGAGGCCCTTGGTGCGCCCGTGCACCCTCCACGCGAGCTTCATCGTTGTTTCGGTGTCGCATCGGTGCTGCATCGGGCCTCCGGCTTGAGACCGCAACCGGGGTCGGTTACAGTCGTACTGCCGACGGGACTGGCACCCTCCCCGAACGGCCGAGGTGCTCATGCAGAAGCCCATCCTCCCGATCGGCGTCGCCGCGCTGGCGGTCGTCGCGGTGTTGCTCCTTTTCATTCTGGGTGACGAGCCGGGAACGGAGGTTTCCGGGGACGAATCGGTGGCGGCGGCCGACCTGCCGGTCGAGCCGGACGGAAGTCCCGTCGTCGGATCGGCGCGCGAAGCCGCGGAGGAGCCGGCCGTCGCGGCCGGACCCGAGGAAGCGATCGCGCCGGACGGTCCACCCGACTCGTACAAGGCCGCCCTCGGCGGGTTGATCGGTCGAGTGGTGGAGCCGGACGGAGCACCGGTGCCGGCCATGAAGGTCGAGGCTCTCGCGGCGACGCTCCAGGACTTCGTACCGGACGTCGAGATGTTGTTTCGCGACGAGGCGCCGCGCTTCGAGGCCACGAAGGGAGAGACGCAGACCGACGCGGAGGGGCGGTTTCGATTCACCGAGCTCGAGCCGCGCGGGATCTACGTGCTGGGGATCGACCTCGGCGGCGCCCGTGCCACGCTGCGGTTCGTCGACCGTTCGCCCACTCCGGGCGAGGTCATCGATCTGGGCGACGTTCCGCTCGATCCGTACGTCGTCTTCACGGGCCGCGTCGTCGACGAGGACCAGAACCCGGTGCCGGGCGCGCGCGTCCGAGCGACGAACCTGCCGTCCATCCTGTTCACGTTCGGGGTCCAGAACATCAAGCCGGACTTCTCCGTCGCGTTCCAGGATGATCTCGGCGCCGACTGGCGCGTGCTTCCGATCCCGCGCTGGATCCCGCGGCTGATCGAGCGGTTCCCGATCCCGACGACCCACACCGATGAGGACGGCTCCTTCCGACTCGAGGGCGTGCCGCTCGGCATGGCGACCGTCCTCGTCGACAAGCGTGCCCTCGTGTCGCTCGTGCACGGGCCCGTGCCGACGGGGGCGAGCGGCGAGCGCAACGTCGGCACGCTGCGGATGCCGTTCGGCGAGGTCCTCGAAGGACGCGTGGTCGACGTCAACGACGAGCCGATCGCCGGCGCCGAGATCCTCGCGGGGCCGGAGCTCGAGCTCGCGCCGGCCGCGGTCCTCGCCCCGGTGGCGATCACCGACGAGGACGGGCGATTCCGCGCGCGCGGCCTCGCCGACGTCGAGCACGTCGTCGCGGCGCGCCCCGAGAACGGGGTCGAGTGGACGATCGTGACCGACGTCGTGCCCGGCTTCGACGAGGCGATCCTGCGGATCGGCGACACGTACTTCGCCGAGGTGACGGCGTACGACCCGAGCGGTCTCGTCGTGCCGCGGCCGTCGTTGGTCGTGCGGCCGATCAACCGGATCCCTCTGCATCCGCTGCTCGTCGCGCCGCTGCCGCTCGGCGATCGTCTCGAGCACCGCGACGATGGGACGGCGGTCATCCGCGAGCTCGACCCGGGCCGCTACTCGATCCTCGCGAAAGCGCCCGGATTCGCGGTCGGCAAGGCCGAGGTCGACCTCCGCCAGGGACCGGCGACGGCCGAGATCTCGCTCGTTCCCGAGTCGTTCAACTCGATCACGGTGGTGGTGGCCGAGTCGCGCGAGCCGATCCACTACGCGTTCTGCGGCGTGTTCGATCCGTCGGCGAGCCGCGAGTCGCGGCGCGTGCCGCTGATCTCGCGCCGCACCAACGAGCTTGGCGAGGCACGGCTCGCTGGACTGGAGGCGGGGACCTACCGCGTCGTCGTCTTCCATCCCGCGTACGCCGAGACGTCGGTCGAGGTCGTCGTGCCGGGCGAGCCGGTCGTGGTCGAGATGCGTCAGGGCGGCATCCTGCGCGGTCGGGTGCACGTGAAGGAGCGGCCGCCGGCCGAAGAGCGGTTCATCGCGATGGGCAAGGACCGGAGCTTCCCGCGCTTCACGGTGACCGACGAGCTCGGCCTGTTCGAGATCACCCACGTCGAGCCGGGCGAGTACACGGTCACCGTGATGAGGCGGTTCGCGAACAAGTCGCTCGGCGACCAGATCGGTGGGGGTTTCGAGCAGTACTTCCCCGAACGCTTCATCACGGTCACGATCGTGGAGGGGCAGGTGACGGAGATCGACGTCGACCTGCACGGCACCGGCGACGATGGTCCGACCGCCACGCTGCGCGGCAGCGTGGTGGTGAACGGCCGCGCCGCCGACGGAGTGACGGTGTCGGCCGTCGCGGACGGCGACTGGCGCAGCATGAAGAGCGCGGTCACCGATCGAAACGGGCGGTTCGATTTCGGCGAGGTGCCGGCGAAGAAGACTGTCGTCTCCGTCCGGCAGAAGGGCCGCGCGGGCGCGTTCATGTTCGGGCGCATGGCCGAGCAGCAGGTGGAGCTCGCCGCGAACGAGGTGCGCGAGATCGCCTTCGACCTGCGCACCGGATACGTGCGGGGCCGCGTCCGCCTCGATCGCGACGGCTCCCCCGTGCTCGGCGCCGAGGTACACCTTCGTTCCGCGGAGGGCGACGAGACCTTCGGCTTCGGCGGCGGCGGCCGCTTCGACACCGTGACCGAACGCGACGGCGCGTTCTCGTTCGACGGGGTTCCCGAGGGAAGGTACACCCTGCGCGTCAACAAGCAGGGCCTCGCCGATGCCGCGGTGCCCGACGTCCGCGTCTCGTACAACGCGGGGCCGCCGCCGATCGAGGTGCGCCTCGAAGGAGGCGTCGTCGTGCGCGGCACCGTCCTCCTGCCGGCGGGCGAGGACCCGGGTCGATGGGTCTTCGTCGAGTTCCGTAACCAGGAGGAGCCGTCAGTTCGGAGCGGCGACGGCGTGGACACCGAGACGATGGAGTTCGTGGTGGAGGGCGTGAAGCCCGGGAAGTACGAGGTGCGCATCCACGCCGGAGGACGGCGTGAGCGCTACGAGAACGTGATGATCGACGTGCCGCGATCCGGGCTCGAGGGCGTCGTCCTCCGCGCCGTGCCGAAGGAGGAGGACGAGGAGGAGGAGGACGAGGACGGGTGACCCGATGTCCCCGCTCTCATCGACTGCGCCGCGCGGTGGTAGGCTGACGGGCGCGCTTTGGAGGCAGGCATGAAACCGGGAGTGTTCGTCGGATTCGGCGTCTTGCTCGCGCTGGGCGCGGCGTTGTACTTGGTCTTCTCGGACGGGGAGGTGGTCGACCCGGTCGAGGTCCCCGTCTCCGGCGACGCCGTAGAGCGCGTGACGGAGGATGATGGTCCGCGCATCGCCGACGTCGCGCCGGCCCCGTCGTCGGCGGGGAAGCGCGAGGCGGTCGTCCCGAACGCGAGGCCGGGCGTCGCGGCGGAGACGACGATGCCCGAGCGGTACCGGCGCGCGCTCGGCACCATCACCGGCCGCGTCGTCGAGGCGAGCGGCGAGCCGGTGGGCGACGTGCCGGTCGCTCTCTATCGGTTCCAACGTACCGACTTCGCGACGGACGTCGGCTCGTTGTTCGACGGTGGTCCCGCGCCTCGAGTCGCGGCGCGCCACGGGGAGACGGTGACGGACGACGCGGGCCGCTTCCAGTTCACCGGCGTCTTCCCCGAGAGCTTCGCCGCCCTGGGCATCGACGTCCATGGACCGCGCGCGACCGCCCGCTTCGTCGATCACCTGCCGAGCGCCGGCGAGACGGTCGATCTCGGCGACGTCACGCTCGAGCGCAGCGTCACGTTCAAGGGCGTCGTCGAGGACCTCGACGGAGAACCGGTCCCGAACGCCCTCGTGCGCGCCACGAACCTGCCGCGCCTGATCTTCGACTTCGGCGCGGCCTATGCTCGTCGCGACGCCTCGTTCGTCGTCAAGGAGTGGCGCGCCGAGACGTGGGACGTGTACGAGCCGCGGCCCTGGATGCGCGAGCTGTTCGACGATCTGCCGATCCCGCAGACCCGCACCGACGACGAGGGCGCCTTCGTGCTCGAGGCGGTGCCGGTCGGCCTCGGGTCGATCGTCGTCCAGAAGGAAGGGTACGTCTCGCGCGTGCACGGACCGGTGCCGACCGGCGAGAGCGGCGAGCGCGACGTGGGGACGATCCGCGTCGACCACGGCGACGAGATCGCTGGCCGCGTCGTTGACGCGAGCGGCGCTCCGGTCGCGGGAGTCCGCGTCCTCGCGGGCCCGATGCTGATGGGGGAGGTCGGCCTGGTGTGGCCGCTCGGCGTCACCGGCAGCGACGGGCGGTTCGCGGCGGAAGGGTTCGACGACAAGCCGCACTTCGTTTGCGCTCGAGCGGACGACGCCATCGATTGGAAGGTGTTGGAGGGCGTCCAGGCCGGCTTCGGCGAGCTGGCGGTCATGCTCGATCCCGCGTACGACCTGACGATCTCCGTCGTCGACGCGGCGGGAAAAGTCGTCGCCGATCCGACCCTGCTTCTGCGGCCCACGTTCGACCCGGCCGACGCTCCGGTCGCGTTCAGCCCGATACCGCTCGCCGATCGTCTCGAGCGGAACGACGACGGCACGTTCGTGGTGCGGGACCTTGGCGCGCGGAAGTACAACGTCCTTGCGCGGGCGGACGGGTTCGCGTTCGCGCGCGCCGAAGCCGACCTGACCGCCGGGCCGGCGCGCGCGCAGCTCGTGCTGTCGCCGGAGCGGACCCTCGACGTGCGCGTCATGGACGGGACGACGGGAGAGCCGCTCGAGTGGGTGAACGTCAGCGCGCATCGCGGCGACGAGTGGATCCGCGACGACTTCTTTCCGCTCGTGAGCCGGCGCAGCGACGAGGACGGAATGGCGACGCTCCCCGGCTTGCGGGACGGGACGTACTCGATCCGCGCCGAGCACCCCGACTTCAGCCCGGCCGCGACGCCGGCCGAGCTCCCGATGGATGGGCCCGTCGAGCTCGAGCTGCGTCCCGGCGGCACGATCGTGGGGCGCGTCCATCAGGGCGGGCGCCCGCCGGACGTGCCGCGCTTCCTCATGCTCGACCAGTCTGGCGACGAGATCCCGCGCTTCGTCGTCACCGACCTCGAGGGCAAGTTCCGGGTGACGCGACTGCGGCCGGGCACCGTCCGCATCGAGGTGTTCCGCCGCTTCGCGAACCAGGCCCCGAACACGTACGTCGAGAACGCGATGCGGAACGTCAACGCCGAACGGCGCGCGCGCGTCGAGGTCGTCGAGGGCCAGGAATCGACGGTCGACATCGACCTCCTCGGCCTCGGGTTCGACGGACCGTCCGCACGCCTCTCGGGAAGCGTCGAGCGGAACGGCGCGCCGCTCGTCGCGGCCTCGGTCAGCGTGCGACCCGAATCGGATTGGGAGCAGAGCCGGGCCGTGTCCACGGACGCGAACGGCCGTTTCGACTTCGGTCTCGTGCCGGCCGGAGTCCTCTGGGTCCACTTGGAGCCGGGCAGCGACTCCGGGCGGAACTTCGGCGGAGGGATCCAGCAGCGCATCGAGCTCGCGGAGAACGAGAGCCGCGAGCTGCGGTTCGAGTTCCGAACCGGCCGGTTGGTGGGGCGCGTCGAGACCGCGGACGGAGGGGTGGTCGCCGGGGCGGCGATCTGGGCCAGCTCGGTGGCCGCTCAGGGAGAAGAGCAGGTCGAGCCGCCCCAGCGGATCGGCCTCACCGCTTCGACCGACGCGTCGGGCGAGTTCACGTTCGACAGCATCCCGGCCGGCTCGTTCATTCTCTCGGTGCACGCGGAGGGGTTCGCGCGCGCGAGCCACGGACCGGTCCAGGTTTCCGAGAACGTCGCGCCGCCGCCCGTCGTGATCCAGATCACGAAGGGAGTCGAGGTCTCCGGGACGATCCGGTTCCCCGCCGACCACGCGAGCGCGTACCTCTGGATCTGGGCGCAGGCCAAGGACGGCGGCGGGTACGGCGACGGCGCCGAGATCGACGAGAAGACCGGCAAGTTCACGTTCAAGAACCTGAGCCCCGGCGAATACCAGATCATGATCGCGGCGGAGCGGGCGTACGCGCCGCATGACATCCGCGTTCCCGACGCCGGTCTTCGCGACATCGTCATCGATGCGGTTCCGATGGCGGTAGCGACGCCCGAGGAGGGCGGCGGCTGAGGTCGCGCTTCGAAAACGAGGGACGGCGCGCGGCGCGCGGCTGCTACGATGACCGCGCTCTCGATCGACGGGGACCCCTTCGCAACTGCGGAGAGGTTCTGCCATGACTCGACCGATTCTCGGTCTTCTCGCGCTGGTCCTGTTCTCGGCCGGCGCCTGGTTCCTGACCACCCTCGAGGATCCCGGCGCGGCCACGTCCGCGGCCGCCGGCGCCGCCGTCCGAACCGAGCCAACCGACCGCGCCGTCCCCGACCCCGAACCTCGCGTCGAGCCGGCCGGCCGCGAGGCGGCGGCCGCCGAGGCGAGGCCGGCCGGCGAGCCGCCCGCGTCGTTCACCGCGTCCCTCGGCGCGATCGTCGGGCGCGTCCTCGATCACGATCGCACGCCGCTGGCGAAGCTCCCCCTCGAGCTGGTCGGCGGCAACTTGCTCCAGCTCCTGCCGGACCAGCGCGCGTGGTTCGAGGACGAGCTCCCCGACGTCCGGTTCGTGGCGGCGGACGCGCGGACCGACGACGAGGGACGCTTTCGATTCGACGGGATCGACCCCAAAGGCTACTTCCTCATCGCCATCGACATCGGCGGGCCGCGGGCCACGTACGAGCTCGTGGACCTGCCGCCCGCCCCCGGCGCGGTGGTCGACGTCGGCGACATCGTGCTGCCTCCGTACGTGACGCTGATCGGCCGCGTCGTCGACGAGGACGACGAGCCGGTGGCGGGAGCCCGCGTACGCGCCACCCAGATTCCCGTCGAGGCGTTCACGTTCGGGCTCGGCGACGTGAAGCCGGGATGCGCGGTCGGCGCGCAGGTTCCCCCCGCTGCCGACTGGACGGTCTTCTCGATCCCCCCGATCGTGTTCCGCGTGTTCGATCGCCTGCCGATCCACGAGACCCGCTCGGGCGAAGACGGGACGTTCCGTCTCGCCGGAGTTCCGATCGGCACCGTCACGCTGCACGTCGACCGTTCGGGGTACACGCCGGTGACGCGCGGTCCGATCCCGACCGGCAGCGGCGGCGACCGTGAGGTGCCCGACCTACGGCTCGGGTTCGGCCAGGCGTTGGTCGGCCGCGTGGTGCGCGGCATCGAAGGCGAGGAGGAGCCGGTGGCCGGCGCGGAGATCCTCGCCGGCGTGCCGATCCCGTTCTTCCCGGCGGCGCTCCTCGTGCCGGTCGCGACGTCCGACGAGAGCGGCGCGTTTCGCGCGCCGGGACTTCGGGACACCGAGCACACGATCGCGGTGCGCGGGCCCGACGAAGCGACGTGGCAGGTGCAGGTCGGCGTCGTCCCGGGGCTCGATGAGCCGACGATTCGCCTCGATCCGACCACTCACGTCGACGTGACCGCGCGCGACGCGAGCGGCGAGATCCTCCGGCATCCGCACGTGACGATCCAGCCCGTCTCCGAGATGGGGACGAGCTTCCTCCTCGTCCCCCCGCTGCCGATCGCGACGCGCAAGGAGGCGCGCGACGACGGATCCGTCCACGTCTTCGGGCTCGCGCCGGCCGAGTACCGGATCCTCGTTCGCGCGAACGGCTTTTCCGTGAGGGACGAGAAGGTCGACCTGCGACGGGGTGCCGTCTCGATCGACGTCGTGCTGCCGCCCGAGCGGCGCGGCCACGTGCAGGTCGTGGCGCGCGAGGACGGGCGGCCGATCGAGTGGGCGGCCGCGTCCGTCTACCTCGAGGAATCGGACGACAACCCGATCGAGATCGCGCCGCTCGTCACCCGTCGCACCGACCGGAACGGCGTCGCGGTGCTCGAGGGATTGCCCGAGGGCGAGATGAAGGTCGCGATCTTCCATCCCGCGTACGCGATCGCGCGCGCGACGCTCGTCGCGCCCGGACCGCCGATCCGCGTCGAGCTCGGCCGCGGCGGAGTCCTGGCCGGACACGTCTACAAAGGCGGCGCCCTCGTACCGGAGCCGTACTGGGTGCTGGCGATCCCCGCCGGCGGCGAGCAGCAACTGCCGCGGTGGACGCGCACCGACGATGAAGGCGCGTACGAGATGACGCACCTCGAGGCGGGGCTCTACGAGGTGGCGGCGATGGAGCGACGCCGGCTCGCCGACATCGGCGGCATGGACTTCGACGGCGGCGGCCCCTGGTCCGGCGTCGGCCTCTTCGCGGGTACCAAGGTCGAAGTGGAATCGAGCGACGGCGAGCTGCGGACGGGCGCAGAGCTCGAGGCCGATCGCGCGCACGACGCCGACGGCATGACGCGGCAGGCGACCATCGTCGAGGGTGGGACGACCGTCCTCGACATCGATGTGCAGCGGCTCGACGGGACGGGGCCGCGCGGGCGCGTGCTCGGGCGTGTCCTCGTGAACGGCCGGCCGGCCGCGGACCTCGCCGTCGAGGCGACCGAGGTCGGCCGCGAGCACCGCTCGCGCGACGCGTACACGAACGACGCGGGAGTGTTCGACCTGGGCGAGGTGTTCGCCGGCGACCTCCGGGTCGTCGTTCGCCGCGGATCCGGCGAGCGCGAGGGCATCCTGGCGGTGCGCGCGCTGCACCTCGAGCCGTCCGCGGTGGAGACCGTCGAGTTCTCGATCGAGACCGGCTACGTCCGCGGCCGCGTCCGCGCGGCGCGCGACGGAGCACCGATCCCGTACGCGCGCGTCCATCTCTTCGCAAGCGGCGAGGCGAAGTCGGACGGGATCCGGCTTCAGACCGCGACGGACGAACACGGCGCCTTCGAGCTCGAGATCGTGCCGCAGGGGACGTACTCGATCCTCGCGGAGGCGCGTGGCTTCGCGCGCGGCGCGGGTGGCGAGGTCGTGGTCCCCGCCCGCGGAGCTCCGCCGCCGATCGATCTCATGCTGGCCGGAGCGGTCGACGTCGAGGGTCGCGTCGAGCTGCCGGCCGAAGCCGGGAGTCCGCCGTACCTCTTCGTCTACTTCGATCCGGTGGTGACCCTCCACGAGGAGCAGTTCGGCGGCTTCGCCCGCGTCGATCCCGAGACGATGCGGTTCCACGTCGAGGACATCGACCCCGGCGAGTACGAGGTCCGCGTGTTCGGCAGCGATCAAGACCTCGGGTCGGTGAAGCTGCGCGTACCGGTGACGGGGCTCTCCGCCGCCGTCGTACGGCCCGAGCCCGTCGCGCCGGTCGACGTGGTCGAGCCGCCGCCGGATGAGGCCGGGAGCGGCGGATGATCGAAGCGAATCTTTCGGCGGCCAGGGAGGGACCGGGCGCTAACATGCGCCTTCCTCGTCCCAGACCGCTCGAACGGAGGGATTCGATTGTCCGCCGACGCGTTCCGCGTTTTGGAAGAGACGAGCCGCACGTTCTACATCCCGATCGTGCGGCTGCCGAGGCCGCTGCGCGAGGCGGTGGCGTCCGCCTACCTTTGCATGCGGTCGATCGATGAGATCGAGGACGCGCGCGCGATCGACGCGCGCGTGCGAGCCCGGCTCCTGCGCGCGATCAGCCTCGCGTTCCAGGCGACGGTGGACGAGCCGTCCGCCGACGCGTTCGCCCGCGCGTTCGACCGCGACGGCCGGGGTCTTCCCGAAGTGACGGTGAGGCTCGGCGAGTGGGCCCTCCTGGCGCCGGCGCCCGTGCACGCCCGGGTCTGGGACGCGATCGCCGCGATGGCGGATCGCATGGCCCACTGGGTCGAGGTCGACTTCCGCATCCGTGACGAGGCCGACCTAGACCGGTACACCTACGGCGTGGCCGGGGCCGTCGGCCTCCTTCTGTCCGACCTCTTCGCGTGGCACGACGGCACGCAGACCGATCGCGCCGAGGCGCTTGCCTTCGGCCGCGGGCTGCAGGCGGTGAACATCCTCCGCAACCGCGAGGAGGACCTCTCCGCCGGCGCCGACTTCTTCCCCGACGGCTGGCCGTTGGAGCGGATGCACGCGTACGCGCGCAGGAACCTCGAGGTCGCCGACCGCTACACGCGATCGTTGCCGGAGGGGCCGATCCGCGACTTCTGCGCCATCCCGCTCGCGCTCGCCACGGCGACGCAGGACGCGCTCTCGGCGGGGCGAAGGAAGCTGACCCGCGGCGAGGTCGGCGAGGTCGTGGATCGCGCTCTCGCCGCGAGGTGACGGGTCGTCATCGCCCGCTTGCGACGAACCTACCGTGGAGCTCGCTCGCGTGGACCGCGCGATCGAGCCGTGGCGCAGGAGCGGACGGCCCCTACCACTTGTAGAACCCCTCGCCGGTCTTCTTGCCGAGCTTCCCGGCGCGCACGAGGCGGCGCAGGATCGCCGGCGGGCGAAACTGCTCTCCGACCTCCCTCTGCAGGTGCTCGGCGATCGCGAGGCGGACGTCGAGGCCGACGAGGTCGGTCAGTTCGAGGGGTCCCATGGGGTGCGCGTAGCCGAGCTCCATTGCCTTGTCGATGTCCTCGGCGGACGCGACGCCTGTCTCGAGCATGCGCATCGCCTCCAGACCGATGACGAGGCCGAGGCGGCTCGTGGCGAAGCCGGGCGAGTCGTTGACGACGATCGACGTTTTGCCGATGCGATCGCCGAACGCGCGGCAGCGCGCGAGCGTGTCGGGCGACGTCTGCTCGGCGACGACGATCTCGAGGAGCTTCATGATGTGGACGGGGTTGAAGAAGTGCAGCCCGATCGTGCGGTCGGGTCGGCCCGCGCCCGCCGCGATGGCGGTCAGCGAGAGCGACGACGTGTTCGACGCGAGGATCGCGGACTCGGGGGCGGCCTCGTGGACCTGACGCAGCGCGTCGAGCTTCAGATCCAACGTCTCCGGCACCGCCTCGACCGCGAGGTCGATGCCCTCGCTCGCGTCCGACAGGTCGTGCGTGGCTTCGACGCGGGCGATCGCGGCATCGCGTTCTTCGTGCGTCACCTTCCCTTTCTCGACACCTTTCTCGAGGTTCGCGGCCACGCGCGCGATCGCGCTCTCGACGAAATTGGCGTCGACGTCATAGAGGCGTACGCGGCAGCCGGACATCGCGGCGACCTGGGCGATGCCGTGGCCCATCGTGCCGGCGCCGATCACCAGCACGTTCTGGATCGAGTCGGTCATGGTTCGGTCCGTGGAGACGAGGGTCGGAGTGGTTCGAGACGTCCTACCGTACCGAGGAACGACGGGCAAGCTCGTAGGCGGCGCCGTTGGAGCGCGCGGGTGCCAGCGGGAGGCGTGCCGGCGATCGCTTCCGAGCTCTCACCTCAGAGCTCGAAGAGCTGCCCCTCCCGCGCGACCCCGAACCCCGCGGCCCGGACGCGCTCCGCGGCGGCGCTCGTCGGGTCGGCGACGGACGATCCAGCGGCGGCGCGCCGACCGGGGCCGTCGAGCAGCCGGCCGCGGCGAGCCCCGCGCAGAGGATCGCGACCGCGCCTCTCACTCTCCGTCCGGCTCCGTGCGGTGGTCGAGCAGCAGCGCGCGGAAGAGGAGCTGGAAGGTCCCCTGCGACCAGCTCCGATACTGCGGCGGGAACCCGAACAAGTGGACGACGCCGTCGCCGTACCGCACGCGCATCCACGCGGCCGCGCCGCCGATCGCCTCGGGCTCGCGGATCCAGCCGGAGAGGAGCGTCCGCGAATTCGCATAGCGGAGCAGCGTCGTGATCGAGCGGACGCGCTCGTTCTTCGCGTCGGTCGCGCGAAACGCCGCCGAGTCGGAGAAGAAGAGGGCGATGGAGTCCGGAAGGCCGGCGGTGAGGCGATGGGTCTCCGGCACGCCGCGCAGCACGCTGCCGGGGCAGCGGAACTCCTTCTTTCCCGAGGTCACGTCCTCGATCGGCAGGTCGAGCAGTTCGATCGCGAAGCTCGCCGACGAGTCGACGGCGACGAGGACGCCGCCGCCGCGCACGAACTCCTCGATCGCCACCGCTCCCTCGGGAGCGAGACCGCGCGCGTACCCGGGCGGGATCGAGCCGTCCGCGCGGCCGTCGTCGATCTGGCGCGCCGTCACTCCCGGGAGGACGAGCACGTCGAGGAACTCGCCGAGCCGTCCCGCGCGCAGCATCTCGTTCCGCGTTCGGACGTACGGCACCTCGTAGGTGTCGAGGACGAACCGCATCCAACCCTCGCTCATGTTGCCCGACCACGGCGCGTAGAGGCCGACGCGCGGCATCGCGTCGAGCCGCGTCGCGTGAGGGGGTTCGTCTTCGGTGGCGTCGCCGGCGCGGGGGACGACCCAGCCGGCGCGCTCGCCCTCGGCGTGGAAGACGGCGTGGTCTCCCGCGCTCAGGCGCCGGAACAGCTCGAGCCACGTGTCGCTGTCGTTCGTGTCGCGTCCGCCGTCGTCGGACTCGCGCCGCACGAAGCCGGCGATCGCGTCGTCCGCGGTCGCGACCCGGCGGACCCTGGCGTCGAACGGGCGCATCACCTCGACGCGGCGTACTCCGGCGAGGAACGGGAGCGTCCAGCCCGCGACGTCGTACGGAGGCTCCCCGTCGGGATACCGTTGGACCTCGAACAGATCCTTCACGTGCGCGCCGTACGGCTGATGCCGCTGGATCACGATCGACCCCATCGGCCAGGAGCGGTCGTCGGCCACGAACGCTTCCTCCGCGACGTCGATCTCGACGCCGCCCTCCAGCAACGTCCAGACGAGCCGTCGCACCGAGGCTCGGTCGCGGTCGTCGGACGGGATGACCCACGCACGCGGGGCCGTCGGCGTCGAATCGTCGATGGCTCGCTCTGCCGCCTCGAGCGCGTTCTGGAGCCACGTCGCGGGCTCGCGCGACAGCGACCCCAACAGCGATCGGCCGAAGGCGAGCTCGTAGTCGATGATGTCGCGGAGACGCCACCAGCCACCGGGCCACGGACTCGGCATCCGGTTCGACGGCACGTAGCCGCCGTCGATCCCGCGCGGCGCCGAAAGGTCGCTCCGCGGGAGGAACACGGGCGACGCGATGTTCACCGACGCCGCCTCGGTGAGGAGGCCGATGATGTTGTGGCGGACGGGCACGTTCCGGTTGCCGCCGTTCCACCACATGTCGAACGTGACACCGGTCGAGATCCCCGAGAGCCCGGCCGCGGTCATGTCGAGGAGCGCGCGCGAGCCGATCGCGTCGATGCCGGCGACGATCGCGGGGTCGAGGTTCGGGTTCAGCGGATCGCGGAACGGCGGCACGAACATCCGCTCGCGCGAGCGTCCCTGCTGGTGGACGTCCCAGTAGACCTGGGGGTGCCAATCGGAGTAGAGGAGCCGCGTGACGATCTGCGTCTCCTTCTGGCTCAGCATGAACCAGTCACGGTTGTTGTCGTGGCCCGCGTAGCGCTGGTACAGCTCGAGAAGTCCGGTCCCCTCGTACGGCGTCCCGACCGTGTCGCGGTACCACGTCACGACGTGGTCGAGCCCGTCCGGGTTCAGGCACGGCGCGATCAGGACCACCATCCTGTCGCGCGCGGATCGGTACGGCTCGTCGTTCGACGTCGCGAGCTGGTAGGCGAACTCCATCCCGAACTGCGGGGCGGCCGTCTCGGTGGAGTGCATGGCGATCGAGACGAAGAGCACGACGGGACTGTCCGCGATGAGCCGCCGCTTCTGCTCCTCGTCGAGGCCGCGAGGATCGGCGATCCACGCCGCCGCCCGCTTCACGTCATCGAGGCGGGCCAGGTTCGCCTCGCTCGAGACGATCGAGAGCAGGAAGTCGCGACCTTCGGTCGTCGTTCCCGTCGTCTCGACCAGCACGCGCGGACTGTCCGCGGCGAGGCGTTGGAAGTAGCCGGAGACCTCGCTCCAGTCGGCGAGCTCGAAGTCCATGCCGAGGGGCCGGCCGAGGTGCTCGTCGGGCGAGGTGACCGCTTGCGCGTGCAGCGTGGCGAAGGGGACGAGCGAGAGGACGATCGGGATGACGCGGGGAATCGGCACGGCTCGGGGTTCCTCGAGGCGGCGGGTCCGACGATCCTAACGACCTCGCCGCCGCCCGAGGAGGAACCAGTACACTTCCACGCCGCGGGCCGGCGCGCCCAGCGCTCCGAGCCTGATGGACCGGGACCGCGAGGAATGAAGCGATGTCACGATCTTCGAGTCTCGTCGTGCTGCCGCTGGTGCCGGAGAGGTTCGCGGACTTCGTCGATCTGTTCGGCGAGCGCGGCGCGTGCGGCGGCTGCTGGTGCATGACGCCGCGCCTCGCGCGCGCCGAGTACGAGGCGGGGAAGGGCGCGGGCAACCGACGCCGGATGCGACGGCTCGTCGAGGGCGGCACCGTGCCGGGCGTCCTCGGGTACCTCGGCGAACAGGCGGTCGCGTGGTGCTCGATCGAACCGCGGACGTCGTTCGGCTCGCTCGAGCGCTCGCGCATCCTGAAGCCCGTGGACGCCGAGCCCGTCTGGTCGATCGTGTGCCTGTTCGTGCGGAAGGAGCACCGCGGCCGCGGCGTGTCGCACGCGTTGATCGACGGGGCCGTCGCCTGGGCGAGGAGCCGCGGCGCGACGATCGTCGAGGCGTATCCCGTCGAGCCGAGGAAGGACCGGATGCCGGACGTCTTCGCGTACACCGGCATCGCGTCCGCGTTCGCGAGGGCGGGATTCCAGGAGGTGGCTCGTCGATCGGAGACGCGGCCGATCATGCGGCGGCGGCTGGGGCGGGAGTCGGCGTCGCGCTGACGTCCGGGCTCATCCCGCGACATTCCGGCTCATGTCTCCTACCCGATCGGGACGCTGCTTCGTACCAAGGACCGACCGCATCGAAACGACCAAGCGCCCCCAACGGAGTTGCCCGGCATGAAGCTCTACTCCGCCACGTTCCTCGGCCTCCTCGCGGTTCCGTCGCTCGCGTCCCCGGCGGCTGACGTCGACTCGGTGAGCGATCGCATCGCCGAGAAGACCGGAATCCGATTCTCCGTCTTCGAGTCGCTGCTGCGCCGCCGCGTCACGTCGACGGACACCCCGTTCGGGTTCAAGGTGAAGTCGGTCGAACCGGCGTCGCGCGCCGAGCGGGCGGACGTCCGCCCCGGCGACGTGCTTCTCCGGTTCGACGGCATGCCGATCCGCACCTTGACCGACCTCGTGCTCTGGATCGATGATCTCGAGGACGGCGAGCGCGCGTGGATCGAGGTCGCGCGGCGCCGCGACGACATCGGCCTCCTCTCGCGGCACCCGTGGAAGACGATCCAGGTCCACCTGCGCGTCGGCCGGCCGGACCTGCGCGAGGAGACCGGGATGACGATCGACTTCCTCGGCTCGTACACCCTGCGGCGGCACGGACGGATGACGAACGGGCTGAAGGTAGACCACGTCGATCCCGGCTCGCCCGCCGCTGCGGCCGGACTCCGCCCCGGCGACGTGATCGTGACGTGGGACGATCGTTCCGTGCGCGCCCTCGACGAATGGGAGCGCTGGCTCGCCGAGAACCCCGGCGGCGCGGTCCACGTGACGTTCTTTCGTCGCAAGGCGTTCAAGTTCACGTCCGACCCATGGTTGATCGGCGAGACGGACCTGACCCTTCCGGACTGAGCTTCGAGCGGGCTGAGCCGCCGGACGACTCATCGAGAAGAACGGATCGCACGCTCGAGGCACTCGAGAGGCGGGGTCGGCGTCAGGTGGTGATCGAGGCGAGCGACCAGCCGATCAGCTTGTAGAGCACGCGCGCCCCGACGTTGGCGTTCCACTCGTCGCCGTCCGGGCCGGGGGCGACCTCGTTCAGGTCGAAGCCGACGATGCGCCGGCCGGAGCGGGCGACCGCGGCGACGAGGTGGATCGCCTGCTGGAACGAGAGGCCTCCCGGCACCGGCGTTCCCGTGTGCGGGCAAAGCGCGGGGTCGAGGCCGTCGACGTCGAACGAGACGTACACCGAGCGGGGGAGGCCGGCGACGATCTCCTCGACTTGATCGGACCACGTCCGTCCGTCGAAGCGCTGGCGCGTGAGGTCGGCGTCGAAGAACGCGCGGACGCGCTCGGTCTCGGCGCGGATCCGATCGTACTCCTCCTCGCACAGGTCGCGGATGCCGACCTGGGTGAGCGTCACGCCGCCGAGCTCCCGGAGCACGTTGTCCATGATCGACGCGTGGGACCAGCGGAAGCCCTCGTATTCGCGGCGCAGGTCGGCGTGTGCGTCGAGGTGGAGGATCCCCAATGGACCGCGGCCCGCGTGGTGCTCGGCGGCGGCGTGGATGGCGCCGAACACCGAACCGTGGTCGCCGCCGATCGTGCCGACGAGCCGGCCGTCCGCGAGCCGCCGGCTCACCGTTCGGTAGAGCCAGTCGTTCGTCCGCGCGCACGCGTCGTCGACCGTTCGACGAGCGTCCGCGACGGCAGCGTCGTCGAGGCCGGCGTCGAGCCCCGCGCGGACCTCGGCGGCCGCGGTCGATCCCGCCTCGCTCCACTCGCGCACCGCCGCCTCCTCGGCCAGCATCGCGATGCCGGCCTCGTACGGCCGCCCGGTCTCGACGTCGAACAGATCGACCTGGTGGCTCGCGGCGAGGATCGCGCGCGGCCCGTCCGCGGCGCCTCCTCCGTACGACGTCGTCGCCTCGAACGGCACCGGGACGAGGACCACGCGCGCGTCCTCGTCGGAGCACGAGAGGCCGAACACGCCGCTGCCGGCGCTGCTTCGGGCGTTGGGATCGAACTGGTTCACGGATGGCTCCGATCGGCGTTCATCGCACCTGGGTCTCGGCGTTCGCGGTCACCGCGTCTCCTCCTTCAGGTGGCACATATGGTTCATATCGATCGGGCTCGCTCCTCGCCAGGCGTCTTGGTCGATCTCGGTGCTCCGGCCCGGTTCATGCGCGCTCACCCAGCTCGTCCAGGATCGCACGCCAGCCCTCGCGTTCGCGTTCCGGCGTGAACAGCGCGGCGATGGCACGGCTCCGTTCGACGAGAGTCGACCGAAACGACGCGTCGTGCTCCAGCCGCGACATCGCACGGGCCAGAGCGGCTGCGTCCCCGACCGGGAAGAGGCCCGGGTGGTCGTCGCCGAGCAGCCCGACCGTCCCCGGGATGCGGGTCGCGACGATGGGGACCGCGCAGACGGCCGCCTCGGAGATGACGTTCGCGCCGCCCTCCGCGCGGGACGTCAGCAGGAGGCCGTTCGACCGTGCGATCGCCTCGAGCGTCCGCCGGCGCGTCAGCTCGCCGACCCAACGGTAGCGCGGGTTCTCGCGTTCCTCGCGCCGCGCGGTCTCCGCGCTCGCGTCGTCGAGGGCGCGCCCGACGTGGATGAGTCGGATCCGGGAAGAGTCGGGCAGCGAGCGACTCGCGGCGGCGGCGAGGAACGGGTCCTTGACGGCACGTAGGTGGCCGACGATCACGAGCTCGAACGCGTCGGCGACCGGCGCGGGGCTGGGATCGACGGCGCGGCACGACTGATGGAGCACGCGGACGCGTGATCGGAGCTCGGGAGCGAGCTCGTCCGCGACGCCCGCGTGCAGCGCGAGGATGCGATCCGCCTGCCAGAGCGACGACTCGAAGTCGTCGGAGGCGCAGGACGCGTACAAGTCGGTGCCGGTGATCGCGACGCAGACCGGCCGCGTCGGGTACGCGCGGCGAATGCGCGCGAGCGACGGGCGGCACTTGACGGCGTGGAGCAGCACGAACAGATCGGCGTCCTCGCCGTCGTGCTCGACGCGGACGCGCACGGAGCGTCCGAGCGAACGCAGGTGTCGAGCCCACCGAAGCGCGGTGATCCGGTTGCCGCGTCGACTTCCGGGCGCGGCCGGAGTGACGATCTCGACCTGGCTTCGCGAGCGGCTCACCGGCACTCAGACCGCGCAGGTTCGGAAGCCGGCGAACACGTCGTTGCGGCGCGGCTCGTAGAAGTTGCGCCACGTGTTGCGGATCAGCCGCGAGCGCGTCGCGTGGCATCCTCCGCGCAGGACCTTGGTCGATCCGAAGGAGGTCTGCGAGTACTCGCGGTAGTGGTCGGGCGTGAACTCCGGGTACGGACCGAACCAGTCCGCCGTCCACTCCCAGACGTTGCCGATCATCTGGCGGCATCCGGTCGCGCTGTCGCCGCGTTCGAACGCTCCGACCTCCACCGGCTCGAGCCCTCGCGCATCGAGGAGCGCGACCGTCTCGTCGGGCGGCGCGGCGCCCCACGGGTAGTAGCGCTTCTCGCCGGTCACGGGGTCGAGCGAGGCCGCCGTTTCCCACTCGGCCTCGGTGGGCAGCCGCCGGCCCGCCCAGCGGCAGAACGCGTCCGCCTCGTACCACGACACGTGGCAGACCGGGAGGTGCGGCTCGAGCGGGCGCGCGCGGTCGAACGCGAGTCGCTCCCAACCGTTCTCGCCGCGCCGCCAATAGATCGGGTGCTCGGCCGACCGCGCGAGGCGCCAGGCCCATCCCGCCTCGGTCCAGAGGGTCGGGTCCCGATAGCCGCCGCCTTCGACGAACTCGCGGAACTCGCCCTGCGTCACCGGCGCTCGAGCGATCGAGAACGACGCGAGATCGACATCGATGCCCCACTTCTCGTTGTCGAACGCGAAGCCGTCCGGGGGGAGCGGGCCGACGCGGAAACGTCCTCCCGGCACTTCGACGTCGCCGCGGCATGGGCCGCCGCCGGGGACGATGCCGCCCGCCGAGTCCCGCAGCAACGCGCGCGGCGGCGGCAGGGCGCGCGTATGCCGCGTGTAGAGGAACGCCTCGTCATGCATGTCCTCGTGGTACACCGCGTACGCGAAGTAGTAGAGTTCGGCGTCGTTGGGGGAGAGCTCCTGCAGGCGCTGGATGGCCTTCTCGAGCACCGCTTCCAAGTACCAGAGCGTGGCGCCGCGATCGGGAAGCCGCAGGTCCCATCGCACCTCGTGCGGTATCGCGATCGAGTCGTAGAGCCCGTCCGAGCGCACCATCAGCGACGCGCGGCCGTCGCGTCGCAGGGCGCGCGCCTCGTGGAACCACGCGACGTGACCGATCTCCCACAGGAACGGGTTGACGTTCCAGAGTCGCGGACCGAGCAACGCGTCGTCCGAGAGGTCGGAGACCAGATCGATCGTCCGCCGTCTGGCGTCGGCGGCGGCGTCGATCAGCGCGTCTCGTTCAAGCTGGCGGGCGTCGAGCATGGGGGCTCCGGGGAAGCGGACCCATGCATCGTCCCGTCCGCCGCGGGCCCGTCAACCCCCGCCGCCGTGGAGATGCGTCGAGGAGACGCAACGCGGCCGAGTCGCCGCGCAAACGTCCAGGACCGGATCGCAACGGTGTCAGAGCACTTCGAGCTCGAGCGGCTTCGTGGACGAGTAGCCGCCCGCCGCCGCCGCGTCGATGATCAGCGCCTGCATGTCGATCGTGACGGTGCCGGCGAGGTTCGGGAAGACGACGGAGGAGACGCTGACGAACCCGTTGCCCGGGCCCGATCCCGGCAGCGCGAACACGAAGGTCGGCGGCAGGAGCGGTCCGATCTGGAGCGGGCAGCCGATTCCGATCGGCACCTGCGACTGGCCGGTCCCGAAGAACATGTAGGTCAGGCCGCCGCCCACGCCCTTGTCGATCGTCAGCGTGACGGTCCCTCCGGGCGTCGGGCAGCCCGTAATCTCGAGCGTCGGCTGGAAGCCGCCGTCGCCCGGGCAGCCGAAGCCGTAGGGCGTCGCGTTGCCGCAGATCGTCGAGATGATCCGCGCGCTGCCCGAGTTCGTGCCGTTGACCGGGTCGAGCGGCGCTCCCACCACGATGTCCGGGAAGCCGTCGGCGTTCGCGTCGCGTGCCCGGCTCACCGCGTCGCCGAAGAACGAGAAGAGGGGGCCGTCGATCGTGGAGATCGTGCTCGCGTCCGCGCCCGAGAGGATCAGGACGCGGCCGCGCTGGGAGGCGTAGTACGGCGCTCCGACGAGAAGGTCCGGGACGAGGTCGCCGTCGACGTCGTCCGCTCCGGACACCGACCAACCGAGCCGCTCCGGCGCCACGCCGTCCTGCAGGAGAAGGAGCGCCCCGGTCTGACCCGAGTACGCGCGGATCGAGCCCGCCTGAGGGCCGCCGTCGTCGTCCTCCGGGATACCGACGACCACGTCGTCGAAGCCGTCGTTGTCGACGTCGCCGATGCCGGCGACGGATCGGCCGAACTTGTCGTTCGTTCCGTCGCCGAACCACTGGTGGAGGATCGAACCGTCCAGTCCGGAGTAGACGCGCGCGCCGCCGGCGTCGAACGCACCGTCGTCGTCGAAGAGCATGCCGACGACGACGTCGGGACGGCCGTCCGCGTTCACGTCGCCCGCGCCGGAGACCGACCAGCCGAGGTAGTCGCCTGCGGCGTCGCCGGTGAGGTAGTGGAGGAGCGTCCCGTCCTTGCCGGAGAAGACGAACCCGCCGCCGGAGAAGTTGCCGTTCGGGTGGTCGCGGTACGACGCGACGACGACGTCCACGAAGCCGTCGAGGTCGACGTCGCCGACGTCGCTCACCGAGTGGCCGAACTCGGTGTTCGGGTTGAGTCCCCCCCAGGTGTAGAGCGAGGCACCGGTCATCCCGGAGAAGACATGCGCCGATCCGTTGTTGAACTGGAGGTAGTCGCCCTGCGGCGCGCCGACGATCACGTCAGGGTGTCCGTCGTTGTCGACGTCGCCGGCGCCGCTCACGCTGAAGCCGAAGAAGTCGCTCGACTGCGCCCCCGCGAACGTGAACAAGAGGGAGCCGTCGTGCCCGGAGAACACTTCGGCCGTCCCAACCGGCACGCCCGCCACTACGCCCAGGCGCGCTCCGACGATGACGTCGAAGTGGCCGTCCAGATCGACGTCGCCGGCGTCGGCGACCGAGTTGCCGAGGTGCTCCCCGGCCGTGTCGCCGGAGAACGTCTGCAGGGTGCCTTGGGCCTGGCTTCGCGGCGACGGCACGAGAAAGGCGCCGCCGAGCAGAATCGATAGGTGGAGACTTCGCGTCATTCCCTCGATCCTCCATGGTCGGGTTGGGTCGGGTTCTGGGTGACGGGTTCTGGTTGTTGGAAGGGGCGTTCCGCACGAAGAAGTTAGCGTGAAACACGCGACGCCGCCGTCCCAGAATTCGACATTATCGTTAACGGATGTATATTAATGAGTTAAAGAAATATCGACGGTTCATTCAGAGCCGCTCGCGCGCCGCGAGGTCCACGACGACGGGAATGAGTCCCTCCACGACCCGGGGGAGCGTGTCGAAGTCGACGTGCTCATGGACGTCGTTCGCGGTGTCGTAGCGCTCGTCGCGGAACACCGCGGTGTCGGTCACCATGATCGCGGGGACGCGCGCTTCACGAGCTCTTCTTGCCTCGACGCTCGAGGAACGCCGTCATCCGCCGCTCCTTCTCCTCGGACTCGAAGCAGACCGCCTGGGCGATCGCGTCGATCGCGATGCCGACCTGATCGTTCGCCCGCGCCGTGGCGTTCAGGGACGCCTTCGTCAGCCGGATCGCAAGCCGGTCGTTCTTCAGGATCGCTCGCGCGAGATCGACGGCCGCGGCCAGCACCTGATCGTCGTCGACGACCCGGTTCACGAGCCCGATCGCGAGCGCCTCGCCGGCGTCGAGCATGCGACCCGTGTACAGGATCTCCTTCGCCCGGCCGATGCCGACGAGGCGGGGAAGGCGTTCGATCGCGCCGGCCCCCGCCACGATGCCGAGGCCGACCTCGGGCTGACCGAACTTCGCGCCGCGGCCGGCCACTCGCAGGTCGCACGCCATCGCGAGCTCGTTGCCGCCCCCGAGCGCGTACCCTCGGATCGCGGCGATCGTCGGGTAGGGGAACTCCTCCAGCTTCCGAAACAACGTCGAGTTGATCGCGGCCAGCGCGTCGATCCGCTTGCGTTCACGGAGCTGCGCGATGTCGGCGCCCGCGGCGAACGCCTGCTCGCCGGCGCCGGTCAGGACGATCGCCGAGACCCGGCCCTCGGCGGCGAGCCGGTCGAGGGCGGCGTGCAGCGCGTCGATCGTCTCCTTGTCGATCGCGTTCTGCACCTCGGGTCGGTTCAGCGTGATGCACGCGATTCCCGCCTCCTCGGCGACGACGATCCGATCTCCGCTCATGGCTTCACCACCACCTTTCCGAATGCTTCGCGGTCGCCCAGGATTCGATGAGCCTCCCTGATCTCGTCCATGGGGAGGACGGCGTGGACGACGGGGCGAAGCCGTCCCTGCTCGACGAGGCGGAGCACGTCGTGGACCTCGCCGCGGCTGCCCATCGTCGAACCGAGGATCGAGAGGCTCTTGAAAAAGACGAGGCGCAGGTCGGTCTCCAGCTTGAACCCGGCCGTCGCACCGCACGTGACCAGCGTCCCCCCCTTGGCGAGGGCCGCGATCGACTTGCCGATCGTCGGCTCGCCGACGTGATCGATCGCGACGTCGACGCCGCGCCGGCCCGTGACCCGCTTCACCTCCGACAGGAAGTCGGTGGTCGAGGAGTCGATCACCACGTCGGCGCCGAGGTCCTGCGCGCGTTCGACCTTGTGAGCGCCCCCCGCCGTCGCGATGACGCGGGCTCCGAACAGCTTCGCGATCTGGATCGCAGCGCTTCCGACGCCCGATCCGGCCGCGTGGATGAGCACGTCCATCCCCGGCCTGACGCCAGCGCGCGCGACGAGCATGTGCCAGGCGGTCAGGAAGACCAGAGGCACGGCGGCCGCCTCTTCGAACGAGAGGTTCGCCGGTTTCTTCAGGCAGTTCTCGGCCGGCACGACCGCGTACTCCGCGCAGCCGCCGTCGGTCGTCTCGCCGAAGATGCCGTAGTGGCGGCACAGGTGGTCGTCGCCGTCGGCGCACGCGTCGCAGCGGCCGCAACCGAATCCCGGTGCGATCGAGACCGCCGCGCCCAGGGCGAGGACTCCGCTCGGCTCGACGCCCGCGCCGACCGCGTCCACGTCGCCCGCGAAGTCGCACCCCGGCACGATCGGCAGCGGGAAGGCGTGGCCGGGGACTCCGCGGCGTACCCAGGTGTCGAGGTGGTTCAACGCGCACGCGCGGACGCGAACGCGCACCCGGCCCGGGCCGGGTTCGGGGGTGGGGCGCTCCTCGATGACCAGACGATCCAGGCCACCGTGCTCGTGAATGACGACGGCTCGCATGCGAACTCCCGGCGGGCGCGACTCCCGACTACTCGAAGAAAACCGAGCGTCTTCCGCAACCCTCGGCTGGAGTCGACACGATCCCCGGCCGGAACATTCGTCTTCGCCCATCCGAGGAGGAACGCACCTTGCGGTCGGCGGCCTTGCTTCCGGCGGCCCGCTTCTCGCGCCGGCGCGCCTCGGGCCGCCGGTCGTGCCGACCAACGAATGCATCGCTCGGACCCTCGAATCGAACCGGGACGACAGGCGGTCTTTCGAGCGTCGGCGTTCGGCGTTCGACGTCTCGGAACGGTTCGAAGGCTCCGTCAGCCGAGATCGTGGTCGATGGAAGGTAGGACGATCGGTAACCTGATCGCGACGTCCCCTCCGTTGCCGCCGGAGTCCGCGATGAGTCGCCCCTCGTCCGATGAGTACGCTCCGTACTACGCCGTCTACATCGATCGTGTTCCCGACGGCGACGTCTGTCTCGCGCTGGAGGCGCGGCTCGGTACCACGCTCGACCTGCTCGCGTCGATCGACGACGCACGCGCCGGCCACCGCTACGCGCAGGACAAGTGGAGCATCAAGCAGTTGCTCGGCCACGTGATCGACGCCGAGCGCGTCTTCGCGGTTCGATGTCTCCACTTCGCGCGCGGCGCCGCCGCCCCGCTGCCGTCGTTCGACCAGGACGAGTTCGTGAAGCACGGCGGGTTCGACCGGCGCCCATGGGCCGGTCTGATCCACGAGTTCGAGACGCTGCGCCGCGCGAATCTCGCGCTGTTTCGCAGCCTGGACGACGAGTCGGGCCGGCGGCGCGGGATCGCGTCGGACGTCTCGTTCTCGGCGCGGTCGCTCCCGTGGATCATCGCGGGACACGAGATCCATCACGTCGAGGTGCTGAAGGACAGGTACCTCGGGTAGCCGTCCCCGTCACGCGCACCCGATGCCGAAGGTGCCGCGCGACGTCCCGTCGAGCCCCCCCCGCGCATTGCATATCGGGGAAAGGGGGCTCTCGCTGATCGCGCGTACGCTCGACGAGGCTCGCCGACGCGGTACAACACGTAAGGGAGAAGGACTGGCTCTGGTTGTACGGTCGGAACGTCTTCTGGTGCTTTCGCTCGCTCATGCCCCTCGAGTCGTCTCCAGCGTTCGGCGACAATCCGAATCCTCCCGACATGCCTGCCGAAAGCTCGCGCGGCACGCACCGACGATTCACGAGAGCGCGCAGCGCCACCTTCTCTCTCTCTTCTCGACCCCTCGAGTCCGCGCACGCATCGTGGCGTCCAGGCGGGCGGAGCGGGTCGATCGGGCCGCGCCGAGCGAGTTCCGCAGCGAGCCGCCCACGCATCACCCCGACCAAAGCTCCCCGACGCAACCCCTTCGCCCGCACCCCGAGCGAGGACTGTTCGAGCGAACGCGGCCCGATCGACCCGCTCCGCCCGCCCGACCCCGTGATCAGCACTCTCCCCGTGCTCACGCGATTTCCCGTTGACCCCCCTCGTCATCGCCCCCGGAACTCCGGCGCGCGCTTGTCGTTGAACGCGGCGATCCCCTCGCGTGCGTCCTCGGAAGTGAAGAGCTGCTGCTGCAGCTCGCGCTCGAGCGCGAGGCCGGCGTCGAGCGAAGTCTCGGCGCCAGTCTGGCAGGCGCGTTTGATCAGGCCGACGGCCTTCGATGCCTTCGCCGGCGGGCAGAACCCACGGGCGAAGCCTTGCACGCCAGAGCGAAACCCGTCGAGCGAGCCGGCCTCGACGATCCGGTTCAGGAGCCCGGCGGCCATCCCGTCCTCGAACGAGTGGTTGTCGCCGCTCGTCATCCAATCGATCGCCTTCGACTTGCCGAGCGCGCGGACGAGGCGCTGCGTCCCGCCGGTGCCGGGGAGCACGCCGAGCTTCACCTCCGGCAACCCGATCCGTGGCGGCTTCGCGCCGGCCGCCGTACTGCGCCAGCCGACGCGGAGGTCGCACGCGAGCGCGACCTCGAGGCCGCCGCCGACGCAGTGGCCGTTCAGCGCCGCGATGACGAGCTTGGGCGTCTGTTCGAAGCGGTTCAGCGTCTCGTTCGCGTGCAGGCAGAAGAAGTACTTGAAGGAGGGGGTGACGCGACCGAGCATGTCGATGTTCGCCCCCGCGCAGAAGAAGCGGTCGCCGGCGCCGGTGAGCACGACGACGAACGCGTCCTCGTTCATGCGCACGTCGAGGATCGCGGCGTCGAGCTCGCGCATCATCTCGTACGAGTAACCGTTCGCCGGCGGGTCGTCGAGCGTGATCCACGCGACTCCGTCGTTCACCTCGAGCTTCACCCGTCCGCCGTAGCTCATGCATCCTCCGCGGTTCGTTCGTTCGACCGGCGCAGCCGCACGCCTTCGTCGTAGTAGGCGCAACCGTCGCCGTGATCGGTGAGCCGCGCGCGGATCAACAGGTTGACGCAGAGGCCCTTCGCCACCGACCGCGCACGCGGGACGTAGACCGTGTCGCGACGGTACTCCGGCTCGTGACGCACCACGACGGGGATCGCGGCGATCTTGCTCTCGAGGATCGCTTCGGCGCCGTCCGCGAGGCCGAGCGCGGTGTCGGGGTGCACGTGGACGGCCAGCGGTCCCTCGCGCTCCTCGTCCTGGTCCGTGAGCTGCGAGGCCTGCCAGCGCCCGGTCGACAGCGCCTGGAGGTAGAGCGGATACTCGGCGTCGCGCGGCGGAAGGGTCGGGTAGTCGGCGAGGAAGCGGAAGCGTCCGGTCGCGGTCGCGAAGCGCCGGCCCTCGAACGCCACGCGAGGTGCGTGCGGGTCGCGATGCGCACCGGCGTCGAGCTGGTCGATCGTCAGGCCCCCCGCCCGGATCCGCGTGGTGAACCGCTCGATCCACTGGTCCGGCGTGCCGGCGAGCGCAGGGCCGAAGCCGAGCCGGTCCGCGAGCGCTTGATAGATCTCGAGGTCGCTGCGCGCGCCGTCGGGCCGGGCGACGACGGGGACGGTCGCCGATACGTAGTGATGCCCGTACGAGCCGACCAGGTCGCGCTCCTCGAGCATCGTCGTGGTCGGGAGCACGAGGCTCGCGGAACGTGCGGTGTCGGTGAGGAAGTTGTCGATCACCATGACGAACTCGCGCGAGAGGAGCGCGCGGCGCGTCGTCTCCGACTCGGCGTTCGTGGCCACCGGGTTGCCGTTGTCGATCAGGACGCCGCGGATCGGCGGATCGACTGCCTCCTCGATCGCGCGGCCGAGGAGGGCGATCGGGACGGTCCTCGGCACGCGGCCGGCGAGCGCGGTGATCGCGTCGAGGTCGAAGGGCCGCCGGCGCGGCGTCGTGAACGACGCGCCGGCGCCGCTCTTGCCGACGTTGCCGCTGAGTGCGTGCAGCGCGTTGATCGCCCGCACCTGCGATGCGCCGTTCACGCGACGCTGCATGCCCCAGCCGACGAGGGTCGTGACCGGCGCGCACTCGACGAAGAAGCGCGCGAGCTCGACGACCGTCGCGGTCGGGACGTCGGCCTCGTCGGCCCACGCCGCGACGCTGCGCGAGCGGACCAGCGCTCGGTAGGCGTCGAGGTCATCGGAGTAGCGCGCGACGTCCGGGTCTTCCCAGCCCTCGTCCAACACGACGCGCGCGACGCCGAGCGCGAGAGCGCCGTCGCCGCCGGGCCGGGTCTGGACGTAGCGGTCGACCAGCTTTCGCGAGCGATGGGGGAGCGGATCGATCAAGATCAGCTCGGCGCCCGCCTTCCGGGCCTCGGTCAAGAACGGCGTCGAGTGGGGGCTCGACGCGGTCACGTTCTTGCCCCACAGGATGACTCCGCGTGCGTTCACGAGGTCCGCGACGTCGTTCTGGTCGGCCGAGCCGAAGTCGGCGTCGTTCGCCCACGCGCCCGCCGCGTCGCACACGTCGCCGCGCGTCTCGGTGGCGCCGAGCGAGCGAGCGAACAGCTTGTTCAGGTTCTTCAGGATGCCGAGCGAGCCGCCGCCCTGGACGTGCAGGAGCGCCGCCGCGCCCGACTCGCGCCGGATCCGATCGATCCAGTGGCTCGCCACGTCGATGGCTTCGCCCCATGTGATCGCCCGGAAGCCGTCGCCGTCCCGCACGAGCGGGGTCGTGATCCGCTCGGTCGAGTTCTGTCGGGCCACGTAGTGCGTGCCGACGCGATAGCAGAGGAAGCCGCGCGTGACGGGATGATCGCGCTCGCCGGAGAGGCGCGTGACGCGGCCGTCCTCGACGGTGACGATGAGCCCGCAGGCGTCGGGGCAATCGCGCGTGCAGGCCGTGCGCAGGGTCGCGGTGGTCATCGCGGTATCGTAACGGCTCCACCAAGGAGATTCCGCACCTGGGGATGGGTCGGAATCGTTTCCGGGGACGAGATCGACGTCGTCGCGGTTTCCTGATGTGAGTCGAGCGCCTCGCCATCGTCCTCATCGTCGTGAAGCGCGACGCGACGCCATCGAACGACGGCGAGGCCGGCCACGACCTCGACGGCTTCTGGAAAGAGGTGCTCGACCTCTTCCTCGAGGAGTTCCTCGCCCTCGTCGCTCCGTCGATCCACGAGGCGATCGACTGGCGGCGGCGGGTCACGTCGCTCGAGAAGGAGCTCCCGGCGCTCCGCCCGAGGGGGCGCAAGGGGCGGCGGTTCGT
>CAZYQW010000140.1:0-45783 GCA_964649825.1 uncultured Phycisphaeraceae bacterium | reverse complement strand
TCATCGCTTGCTGCGTTGCTCCTCCTCGACGTATCTCGAATACGCGGTCGTCGTCGCGCCTTGCCAGCGACGACGATGACCTCCGGATAATCCACCAACAATCTGAATCACACCACTAGCAGCCCGTGGTGAAAGTGCTTTCGAAGCGAGGCGAGGTCATCGCGACCGAGATCGAGGCGCAGGACCGCAGGCGTACTGCCTCGGCGTCGAGCCGCGCGGCCCGCGACCCCGCGACACCGTTCCACGCTGTATCACTCTGGGGAGCTCTTCGTCCCCGCTCCCGCGTAGCACGTCGTTTCTCCTCTCCTCGTCGTCCGGATCGACGCCGGGTCGCGTGCGCGCAAGCACGCGGCGCCGGCGTCGCGCACCGCGCGGAGCTCGTCGATCAGGTTCCGATCGGGTGCCCCCGACACGGGTACGTTCCACACTAGGCCCGTGGCCTGCGGCGATTTGGTCAGCCGAGGCGCGGTTCCCCCGGCGCATTCGTGAACAGCGTCGTGTCGGTTCCGTAGGCGCTCAGCCGCCGTAGCTGAGCTTCAGGCCGCGGCTGAACGACACGCCCGACGACGCGGCGACGTCCGCCTCCAGCACCTGAAGGTAGAGGATGGCACCGCAGAGCGTGGGATCGCACGGCAGTGTGGCGGAGATGAACAGCGAACCGATCGGCAGAGTGATGGGGACGGAGATGATCGGGTTCACCAGTAGAGTTCCGCCGTAGCCGGTCAAGAGGGACACGGGAGTCGTTCCAAGGAAGAGGGACGCTGCGGTGAAGCTCCCGCTCGAGTTCTGGATCGTGATCCCGTGCGGCTCGCACAGGCGGGGCGGCCCGCTCGACGTGAGCGCAGGCACGCCGTGCTTTCCCGGCCAGCCTTGTCCGTAGCTCTGCTCCGCCGCCGGGCACGACGAGGTCAGGTCCATGCGAGTCACGAAGACGTCCCACCCGCCGCCGGACACCGACCCGTATGCGCCGGCAGTAGTGGGAAAGTCGTCGTAGCCGGCGAAGCCGGTCACGTTGGCGTACCCATCCGCTCCGAGGGCAACCGCGAAGCACTCGTCCTCGTTGTTGCCACCCGCGCTGCCGAGGTAGGACGAGTAGGCAAGGGCTCCGGTGGCGGTCAGCGTGGCCACGAAGCCGTCGGAGTGAACACCGTTGTACGAGTCATCGAAGCAGCCGATGGTCACCGGCAGGTCGGCGCTCTCGGTGCGGCCCACGACGACCGCGGATCCGTCGGGCCGCAGCGCCACCCCGTTTCCTCGATCTTCGCCGCTCATGAAGGTGCCCGCCGTGCCGCCGAGGAACGTCGACCACACCAGGCTTCCGCCGTTGGCGACCAGTCGAGTGACGAACGCCTCGCTCGGTCCGCCGAACGACGTGTCGGCGACACCCGCGGTGGTGGGGAAGCCCGGCGAGGAGGTCGTCCCGGCGACGGTCACCTCCCCGTTCGTCGCGACGGCCACCGCCGCCGCGCTATCGATCGAAGTGCCACCGAGGTACGTGGACCACAGCAGGGAGCTGCCGTCGTTGCTGAGCCGCAAGGCGAACGCGTCGTAGCCACCGCCATGGCTCACGTCATAGGCGCCGGCAGTCACCGGGAAGCCATCCGCCTGTGCTTCTCCAACTCCGATCACGTCGCCATTGGCGGCGAGCGCGATGTCGAACATCAGCTCGAGGCTCGGGGTGCCGATGACCGTCGACCAGACCAAGGCGCTGCCAGCGGCGTTGAAGCGAGTCACGAACACGTCGCCCCCGAAGTTGTAGCTCGCGTCGTACGCGCCCGGGGTCGTCGGTATTCCGAATCCGGCGGCGCCCGCCACCGTGACCTGTCCGGCGGAGTCGACCGCGACGGCGTACGCGATATCGATGCCGGGCGTCCCCCCCAAGTAGGTCGACCACGCGAGGAAGCTGCCGGTGGGATCGAGCTTCGCGATGAACGCGTCGTTCGGGGTCGGCGCGCCGCCGGCGAACGTCTTGTCGTACGCGAACGGCGTCACCGGGAAGTCGGCGGACTGAGTCGTGCCCACCACGTACGTGAAACCGGCCGCGTCGACCGCGAGGTCGTACGCCTCGTCGTCCGCGGTGCCGCCGAGATAGGTCGAGTAGACGAGGCCGGTGCCGGTCGAGTTGACGCGCGTGACGAAGGCGTCGACCGCGCTGCTCGGGTTGACGGTGATGACGGCGCCCGGCGTCGTGGGAAAGAACGACGAACGCGTCATGCCGGTGACGGTGACTCGACCCTGACCGTCGACCGCGATCGAGCGCGCGATGTCGTCTCCAAGACCGCCGGGAACGAGCGTTGACCACACGAGGCCGGGGTCGATCACGAGCAGCCCAGAGGGGCGCTTCTCGGCCAGCTCGAAACCGAAGCGCCGATCATCGAGCATGCGGAAGCGGCACTCGATGAACCGGCGTTCACCCGTCGCAAGGTCGACCCACGTCGTAGGTGGACTCTGGCGCAGCACGCCGAGCGGAGTAACCACCTCGAGAGCCCCATCCGCCGCCACCTCCATGGAGTGCGCACCGTCGCAGCGGATCACGACGCGGTCGAGGTCCGCATCGTCCGTGAGCAGGACGTCATACTCGATCGTGCCGTCTTGGTCGCGCAGCCTCAACTCCACGCCCGGGTACAGGCCGAGGTAGGAGACGACGGCGTAGATCGGAACGTGGGTGCGCCAGCCACGTGGATCGCGGCCGAGCAGGAAGTTCACGTACCCCTCCGCCTGGTCTCTGCCCACGAGCGTCGCCTCTTCCGCACCCTCGAACGCGAACCGCACCGCGGTCACGTCCAGCTCGTGCTCGGATCGCGGCCGCTCCAGCTCGATCAACAAACCGTCCGGCTCGACGCCCACGGCAAGCGAGCCGCGCCGCGCGACGAAGCGCGCCGCGGCCGGCCACTGACCGCGATTCTCGACGAACGGGCCGACCGAGGGCAGCGCGTCGATCGGGGGCGCCGCGAGGCGCTCCGCGGCGAGGGACGATCCGCCGGTGGCCAGGACGACGGCGGCGACGACGACGATGGAGCGAGGGAAACGGTGACGATTCTGCATGGCGGTCCTCCTAACAATGGCGACGGCGCGTGAGCTCACCGTCCGGTCTGCCCTGCACAATCCGATCGCGCCGGAAGACCCGACAGCGATTCCGCTCGATGAGTCGAGAAAGGCCACGCACCATGCCTTGGACCAGCAGAAGCCGGTCGACCGCACCGTCGACCGGTCGGCGGACGCGAAGGGCGACACCGGCTGGCACGGGTTCCTCGATCGACTCCGCGCACGCCGGGAGAACTGGCGGCGCCACGTCTATCGCGGCGAGATCGCTCGCGGCGGCATGGGTGCGATCACCGCGTCTTCGCCCAGGATGCGCGCCGCACCCTGGCCATGAAGGTCATGCTCGGTCGGATCGCCGCGCCGTCGACGGCCGCCGCGCCCGTCGACCACGCGAGCCTCGGTCGCGTCCTCGAGGAGGCGCAGGTCCCGGACGCCCGGGCCCACACCATCGGCCGCCGCCCTTTGCTGGGGGTCGCGTCGCAGTGACGGGGGCCGGGATGTTCCCGGCGGGGGATTGCGAACGTAAGCGACGGGACGTCACACCGCCGCCGCCGAGGCCGGCGATTTCCGAGGCCGCACGGTCCGAATCACGCGCCGACCCAAGCAAGAGGATCCAGTCGACGAGGTCAGGGAGACTGTTTCTTGCCCCCGCCCGCCAGGATCAAGGTCTTGGCGGCGACAATGGTCGGCAATAGCGAGAACGTGTCATTGCCGTTCCTGGTCTGGAGAAACAGATCGTCTCCCATGAGGCACGCGACCAGGTCACGATCCTCAACGATTCCTGAGATGCGGTCGAATCCGAAGGGAGAAGTCGGCAGCGTCGGAGGAGTTCGCGACGTACCGATTGACGTGATGAAGCCGTCGGGTGTCGGTCAGGGAGCCTTGAGTGCGGATCGATCCGAGCGCGTAGGCCCGCTCGACGGTCTGCCCGTTCAACAGGAACCGGACGTCGCAGGTGTCGATCCGCCGCGCCTTCTGCAGGTGCGGCAGCATGCCGGTCGTGCAGTTGTGGGTGATCGTGTTGTAGAACCGGGGCTCTGCTGCGATGGAGTTGACGGTCTCCAAGATGTCCGAGAGCACGATACGTGCCTCCGCGGGAGACGTCGTGGTTGGATAGACGTAGACGTTCTCCCGCCGTACGTTGGTCCGCAGCCTGATGATGTCTCGCTCGTCGGCCAGCACGTAGATCAGCTCGTACTGCTTGAACAGACCGCGCAGGCCTGACTGAGGCTCTCCCCGCTCGAGCCGGGTCTCGACCGAGACAGCCAGGTAGCCGCCGCCGCGGAACCCGAACGAGAGCATGGTGTGTACCACGTCGCCAAGGCCCCAGTCCGACAGCACCAAGTCCATCGTCTCGAGGTCGTCGAGGTCATACGTCCTGGTGTCGTAGCGGGCGGTGAAGTCGTCGGTTCCGCGGTGATCGAAGTTACGGATTCCTTGGATGGTCGCACGGCGGCCGCCCTCGTGAAAGCTCACCGTGGGCAGGACCGCAACGTCGACCTTCCAGTCTCGGTCGTGGGAGCCCGGGATGTTCCGCCACCAAAGCAAGATCGTCAGGAACGCGGCCAGGAACCAACGGACGGTACGCCAGCGGTCGGGGAGAAACAAGAAGGCGGCGACCGTGCCGGCGCCGAACGATGTTGCCGCCGCCGCGCGGAGACGCTGATCAGGGATGTTCGAGAAGTAAACGGCCAGCACGGACCAGGAGGCCAAAGCGAGGATGACCAAGCTCGCCGCAGCGAGAAACCCTACGCGTGCGAGAACCCAAACCGGCTCGAGACGGGACGTCTTGCCTTCCGTCCCGTCTCGCCGCGACTCGGAGAGAATGTGTGTCATGGAAGCCAAGGTCCCATCGGTCGTGGTCGACCGCGCGCTTTCCGGCCGCGGCCTATCTCGTGCCAAAGGAAGTCCACCTCGGACGCGACTCGCGGACTCGACTCGATGACGGCCGCCGCCGTCGACTTCTCTCGAATCCGTCCAATTCGGATACGACGTGATTCCTCGCCGCCGCTCGCCGCCGAACTTGGATCGCGTGTTCGTGCGGACAGATGTGGGGTGCCGCCGAGGTTCGACGGGATCATAGCGGCCCCACCGGGGTATTTCGACGACGCCAGCTTTCGTTGTCATGCCGCTCGGCGTATCCTTCTTCGTCCGCCCCAAGACGAAGCGCTCGCACCCGCCGGCCCGTCGTTGTCGACCACGACCAGAACCTCGTCGCGCTTGTGTGCGCGTCCGGACCGCGGCGAAACGGCGGCGTCTGGGTCTCTCTCGGTGGGCCGAACCCCAAATGATGGCAGGAGTCAACGAGTGCGCGCCCCACTGATCCACACGGTGGCGCACTGACTGCGATGGGTACGAGCCGGGGCCGAAGGACTCGGATCCGGTGATGGAGCTGGATTCCTCCGAGGGTACGCTGCGATCGTCCTTCGCCGATCGGCGAAGACAGAAAGTGATGGGAACAGAAGATGCGTATGCGTATTGACCGCCTTCTCTCGGTCCAGCTCGTCTTGTCCGTCGCCGCCGCGGCGTGGTTCGGGTGCACGACGACCGAGCAGACCACGTCGGCCAAGGCCTCGGGATTCCTCGGCGACTACTCGCAGCTGCACGCGGGAGCCGATGGCGAGGCTCAGTTGGTCTACCTCGACGAATCGACCGCGTTCAGCGTCTACGACTCGGTGTTGCTCGATGACGTCACCTTTTGGGTCGTGGACGGCGATCACGGCGAGACCGTGGATCCCGAGACGCAGCAGCGCATGACCGACCGTCTGTACCATGCGGTCTACAGCCGGCTCGCGGAGGACTATCGCATGGTCGCCGAGCCCGGCCCGGGCGTTCTGCGCATCCGTGCCGCCATCACCGAGGCCAAGGGGGCCAGGGTCGTCGGCAACGCGATCACGACCACTGTTCCGCAACTGAGGCTGCTGGCGAAGCTCGGCGATCTGGACCGTGACACGGCGGTGTTCGTGGGCCAGGCCGCGGTGGAGTGCGAGATCCTCGACTCGACCAGCGGAAAACGGCTGGCGGCCGCCGTGGACGAGCGCATGGGCGCCAAGACGCTCCGCAACGCGTTCACGAAATGGGGCGACGTGGACGATTCGCTCGACTACTGGGCCGATCGGCTCGGCGACCGCCTGGCCAAGCTGCGCACGGGCGACGCGTCGCCCCTCGAGGAATGAACCCCGTCCATCCAGCCAAAGCCGCGTCTGCCGTCGCGGCCGCGGTCGTTGCGGCCGTGCTGACCGGTTGCTCGCCGCTGATCTACGTCGAGCACGTGGGGGCCGACCATTCCGCGCGCCAGCTCGGGGTGAACGCGTTGACCGCGTCCGAGCCGAGCGCGATGACCCGTCTGGTGTTGAACCAGTACTCGCTTGGAGCGACGTGGGAGGACGACCCGCGGGCCGCGCTGGTGGAACTGCAGCGCGTGGCCGTGGCGGCGCGGGAGCGCGGGGCTGCCTTGGCCTTGGCCGAGCTGTCCTTTCTCGCCGCGCGCGAGGAGGACGATCGCGACCTGTATTTGACCAGCGCGTGTTGGGCGTGGTTCTGCCTGTTCGACACCGGATTGGGGGCTCCATTCCACGCGTACGACCCGCGAACCCGCCTGAGTTGCCGGATCTACAATCGTGGTTTGGCGGAGGCCCTGAAGGATGATGACCGCGACGGCCTGCGCTTCGCGCCCGGCGAGAGACGCCTCGTCGCCGGCCGGGTTCGTCTTGCCGTCGACCTGCGCGGCGCTGGCTTGGACCTGACGAAGCTCGCCCGGTTCCTCCCCGCGGACGAGTTCGAGGTCCACGGTCTCGCGAACCGTTACCGTCAATCGGGGCTGGGCGTGGCGCTCATCGCGGCGCGGCGCGACACGGACCAGGCGCCGGCCGACGTGGCCGGCTACCTGATGACCGCCCGCTCTGTGGCGGCCAATTGCCTGCTTCGCCTCGACGGTGGGGTGGACGCGCTGGCGGCGGACCGGCTCACGGGGATCATCGAACTGCGCCAGCCCTCGCTCGAACAGGAGGTGCAGGTCGCGGGTCGCACGGTTCCGCTCGAATACGACATCAGCGCCAACATCGCGTACTTCGTCGCCGACTCGAGGCTGTTCGACCTCGAACTCCCCGAGTTCCTCGGAGGCGACGATGCCGTGGACTACTCCGGGCTCTACGTGTTCGGGCCGTACCAGCCCGGAAAGGTCCCGGTGGTCTTCGTCCACGGCACGGCGTCGAGCCTGGCGCGCTGGGCCGGCATGGTGAACGACCTCTTCGCCGATCCGGTCTTCCGCCGAAGGGTGCAGCCGTGGTTCTTCGCGTATCGATCGGGAGAGCCGGTGCTGGTGTCCGCGGACCGGCTGAAGACCTCGCTCGAGGAGACGCGTCGGCGGTTGGATCCTGACCGACTCGACTCCGCCCTGGACCACGTCGTCGTGCTCGGTCACAGCCAGGGCGGGCTCCTGGCGCGGCACCTCGTCGCCCGCGATCCCGATAGGACCCTCTGGGGCTCGGTGTTCAACAAGCCGTTCGACGAACTCGACATGTCGCCGGAGACTCGGGCACTGGTGCAGCGGCTGTTCTTCTCCGACCCGCTGCCGTTCATCGGGCGCGTGATCTACATCGCCACGCCGCACCGCGGCAGCTTCCTGGCCGACCGCTGGTACACGCGTTTCTTCGGCGGTCTCATCCGACTCCCCCGGCACCTCGCCGGAGTCACGAAAGACTTGTTCATACGCAACCTGGACTCGTTCCGTGGCGACCTGGAGGGCGCAACACCGAGCAGCGTGCTCGGCATGCGGACGGACAACCCCTACCTGACCACGCTGGCCGACCTGCCGGTCGCGACTGGCGTCCGCCAGCACTGTATCGTCGCCATCGATGGGCACGATGACCCGCCCGACGGTGACGACGGTGTCGTCGCGTATCGATCGGCCGCGATCGCGGGTGCCGACAGCCTGTATCTGGTGCGGGACAAGCACTCGTGCCAGTCGAATCCTCAAGTGGTTCAAGAGGTCCGACGCATCCTGCATGAGCATCTGGTGGAGATGGACCGGGTCATCGCCGCGGAGTCGGCGGCGGCGGGTCCGGCCGCGGACTCGCCGGGCGGAGACCAATGACACCGGATCATGCCCGTGTGGATCCGGCGAAACGTGACGGTCAGCCGGCCGTCCTGACGGCGCGGTGGCGGATCGTGAGGAAACGGGGACGACATCCACGCGCCGCGCTACGACGTGCAGGGACTGCGGAGGTGCGTCGATGGTCTCCCAGCGCCCCAACCCGCTTCCGCTCTCGATTCGGCGCAACCTCGAGCTGCCGTTGAAGGAGCATCACGTGACCGTCGAGCGAGGTTCCTGGGATCTCGGAGGCGGCGCTGCGAGACGTGGGACTGTGGGACGAAGTGAAGGACCGCCTCCACGTACCGGCGCAGTCGCTTTCGGGCGGACAGCAGCAGCGGCCCTGTATTGCTGCGCGCGCGCTCGCGCTCGAACCGGACGTGATCCTGTTCGATGAGCCGTGCAGCGCGCTGGACCCGATCGCCGCCGGCGTCGTCGAGGAGCTGATCGCGTCGCACTGCCCGCGTGTCACCGTCGTGATCGTGACCCACAACCTGGCGCAGGCTCGACGGATCGCCGACGAGGTCGCGGTGCTGTGGCTCCGCGACGGCGCCGGCGCGTTGCTCGAGAAGGGGCCGACCGAGCGGCTGTTCGAGGCGCCGCGAGACCCGGTCGTCGCCGACTACCTGCGCGGCGGAAGGGGATAAGGAGCGGTCGCTCACGGGCCGTATAGCACTTCCACTCCGTTCGACGCCGCCGCGCCCGCGCCGTCCTGCGCGAAGAACTGCATGAAGTGACGCATGCCGATCAGGGCGGGCGGCACGAAGAACGGCACGTCGAGGGTGCCTTCGGCGCGAGCGCCCGGCGTTCCGCCCAGTGGAAGCACGACGGCGACGGTGACCGGAGCGACGAGGAGCGTCATGCCCGGGAGCGGCAGGTCCGCGATTTGGGCCGCGGACGGGCCGTACGCGAAGACGGAGATCGCTCCGCCCTGGGCGCGACGGAAACGAAGCTCGGCGACCTCGCCGGCGCGGGCCGGACCTTTCAATCCGAGGACCGGCGTGACGCCGGATGGGCCGGGACTGCCCGCGCCGTACTGGCGGATGAACCCGGCCGTGTCACCTGTGTGCAGCGCGTTCCGGACCGGACGGCGCCCGATCAGGTCGAGGTCGCCGTCGCCGTCGAGATCGAGCGGCGTCTGCACCGGGTTCGCGAAGAACGGGACCGGCGCGTCGTACGCGAGCCCCGGGCCGGCGCGCCGCCAGATCACGGCGGTCCCGCCGATGTTGCTGTTCGTGCGCGCACCAATGAGGTCGAGGACGCCGTCGCCGTCGAAGTCGTCGAAGGCGAGCGCCTCGTACCCGAACCCGATCGACGGAAGCAGCGTCGCCGGACCGAACGCGCCGCCGACGTTCTCACGCACGATCACGGCCGGTCCACCGACCGACGTTCCGACGTAGAAGTCGAGGTCGCCGTCCTGGTCGCCGTCCGCGAGGTAGGACGTCGTCGCGAGGTTGCCCGTCGGGTGGTTCTCCGACGCGAGGACCTCGGACACGAACGAAGCGGCCTGGTTCCTCCAGAGCGTGTGCATCGTCGCGCCTCCCGCGCCGGTCGCGTACGTCACGACGTCGTTTCGACCATCCCCGTCCACGTCGGCCAGCGCCACGGGCTGTCCCGCGAAGTCGGAGTGGAGCACGTGGAACCCGGCCGCGCCATTGTTCTCGCGCCATCCGTTGCGCAGCGCGATGTCGACGTCGCCGTCACCGTCGAGGTCGACGTGACGCAGCCGGAAGTCGACGAGGTCGCTGAAGTCGCTCGTCGACGCGATGCCGAAGAACTCGTAGGTGCCGTCCGGCTCGCGCTGAAGCACGCGCATGTCGACGAACTTGCTGTCGAACGGCACGACGATCTCCAGCAGTTCCACGACGACGTCCTCGGTGCCGTTGCCGGTGAAGTCGCCGAACGCCGCCACGCTGGTGAGGAGGAACGGCGACGTGACGGGAGGCCACGGTTTGGAGAACTTGGTGAATCGCCCGCTGGCGTCGTTCAGGTAGACGGCTCCTCCTTGTTCCACGAAGTCGAGGTCGCCGTCGCCGTCGTGATCGACGACCTGGATGACCGGCGAGTCGATCCCGAGGCCGGCATCCTCGATTCGTCCGTTGCCGTACTTGATGACGCGCCCCGCCGCGTAGTCGGTGAACCCGTCGCCGTCGAAGTCCGCCGTTCCCGCGCCGACGCCGCCGTCGTCGTCCGTGCCGGCGATCGGGAACCAGCCGGCGAGCGAGAAGACGTTGCCGTCGTTCTCGAAGAACAGGAGCGAATCCCAGCTCATGATCGCGTCGAGGTCGCCGTCGTCGTCCCAATCCGCGAGGTGGGTCTCGCCGCTCCAGTAGAGCCCGGCCTCCGTGCCGAACGACTGCACCGGTCCCACGGTGAGTCCGCCGGCGCCGTCGTTCGTGAGCACGGCGAACGAGATGTCGAGCACACCGGAGCCGTTCCAGGCCACGAAGACGTCCGTGTCGCCGTCCCCGTCGACGTCGGTGCAGTTGGGGCGACGGTCGCCGATGACGCCGGGCGGTCCCCGAACGAGACGGGTGCCGCGAAGTCGCCGTTGGCGAGGCTCGGGTACAGATGGACGAGCTCGCTCGCCGCGGCGCCGGCCACGACGTCGTCGACCCCGTCGGCGGTCACGTCGCCCACCGAGATCACCTCGAGGAAGTCGGGGTGGATCGACTCGTTGGACGGAGTGAATCCGGCGCCGTTCCACGTCCAGCGCCGCAGGCTCGTGACGAACGGCATCCCCGGCGTCACCACCGTGGTCGTCGTGACGAGCTCGTCGATCCCGTCGTTGTTCCAGTCGCTGAACGCGGCACCTTTCGGCAGGCCGGGGAGCGGCGTGTGGATCGGCGCCGCGAACGTGCCGCCGCCTTGATTGACGTAGACGAGGAATCCGAAACCCGGCGCGCCAGACACCTCGCGCAGGCTCGTGACGACGTCGGGGCGGCCGTCGCCGGTGACGTCGCCCGCGATCATGTACTGCTCCGCTTCGAACCCGACCGGCGACGCGGCGACGATCGCACCGGGCGAGTAGGTGTACGGTCCGGTCCCGAGCAACACGTAGAACCCTGCGATCCCGTTGATGGAGATCGTGGCCTGCTTGACGAGGAAGTCGAGCCGGCCGTCGCCGTCGACGTCCGCGACGCCGGCGAGGAACTCGCCGTCCGTCTGGATGAGCTCGCGTGGCGCGTCGAGCCAGGCCTGCCCGGCGGCGGACGGTGCGACGATCGAGAGCAGCAACGCGGCTGGGATAAGCTTCATTTCCATGTCCTCTGTTTCGTTCGGTCTGGGTGTTCATAGGCCGCGCCGCGGCGCGTCTGGACACGCGAGCGAGCGCGTCGCGTTCGATTCCCGTGGTGCCGACCCGCGCCGAGGTGCCGCCGGCTCGAGTCCACGTTTCGGTCACGAGCGAAAAGCCCGCTCGGTAGACTGGCGCGGATGAGCCAACCCGCACGATTCGAGGGAACCGAGACCTACGTCGCGACCGAGGATCTGATGATCGCGGTGAACGCGGCCGTCCGGCTGCGCCGGCCCCTCCTCGTGAAAGGCGAGCCGGGGACCGGGAAGACGGTGCTCGCGGCCGAGATCGCGAAGGCGCTCGACAAACCGCTGTTCACCTGGCACGTCAAGTCGACGACCAAGGCGCGCCACGGTCTCTACGAGTACGACGCGGTGGCCCGGCTGCGCGACTCGCAGCTCGGCGACGCGCGCGTCCACGAGATCCGGAACTACATCGTCAAGGGCCGCCTCTGGGAGGCGTTCGAGGTCGAGGGCGGCGCGGTTCTGCTGATCGACGAGGTCGACAAGGCCGACATAGAGTTCCCGAACGACCTCCTGCACGAGCTCGATCGCATGGAGTTCTTCGTCCACGAAACGAAGGAGACGATCGCCGCCGGGACGCGCCCGGTCGTCCTCATCACGTCGAACAACGAGAAGGAGCTGCCGGACGCGTTCCTGCGCCGCTGCTTCTTCCACTTCATCCGCTTCCCCGATCCGGAAACGATGGTTCGCATCGTCGACGTTCACTTCCCGAACCTCGAGGAAGAGCTCCTTCGCGACGCGCTTGCCGTGTTCTACGACGTGCGCGACGTGCCCGGGCTGAAGAAGAAGCCGTCCACGTCGGAGTTCCTCGACTGGATCCAGCTTCTCTCGGCCGAGGAGGGCGCGGTGAAGAAGCTCCGCGCCGCCGCCGACCCGTTGCCGCCGTTGTTCGGCGCGTTGATGAAGAACGAGCAGGACGTCGAGCTCCTGCGCCGGGCGTACAAGCGGCGTGGACCGCTCGGGATGAACTGAGGCGCTCCGTGTTCCTTCACTTCTTCCTCAAGCTCCGCGAGGTCGGAGTGCCGGTGACGCTCACCGAGTACCTGACGTTGCTCCGGGCTCTCGCCGGCGGCCTCGACGTCTTCTCGATCGAGTCGTTCTATCACCTCGCGCGGACGACGCTCGTGAAGGACGAGCGCTTCTTCGATCGGTTCGACCTCGTGTTCAGCGCGACGTTCGGCGGAGCGGTCACCGACGAAGGCGGCGCGCCGCGCGAGATCCCGTCCGAGTGGTTGAGGAAGCTCGCCGAACGGCTGCTCTCGCCCGAGGAGCTCGAGCGCCTCGCTGCGCTGGACCTTCACGAGTTGATGGAGACGTTGAAGAAGCGGCTGGCCGAGCAGCGGGAGCGGCACCAGGGCGGCTCGAAGTGGATCGGCACCGGCGGGACGTCGCCGTTCGGAGCGTACGGCTCGAATCCCGCCGGCGTCCGCGTCGGCCAGGAGGGATCGCGCCTGCGGCGCGCGGTGAAGGTCTGGGACCGGCGCGAGTTCGAGAACCTCGACGGCGACGCGGAACTCGGGCCGCGAAACTTGAAGATGGCGCTCCGCCGGCTACGACGCTTCGCACGCGAGGGCGCGAACGATGAGCTCGACCTCGACGGGACGATCGGCGCGACGGCGAAGAACGCGGGGCACCTCGACCTGCGCTTCGTCCCCGAGCGCCGGAACGCGGCGCGGGTCCTCCTGCTGCTCGACGTGGGCGGGTCGATGGACGTCCACGTCCGCGAGGTCGAGGACCTGTTCCGCGCCGCACGCTCGGAGTTCAAGCACCTCGAGCCGTACTACTTCCACAACTGCGTCTACGAACGCGTCTGGCGCGACAACCGCCGTCGCTGGAGCGAGGCGACGCCGACGTCCGACGTGATGAACACGTACGGTCCGGAGTATCGGCTCGTCCTCGTCGGAGACGCCTCGATGAGCCCATACGAGCTTGCGTACCCGTTCGGATCGGTCGAACACGAGAACGCCGAGCCGGGGCTGGACTGGCTCGAGCGCCTGCGGCGGCGGTACGCCCATCACGCGTGGCTGAATCCCGTGCGCGAAGAGTTCTGGAGCTACACGCACTCGATCGGGATGGTGAACGAGGCGTTCGAGGGTCGGATGTTCCCGCTCACGCTCGACGGCGTATCGCGGGCCGTCGCGACGCTGAACCACTGAGCGACGCCCGCGTTTTCGGTCACGCGTGCGGCGGTCTCGACCGGACGTGCCGCCACAGCGAGACGCCCAGCGTGCACGCGACCAGCGGCAGGACGAAGAAAGCCATCGCCGCTCGGAATCCGGGCAAGACGGCGTGGCCGGTCGCCGCGAGGATGAGGTGCGTCACGTAGGCGATGTAGCCGCCGAGGAAGAAGATCCCCTCCCAGCGCGCGATCGCGTGCCCGGTCACGAAGATCGGCAGGCACGCGAAGGTCGTCGCGAGCAGGACCGGGAAGTCGAATTGGAACGCGGCGGGCGACACCGCCACGCCGGCTGGGGAAATCGCGCCCGAGAAGCCGAGAACCGCGAGCAGGTTGAAGAGGTTGCTCCCGACGATGTTGCCGACGGCGATGTCGCGCTCGCCGCGAATGCTCGCGAGCACCGACGTCGCGAGCTCCGGCAGCGAAGTGCCGACCGCGACGACGGTCAGGCCGATCACGAGCTCGTCGACTCCGAGCCAGCGCGCCCCCGCGACGGCGCCTTCGACCAGCCAGTGCGCACCGAGGACGAGGAACCCGAGGCCGCCGACGACGAGCATGACGTTCCATGCCGCGCGGCCCGCGCGCGGGCGACGTTCGGGGAGGTCGAGCGCCTCCTCGTACTCTCGTTCGACGGCTCTTGGTTCGCGGCGGCTCTTCACGACCGCGAACGCGGTGTAGAAGACGACGCACGAGGCCAGGATGACGCCGTCGACGCGGCCGATGGCTCCGTCCCACGCCATCCCGTAGACGATCGCGGTGACCGCGATCATCAGCGGGACGTCGATGCGCACGAGGCGTTGCTCGACCACCATCGGGGTGATCGCCGCCGACAGTCCGAGGATCAAGAGGACGTTGCAGATGTTGCTCCCGAGTACGTTGCCGAGCGCGACGTCGGGCTGGCCGATCACGCTCGACCGCACGCTGACCGCGAGCTCCGGCGCGCTGGTGCCAAAGGCGACGACGGTCAACCCGATGACGAGGGGGGAGATGCCCATCGCTGCGGCCAGGCGCGAGGCGCCCTTCACGAGCGCCTCGGCGCCGCCGACGAGAAGGACCAGACCCAAGCAGAAGAGAATCGTCGTGATCATGATGCGCGAAGTCGAGAACCCGGGGACGTTGACGCGGTGATTCTGCCAGGTCGACGAGGCTCGCGGGAGCTCGCTCGTGCTCGCGAACGGGATAGAATTCGTGCCGCCCCAACTCGAGGCTCGAGCGCCGAGGGACGCGGTTCGAGCGGTGGTCCCGTCCCGGAGGCGTCGCTCGCGACGAACCATCCCCCAGAATGTCGCCCGTCCTGAAGACCGCGCTCCTCCTCGCGCTCAGCAACGTGTTCATGACCTTCGCCTGGTACGCGCACCTGAAGGAGCTGCGCACGAAGCCGTGGATCATCGCCGCGCTCGTGAGCTGGGCGATCGCGCTCTTCGAGTACCTCGTTCAGGTGCCGGCGAACCGGATCGGCTACACGGTCTTGACCGTCGGGCAGCTAAAGATGCTCCAAGAGATCATCACGCTCGCGGTTTTCGTGCCGTTCGCGGCGCTCTACATGAAGGAGCCGGTGAAGCTGGACTACCTCTGGGCGGCGCTCTTCCTGTTGGGCGCGGTCTACTTCGTCTTCCGGAGCCGCTGGGCCGGTGCGTGAACGTCGTCGCCGCGTTGGCGGGCGGCGCGCCGATCAAGCGGGGTGGCGGACGCGGTAGGTCAGCAGCGCGCAACCTGCTTCGAGCGCGCGGCACTCCGCGAGCTCCAGATCGATCTGTCGCCGCGGGTCGACGAACAGCGGAACTCCCGACCCGAGGAGGACGGGATGGACGTTCAACCCGATCTCGTCCACGACGCCCGCCGCCAGCAGGGAACGCGCGAGATCGCCGCCGCCGAGGACGCAGATGTCCCGGCCGGGAGCCCGCTTCAACGTGCGCACGAACTCGCCGGCGTCGCCGCGCACCAGCTCGGCGTCGCCCTTGCGAAGCGCCTGGAGCGTCCGCGAGAACACGAAGGTCTTGATCCCGGAGGAGGTGTCGTCCGTGCCGCCCTGCGCGGCGGCGGCCTCCCACGTCTTTCGGCCCATCAGCACCGTGTCGATGCGCTTCCAGTACGACGACATGATCTCCTTGGCGTCGCCGGTGAAGAGGAGCCAGTCGACGGCTCCGTCCGTTCGCGCGATGAACCCGTCGAGGCTGCAGGCGGCTCCGTACGTCACGATCCTCATCGGACTTCTCCTCGAGTTGGTGATGGCGCGGTGATCCCGCACCGGTAATCTAAACCGTCGTTTAGAAATGAATCTAAATGCCCGTTTAGAAAATGTCCAGCCCATGAGTCCACGGCCGCGCAAAGCAAGCGACGAAGACCTCCTGGCCGCCGTGCATCGGGCGATGACGCGGCTCGGGCCCGGGGAGCTGACCCTCGCCGCGGTCGCCGAGGAAGCCGGGATCACGGCGGGGGTGCTCGTCCAGCGCTTCGGCTCGAAGCGCCAGATGCTGTTGGCCCTCGCCGAGCGGTCCGCCGCGGGACAAGGGAACTTCATGGAATCGCTGCGGAACGAACACGCGTCTCCGCTCGGCGCCTTGCGAGCGTACGCGGAGTGCATGGCCGGGCTCGCCGCGTCGCCCGCCGCGCTGGCTCGCAATCTGGCCTACCTTCAGATCGACCTCACCGACGAGGACTTCCGGCGCCACCTCGCGGCGCAGGCCAAGGCGGCGCGCGACGCCTTCGAGCGCCTGATCGATGAGGCGAAGGTGGCCGGGGAGCTGGTGCCGCAGGCCGATTCCAAGGCCCTCGCGCGCGTGGTCGAGACGACGTTGAGCGGATCGCTCCTCACGTGGGCCTACGACCCCCGAAGCGCCGCGGCGCGGTGGTTGGTCGAGGACCTCGAGCTGGTGTTGACCCCTTGGCGGGTCGGTGGCGTGGTGGCGCCTCGCGGCCGGAAGCGGAAGTCGCGACCCTGACGAAGGCGGACGGCGGCCGCGGAGAGGGCCGCGACCGCCGCTCCCGGCGCGGCGCGTGATCGAACGTCTGGTCGTCCGAGCGTCCCGTGGACCCCGACCGCGACGGATTCGTCCGCTACGGCCGTCGCGCTCGCTTGAGCGCCGCCTCGAGCTCCGCGACTCGATCATGCCCGGGGTGGACGCCCGCGAACTCGGCGACGCACTGCTCCGCCTCCGCGAGCCGCCGCGCCGCGACCAAGGCTCCGAAGAGTCGGACGAAGTTCCTCGGGCTCGGGTCCACGTCGAGCGCGTCGCGGAAGTGCCGCGCGGCGGCGTTCGGATCGTGCAGCTCCTTCTCCATCGCGATCTCGCCCAGAGTCACGTGGGTATCGGGGAACGCGGACATCAGCTCCCGCGACTGGAGGAGCTGCTTGCGGGCGAGCGACGAGAGGCGCCGGCGCGCCGCCGGATCGTCCGCCGCCCGTGCGTCGGCCCACGCCATCTTCCCGAGGCAGTAGTACGCCTTGAACGAGATCGGGTAGTTCTCGAGGACTCGACGAAACGCCTCTCGCGCCTCGGCGCGTTGCCCGAGCTCGACGTGCGCCTGCCCGATGAGTTGCGTCGTGTTCGCCAGGAGCACGCTATGGAGCGTGCGGCCCTTCTCGTACTCGAAGGTCCGTTTGACGTAGACCGCGTGGGCCACGACGACCGCCGTGACCAACGCGAGAGACGCCGCTCGGAGCCACGCGCCCGAGGCGACGGCGCGGACGGTCGTCATCACGCCGTGCGAGCCGAGGATCGCGAGGGCGGGAGCGGCGGCGAGCCGGAAACGGGAGCCCATGAAGAAGAGCATGATCACCGCGTAGCACGAGAGCACGAGGGCGACCAAGAGCCACACTTCACGCCGTCGCGCCGACGCCACCAGTCCCGCCGCGCCCAGTCCCAGGAGCAGCCCGAACGGGACCGGGAGGAACGCGAGGATCGGCGCGTAGAGGAGCTCGGCCTCGAACAGCCAACCGATGTCGGCTTCGAGGTCGGAGACCCCGAGCCGGAGCTTCTTCGCGAGCGCCTCGGCCGCCGTGCTCGGACTCGAGCGGAGGAACTCGAGGCCCTTGTCGAAGAAGTGCCGCGAGACCTCGGAGTCCGAGAGCGTCGTCCCAGCCGCCTCCTCCGCGATCCGTTTGGCTGTTTCGCGTTGCGTGGCGAGGGAGCCGAACTCGAGGCTCGGCGCCATGTTCACGCCGCTCGCTCCCGCGTGGTTGCCGAACCAGAAGTTGACGCCCCCGTTCGCCGAGACCAGCACCGCGTCTCCTCCGACGATGACGTTTCGCGCGGCGACGCCGCCGACGACGATGAGGATCGGCAACGCGAAGAGCGCGGTCGAGCGGAGCCGCGGCCTCGCGGTCCACGCGACCCAGACCGCGGCGAGGATCAGGAACGGGATCTTGTCGGCGCGCGCGATCCCGAGGAGACCCGCCGCCGCGCCGGCGAGGACGAAGCGATGCCACCGTCCGCGCGCGCCGAGGAGGAGGCGAATCGCCAGGAGCGCGAGGAAGACGTGCAGCGTCGCGATCAGCAGCTTCACTTCCCAGAAGAGGAGGTTCGCGTGGAGGAGCGCGAGGAGCCCGGCGAGAAGACCCGTCACGTCGTCGAACAGCTTGCGCCCGATCGAAACGACGAGGTACACGCTCGCGAGGCCGAGCATGAGCTGGATCACGTAGACGACGACGAAGCGATGGTCGAGCTGTCCGAACGCGTCGAGGGCGCGGTAGATGCCCCCGAGGAGGAACGGGTAGAGCGGCGGCTGGTAGTACGGGAGTGACGGTGGCGGCGCGCCTCGAGCGAGGTCGAGCGCCCAGGCGTCGTAGTACGTGCAATCGGCGATCTGCACCTCGTAGTACGGGTTCTGCTCCGCGTACTGCTGGAGGTACAGGACCCGCACCAGCGCGGCCGCGGCGAGGAGGGCGATGAGAAGAACTGTACGCGTGCGCCCGCTCACGCTTCGTTCCGGCCGGGCGCATCGGTTCGCTCGATCACGTGCGGATGTTCGCACACGGACGGGCCGACCGCAACGACTCCATGACGTCTCGGTCCGGTGGATGCGGGCGAAGAGCCGGTAGACTGCCGCCAATGATGCCCCGCCCCTCGTCCATCGTCGCCGTCTCGGCGTTCTTGATCCTCGCCGGGGCGCTCGGAAGCTGCTCGCGCCGGCCGAGCCGGCCCAACGTCATCCTGATCTCGATCGATTCGCTGCGCGCCGATCACCTCGGCTGCTACGGCTACGGCCCCGACACGTCTCCCGCGATCGATGCGTTGGCGAAGCGCGGGGTCCGATTCGACGTGGCCCGGTCCTCGACGACGTGGACCCTGGCCGCGCACATGTCCCTGATGACCGGCATGCCCAACGAGCTGCACGGCGTCGTCAACGACGTCAACGTGCTCGACGAGAATCGACACCTGCTGGCCGAGAGCTTCCGCGCGGCCGGCTACCGGACGGCGGGCTTCTTCGGCGGACCGTACCTGCACGCGCACTTCGGGTTCGCGCGCGGCTTCGACACCTACGAGAACTGCGGGGTGCCCACCGCGTACGACGAGCCGAGCACGGCCGCCGGCGACGAGGCGCGGGACCTGGCCGCCCAGCACGTCGAGGCGAGCTTCGTCGTCACGGCCGACCGGATCGAGCAGGCGGCCGAGGCGTGGTTGGACCAGGGCGGCGGCGAGCCGTTCTTCCTGTTCCTCCATCACTGGGACGTGCACTTCGACTACATGGCTCCGGCCGAGATCGTGCGTCGGTTCGCGCCGGACTACGCGGGCGACCTGGAGCCGCGGGACTTCATGACCAACCCGCGGATCCATGCCGGCATGGATCCGGTGGACCTCGCGTACCTGATCGCCTGCTACGACGCGGAGATCTACTGGGTCGATCGTCACGTCGAGCGGCTCGTCGCGAAGCTCCACGCGCTCGGCGTGGCCGGAGATACGTACATCGTCGTCACGTCCGATCACGGCGAAGAGTTCTTCGACCACGGACAGAAGGGGCACCGCAACAACCTCTACGAGGAGACGCTGCGGGTTCCCCTCATCATCGCTGGTCCGAACGTGGCGCCGAACGTCGTCGTGCACGAGCCCGTGCGGCTCTACGACGTGAAGCCGACCATCCTTGAGCTGGCCGGTCTTCCCGCCGTCGACGAGGTCTACGGCACGTCCCTCGTGCCGCTCATGCGGGGCGACGCGGATGCCGAGCTGCGCGATCTGCCGATCTGCGCCGAGTTGACGAACATCCCGACCGATCCGCACACGAAGCAACGCGTCTTCGACAAGCGGTTCGCGTCGGGAAGATCCGGCTACAAGTCGATCCACTCGATCCGCCGGGAGTTCGACGAGGCGCGTCACGTGGCGGGGCGTCCGCTCCAGCCGCCGGCGTTCGAGATCTACGACCTGAACGTCGATCCGGGCGAATCGAAGGACTTGAGCGCTTCGAACGACGCGCGGGTCGAGAGCGTGAAGAGCTACCGCGACGCGTTCCTCGAGCAGCTTCGAGGCGCCGGCGCGCGGTTGCGGCGCGGAGAGTCGCGGCTCCGCGAGGTTCCCCCCGACCTCGAGGAGATCCTCCGGCAGAACGGCTACACCGGTGGTTCGCAAGGCGACGACGGGCGCTGACGAGCCCTCGTTCCTCGGCCCGAACGGGAGCGGGGTGAGTTCGCTCCGCCTGGGCGACGATCAAGGACTCGCCCTCGCCGTCGACCCGAGCGGCCAAGTCGTGATCACCGGCCGCACTCTCTCACCAGCGGCATCCTTCCCGCTCAAGCTGGCGTTCGACCCGTTCTTGACGCCAGCGGACAAGGCCGACGCTTTCGTCGCGACCTTCGACGTCACGCAGACAATGCCGGCAAACGCGCTCGTATTCTCTTCCTATCTCGGGGGCAGCGAAGATGATGCGGGCTACGGGGTCACCACCGACAGCAACGGAGACATCTTCGTGACGGGCTACGCGCAGTCCACGGACTTCGTCCAAGTGAACCCGATCCTGCTGTTCTCGGGTCAGTGGGACGCGTTCGTCACGAAGATCCAGTCGAACAGTGTGGTCTTCTCGACCTATCTGGGCGGGTCACTCGGTGACAGCGCGCGTGGGATCCGCGTCGACTCGGGCGGGATGTACATCGTGGGCGACACTCAGTCGTCGCCCGGTTCCGGACCGACCACGGATGACTTCTACGCCAACCTCGATGCGGTCGATCCCTTGACGCCGCTGCTCAGTTTCGATGCGACGTTCAACGGTGGGTCGAGCGCCTGCTCCGGCTTCTGGGGCTGCCCAACGTTGCCGACGGACCTTCCCACCGAGAAGCAGTTCATGTCGCTCGCGGATGCGTTCATCACCAAGCTCGAACTCCCGTGACGGAGGCGGTCGTCATGAAGCTCGGACTCCACCAGCTATGGTTCTCGAGGTACTTGTCTGTCGTGATCCTGCTCGCGGCACTGGCCGCGCGCACCGCCGCCAGTCAAACCGTCTTTCTCGCGTTGCTCGAGCAGGGACAGGAAGTCTCGTCCCCCAACGTGGACACGCCTCTCGGAGACATGCCGTATTCGCCGCCCGCGGGGCGGGGCTTCTTTTTCTTCGATCCACGGACGGGCCAGTTGTCGTACGAGGTGAAGATGGAGACGACTTTGGTTGGAACGATGCGCTCCGCCGACGTCCACGCTGGAGAGATCGGCAAGACCGGGCCTCTGCTCTTCTCTCTGGAGCGGGGCACGGATGGGTTCGAGGGGACCTCGCCGGTTTTGACGACGACGCAGAAGAGAGCGTTGATGCAGAGTGAACTCTATGTCAGCGTCAAGACGAGCGCCAAGCCCGCGCGCCTACGCCCCTCCCACGACCCGGCACCGTTTGCCATCGAAAGCCACCGCGAGCTCCGCGACGGGTCGGCGCCACGGCCAGCGCCAGGATCACGTACCTCCTTCACATCCTCCGTGGACACAATCTGGTCACGAAGGTCGACGGCACGATGACGATCACTCCGGCAGGGAAGCTCTTCATCTTCATCCCTGCAACCAGTTGTCAGTCCAAGAATGGGGTTGTGCGCCCGCGCCGCTCCGTTTGGGCCTGAAACGTCCGGGCTCAGCGGCCGCCGAGGTACCCAAGTTGACCGAGCTCGTCGAGGTTCGAGGGATCGACTCGGCCCGACGCGACGCTCTTCGCCTGCCGCTCCATCAGCTCGCGCTGTCGATCGACGAGCGCGCGCATCCGCGCCTGCGCGTCGTCCGTTGGGTCGAACCGATCGAAGCGCTCGCCGGCGTCCACGCCGATCTCGAAGAACTCGTCCTCGCCCTCGGTGTGGCGGATCAGCTTGACGCGCGCGTCCTGGAGCGCGAGGAGATCGCCCTTCTCCCACCCCGCGGTGAGAGTGGTATCGTCGTGAGGCCGCCGCTCGGCGAACAAGCGTCGCTCCGGGCCCGCGTCGTTCGATTCGAGCAGCGGGCGCAGCGATCGCCCGAGCAGCGACGGATCGGCGGACGGAGGCGAACGCCAGGCTGCCTCGTGATCGATCAAGTCGAGGATCGTCGGGAGCAGGTCGACGTGGCGAACGAGCTCGCCGCGGACCTGAGGCTCGATCCGGCCGGTCGTGGAGTGGAGGAGGAGCGGCACGTGAAGCTGCTCGTCGTAGAGGTAGCGACCGTGCGCCGCGTAGTGGTGGCTGCCGAGTCCCTCCCCGTGATCGGCGGTCACGATCCAGAGCGCGTCGTCGCCGATTGCGACTCGCCCATACGCGTCGTAGAGCCGCCGGATCGCCGCGTCGACGACACGGATCTGCGAGTCGTACGCGTCGACGAGGCGAGCGGCGTCGTGCGGGCTTCCTTCGCGCAGCGCGTCGACGTCGGCACCGTGATCCCGTATGAGGAACCGGATCAATTCGTCGCCGTGGATCGACGACGGACCGTTCAACTCCGCGACCGACGGGTCGAGCTCGCCCGCGGCGACGGCCTGCCACTCGTGCACGTCGAACAGGTGCACCCACAGGAAGAGTGGACGGTCCGGATTGCGCACGTCGAGCCAGTCGATCGCCTTTTGGACGGTCTGGTCGGCGGGCCGATAGAGCTCGCCGGGAGCGGCCTCCTCGCGGCGGCGATGCTCGAAGACGTCGAAGCCGCTCTTCAGGCCCTTCAGGAAGCCGACGCTCGTGAACGCGGCGGTCTCGTACCCGGCGTCGGCGAGGAGACCGGCGAGGGTCGGCAGCTTCCGGTCGAGCTCGGCCCCGTTCACGGTGAGCCCGTGCTGGGTCGGGTAGAGCGCCGTCAACATCGACGCGTGGCTCGGCGCGGTGTGCGAAGAGTGCGAGAACGCACGATCGAAACGAGCGCTCCGTTCGGCCAGATCGCTCAGGAACGGGGCCGTCGGCCGCGGATAGCGGTGGAACGGCAGGTGGTCGGCGCGCAACGTATCGACGGTGACGAGCACGATCAGGCGCGGCGGCGACGCGACGAGCCCGACGACGCGGCGCACCCGTTCGGAGGTCGCGGCGACGCCGAGGCCGAGGAGGACGAGTGCGGCGACGAGGACGATCGGGCGGCGCGACGACATTTCCGGAGCATAGTCGCAGGGACGGTCCGTGGACCTCGATTTCCTCGTCTCGGCGGCGCCCGGCCCCGCCACGAGGCTCCGAGGAATCGCTACGCCGGGCGCGCCGCGAGCCGCTCCATCAACCGCGCCGCCGACCTCCGCGCCGCCTCGTCCGGGGCGAGCGCGGTATCGGAGACTCCCGAGATCACGCGCGCGGAGTCATGGTCGACGGCGCCTCGCTGCCGCCAGACGTAGGCCGGAGCGGCGGCGAGGTAGATGGAGAAGTTGTGGTGGCCGGAGCCGGGCCGCTCGCCGATGACGTGGACGATCGCGCGTCGAGCCTCGTCGGTCGCATCACCAAAGAGCGTCTCTCCGCAGCGATAGCCGGCGCGGACGCGGCCGTTGTGGATCACGAGCACCTCGGTTGCCGCTTCGAGTCCGGCGCGGTCCAGCTCCGCCCGCAACGCCGCGAGATAGGGCAGCGCGTGTCCGTCGTCCATGAGCGCGTGGGCGTTCAGCCCGTCCGACACGACGATCTGGACGATCGGCGGCGCCGGCCCGCGCGTGCGGCGGAGCGACTCGAGCGCCGCCGCGCTCTCGGCGTCCAGCTCCTCGCCGGTGACGGGATGCTCGATGTAGTCGTCGCGGTCGAGCGAACGAGTACGAAGCACGACGGTGCACTCGACGCGGTCGATGAACGCGTCGGTCAGAGCGGCGTGGAGGCACGCGCGCGAGTCTTCGTATCGAACTCGCAGGGTGCGTTCGACGCCTTCCTTCAGGCGCCAGATCTCCTCTCCGTGCCCGATCGCGAGCGGCACGCCGCGTGCCTCGACCTCGCGGACGATGCGCGCGCCCTCGCGCCGCAGCTCGCCGTCGGTTCGTTCGTCGCCCTTCGCGCGCCGGTACTGGATGAAGACCCACGTCGGGTCGCCGAACCGGTCGGTGGGCCGGCCGTCGCCGTCGATCACGCCGAGCCGCTGGAAGAACGCCCACATGCGATCATCGACGCGGTAGCCGAAGCGCTCGCGGATCCGGACGTGGTCCTGGAACGACGTCGTCAGGTAGCTGAGCATCGGGTCGTTCTTCGTCGGCAGCGCCATGAGGTAGGCGGGGTTCGCCGGCATGATCTGGTCGAGGCACCAGTCCAGATCGTCCGGAGTGACCTTCATGTGCAGCGTCGAGCAGACGTCGAGCCCGATCGTCAAGCCGTGCAGCTTCCCCATGACGACGTCCTCGAGGCAGGTGCGGACGAGCTGCTCGCGCGACTCGAACACCTCGGGACCGATGAAACCGGCCACGTCGTTCACGTGGAGCCACGGTCCGTCGCCGGCGGTCTGGACTTCGGCGATCCGTCGGCGGAGCGCGCGGGCGAAGCCGTACTTGCGCGCTTCGTGCAGCACCATGTCGAAACCGTGGCCGTGCCCGTTGGTGAAGTCGGCGCCCTGACCGGTCTCGAGGTAGAGCCCGAAGCGGCCGGTACGGGTCGACGCGTGGCGCATCATCTTGTCGACCGTAACGTCGAACGTGCGGTTCGCGGATTCGGTGCCGGCGAGGCTCTGGAACCAGATGCCGGTGCGACCGGGGTGCCGCGACTCGACCTCGGCCTGGACGTCGATGTGCGAGAGCACGCAGTGGGGGAGCAGGTCCTGCAGTCCGAACGTCTCGATCACGTCGTGGAGCGCGAGCTCGACCTGTGCGACCGACTCGGGGGAGCCGTCGACCGGATTCGTGCCGAGCAGCAGATCGCCCACCGCGAACGACCAGCCGTCGAACACCTGCCATACGATGTCGTCGGGATGGTCGGTGGGCGAGTTCGGCTGGACGCGGGCGGAGAGGTAGCCGCGGGCGCCGACCTTCGAGCCGGGGAGCGGATGGAAGACCTTCGCGCCGATCGCGATCAGCTCGTCGTTGGAGAGCAGCTTGACCACCGATCCGATGACGTCGCTGCTCAGTCCGGGCGCGATCGCCTTGATGTCATCCTCGGAGCGATCGAGGAGGAACGTCTTCAGGTCATGGAGAGTCCAGTCGGCGACGAGCCGGTAGGCGGCGGCGTCGACCACGGACCACGCGACCGATTGGACGGCGTCCTCGAAGATCGGCGTCTCGTGGAGATGGCGGACGCGCGTCCGCGACAGAAGCACGCGCGCGCGCCGCCGGGAGCGCTCGTCGGCCGCGGCGACGCCGACCGCCTCGTCGCCCTGCTTGTAGGGGTTGGCAGCGCCGAGCACGCGGCGCTCGAGCAGGACGTCACGCGTTCCCGCGACGCGCCGCGAGTACTCTTGGATTCCCTCGCCGTCGCGCGGCGGCTCGATCTCGACTCGCCCACCGTCCCGGGACGCCTCGCGTGTCGACGTTTCGGCCATCGTTCACCTCGTGTCGTCGCCGCGCGGGCGGGGCGACGGGAGAACCGGTGGATCGATGATAGCTCGGATTCGGCGGCGGGGCCGACGTCGTGTTTACGGACTCGTGACGCCCCGCGGGCGACTCCGCGGTTACCTTGATGGTCGAATGGTGATGGTCGAATGGGTCGCCGAGGGCCAGACGTCTTCGCGGAGGTTCCATGCGAGCTCTTGTCTTGTTCGTGCTGTCGGCGGGAGGCTTGACGATCCTGCCGCCCGCGGAGGATCCGCGGGCCGAGGACGCCCTGCCGCCCGCGGCGTCGCCGGCCGAGGCGCGCCCGGCGATCGAGGCCGAGCTCCTCGAGGCGGTGCGTGTGTACCGGACGTATGGTCACGTCGATGACGAAGTCCGTTGGGCGCCCTCGCTTTGTCGCCCGCCGCAGCCGAGCATCGGTCGCGTGAGCGAGAGCGACGACGAGCGGACGCACGGCCGCAAGCTCTACTACGTGCTCGCGCGGGACCGCACCGCGTACCTCGACGTGGCGAACCGTCCGGCGCCGGTCGGACAGGTGATCGTGAAAGAGTCCTGGCACGCCGAGGAGATCGGCGAGGACGTCGAAGTCGAGTCCCGCCCGGCCGATCCCCGCCCGCTCGATGCCGGCGCGGACGTGCCGGTGGCGCCGGGCATCCGCTTCGGCTGCTACCTGCCGCTCGCGACGAAGGACGGCAAGCGGTTCACGACCGGGGAGAAAGGACCCCTCTTCGTGATGATGAAGAAGGACCCGTCGACGCCGGACACGGACGAGGGATGGGTCTACGCGACCCTCACCGCCGACGGCAAGAGCGTCACGGCGTCCGGCCGGGTCGCGTCATGCATGCGCTGCCACTCGACCGCGCCGCACGACCGCCAGTTCGGTTTGAAGGAAGTCTCGTATACGTGGTCCGGCCGGCGCTGATGCACACCGCGAGCGCGCGCGTCCCCGGCGTCTACCGGCGTTCGGCCCACCTCGCCGCGAGCCCCGCCACGAGCTGGGACACGATGAAGCCGAAGACGGCGAAGATGACGAGGAGGACGTCCCGCTTCGAGCGATCCGACTTCAGCTCGTCGACGCGCGTCGCGAAGTTCGCCCGTTCGAGATCGGCGTTCAGCTCGTCGATGTCGCGGCGGAGATCCCTTCGCTCGGTCGCGGTGGCGTCCGGAGCGGATTCGAGGCGGGACCTGGCGGCTTCGATGCGTTCGTAACGGTCGACGATCGGTCGCAGTTCGCTCTCCGTGCGCCGAACCCCGAGCGCCAAGACGACCCACGCGACGCCGATGAGCACGACGACCGAGAGCCAGCCCGCCATCGCGAGACGGGCCTTGGACCGGCTCTGGTCGACGAGCAGCTTCACGACCGGCGACAGGAACAGCGCGAACAACCCGACGAGCAGCGCGACGCTCTCGTCCTTCCAACCCAACGCGATGCCGCATCCGGCCGCGACGAGCAGTCCGGTCACCGTGGCGGCGCCGACCTTCTCCCATCGGGTGAGGGCGAGCCGTCCGTACCGGTTCAAGCAGAGCAAGAGGTTGCCGATCGGAACCGCGAACCACGAGCTCGCCGCGAACGCGAGGTAGAGGCCGACGAGGACCCAGAGAAGCGGAGCGAGAGGACCGTCCGTCTCGGCGAGACGGAAGGCGGCGCGATAGAGAATCCACCCGCCGAAGATGATCCAGAACTGCCAGCGGGCCGACAACCGGCTCATCCAGAGAAAGTAGCGCAGGGTGATCCGGTACGGCCAGTAGCGCGCCTTCAACGCCTCGAGGACGCCGGTGCGCGCCCACTCGAGGGTCGGGTTCGACCGCAGCGCCTGCTGGAAATGCTCGAGCGCCTTCACGTGGTCGCCGCGATGCATCTCCGTCCAGCCTTGGTTCGCGTGCGTCAACGCGTCGTTCGGCGTCCGCGCGAGCTGACCCTGCAGCGCGGCGGCGGCCTCCCCCCGCCGCCCCAGGTTCGTCAACGCGGTGGCGCGCAGGTTCGTGCATGCGTCGTGCTCGGGGTCGATGGCGAGTCCGCGTTCGGCGGCGTCGAGGGCGGAGCGCCAGTCCCTTCGCTCGATCCCGATCGCGGCCCAAAGGCCGAACGCATCGGCGTCGTACGGATCGAGTCGGAGGCACTCGACGATCTTCTTCTCGGAGTCGTCGGCTCGGTGGCGGCGCAGATCGATGTGTGCGCCGACGAACCACGGATACGGGTCGTCGGGGCCGAGCTGGATCGCGCGCAGGAAGTGGGCGGCGGCGTCGTCGTACCGCTCGAGTTCCAAGAGCGAGAGCGCGCGCCAACAGTGCGCCCGGACGTCGTCGGGCTCCGCGCCCAGGTGCTGGGCGAGGAGATCGGCCGCGGCATCGTATCGCCGCACCTGCATAAGATGGTGGGCTCGGGCGAGTCTCGAGTCGATCGCAGGTTCCTCCGGGCGGCCCGGTCTACGTGTCGGTCCGGCGAAAGTCCAGACCGTCGACGGATCGACGGGGTGGTTTCGTGCGAGGCTGAGGCGGAGGGGCGGATGGAGCACTCGAATTCGTGTCGCGAACGGCCGTCGTGCGGATTCTCAGGACGGCGACGCCTGGCGATCCGTCGCGGCCAAAGACGGGACGTCACGACACGGCTTCCTGCGTCGAGCCATCTCGATGGCGAGACAGCGAGGTTTTTCTTGTCGTGGACGGGCGTGAACTACGACCGTGTCCTTCGGCAGCAGTCCGGGCGGACCGGCATCGCGCGCGGCGTGAGTCGGAACGCGGTCCGCGCCGCCCTTCAACAGGAGGAGGTCTACGGATGACGACAGCTCGAACGGTGGCAATGGGCGCGGCGCTCGCTCTTTCGGTCGCGACCAGCCACGCCGGCGTGATCGTGGTCGATCAGAGCAGCGGTCCCGGCTTCGACCACACCAGCATCCAGGCCGCGGTGGACGCCGCGCTCGACAACGACCTGATTCTCGTGAGGGCCGGCAGCTACGGAGACATCACGATCAGCAACAAGGCGCTCGTGATCACCGCCGACGCCGGCGCCGTGGTCCACGCGGGTCAGGTCTCGATCCAGAACCAGGCCGCGAACAAGTCGCTCGCGATCTCCGGCATCGACATGAACTCGAACTCCGGCGGGATCGGCGTCAGCCTGATCAACAACGCCGGACCGATCTTCATCGAACGGGCCACGATCTCCGGGTCCGGACTCCCGTTCTTCCAGACCAACACCGCCATACGCGCGAGCAACTGCGAGAACGTGACCCTGGTGACGTGTTCCGTCTCGGTCGGCTTCGGTTCTGGTCCGTATGCCGGTATCGATGCGTTCGGCAGCCGTTTCCACATCTACGAGAGCACGGTTCGGGGCGGTGACGGCGACATGGTCACCGCGGGGCTTCCCGGCGGAAACGGGATATCCGTCTCCGGCGGATTCCTCTTTGCTTCCGGCACGACCTTCATCGGGGGGAACGGGAGCCCCGGAACCGTGTCGAGCCCGTTCGGGATCTGCACCGACGGTTTCCCCGGAGGCAACGGACTCGCGTTGACCAGCGGGACCCCCGTGGCGAAAGTCCTCGACTGCACGTTCATCGGTGGGCCGGGTGGCCCGGCGGGCGGACCGGCGTGCATCAACGGACTCATGGGTCAAGGAATGGTGGTGAGCTCCGGCTCGCTCGTCACGTTTCCGGAGGAGGCCCGAACCTACGACATCTCGTCGCCGGTTCGCGAGGGCCAGATCGGTTTCCTCTCGCTGGCTGGCGACGCGGGCGAGTTCGTGTGGGTCTTCCTCTCGTTCGCCCACGCACCCGGATACAGCGACGTGTGGAAGGGAACGCTTCTTCCCGGGGCGCCGCAGATCATCATCTTCATTGGTGCCCTGCCCCCGTCCGGCGCCGTGACGTTCAACGTTCCGGTCCCGATCAACCCGGCGATGGTCAGCGGCGCGCTCTACGAGCAGGCGCTCTACTACACCGCGGCGAAGGGGTTCGTCGCCAGCCACCCGCGCCTCGGGGTCGTCCTCGACCAGTCTCTGTGACGTCCTCCCCGGGGGCACGCTCGGTGGCGACCGGCGAGAACCGATGAAGGTGGGGTGAAGACGGCGGCCGGCCCGGCCCTGACGTCCGGCGGAAGCGGGACTTTCGGCGGGGCCGGTCGTTTTGCTGGCACTCCTCGAAGCGGCCGAGCGTTGTCCACGCTCGGACCCGTGACCGCGCGCCGCTGTCCGTCTGGCCCGTCACGGACCGGTCGCGCCATATCCGATTCCGAGGCATCGCGGTAGATTCGAGAGCCCTCGGCATAGATGTTCAGAGGAAGGAAACGCATGCGAGTTTCGAAGTCGTCCCTCCTGTTCGGAATGCTGCTCCTCTCGGTCGGCCGCGCCGACGCGGGCGTGCTCATCGTCGATGACAACCCCGGTCCGGCCGTCGACCACGCCACCCTGCAGGCGGCGGTCGACGCGTCGCTGCCCAACGACATCATCCTCGTGAAGGCGGGCTCGTACACCGGCTTCCACAACAACGGCAAGTCGTTCAAGATGCAGAACGAGCTCGGCCACACGGTCAACGTGAGCGGCGCGGTGACGATCGTGAACATCCCGACCAACGGGAACGTGGTCGTCAGCGGACTCAACATCAGCAACCTGGGCGGCGGCACCGCGCTGGCGGTGGTCAACGCGCCCGGCCCCGTGATGATCGAGAACTGCCGCGTCGTCTCCGCCGGCAACGGCGTCAACATCGCGGATGCGATCCGCGTCAGCAACTCCCAGCAGGTCACGCTCGTCGACTGCATCGGATCGGTCGCGGCCGGCGGGGGCTACCCCGGTCTCGACGTCCTCACCAACTCCACGGTGTGGGCCTACGAGAGCCTGTTCATCGGCGGCAGGGGCGTGAACGCGCCGGCCCAGTCGCAGACGATCGGAGGCCCCGGAGGACCCGGCGCCGGCGTGTTCAGCAACAGCACGCTCTTCGCGTCGGGGTGCACCTTCCAAGGTGGTCCCGGTGGCATGGGCGGCGTCATCGATCCGTTCGGACTGTGCGCGAACGGCGGTCCCGGCGCGCACGGCGTCTTCGTGTCCGGTGGCTCGGTGAAGCTCATGGACAACGCGATGACCGGCGGCGCGGGTGGCCCCCCCGGGGCGGTGACGTGCGCGTCGGGGACGCCCGGCCAGCCGATCTTCGTGAACGTGGGCACGGCCGAGACGTTGCCGTTCCCGGCACGCACCTACGGCATTCCATCGCCGGTGCGAGAGGGCGGCACCGGCTACATCACGCTGAACGGCGATCAAGGGGAATTCGTCTGGCTCTTCTTCTCGGCGTTCACCAGCCCCACGTTCAGCGACTCGCTCAAGGGGACGCTCCTTCCCGGCGCGCCGCAGCTCGTGATCTACCTCGGCGCGCTCCCCGTGAGCGGCGAGATCACCTTCGCGCCCCTGCCGCTGCCCGTGAATCCGAGCATGAACTCGTTCTTCCTGTACGAGCAGGCGATCTACTACACGGCGGCGAAGGGTTACACGCTGTCGAACCCGCGGCTCGGCCTCGTCCTCGACATGTCGATCCATTGACGAGTCGATCCGATCGGTCTCGACGACGCCCAGGAGGACCCCCCCTCGGGCGTCGTTTGGCTCCGAACGACTCCCGCCCGTCCCGCGCCTGGCGGGTGCTCGTCGCCGATCTCTGCGTCGTTCGTCGTCGAGAACCCAACCGGGTTGATCTCCTCCTCGTTCCTTGATATCGACGACGATCATTCCGTCAGGGAAGCTCGCTCCAAATCCTTGCAACCGGTCTGTCGGTCCAAGCATGGGGTTGTGCTTCCGCGCCGCCCCGTTTCTTGCGGGACGGGCTGAATCGTTCGGGGTCACGTCTCGAGAGCCTCCAGCGTCTCGGCTTCGGTGTCGAGCTTCGCGAGGACCTGCGCCAACGCGGCGGGAACCGGAGCGACGACGGAGAGGCGTGCCCCGGTCACGCCGTGCGTCAGCTCGAGCGAGCTCGCGTGGAGGAAGAGACGGTCGAGCCCGTACTTCTCGCGATAGAGCTGGTTCAACCGTCCTTTCCCATACGTCGTGTCGCCGAGCACGTGGAGGGCGAGGTGCGCGAGGTGGCGGCGAATCTGATGGCGCCGGCCGGTGTGGATCCGTACCCGCAGCAGGCTGCAGTACGGAAAGAGCCGTTCGCGAACGAACGTGGTCCGGCACTCGCGCCGAACCCCGTGGTCGTCGGTGAGCCGTCGCTCGCTCTCGCCCGACGCCGGTGCCGGTCCTCGGACGAGCACGAAGTACTCCTTCTTCGTGTCGGTGGCATGCAGCGCGGTCTGGATCCAGCGGGCGTCCTCGGAGCTTCGCCCGAACAGGATGACTCCCGACGCCGCGCGGTCGAGGCGATGGACCGGAAACAGGTGCTCGCCGCGCCGGCGCGCCACCGTCTGGAGCAGGAACACCCGGTCCTTCGACTCGACGCTGCGGTGGACGAGGAGCCCGCTCGGCTTGTCGACGGCGATGAGGTGGTCGTCCTCGAACAGGACCGGGATCGGGGGCACGGGGGCGCGACGCTCGTGAGACATTCGGGCTAGAGTACGGCTCCCTGGCCATCGCAACGCCGATGAAAGGCGGGTCGTGTCGTATGCGCTTCGTTCCTCTGTTCCTCCTCGTAGCCACTCTCGGCTGCGGCGCGTTCGCTTCGTTTCCCGGCGGCGACGGCGTCGCGACGTCGGAGGACGGCGTCGATGTCCGTTACGACGATCGAGGCAGCGGCAGTCCGACGCTCGTCTTCGTGCACGGTTGGTCGTGCGACCGGACCTACTGGGCCGAGCAGCGGGACGTGTTTGCCGCGCGCCACCGCGTGGTGACGCTCGATCTCGGAGGTCACGGCGAGTCGGGGGCCGACCGGACGGAATGGACGATCCCCCGCCTCGCCGACGACGTCGTGGCCGTCCTCGACGACGCGAACGTGGAGGACGCGGTGCTCGTCGGGCACTCGATGGGTGCTCCGGTCGCGCTGGTCGCGGCGGCGGCGCGACGAGATCGCGTGAGGGCGATCGTCGCGGTCGACGCCCTCCACGACGCCGAGCGCAAGATGCCCGAGGACGTCCGCCGCCGTTTGATGGAGGCGTATCGCGACGACTTCGCGGGAACCATGGCCAAGTTCGCGAGAAGCGTCTTCCCCCCCGGCGCCGACGCCGGCCTCGTCGAGCGCGTCGCGGCCGACATGGCCTCCGCGCCGCCCGAGGTCGCGGTTCCGTTGTTGGGGACGTTCGCGGAGTTCGACGTCAAGGCGGCGCTGCGCGACGCGCAGGTTCCGATCCGCTGCATCAACGCGGCAGGATCGTCCGCGGCGGTCGACGTGAATCGTCGCTACGCGGAGGACTTCGACGTCGTGACCCTGCCGGACGTCGGCCACTTCCTCATGCTCGAGAAGCCGCGCGAGTTCAACCTGATGCTGGAGCACGTCGTCGGACGGCTCGGCGCCCGGTGAAGAGCGGACACGATCCGGCGCGGGGCCGGTGCGGCGAGTGCACGTCGGCGAGGCCGCGGATGCACGCGGGCCGTCGGCAGGTCGGCAGAGCGCGGCGTACACCGCCGGGGAGAAGAGCCCGCGCGCGGTGGCATGGCCCCTTCTCGGTGATCGAACTCCGGCGCGTACGACGCTGGCCCGCATGGACTGCTCCGCGATCTTCTCGGCGATGTGCTGGTCCCCACCGTGACCGAACTTCATGGCCTCGAGCCCCGCGTATGCGCCTCGACGAGTCGGTCGACAGGTAGAGGAAGCGGTCGAGGGTCTTCGCTCGCGCGAGACGCGGTCTCGCACCACCTTCAGGAGTGGGACCTTCACGGGCACGTGCAGCACGTTCTCGAGTTCGCTCGTGAAGTACCCGTCGACTCTTCTTGGCATCGAGCCTCGCGGCCCGCGGCCGTCTGACGGCCGGAAGATCCGCGCATCATTCCGCCGCTCGACGCCCACGCGAACGGCCGCAAGACTCGACCGGGCGATGCGCTGGAACCAGAGCCGGTTCACAAAGCCAATGCTCGGAGGAAGCGGAACCAGACCGTCGGTATTGCGCGGTTTACGACTACTGTTGATAATCGAGCCCCCCGCCTCTCGCCGCAGCCCTCTCGCATTTGTTTCGGCCCTCTCGGGAAATTCGGTTCCTGTTTCGGGAGCACCGCACCAGAGATGTCCGATGAACTTGACGTGGCGTCGACCGCGGATCATTGGAGAAAAGCGTTCCTGGTCATGGCCCATCGCCGCCGGGACAAGCCGCGCGCTCTTCGCGCCGCTAACAGACCCGAACAGATAGGTCCGCGAGTCGGACAGTGAGGCCCGCGTCCAACATTCATTCACGGTTCCTGGACTTTTGTCACCCAGTCCATTTTTCATGCACATGGACGCGGCGACGGAGATGCGTCCGATTCATAGAAGCGTGAAAAAGAACATCGGCTCGAGCAACTTCGAGCCACATGGCTTCCGCGTCGACGCTACACTGTCGTCCGACCGCCGACGCGTTGCATCAGGGTTGAGCGTCGGAGGATAGTAAGAAGGGTATCAGCCCAGGGAGGCTCACAATGGCAAGAGTGTCTCAGGTGATGACTGGCGTCCTCACGCTGGTCGGCGTTGCTTACGTTTGCTTCGGCACGACGTCCGTTACGAACGCTCCGGTGCAGGGTTCGAGCGTCGTCAAGACGTACGGCGACTACTCATTGGATGTGTTCCAGAACCCGCTCGTGCTGTCGACCGCTTACTACACGTTCTACTCGATGCTGCAGGCCGGGGACGACACGGGCGAACCGCCGAAGTGCGGGGTGTCCGAGTGCGGCACGAGCTGCGGCTCGGGAACGACGTGTCAACAAACGAGCTGCGGCGCGACCTGTCAGAGCGGCAACTCGTGCTTCCTGACGGATTGCGGAGGAACGTGCGCCCAAGGGACCTCGTGTAAGACCGCGACCGATTGCGGGAATACATGCAAGACCGGTTCGAGCTGCGACTTGACGACGTGCGGTCAAACCTGCAGCGCGGGTGGTTCGTGCTCGCTCACGGTCTGCGGTCAGACCGGCAACTGCGGCAAGACGTACTGCGGCCAGACGAACATGCCGACGCCACAGCACGAGCAGCAAGAGTACGAGGAGCAGGACCAGCAGGCTCCGTGATCGGGAACCGTCGTTTCTGCTGATTCGGATTCGGAATCGTCTCGTCTTCCTTCCGTTGACGGAGGGTCCAGAGGATCCAAATGGAACCGATCACGCATTCTTCCCATGAAGAAGGAGGGCGTGAGGGCAGACGGGCCGAGCTGGTGAACGAACGGGATGCCTCCTCTTCCGGGTCGACCTCTTCCCGGTCGATGCGAAGGGGAGGCTCCTCTGGCTCGTTTCCGAGCTTCGGCATCCGCGTGCTCTACCTTCCGCTCGTGCTCAGCTCGATCCTCTTCATTCACGGCGCCTTCGGTTCGATCGGTCCGGAGTTCGACCGCTTGGCGGGGCTCTGCGGCTTGGTCGTGCTCCTGCTCTTCGCGGGGTCCTCGTCGCTGGCGCTCGCCGCGTCGATGAAGTCCCGGCGCGTCCAACTCGGCTTCGGGTTGGTCGCGGTGGGCATGGCCGTGCTCGTCCTGGCCGATCGGCGCAACGCTTGGCTGTTCGGCGCCGCCGCCGCGCTCTGCGGGTTGGGGATGGTCTGGAGCGCGTCGGGCAACGCAGCCGTGGCGCGTCTGGCCAAGGCGGCGGCGTTGGGGGCGTTTGCATTCGCCGCCTGGTATCAATGCACGCGCCTGCAGGCCGTGCCCTGGAAGGTCGAGGACGATGTGGTCGGCGCCGTCGTGGCGGTGTTCACCAGCGCAGTCGGCGCGCCCCTCTCGATGGGCGCGACCTATTCCGGGTTCGCGATTCCGCTGCTTGCATCGATGCTCGTCCTCACGTCCAGCGGCGACGCCGGCCTCCTTCGCCGGACTCGGCTATGGTTTGCGCTGGTCCCGTGGATCTTGTTCGCGCTGCTCCTGGCGTGCGCTGGGCACTTGGCCTACGGGCGGTGGCCCATCGGGCACGCCGACCCGATCGGTATCGTCCACCTCGTGATGCTGCGGATCCAGCCGTTGGCGCAGGTGCTGTGGCTGGCCGCCGTGTCGTTGGCCGTCACCCGGTCCGCGCCGCCGTCGGTGTCCGTCGCCGTCGCACCGGAACGTCGCCGACGTCTCGGCCGGCGCATGGTGTGGGCCGGGAGCACCGCCGCCGTGCTCGTGGCCGCGAACGAGTGGCGGCACGAGGCCGTCATCGCGGACGCGTCGCCGGCGAGGCTCATCGCCGTCACGGACAGTTCGGTCGATGCATTCACGCAGGGCCACTACTACGGCAAGTTCCACGACCTCGCGCGCGACCTTGGTTTCGCGACGGTGTGGACCCACTCCTACGCGCAGGTCGATCCGCCGGCGGGTCCGGGTGACGTCGTCGCTCTCCTCTTCCCGGTCGCATGGAGTGCGCAGAACGAGGCCGAGCCGCTCCTCGCGGCGGTGGAGCGCGGGGCCGGACTTTTCGTCGTCGGAGAGCACACGAACGCCGCCGACACGGCCGACCTCCTGCGGCCGGTCCTCTCCCCACTCGGTTTTCGAGTCGGGTTCGATTCGGTGTTTCCGGCCGGGTGGCCGTGGTCGCGGTGTCTCGCTCTTCACGACCACGCGACCGCGCCGCCGTGGCGAACGAGCCTGAACTCGCGTTACCTCGTCGGAGCTTCGGTCGAGCCGCCCTGGCTCGGGCACGTGGCCGTCGACGCTCGCTACGCGTTCGGCGACGTCGGCAATCCGAATGGGATCCCTGGGAACCAGATCGGCGACCGGGTGTACTCGCCGACCGATCGCCTCGGAGATCTGCCCGTCATCGCCAGCCGATCCTATGGACGCGGACGCGCCCTGGTCGTCGGCGACCCGAACCTTCTCCACGACACGTCCCTCGCTTGGTCACGGTCGATCGTGGCGCGGATGCTGACGTACCTCGCGGGCCCGCCGGCGAGCCCGGGGTTCGACCTCGTGGTGCAGTGGCTCGCGTGTCTGCTGCTGGTTCTTGCCTCCATTGCTGCGCTCGGCCGCCCCGACGTCGTTCCGTGGCCGTCCGCTCTCCTCGCGGTCACCTTGCTGCTGGGCGACGTCTGCGGCGAGCCGGACCCCGGCGACGTACCGAGCCCGGCCGGGCGCTTCGTGATCGACGTGGCGCACCACCCCGACATCTCGTTCGAGGAGAAGGGTCGAAGGAGCGTGCTCGGCCTGGTGGAGAAGCTGCAGAGCGACGGGCGGGACGTCGTCTTCTCGACGGCGCGCGGACGCGCCGATCTGCACGGTGCGGCCGGCCTGATCACGATCGCACCCCACTCTCCGATTCCCGCGGTCGAGGCCGCGGAGATCCTGCGCTTCGTACAGGACGGAGGGACGTGGGTCGTGGCGGCCGGAGTGCAGCACGCGCCGAACGTGACGTCGATCTTGGACGCGGCCGGGGTCGACATCCAGCCGGTCCTCCTGGGGACGGCGATGGCCTGGCGCGGCGATCCGGCCATCGAGGCGACCGAGGGTCTGTTCCGCGAGGCCTACGCATTGCGCCTTCGCCCGGGCTCGACCGCTCGGGCGCTGCATGTGGCCGAGGCGCCCCTCATTACCGAGACGCGGCTCGGCAATGGGCGGATCGTGGTGATCGGCGATCCGTTGTTCCTGCTCGGCGGCAACCTCGGGGGAACGGGATACGACATCGCCGCGAACCAGCTCATCCTTCACAAGGTTCTGCACTCGTCATGAAGCGCTCCACGTTCTCCCTCGGCGTCCTCGGCTGCGCGGCGTCCTGGCTCTTCATCGGACCGATCGCGACCGCGGCCGGCTCGGCCCCGGGTTGGGCTCTCCTCGCGATCGGGGTGGTGCTGATCACGGTCGCTGCTCCCGGCGATGCCGGCGAAGTCGCAGCAAGACGGGTGCCGCGGTGGGCCAGCGCGCCGGCCGGCCTCGCCGCGGCTGGTGCGATCCTCCTGGCGTGGCGGTTCTTCCCCGAGCCGTATGCCGCGATCCTGATCGGTTCGATCGCAGTGGGATCCGCCGTTGCCTTGTCCGCGGCGCGCGGCCGAGGCGTGAGGTCCCTCTCCGTTCGACTGATGCCGGCCGCGTTCGTGCTCATGGTTCAGGCCGTGTTCTCCGTTCCGCTCTGGTTCTTCGCCGTCGAGCATCGCGTTCTGCCGGGCTTCGGTTGGCTCGCGGCCGGCATCCTGCGGCCGTTCGGCGTCACGATCCCGGGCGCGTCGGACGGCGCTTTCTTCATCTTCCAGGACGGATCTCTCTTCAAGTTCGTGCCGACGTCGGACAAGGTCGCGCTCGTGTTCTTCGTGCAGTTCGTCGCCGCGGTCTGGCTGGTCTCGGCGATGTTCCCGCGCATGGCTCGCCCGCGGATGTTGCCGATCCTGGCCGTCACCGTTCTCTACATGGCCGTGCGCCTCGCCGTGATCGCGATGGTCTCGATCGTCGGCCACGGCGGAATGGTCTTCAACAATCAGGTGGTTCCGCTCCTTCTATCGCTGGCGCTGTATCCGTTCATCGTGAACGCGTTCGTCCGAACGGGGGGGCCGGAGGGTCGTCCGTCTGTCCGCGTGGGAGGCGGCGGCTGGCGCGTCGTGTCGCTCGCCGTGGCGGTCCTCGCCTTCTCCTGGTTGCTCGTCGGATTCGATCCGGGCGTCCGAAAGGAGGGCCGCGTCCTGATCGACAATTCCCATGGAGACTGGGAGAACACCGAAGTGCCGTTCGACCGCGACTACTTCGGGACCCACTCCGGCTACGCGTACTCGGAGATGAAGCGGATCTTGTCCGACTACTACGACGTGACCACGCTGAACGCGGGCCGGATTCAGGCCGACACCCTCGAGCGGGTCGACGTCCTCGTGCTGAAGACGCCGATCGAGCCGTACGCGGCGGAGGAGACGGCCGCGATCATCGAGTTCGTTCGTCGCGGTGGTGGGGTCGTGATGCTCGGCGACCACACGAACTTCCTCGGGATGAACACCTATCTCAATCAGGTCGCGCTCGCGGCAGGCATCCAGTATCGATCCGATCAGGCGTTCCGCGTGGGCGACGCCCAGTACTCCTACCGATCGCCGTCGTTCCCATGGCGCCACCCTGTCACGATGGGCTTGGAAGGCTTCGGCACGATGACGGGGTGCACGTTCGCGACTCCTGGCTTTGCGGCGGACACGGTCCTCTGGCACGAGCGGCTCCACAGCGAAGCCGCCGACTACAGCCACGGCAGCTTCTTCGGTCCCGCCTTCGTGGACGGCAGCGACCCGTTCGGGCCGGAGCGGCTCGCGGCGGCGGCGCCCCTCGGCGCCGGACGAGTCGTCGCGCTCGGCGACAGCACGATCTTCTCGAGCTTCACGATGCACGACCCCGGGCGTCGAGAGCTGATCCTCGGGGCGACGGAGTACGCGATGCGCGAGAACTCGCTACCCGGCTGGCACCGGATGGCGGCGGCTCTCGCGGCGATTCTGGCGTTGCTCGGCTGGATCGTGCTTGTCGGGCGCGACGTCGACCCCGTCCGCCGGTCGCTGGAGCCGTTGCTGCTCGTCCCGACGATCCTGGCGCTCGCCGTCCCCGCGATCGGACTCTGGAAACAGTCGAGCTACCGGCCGCTCGTCCCGATCCGCGAGAGCCCGGTCGCCAACGTCATGGTCGCCCAGGGCCCGTACACGGCCCGGCGTCACCCCTACGTCTATGGGTCGGCGTTCGTCGCGCTCGCGCGGTCGTCGTACGTTCCGCGTTACGTGCGATCGGTGACCGAGGCGCTCGACGACGCCGCGCTGCTCGTGTTGTTCGAGCCGGACGAGGCAATGGACACGGAGTCGATCGGTCGGATCAAGCGGTACGTCACCAACGGCGGGAAGCTGCTCGTCGTCGACGCGCCCGAGAATCGAGGACTGTGGACCCCGAAGGTGCTGAGTCAGTTCGACTTCGGCTACTACCTGGCCCTCGTCGGGCATCCGGGGCGCATACCGGAGAAGGTCGAGCCGTTCCGGCGCGGCATCGGCGCGCTCGTCGCACTGGACGTCGCCGAGTTCTGGGCCGGCCGCGATCGTTACGAGCCGGGGCCGGCGTCGTTCTCGGCACGCCTCCCGGTGGCCGCCGTCGCGGGCGGCATTCCTTTGCTGCACATGGGAGAGGCTCCCGTCGCGGCCTATGCCGACGTGGGGAAGGGGCGGGTCGTGGCCACGACGCTGGGCGCCGCGTTCTCGAACATGAGCCTCGGCGAGTTGATGTGGTCCGAACAGCCGGCGGCCGAGCGCCGCGAGCAATACGACCTGTTCTTCGATCTGATCGATCTGCTCCGGCTGGCCGGCGAAGGCCGGAGCTCGCTCACGGCCACGAGAGAGGAGAAGGCACAATGACGCTCTCATCAACGCCCCGGCCGTCGGCTGGCCGCGCCGCGCTCGTCGTCGGCCTCGCGATCGCTTCGATCGCGCTGGCGTCCGCGGCGGGCGACGCCGGGCAGACGGACTTGCCGGACGCACGGGCCCTGATCCTGGACGCTCGCTCGAAGGTGTTGGACCCGATCGCGGGCGGAGGAAGCGTGCGCGGCGAGCTGCACTTCGCCGTGCTTCCGGCTCGGATCCCTTCGATGCATCAATTCGCGGGAGAGTTTCGCCAGGACGCGTCGGACACCGAGATCTACCTCAGTCCGACCCTGGATCAGCGCGCTCCCGGCGGGAAGGCGATGTCGGGGACGCAGATCGTCGTGCTCATCGAGCGCGGGCGGGTCACGTGGCGCGTAGCGGGACGCCCCGGATTCGAGAGCCAGAACGGACCCTTCGAGTTCGATGTTCCCGCGATCACGAAGGCTCCCTTCTCGTTGTTGGCGCCGCCGGAGGACTGGGCGTCGTTCCCCTATTCCGTGCAGGCGACGAGCATCGATCCGCACCTCCTCCTCTCGGACGCGCAGTCGCCGTGGGAACACGACTCGCCGTCCGCCGTTCCCGGAGCCGACCCGCCGGTCGCCGCACTCGACGTGGACGACGGGCAGAGGGACGTCGATTCCCGTGGATCGGAGGTCGCGGCTCCGGTCGAGTTCTACGTCCTGACCACGACCGAGAACTGCGCGCTCTCCGACGCGGAAGAGGGACAGGCGCAGATCTGGATCCGACGCACCACCGGCATCGTGGAGCGCCTCGTCGTGGTCTTGCGACCCAAGGAGTCGAACGCCGGCGAGGACACGAGTCGCGCGATCATGACGTACCGCAACGTGGTGATCGCTCCCGCCGAGCCCGCCGCCGAACCCGCCGAATCGGCCGAGCCCGGCCCACCCGCCGCCCCGTCAGCCCCATCAGAGGGATGAACGATGGCCGCCGCGTCCCACCCGCGAGTGGCGATCGGGCTCCCCGTGATCGCCGCCGTCGTCGCCGTGGCGTGGGCGGTCCTCTCCTCCGGGGATTCCGACCCCGGAGATGCGCGGGACGAAACCGGGCCTGCTCCGACCGAGATCGAGGGCGCCAACGAGCGTGACGTCCCGTCGGCGCGGACGACCATTCCCGTCGCCGCGGAGGCCGGGAATCACGTTCGTGGGCGGGTCGAGCTCCCCGCCGCGACGCCGGCGGACGACGAGTGCTTCGTCGGCGCGTTCATCGTCGACGGATCGGTCGGCGCGGCCGGGCGGGCCGCAGAGAGCGCCCTCGCGAAGGGCTCGATCACCAGCGAAGGCGAATTCGATCTGTCGATTCCGGCGAGCGGTGCGGTCGACCTCGACCTCCTGTCGCGGTACCTGTTCTTGCGCCATCCCGTGCGCGTGGACGTGCCGGCCGGCGACGCGATCGTGCTCCGGCCATGCCTCGGGGGTTGGCTGCGCGGACGGCTGGTGCGGCCGGCCGGCGCGAGGACGGACCCGGGCGCGGACGACGCCGGCGGGATCACAGTGGTCCTCGCGGAGGGGTACCGGACCGCGGGGCCGGCTTCCGGCATCGCGGGCGAGGGCCGGGGTCGCGCGGCGCGGACATCGGCAGATGGGACCTTCGAGTTTCGCGGAGTGCGGCCGTTCGGGACGTTCGTGATCGAGGTCGACCCCGGTCCTCCCTGGGCACCCGAGCGGCGGGCCGGCCTGGAAATCAGGCCCGGGGAACGGCTCGACCTCGAGATCGGGTTGCACCGTGGCGCGACGGTCACGGGGATCGTCGTCGACGTCGGCGGGACACCATTGGAGGGAGCGCGCGTCCAGGTCGTCGATGCGACCTCGGACCGCGCCGGTGCCGTGACGGCCGTGACGCCGCGAGTGCTCGCCACGGCGGCGAGCGAGTCGGACGGCTCCTTCGTGATCCCTGGGCTGCCGGCGGGCCTGGTGCGCGTCTGGGCGAGCAGGGAAGGGTTCGCCGACGGATTCAGCCTGGCGTATCCGCTGTCCGAAGGGCGCGTGAAGTCACGAGCGCGCGTGACGCTCGAGGAGGTCCTCGACGTGCGTGGCATCGTGACGTGGCCCGACCAGACCCCCGCCGGCGGCGCCGAGATCCGGATCGCTAGATCAGCCGCCTGGGCCGCCGAGGTGTCGCCGACGCGGCCGATCACCGAGCCGGGCGTCCACGTAACGGCCGACGCGAGAGGCGTCTTCTCCGTCCACGGGCTGGCGCCCTCGGTCTACGAGGCGTACGTCACCGCCACGCGTGCGACGGCGGGCGCTCCCGAGTACGGTCACGCGATGGTGAACTCGCTCGATCCGCGATCCGAAGATCGGCTGCGGATCGAGCTGCAACCGGTCTCCGCGTTCACGGCCCGCGTCGAGGACGAATCGCATCGTCCCGTGCGGCGCTTTCGCGTTCACGCGCGGTGCGTGTGGGCTTCCCGCCGGGTGCCGTTCGAGGCGGAGCGCCGAGCGGAATGCGAGGACGACGCTGGTCGGCTCACGCTGGCGGGGCTGGCCCCGGGCACTTGGGCGGTCGACGTCGAGTCCGTCACGACGGGCGCGGCGGCCGGACCGATCGAGGTCGTCGTTCCCGGACGCGACGGCGAGCGATCGGGAGAGGAACGCGTCATCACGCTCCGCGCTCGCGGTGGGATCGAGGGCCGGGTCGTCGACCCCGACGGACGCGCCGTCGCCGGCGCCGAAGTCGTCGTGCGGAACGTGGGTTCCGGGTTCGTGCCCCTGCTCGTTGGTGACGTTCCCCGTGGCGTGATCACCGACGCCGATGGACGCTTCGGCGCGTCCGGCCTCGCCGCGGGAGAGATCGTGATCGCGGCGGCGGCGCAGGGCTTTGCCCGCAGCGAGGATCAGGTCGTCGTGGTGCCTCCGGGGGGAACCGCGGATCCTGTGGCGTTCACGCTGCGCACCGGGGTCACGGTCGTGGGACGCGCCTACACGCGCGACGGCGCGCCCGCGGCGGGGCGCGAGGTTCACGCGAGCCCCACTCCATGGGAGACGTGGTCCAGCGTGATCGACGCGCGGGGCGCGTTCAAGTTCGATCGTCTGGTCCCCGGCGAGATCGGCGTCAGTGCGTACCTCGGCACGGGGCCGCGAGACACCCTCGACAGCGAGCCCGGCGGCCCGCGTCCGGACGTCGAGGGGTTGGTGACGCGCGTGGTCTCGACGGTCGACGGAGACGTCGTCTCCGTGGTTCTCGGCGAGACCGGCGCCGAGCACGTGCGGGTCTTCGGGACCGTGACTTCCGTGGGCGCCCCGGTCGCGGCGGAGCTCACGTTTCGCGCGGAGGGGCCTCGCGACTTCGCCTCGTCGTCGGCGCGTCCGATCTCGACGCGATCGTCGGTCGAGGCCGGCTACCAGGTCGAGCTTAGCCGGCCCGGGAACTACCTCCTATCCGTGTCCGTGCCCGACGCTCAGCTTCAGACCTCGATGTTCGTGACGATTCCCGCCGTGAGCGAGCACGCGTTGGACGTGGGGCTGCCGAGCTCCAGTTTGAGCGGGCACGTGTTCGACGGGCGAGGCTTCCCGCTGAACGGCGTCCCGATCGCATTGCAGCACGCCGGGGGGATTCCGAACACCGCCCGTCGTGGCGGCGTGGATCGCACGACGCAAACGGACTCCGCCGGCGCCTATGCGTTCCGCATGGTCTTGCCCGGCGAGTACACGCTCCGGGCCGGGAGCGCGGGAGGCGACGCCACGAACGACTCGGCTCGACGCGCCATCGCGCTCAAGACGGGCATCGTGCTCCGCGCAGGAGAGTCGCTCGACCAGATCGACTTCACCCTCTCCGGAGCCCAGGCGGTCACGGGAACCGTGACTGGTCCGGCGGGCGATCCGGTCGAGGGGGCCACGGTCTTCGCGCGCGACGCGACGGGAAACGTCCTCGAGCCCCTCTCGTTCGTCCGGACCGATTCGCTCGGCCGGTTCCGGTACGACGGGTTGTCCCCGGGCGGCTACTCGTTCAGCGCGCGCACCGGGACGTCGGTCGCCCGTGATTGTCCGTCCGTCGCGGTGACCCTCGACGCTCCACCCGCGCCGATCGCGTTGATGCTCGAGTCCGGCGCGATCCTGGAGGTCGTGTCCGAACGGCACGAGCGACCGGTCGCCGCCGAGGTCCGCGTGGTCGACGTCGCCGGGCGCTCGATGGGCGGCTTGATGACCGACCATGACGTCGCCGCCGTGTATCGCGAGGGCCGGATCCTGGGAACGAGTCGCATCGGCCCGGTCCCCGGCGGCTCGTACTCGATCGAGGCCCGGGACGCGGGCGGCGCGGTCGCGGTCGCGACCGTCGACGCGGTGGCCGGCGGCGAGCATCGGGTGGTCCTGCGGTTCGACGGCGATTGACGGCGGTCTACCGGACGTAGCCGAGTTCGCGGAGGCGTTCGCGGAGTCCGTCCGGCACGTCGGCGACGCGGTCGCCGGCGACGACGCCGATCGAACCCCGGAGCTCTTCCTCGACGCTCGCGATCTGGGCGAGCCGTTTCCGGGCGCGCTCCAGACGAGCCGGGTCGGCGATCGGCGCTTGCTCGCCCGGATCACCGGTCAGGTCGTAGAGCTCCTCGCGTTCGTCGTTTCCCCGACGGCGATGGATGTACTTCCAGGTGGGCGTTCTCACCGCCGACCAGGCTCCGACGCGCGAATCCGTGAGCCGCGCGACCGCGACCAGGTCTCGCATCGTCGCCTCGCCCCGCGCCACGTCCGCCAGGTTCGAACCCATCGCAGTCGAGGGGATCGGCACCCTCAACAGTCCGAGCAACGTCGGCATGACGTCGACGTGGCGGATCTGCGAGGCGATCGTTCGGCCCGCCGGCAGCGCTCCGTCGCGACGCAGGATCAGTGGGACGCGAATGACTTCGTCGTAAAGGGTGGCCTGATGCCCCTTGCCGCCGTGCTCGAGGAACTCGTCGCCGTGATCGGCGGTCACGGCCACGAGCGTGTCGCGCGTCCGTCCGAGTCTCTCGAGCGCGTCGAGCAGGCGGCCGATGTGCGAGTCCGCGAACGCGATCTCGCCGTCGTAGCGCGCGATCAGGTGGCGCCGGTCGGCGGCCGGCATCCCCGGGTGGATGTCGAGGTTGAACGGGAAGTTCGCGCCAGTGAACGAGCCCTGATAGTCGGGGTCGAAACGGCGCCAGAACTCCTCCGGCGGCCGGTAGTCGAAGTGCACGTCGAACAGATGCAGGAACAGGAAGAACGGGGCGTCGTGGGGCCGCTCGAGGAACGCGATCGCGCGATCGATGACCTCCGGGCTCGTCACCGTGTCGATCGAGCCGCCGAGGTCGACGCGGCCGTCCGCGGACGAGCCGCCCACCCCGACCCCTTCGTAGTCTCCCGGGTCGAACCCCTGTCCGAGGCCGAACGACGGGTGAAGGTACGGTCCGCTCCAGATTCCATGCGTCCCGTAGCCGTGGTCCCGGAGCACCTCCGCCAACGTCGAGAACCGCGGGGCCAGGCGGCGGTCGTCGGTCTGCACCTGATGGACGTCGCTGGAGAGCCCCGTCAGCAGCGTGGCGTGGGCCGGGAGGGTCCACGATGTCTCGGCCACGACGCTGGAGAAACGGACGCCTTCGGACGCCAAGCGATCGAGCCGCGGACTGGTGTCTCGTCCATAGCCGTAGCAGCCGAGATGATCGGCCCGCAGACTATCGATCGATATCAGGATCAAGCTCGGCCGCTCTCGCGCCGCGACGTCGCGGTCCGCGTCCCCTCGGCAGCCGGGCAATCCGATGAGGAGGCCGGCGAGGGCGCCGAGGAGCCCGGCGCAGGAGGGACGGAGGTCCAGGCGGGGGGTCGCGACCATGACGTGATTCTAGTGGTGTGATTCAGAGTTGTTGACGTTTCTCCGGGGCCCTCGTCATCGCTTGCTGCGTTGCTCCTCCTCGACGTATCTCGAATACGCGGTCGTCGTCGCGCCTTGCCAGCGACGACGATGACCTCCGGATCATCCACCAACAATCTGAA
>CAZYQW010000139.1:0-56948 GCA_964649825.1 uncultured Phycisphaeraceae bacterium | reverse complement strand
GCCGCCATCGACGCCGCCGCGAAGACGACCGCCCTCGCGCCGATCCCGCGCGTCGGCCGCGACGACGACCTCCCGCTCTCCTTCGCCCAGGAGCGCCTCTGGTTTCTGCAGCAGTTGAACCCGGAGTCGGCCGCGTACCACATGACGTCCGCCGTGCACGTCCGCGGCCCCCTCGACGTCGCCGCGCTCGAGGCCGCGATCCACGCCGCGATCCTCCGCCACCCCTCGCTCCGCACCGCCTTCATCGATGCCGGGGGCGCGCCGCGGCAACGCGTGCTCGCCGACGTTCCGTTCACGTTGCCCGTCGAGGTGCTGACGCGCGAGCCGGAAGCGGCGCGTCCGGGGATCGTGCGAGCGCGCGCGAGCGAGGAGGCGTGCCGTCCGTTCGACCTCGCGACACCGCCGCTGCTGCACGCGCGCCTGTTCCGCCTCGATCGCGACGACCACGTCCTCCTCCTCGTCCAGCACCACGTCGTCTCCGACGCCTGGTCGACGGCGATCCTCGTGCGCGACGTGGCCCGCGCGTACGTCCGGGTTCGAGCCGGCTCGGACGCTCGGCTCGAGGCTTTGCCGATCGCGCCGGCCGACGTGGCCGCGTGGCAGCGCGATCGACTCGATGACGCGGCTCTCGATCGAGAGATCGCGTGGTGGCGCGCCAAGCTCGACGGGGCCCCGCCGCACCTCGACCTCCCGGTCGACCGACCGCGCCCCGCGGTGCGCCGCGGCCACGGCCAGGAGATCCGTTTCGAGGTCGCCCCGTCGCTCGCCCGCCGAGCCGCGTCGTTCGCGGCCGACAACGACGCGACGCTCTTCGCCACGCTCCTCTCCGCCTTCCAGGTGCTGCTGTCGCGCCTGTCCGGGCGGCGGGACGTCGTGATCGGGACGCCGATCTCGGGCCGCGCCCATCCCGACGCCGAAGAGCTCGTCGGACCCTTCGTCGACACCGTCGCGGTCCGCTCGATCCTCGACGGCGACGCTCCGTTCGCTCGCCACGTCGAGACCACGCGCGACGACGTCCTCGACGCGATGGAGCACCAGTCGCTTCCGTTCGAGCGCGTCGTGGACGCGGTCAACCCGCCGCGCGACACAAGCCGAACGCCGATCTTCCAGGTCCTGTTCGGCCTCGTGAACGTACCCGTCGAGCCGATCGCGGCGACCGATCTCACGATCGAGCCGTTCGCGGTGGACAACGAGACCGCGAAGTTCGACCTCTCGGTCACCTTCGTCGAGTCTCCCGCGCTCGCCGCCACCGTCGAGTTCGACGCGGATCTGTTCGACGAACGCACGATCGAGCGGTGGTGGTCATGGTTCGAGGCGCTGCTCGGCGCGTTCGTGGAGGATCCTTCGCGCCGGCTCGACGACGTCCCCGTCGGCGCCGCCGACGCCGTCGATCGCGGGCCGGCCGTGGTGCTCGACCTCGAGGCTCGCGCGCACGACGCGTTCGAACGCGTCGCCCGGTCGTCGCCCGACGCCGTCGCGCTCGAGGTCGGGGCGGAGGACTGGACCTACCGGGAGCTGAACGACCTCGCGAACCGCCTCGCTCGGAAGCTGCGTCGCGCCGGCGTGTCGCCCGGTGACGCGGTCGGCATCCGGCTGCGCCGCGGGCCGGCGATGATCGCGTCGATCCTCGCCGCGTGGAAGGCGGGCGGCGTCTACGTGCCGCTCGATCCGAGCGATCCGCCCGAACGCCTCGCGTTCTACGAGGAGGACGCCGCGGTCCGCCTCGTGATCGACGACGCCACGATCGCGCGCTGGAGCTACGACCTCGACCGCACTCCCGCCGTCGCGCTCGAGTGCGGAACGACGGGCGAGGACGCGGCCTACGTCCTCTACACCTCCGGATCGACCGGACGTCCGAAAGGCGTCGTCGTCCCGCACCGCGCGCTGGTGAACCACATGCAGTGGATGACGCGCGCGTTCGACTTCGCCGCGGACGACCGGTTCCTGTTCAAGACGCCGATCACGTTCGACGCGTCGATCTGGGAGTTCATGGTGCCGCTCTGGATCGGAGCACGCGTGATCGTCGCGCCGCCCGACGCCGAACGCGATCCAGCCGCGCTGGCCGCCGTCCTGCGCGATCGCACGCCGACGGTGGCGCAGTTCGTCCCGTCGTTGCTGCGCGCTCTGCTCGTCGAGCCCGAGTTCGCACCGGGGTCGTCGCTGCGCCATCTCTTCGCGGGCGGCGAGACGCTCGATCGCGCGCTCGCGGACCGAGCGATCGAGGTCACGGGGGCGCGGATCCACAACCTCTACGGGCCGACCGAGACGTGCATCCAGGCGCTTTGGCACACGGTGCGGGACGGGGAGGCGGCGACGGCGTCCGGCTCGATCCCGATCGGACGGCCGATCGACAACGTCATCCTTCGCGTCGTCGACGAGCGCGGGCGGTCGGTGCCCGATGGAGCGGCCGGCGAGCTCTGGATCGGCGGACCCGGCGTCGCGCTCGGCTACCACGCGATGCCCGAGCGGACGCAAGAGTCGTTCCTCTTCGACGGCGACGAGCCGGTCTACCGCACCGGCGATCGCGTCCGCCGCCGAGGCGACGGCACCTACGAGTTCCTCGGCCGCGCCGACGGTCAGGTGAAGATCCGCGGCGTCCGCGTCGAGCTCGGCGAGGTCGAGGCCGCGCTGTCCGCGCAACCGGGCGTCGTCGAGGCGGCGGCCGACGTCCGCGGCGATCGCCTCGTGGCATGGATCGCCGGGTCCGCCGACCCGTCCGCGCTGCGCACCGGTCTCGCCGCGACGCTGACCCGCGCAATGATCCCCTCGACGTTCGTCGTGATCGACGAGCTTCCTCGCACGCGGAGCGGCAAGGTCGACCGGCGCGCCCTCGTCGACCCCGGCTTCACTCGCGGTCACGCCCCGTTCCGCGCGCCCGAGGGCGACGTCGAGACCGGCCTCGCGACGATCTTCGCGGAGGTGCTCCACGTCGATCGTGTCTCGATCGACGACGACTTCTTCGCCCTCGGCGGGCACTCGCTGCTCGCGACGCAAGTCGTCGCGCGCGCGCGGGCGCGGCTCGGCGTGGAGATCCCGCTGCTGGCGCTGTTCGAGTCTCCCACCGTCGAGGAGCTCGCGCGCGTCGTGAGAACGAGCACCGGCGCGTTCGTGCTGCCGCCCATCGTGCCCCTCCCGGCCATCCGATCGGGCGCACGCGAGCCGGCCGAGCCGCTGTCGTTCGCACAGGAACGGATCTGGTTCCTCCACCGTCTCGAGCCGACATCCTGCGAGTACCACCTGCCAAGCGCGATGCGGATCGTGGGCCGCCTCGACGCGCCGGTGCTCGAGCGCGCCTTCGCGTCCGTGATCGAGCGGCACGACACGCTGCGAACGAGTTTTCACGAGGTGGGCGGCCGGCCAACCGCGCGCGTCGCCGCCGCCGTCGAGTTCCGGCTTCGTGTACGCGCGTTCGAGAACGACGGCGACGCGCTCGAACCCCACGCCATCGAGGCGCGCGTGATCGCCGAGGTGAACGAGCCGTTCGACCTCGAGCGCGCACCGCTCCTGCGCGCCGTGCTGTTCGCGATCTCGCCGCACCAGCACGTCCTGGTCGTCGTCCAGCATCACATCGTGTCGGACGGTTGGTCGACCGGAGTGCTGATCCGCGAGGTCGCCGCCGCGTACGTCGCCATCGCGGCCGGCCGCGCGCCCGCGTTCGACCCGCTGCCGGTTCGCTACCGCGACGTCGTCCGCTGGGAGCGGACCGCCATGGCGGCCGAGCTCGATCGCCAGCTCGACGCCTGGCGCGCGCGCCTCGACGGCGCTCCGTACTCGATCGATCTACCGACCGACCGACCGCGCCCACCGCTGAAGACGAGCCGCGGCCGGCGCCTCACGTTCCGGCTTCCGGCCGTCCTGTCCCACGGCGTCCGCGGGCTCGGCGGCTCCGCGGGTGCGACCGTCTTCATGACGCTCCTCTCCGCGTTCCAGGTGTCGCTCGCGCGGTGGAGCGGGCGAACCGACGTCGTGGTCGGCACATCGATCGCGCATCGCCGTCACCTCGAGACCGAAGGCTTGATCGGCCTGTTCGTCAACACGCTCGCGATCCGCACCGACCTTCGGGACGCGCCGAGCTTTCGCGAGGCGTTGGCGCGAACGCGCGACGCGGCGCTCTTCGCGTACGCGCATCAGGACCTACCGTTCGAGCGGCTCGTCGAGGTGATCAACCCGCCGCGCGACAAGAGCCGGACGCCCCTGTTCCAGGTCTTCTTCGACATGGTCGACGTGCCGGTCCCGCCCATCGCGGCCGAGACGGACGAAGGGATCTCGATCGAGCCGGTCGACTTCGACGCGGGTACCGCGAAATGGGACCTCGCCCTCGAGATCGACGACCGCGGCGAGGAGATCGCGGGAACGCTCGACTACAACGCCGACCTGTTCGACCTCGAGACGATCGAGCGTTTCCGCGACCAGCTCCAGACCCTGCTCGAAGCCGCGGTCGCCGCTCCCGAGCGCGCGATCGACGCGCTGCCGCTCCTCTCGCCGGCCGAGCGCACCCGGATGATCGAGATCGGCGAAACGCCCGACGTCCCCATCGACGCGACGCGCTTCGTCCACGTCCGCGTCGAAGAGCAGGCGGCCCGGGCACCGGGCGCGATCGCGATCGTCGACGAACGGACGACGTGGACGTACGCCGAGCTGAACGCCCGCGCGAACCGGATGGCGCGCCGCCTGCGCGAGCTCGGCGCCGGCCCCGAGGTCCCGATCGCGGTGTCGCTTCCGCGCGGGCCGGACGCGCTCGCCGCGGTGCTCGCGGTCTGGAAGGCGGGGGCAGCGTACCTGCCGCTCGATCCCGACGACCCGGCCGAACGGTGCCGGTTCGTTCTGGAGGACGCCGGCGCGCGGGTCGTGATCACGCGCGAGTGGCTCGATGACGAGTCCGACGCGATCGCGCGCGGGCCGGACGCGAACCTCGATTCCGTCACGGCGCCCGATCACCTTGCCTACGTCATCTACACGTCCGGGTCGACGGGACGACCGAAGGGCGTCGGAGTCGAGCATCGCGCGCTCGTCAATCACGTCGAGTGGGTGCGGCGGAGCTTCGACGTCGGCGCGGACGATCGGTTCCTCCTACGCACGCCTCTCTCGTTCGACGCGTCGATCTGGGAGATCGTCCATCCGCTCGTCGCCGGAGCGCGCCTCGTCGTCGCCGATCGGGATGCCGCGCGTGATCCCGAGCGGTTGTTCGAGCTGGCCGAGCGATCGCGCGCGACCGTCCTCCAGACCGTGCCGTCGCTGCTGCGTACGTGGCTCTCGCATGCGCGATTCGAGTCGCTGGCGAACCTGCGCCACCTGATCTGCGCCGGCGAGACGCTTACCGGCGAGCTCTCGCGCGTGTTCCACGAGCGGATGGCCGAGCTCGGCCTGCACGTTCGTCTCCACAACCTCTACGGTCCGACCGAGGCGTGCGTCGACGCGACCGCGTACACCTGCCGGGGCGACGAGCCTTCGCGCCGATCCGTTCCGATCGGACGGCCGATCACCAACGCGCGGGTCTACGTCGTCGACGAACACCTCGAACCGACGCCGATCGGCGTGTCGGGCGAGATCCTGATCGGCGGCGCCGGCCTCGCGCGCGGGTATCTCGGCCGGCCCGACCTCAGCGCGGAACGATTCATCGCGAGCCCACTTCGCGCCGGCGAGCGGCTCTACCGGACCGGCGACCTCGGGCGGTGGCGCGCCGACGGAGAGCTCGAGTTCCTCGGTCGGCTCGACGATCAGGTGAAGGTCCGCGGGAACCGCATCGAGCTCGGCGAGGTGGAGGCCGCGCTCGAGACGCACGCCGGCGTGGTCGCCGCCGCGGCGAAGGTGGACCGCCGGCGCGACCGGGACCGCTTGCTCGCCTACGTCGTGCCGCGCGCGGACGCGACGCTCGACGCCGCCGCGCTGCGAGCCTTCCTCCTCGATCGCCTCCCCGCTCATATGATCCCCGAGCGGTTCGCGCTCCTCGATCGGCTGCCGCTGCTCTCCAGCGAGAAGGTCGACCGCAACGCGTTGCCGCCGATCGACGACGCGGTGGACATCCCGGCCGCCGCGCCGCGGGACGAGGTCGAGACCGAGATGGTCCGCGTCTGGTGCGAGGTCCTCGGCGTCGACGCGGTCAGCGTGACGGACGAGTTCTTCCTCGCCGGCGGGAACTCCCTTGCCGCGGTGGAGCTGGTCGCGCGGATCGAGGAGCGGTTCGGAGTCGACGTGCCGCTCCTCGACCTGTTCGACGGCGCGACACCGGCCTCGCTCGCCGCTCGCGCCCGCGGATCGGCGGGCTGAGCGGGGCTCGTCCGAGGCGCCGCGCCGGTGGAAGGCCCGAAGGGCCCTGCGGCTACGGGCCGATCACGAGCTCGAGCGCGTTGGAGAAGCTCGCCTGCCCAAAGTAGGCGCCCTGCGGATCCAGGGTCAGGTACTGGAAGATCGCACGGACTCCGACGTGCATCGGCAACGGCGTCACGGGAAGCGTGAGTCCTCCAGCCGCGCTCGTCGGCAGCGCGACGGTGGCGAACGGCGCATCGAGGTAGAGCGTGCATCCACCGCCGACCGCGCTGTGCGCCGGCTGCAGCCCGATGGCGAGAAGGGTCGTCGCGTTCGGGAGAGCGCCCTCGAGATCGATCGTGAACGGCGACCCCACCGATGCATCGCCGGCCGCGCCGAGCGATGCCACGACGCCGCCGGTGCCGGGGCAGCCCACGCCGAACGGCTCCGCCACGTAGCCGTCGAAGGCGGTCACGTCGATCGCATGCAGCTCGCGACCGGTGGACCCGTCGTCGGCGACGAAGAAGACTTTGCCGCCGACGCGCACGAAGTCGGCGGGTTTCGCGTCCGCTCCGCCGGGCGCCGCGTCGGTCAACCGGTGAGTGCCGGGGCCGGTCCCGTCGCTGACCCAGATCTCTTCGCCGAACAGTCCGTCGTTCGCCGCGAACAGGACGTGACGGCTCGAGCTGACGCGTCCGTGCGCGCCGGGGGACGGCTGCATGTAGGCGCCGGTCGGCTCGATGATCGCGAGCAGGGTGGTGCCCGCGGCGGTCCCGTCGGACGTCCAGAGCACTCCATTGGTCACGTTGTAGTCGACGAAGTACACCACGGCGGAGCCCGTGGAGAAGAGCCGACCGACCGGCCCCCCGTCGGGGTTCCCGGAGACGCCGGCGACGCTGGTGCCGGCCGCGGTCCCATCGCTCGTCCAGACCTCGCGGCCGTCGACGTCATCGGTGGCGAGGAAGAACGTCTCTCCGTCCACCTCGACGAACCAGGTCGGGGCCGATTCGGCGGGGCCGGGGAAGACGTCCTTCAGCATCGTCGTTCCCGCCGTCGTTCCGTTCGAGGTCCACGGCTCGAGACCGTTCACGCCGTCGTCGGCCGCGAAGTAGATGATGCCGCCGATGCTCGCGAAGCGAGGAAAGGACGGGAACCCCGAATCGACGCCGGGCCGGATGTCCTTCACCAACCCGGTGCCGGCCGGCGTGCCGTTCGTCTTCCACAGCTCCGCGCCGGTTCCCGGTTGGTTCGCCACGAAGTAGACGTCGCTCCCGTGGGCGAGCAATCCCAGCGGGTTGCTGCTCGTGCTTCCCGGGGCGACGTCGCCGAGGCGCTGCGTTCCCGCGAACGTTCCATCGGTCACCCAGGGCTCGCGTCCGGCGACGCCGTCGTCGGCCACGAACACGACCAAGTCTCCCGCCCGCACCGCGTGGGTCGGGAGGGAGCCGTTCGCCCCGACGATGACGTCACGGATCCGCACGGTGCCGGCCACCGTTCCGTCGGTGCGCCACGGCTCGTGGCCCGTGGCGCCGTCGGACGCCGCGAAGAACATCCACCCGTCCATCGGGACCATTGCGCTCGCGTTCGATGAACCGCCGCCCGGGTTCAAGTCGAGGAAGAGGGCGGTTCCCGCGCTGGTGCCGTCGCTCACCCAGAGCTCGTCGCCCGCGACCCCGTCGTCGGCCGCGAAGAAGAGCCGGTCGTCGAAGCGAGTCAGGTCGCCGGGATTGGACGAGACAGAAAGGGGCGGCGCCTGGATGTCCGCGACCAGCGCCGTTCCGGCCCCCGTCCCATCCGTCCGCCAGAGCTCGCGTCCATGGACTCCATCGTCGGCGGGGAAGAGGATCGCACCCCCGACCACGAGACCGAGGCTCGGATCGAGCGAGTCGGGGCCGGGAACCGCGTCGACCAGGAGCTGCGTGCCGGCCTGCGTGCCGTCGGTCGCCCAGATCTCCTTCCCGAACGCGGGGACGGTCGCGGTGAAGTAGAGCCGGCCGCCGAGGAGGATGCCGGCGCTGGGCGACGAATCAGCGAGGCCGGGAGCGATGTCGACGAAGAGCTGCGTCCCCGCCGTCGTTCCATCCGTCACCCACAGCTCGCGACCGTTCGTCTCGTCGGACGCGGAGATCAGGAGCTTGCCGCCGATCTCGCCGACGCGGATCGGGGTCGAGCTGATGTTGAACGGAAAGCCGGTCGCGATGTCCTTCACCAGCACGGTGCCCGCCGCCGTCCCGTCGGTCTTGAACAACTCGGTTCCCAGCCCGCCGTTCACCCACGCGGAGAACAGGATCTCGTTGCCGATCGCGCCGATGAACCGCGGCGACGCGTCGCCGTTTCCGGGGTTCACGTCCGCCACGATGGACGTGCCGCCGGGGGTGCCGTCGGTGCGCCACACCTCCTCTCCGCTCGGGTCCGTGTCGCCCGCGAAGTAGAGGACGCCTTGATGGTCGAACCCAACGTTGATGCCGCCGAACGGGCCGTCGAACGTCGCGACGTGGAACGTTCCGGGCGCGGTACCGTCGGTCCTCCAGATCGCCCAATCACCCGCCGCGTTCGGCTGGACTTCGAAGTACAGGAGTCCGCCCGCCTCGCGGGTGACGCCGGCGCCGTAGGCGATCCCTTCGCTGCCGAGGAATACCTCGTAGAAGATCCCCGTGCCCGCCGCCGTCCCGTCGGTGCGCCACAGCTCGTAGCCGTTGATGCCGTCGTCGGCGTAGAAGTAGACGTGGTTCCCGTAGCGCCGCAGCGCGTGCGGCTGACCGCTTTGCAGGCCCGGCCGGATGTCCTTCAACAGGACCGTCCCCGCCTCGGTCCCGTTCGTCTTCCAGACCTCGTACCCGGCCGCCGGATGGGTCGCGACGAAGATCAGCTCGCCGCTCGAAAGCGGAGTGAGGAACTTAGGGTTCCCGCTCAGCTTTCCCGGGTACAAGTCCTTGACCAGCCAGGTCCCCGCCTCGGTCCCGTCGGAACGCCACAACTCGTTCCCGTTCGCCGCGTCCGCGGCGCTGAAGTACGCGATCCCGCCCGACTCTGCGTAGAGGATCGGGCTCGAGTCGGGCACGACGGCGCTCGGCTGCGCGTTGACGTCGCGGACCAGCGTCTGCGTCGATCCGATGGGCATCGCGGCGAACGCGCCCGCGAACACGACGGCGAGGAGCCAGGTCCGTGGATGCATGAGAGTCCTCCTATCGATGAAGTTGAGGTGCTGAAGGGGCTCCGGAGTCGATGCAAGCGCATTGCGTCCCGGCCGTTCGCAATGAAATTCCGGTCGTCGGCGGACGAAGCCGACCTTGCCGGCCACCCGTCCACCCACGTCCACCCACGGGTCACGCATCGAAGAGGTGGTGGAACCATGCCACGAAACGCTGTGCAACGTTGCCGTCGGCTCGCAGGAATCCCGCGGTGATCGCGGTCCCAAACGGCAAACCCGGCGTGGACTGCCAAGCCAGCCATGCGTAGAACCGCCCCTTGAGGTCGTCGCCTGGGCGCAGTTCTGCGCCATGATCGCGGGCTTCCACCGTGGCTTTGCCGGCGTACGGCCAGAGGGTGTCCGTCGCCGGAACGAGTTCCTGCAGAAACGACTCCAACGTCCCTGACGCCTCGTTGCTCGGCATGAGCCACCGCCCGATCCGTTGTCCCGGAAAGGGCCCGTTGACGACGAGGCCGCCACTCGGCAAAGCGTCCGGAACGTCCTGGACTCCGGCGCGGCGCAGGGCATCGCGAGCCCGCGTCCACCGAGCACCTGGGTCCTCGTCCGCATCGACCACGATTCCGAGGCGTGGGCGTTCCGACTTGATCTCCGTCGATAGTTGATTTCCATCGAGTACTCCATCGACCCCACCCGCGACGTGGACGTAGGGCAGTCTCGGAGGTGCTTCATCCCAATCCACGCCGTTCCGCTTCATGAGATGGATGACTGCGAACTTGTCATCTGTGCCCTCGACGATCAGGCGGCGACCATGACTCCTCGAAATCCCCGCCATCACAACCCCCGGATCTCGATGTCGGCGAGCCGAGCATCTCAACCGCCTCGAGCACACTGGTCTTGCCGGAGTTGTTGCGACCGACGAAACTCGGCGCCGCCGCAGCCCCCACGATCGTACCGGCCGGTCCCGTCCAACCCAACTTCCGCGGTTCGCACGAAATCGCAACGACTCTCGGGGGCCGGCGGCCCAGCTCGATGCTGCCTGCGACCGGATCTCGGGATTCTCTAGCCGTCCGTGGTGTCGTGCGTTGCCGATCCAGTGATCGCGCGTCGTCCCGAAGACCGCCGATCTCCGACCTCGAGCGGTCGACCCTCGGGTGGCTGTCGCGCGAGTCTCTTCCGCGTCCGGCGGACCGTTCGCGTATTTGCGCGTCCTGCGAGTTTCGATGAAGCGTGGGAAACGGTCCCGACACCAATCGGTCAGGCCCGCGAGCCGTGATCGCGGATCCCGTCGGCGCGGGCCATCTCTCACGCTCATCTCGGAGTACGAGGCATGAGACGACCCCCGACTTCCGTCCACCTGATCTCGTCGGCGTTGTTCATCGCGGCGCTGGCCCCCGCGTCCAGGTCGCAGGTCCCGCCCGCGCCGGGCAACGGCCCGTGCGAGGGCATCTTCACGTACCAGATCACCGGCTGCTGAGTGCTTCAGAATCCGGCGATGCTATGCGCCGGAAGCTGCCCGTCGGGCAGCTCATGCAAGGAGAAGCCCGCCAGCACCACCAGCGGGAACTGCACCACGACGACCACTGGCTGCGCGTGCGTCGATCCCCAGACCGGTGCGTCGACGCCCGTCGGCTGCAGTGCCACGGCCAAATACACGAAATGTGGTGATGTCCTGACCGGGGTGTCGATCCCGCCCTGTCCCAATACCGGTTGTCCCGACGATGAGGAGTGCACCGGGCAACGACACGAGCTGGTCATTGGGAATCTCAAGTTCTTCTACAACTGGTGCGACTGCGTCAAAAAGGAGGACGGGGGTGGTGGAGACGATGGGGATGGAGACGACGGTGGGGACGGTGGGGACGGCGATCAGCATTACAGCTCCAATGGCTCGCGACCAAGGCGGGGCGCGCCTCTTCCTCGAATCCACTCCCAGGTCCACTTCGGTCGGGACGCGACCAAGGACGAGGAATGCGATCTCTTCCGCCGTTCCGCGGCGACCTTGGACCCCCAATGGGCCCAATGGATGGCACGCCACGACCTGATCACGGGGTCGATCGCGGCCGGTGTCATCGACCAGACGAGCGCGGAAGCAAACTACCGAGCCGAAACCGACGCGGTGCTCCGAGCTCACTTCGTTCGCTTGCTCGGCTATGAGACGCTGGTCAGCATCGCATTCGGCGATGGTCGGGCCGCGTCGCCCTCCGCTCGGGCCGAAGCCGCTCTCGCGCTCGCCGAGTGGCCGAGCACGGAGACGTTCGGCATCCTGGCCGAACTCATCGAGTCGGAACACCTCGAGGTGTCCGCCGCGGCGGCGTCGGTCTACATGTCGTTTGGATCGGCGGCGGTCCCTCCTCGAGCCCGGGCAGAGTTGCAGCGGCTCGCGATGGAGGAACAGGATCCGCGCGTTCGGGACTACTTCTCGTTGATCGTGCGCGCCCTCGGCATCTGAGCCCGCGTCCGCTACCGATCGGGGCGTGTCCGTACCTCGACGTCGAAGAACTCCGTCGCGTCCTGGTACGGCACGCCGACCCGCTTCGCCACGGTCCGATCGGCCGCGGAGCGACCGATCCAAATGCACTCGGCCGGCGCGAGCGCGTGGCGATGGATCAGCTCGACCGCGTGGCCGGGCATCGGCTTGCGGCACCAGCAGATCGGCGGACCGGCCGGATGCGAGCAGACCATCGTTTCGATCGACGCGCCGAGGCGGGCCTGGATCCGCTCGAGCCGGGCGCGGAGATCGTCGTCGGAGAGCGCGCCGCCGGCGAAGCCGGGACGCCACGTGGTCGCGAGGAGCCGAAACCCGCGGCTCGCGTGCTCGGCGAGGATCGCGGCGCGGCGCGGCAGCGGCTCCTCGCCGTCGCACAGCACGCCGTCGTAGTCGAGGAACAGGGCGCGACCGCCGCTCGCTTCCCGATCGATATCGCGGCGCTGGAACGCCACGACTTCGACGCGCGAGAACCCCTCTTCGACGGTGGGCGGCTCGAACGAGCGCCGGTAGCGAAAAAGCGCGCGCGGATCGAAGAGACCGGGATCGGACCGCGATGCGTTCCTCATCTCGCCGGGGTCCAGGAGTCGTCCGTAGCGCTCGACCATCCGCCGGCACGCGTTGACCTGCGCGTCCTCGACCGACGTGTCGAGCCAGACGCAGCGTGCCTCGACGCCGTGCGCGTGCGCGACCTCGACCACCTCGCTCCGCGACGCTCGCGCGCCGTACGTGTTGTCGAGCACGATCCGCGTGCGGCCCGCCGCGAGGTGCTCGGCGAGCGCCGGTAGGAGATCCGCGAGCCGGCCGCCGGCCTCGTCTCGGTTCAATCGCTCGTAGCCTTGCTCGGTGAACGATCGACTCAACGTCGACTTCCCCGCGCCGGGGCAGCCGATGATGAGGACCACCTCGCCGTCGCGAATCGACGGCGGACGAGGCCGCGCCCGCCGCGGACGCGCGAGCCGCGCGGCCGGGAACCGCTCGCCGAGAACCCGTCGATCCTCGTCGTCGAGCTCGATCGACGCCGCGTCGCCGATGCGCTCGGCCGTCTCGAGGCGCGTCGCGCCCGGGATCGGGACGACGTTGTCCCCGTACGCGTAGAGCCACGCGAGCGCGACGGTGAACGGAGAGACACCGTGCCGCTGCGCCACGTCGCGGAGCGCATCGTCCCGGTCGACCCGCCGCACCCCCCGCGGACCGCCGAACGGACTGTGCGCGATCAGTTCGATCCCGTGCTCGGCGCAGTACGCGACGACGCCGTTCCGGAGCGGCTCTTCGTCGAACGGGCTCGACCGGACCTGTACTGCCTCGATCTCGACCAGCTCGCGCGCGGCCTCGATCTGCGGCACGGTGACGTTTGAGAGCCCGACGGCGCGGACGAGACCATCCTTCTTCAGCCGTGCGAGCGCGCGGACGCTGGTCGCGAACGGCGTGCTCGGATCGATCGCGTGGAGCTGGTAGAGGTCGATCGCGTCGACGCCGAGCGCGCGGCGGCTGGCCTCGCAGGCCGCGCGCAGCGCCTTCGCGCGGCCGTCGGGCACCCACGCACCGGCGGGTCGGGTGAGCCCGCCCTTGGTCGCGACGCGTATCGAGGCGCGTGCCCTGCCCCACGTCGCGAGGGCGCGGGCGATCAGCCGCTCGTTGTGCCCGACGTCGTCGTCGTGCCAGGCGTACGCGTTCGCCGTGTCGAGCAGGGTGACGCCGCCATCGAGCGCCGCGTGGATCACTGCGATCGAACGCGCGTCGTCGCGGCTCGCGTCCGTCGAAAGGCGCATGCAGCCGAGGCCGAGGGTGCGCGCACGGCGCGTCGTCGCGGGAGAGGTCGAGGGCATGGGGTCGACTCCGGCGGCTCCGATCATAGCGAAGGGGGGCGAACGGGGGCGACGGCCGGCTCGATCCACCCGGTGTTGCTTTCGTCGCCGGCGCGCTGGCTCATGGGGATGCCGGATGACGGGACGGCGTCGCTACGATCCCCCCTCATGCGTGCCGTGATCCGTGCGTACCGAACCGCGTTCTCCGGACTGCCGCTCGAGACGTGGCAGCTCTCGTCGGTGGCGTTGATCAATCGCGCCGGCACGATGGTGATCCCTTTCCTGGTGCTGTACCTCACCGAGGAACGCGGGTTCAGCGCCAAGCTCGCCGGACTCTACCTCGCTCTGTACGGCGTCGGCTCGGTGGTCGGGGCGAACGTCGGCGGCTGGCTCACGGATCGGCTCGGACCGCATCGCGTCGAGGCGCTCAGCCTGACGGTCGGGGGCCTCTTGTTCTTCGTCCTGGGTCGACAGGAGGGCCCGATCTCGATCGCGGTCACGTTGTTCCTGCTGAGCGTCGGCGCCGAGTCGTTCCGGCCGGCGAACGTCGCGCACGTCGCGGCGACCTGTGCGCCGGCGCAGCGTACGAAGGCGATGGCGCTCAACCGCCTCGCCATCAACGCCGGCATGGCGATCGGCCCGACCGTCGGCGGCTTCCTGGCCGAGCGCAGCTTCCAGTGGTTGTTCATCGTCGACGGCGCGACGTGCCTCATCGCGGCGAGCCTGTTCGTGGTGCTCCTCCGGCCGCGGCCGCGCCCGACCGATGGAAGCGCCGTGTCGACCGCGATGGACGGCATCAGCCCATGGAAGGACACCGTCTTCCTCACCTGCTTGCTGCTCTGCTTCTGCGTGTGCGCGGTCTACATCCAGATGTACGCGACGGTGCCGCTCTATCTCACCGACGCCTACGGCTTCTCGAAGGATCGGATCGGTCTGCTCTTCGCGATCAACCCCGTTCTGATCATCGCACTCGAGATGCTCCTCGTGCACCGCCTCCAGCGCGAGAACCCGCTGCGGTGGGTCGGCGTCGGCTCGTTCCTCGCGTGCCTCGGGATCTCGCTCTTCCCGTTCGGCGACGGCATCGCGTTCGCCGCGCTCGCCGTGGTGGTAACCAGCGTGGGCGAGATGCTCGAGTCGCCGCTCCTCGGCGGCTTCGTGACGACGCGCGTCGCCGAGAAGACGCGGGGGCGCGCGATGGGCCTCTACATGATGACCTTCTCGCTGGCGGTCGTCCTCGGCCCCATGATCGGGACCGCGGTCTACGACCAGATCGGCCCTCGCCCTCTGTTCCTCGGGTGCGGCGGCGTCGGAGCGCTGCTCCTCGTCGTGTACCTGATGCTGGCCCGACGCGTCGACCGTGAGCGGGCGGTCACCGCGGTGCTCACGCCGAGCCGCGACCGCGCACCGAAGTCTGGAGGTTGAGATGCCGGGACTCCTCGATCATCTCCTGGTCCTCGGGTTCGCGTTGCTGTTGCCGATCTACGGCCACCTGACGTGGCCCACGTTCCAACGCGACGCGGCGGCGGGAAAGCCCGGTGTTCGGACTCGGGCGTACCTCGAGCTCATTGCGCTCCAAGCCCTGCTGACGATCGCGGCGCTGTGGCGCTGGGCCGACGCTGAACGCCCGTGGTCGTCGCTCGGCCTCGCCGTCGACGGCGGCGTCGGATTCTGGATCGTCGCCGTCGCCGGCGCGTCCATCTCCCTGTTCCTCGTGGCTCAGATCGTGCGCGTTCTGAAGCGCTCGCCCGCCGAGCTCGATCACGTTCGCGAGCAGCTCGCCGCGGTCGAAGCCCTGATTCCCCGCACCCGGTCCGAACGGAACGTCTCCGTCGCTCTCGCGCTCTCGGCGGGCGTGAGCGAGGAGATCCTGTGGCGCGGGTTCCTCCTGTTCTACGCCCAGTCCTACCTCCCGACGTGGGCGGCGGCGGCGATCGCGATCGGGGGATTCGGCGCCGGGCACATGTACCAGGGAACGGCCGGCGCCACGAAGTGCGCCGCCCTCGGTGCGGTGATGCTCGCGCTGTATCTCGTGTCCGGTTCGCTCGTCGTTCCGATCCTCCTTCACGCCGTCGTCGACCTTCAAGGCATGCTGATCGGATTCCATGCGTTGGGTGCGTGGAGTGCATCAGGCGCGGCGCCACCGCCGGCACCGGCGACGTAGGCGCGTCCGGGCTGCTATGCTGCGCGGCTCCAAACGCGAACGGAGCCTTGCGAGCATGCCCGTGCCGACCCACTTCGATTCGTGCGTCCTGCGCCCGGGCGGGCCCGGAGGAGACTGAGTTGCGCGTCGTTTCGTGGCTCGTCGTGGCGATGGGCGTGCTGCTTCTCGCCGTCGCCGTCCGGCTCCAGTCCCGTACGAAGGACGCCCTCGTCGATCGCCTCGGCGGCTACGCCGAGGCGTACTCTCGCTTGTTGGACCAATCGGAGCCGGCGCTGGCGGGCGGGCCGACGGCCGACGTCGTGGCCCGGCTCGAAGCCGACGTCGCTCGGCTCGAGCAGGAACGCGACGCCGCCTCGTTCCAGACCTACGCCACGAACGTGCGCGCCGCCGCGCTCGCGTTGGACGCGAACGACGTCGGCCGCGCCGACGTCCACCTCGCGCGCGCGCCCGAAGAACTCCGCGGGATCGAGTGGCAGCACCTGCAGCTCCGGAAACGGCTCATCGTCCGCGACGTCTTCCAGCGCGACAACCCGATCTATCGGCTCGCCGTGACGCGCGACGGCGCCCGCGTCGTCGCGTCGTTCCAGGACGGCGGTTTGGGCACGTGGACGGCGGACGGCGAGGAGCTCGCGTGGCAGTCGGGCGAGGGAGAGGACGACCTCTGCCTGACGCTGACCGGCGACGGACGCCACGTCGCGTCCGGCACGTACGCGGGGCCGATCGTCCTCCGGTCGCTCGAGGACCTCGCGGTCGTCGTCCGGCTCGACGGTCACGAGGCCGCGGTCTGGAGCGTCGCCGCCGCCGCCGCCGCGCCGCGGCTCGTGTCCGGTTCGGAGGACAAGACGGTGCGGCTCTGGGACCTTGACGAGACGCGCGAGCTCCGCGCGTTCGACGACTTCGACGGCGAGGTGTTCGCGGTCGCGATCGATGCCAGCGGGACGCGGGCCTTCGCGGCCGGCGAGGAGTCGAGGGTCTACGTGTGGGATGCTGAGTCGGGAGCGCGACTCGCGACCCTCGAAGGCTGCGACGGCTGGATCAAGACGCTCGACGTCGACCGGGACGGACGGTCGGTCGCGGCTCGGTCCGACGTCGGCGTGGTGGCCGTCTGGCGGCTCGACGCGTCCGCGTCGCCGATCCTGTTCGGCGGCTACGGCGAAGCGGTCGACGACGTCGACGTGAGCGCCGACGGCCGCCGGCTCGCGCTCGGAATGCATGACGGCACGATTCGCGTGCTCGACTTCGAAACGCTGGAGGAGATCGAGACGCTCCGCTGGAACGGCGGCCCGATCGACCTCCTCGCCACGTCTCCGGACGCCGGCCGCGTCCTGTTCGCAAGCAACGACGACACGCTGCGCGCGTTCGATCGACGTCCCGCGCGGGCCGCTACCGACCTGCCGGGCGGCAGCAATCGCGTGACCGCGATCGATGACAGCGTCGAGGGGCACGTGCTCGCGTGCGGCTCCCTGGACGGAGTCGTTCGCGTCTTCGACGCCGAGTTCGGCGACCCGCGGTTCGAGCTCGAGGCGCACTCGGGCGGCGTCTTCGCGCTCGCCGTGAGCCCAGACGGACGGACGATCGTCTCGGGCGGCCGCGACGGATCGATCCGCCGGATCGACGTCGCGACCGGCGCGATCGATCGCACGTTCCACCACCTCGACGAGGTCGTCCAGTCGGTCGGCCGCACGGCGGATGGTTCACGTATCGTCGTCGCCTACCAGAACGGCGCATACGCGATCCTCGACGGAGAGACCGGCGACGTGGTGCGCGCGGCACCGCCGCCTCCGTTCTGGGTCTTCTCGGTCGAGCTCGATCCGCTCGGCGAGCGGCTGGCCTGGTCCGCGGCCGGCGGGAACCTCCGGGTCTGGGACGTCGCGACCGGCGAGAAGCTCCAGGGTCTCCGCACCGACAGCACCGCTCCGGCGCGCGCGGTCGCGGTATCACGCGACGGATCGCGTCTGGCGGTCGCCGCTCCGAACGGGGACGTCGAGCTGTGGGACGTCCCGGCGGGAACGAAGGAAGTCGTCATCGCGGGGAGCGGCAACCTGGTGCAAGCCCTCGCCTTCTCCCCGGACGGCTCGCGCCTCGCGGGCGGCGAATCGACCGGTCGCGTCCGCGTCTGGGACGCGCGCTGGGGCGAAGAGCTTCTCGTCGCGCACACGCCGAAGGACGAGGTGACGATCGTCCGGTTCAGCGCGGACGGAACGCGCCTGTTCACCGGCAGCCAGCGCGGTATCCTGCGCGTGTGGCAGAGCGACATGGAAGAGTGGGACCTGATGCGCCCCGATCATTAGGAGCGTGACCATGACCCGTCTCATCGGCCCCTTCCTGATCCTGCTCGTCGGCATCGCCGTGCTGTGGTGGTCGTACGCCGACGCCCGCGACCTCGAACGAAGACTGCCCGTCATCCCCGTGCGCGGCGCCAAGTTCACGGAGGCGACGAAGGCTTCCGCGCGGGCATCGAGCGAGGACGGCGCGGTCGACCCGGCGACGGAGACGTTCCCCGGCGACGGCAGCGCGGCGTCGCCGTTCGAGATCCCGTTCCGCGTCTTCGAGTTCGCGTCCTACGATCCGCCCGCGCTGCGTACGTCGTCCGAGCCGCTCGCGGCCGGCGAGTTCCCCCTCGCCGCCGGACGCTTCCACGATCGATTCGTGCGCCTCGACGGGTATCAGATCGCCGTCGACTTCGACGGCGAACGACTGAAGACGTTCATCCTCTCGCGCTATCCGGCCGGCTGCTGTTTCGGCGCAGTTCCGGTCATGGACGAGTGGGTCGACGTCCACGTCAGCGACGATGAGGCGACGGACGGGATCGGCGCGACGTACGGCAAAGTGCGCGTCACCGGCCGCCTGGAGATCGGGGAAGCCATCGGCGATGGCGGCGAGGTCCAGAGCCTCTATCGGATCCGCGACGCGAAGGCCGAGGCGCTCTGGTAGGAGACCTCGCGGGTCAGGTCCGACGTCGCCTCACGGACGCGGGGATCCCGACGAGCAGGATCCCCAGGACGAGGCTCCAGAGCGCTCCGGGGATCACGGTGATTCCGGCCACCGTGAGGCCGGCCTCGAGCTTCTCGACGGAGGTCTCGCCGCGCGGCGGCCCGCGCGTCTGTCCCTTGCGTCCGATGACCTCGTTCGCCCGATCCGCCGCATCGAAGAAGCCGACGTCCTCTTCCTCCATCAAGCGCTTCTGGACGGCCCAGTGCTCCTGATCGACGTAGTAGCGCGTGTGGTTCCAGCCCTGGAACTGAGCAACCGTGTACGAGATCAGGTTCGGCGCGAACCAGACGAGCACGCCGAGCATCAATGCCCCAACGAACACGCCTTTCCAGGCGAGGCGATCGAGGAACCCGGTGAACGCGCTGAAGAGGAACAGCACGAAGACGGCCGTGTAGACGCTCGCCGACGCGATCATGTTCGGATCGGTCGACGTCGCGTCGAGCACGAGACGAACGGCCGCAACGACCCAAGCCGTGTAGACCACCGGTTTCAACGTTCGGAACGTGTCTCCGATGAGACCCATCGAGCAACCTCCATCGTCCTGCCACGAGCAACGTACGGCAACGGCCGGAATCTACGAGAGTTCGGGGACGCGTTCCAGAGTCGGATGCGACGGACCGGTCGCGCCGCCCGGCCAGCCGGGATCGCTCCGGATTCGCGCGTGCCGATTTCCTACGTTTCGTGCGACGATGACGCCCGAATGCGCGTCGCCTTCACGTTCCACGGCATTGGACGAGTATGAGCTTCGTTCGACTGACCCACCTGTGCGTCGCCGCCTCGTTCGTCGCGCAGGACGGTGGCGAGGAGGAGCGGTCACGCGAGGAACCGGTGCGGTCGAGTCCGTGGACGTGGACGACTCGAGACGAGCGCGAGATCGACGATCGTGTCAAGTCGGTCCGCGAGCAGGCCGGGACCTTTCGCCTCCGCGCGGGCGGGTTCAACGTCGAGGCCGAGGTCGACGCGCGGTTCGCGGCCGAGGTCTCCCTGTTCATGGAGCAGTTCGAGAAGGCGTTCGAGGCCGTCACGGACTGGCGTCCGCAGGACTCGGTCGAGCCGACGATCGTCATCTATGACACGAAGGCCGAGTTCACGCGACAGTTCCCCGGCGGCGAACGGGGCGCGTTCAACTACTCCTGGGAGGGAAAGCGGTGGAGCCAGTTCCACCTCTACACCTACGTCGACCGCGACGCGGAGCGTGAGTTCGCGAACTTCCCCTACGTGGTGCTGCAGCACGAGGGCGCCCACGCGTTCCTGCGCCGGGTGTTCGGGCGCAACGAGATTCCCCCCTGGCTCGACGAAGGCATCGGGGCGTGGTTCCAGGCCTACGACCTCCGCCTTCCGGTCGCAAAGAACAAGAACCTCGATCACTTCGAGCGCTCGGAGTACTTCTGGTACCTACGCATGCTTTGCGGCAAGTACGGCCAGACGACGCCGCCGCTGTCGCGGCTGACCGAGAGGACTCGCGAGGATTGGAATCCCGACCTCTTCGGAGTGGGAGCGCGCCGGAACTACGCGCTGGCCGAGACGATAGCGGACCTCCTCATCGGAAGGAGCAAGGGCCGGCCGTTCCTCCAGAAGCTCCACGACGGAATCCGCAAAGGGCGGGCGGAAGAGGCGCTGAGCGCCAAGGAGCTGACCCGCCTCGAGGAACTCTGGAAAGACCACGTCCAGGAGATCCTGTACGTCTATCGCCATTCGAAGCCGCCGCCGCCGCCCTCGCGGAAGGAAGTCGGCGACGGCGGTTGAACCCGAACGATTCACGCCCGTCCCGCGCCTGGCGGTGGTCCGGGTTGAAGCGTTCCGCTTCCCATCCAATCCGGCGCTCCCCAGGCACGGCCCGGTCGAGGAGATCTTCAGGTCTCGCGAGTCGGCGGGGTCAGCCGGCCAACCCATCGGCCACGTCGGTGGAGTACGCCTTCATCGCGGGAAGCAGTCCGGCCACCACCCCCACCGCGAGCATGACGGGTGGCGTCCACCACAGCACCGGATGGACGTGGAGAAGGTCGAGCGCCACGCCCGTCTTCTCGCGCACGACGCTCGCCGCCGCGGCGTGGATCCCGAAGTCGACGACGTATCCGAGCAGCGCCCCGAGCAGCGCGATCGCGCCGGCTTCGAGCACGATCACGGCGAACACCGTCCGGCGCCGCGCGCCGAGAGCCCGGAGGATCGCGAACTCGCGGCGTCGCTCGTTCATCGTGTTGTAGACGCTGGCGAGGATCGAGCCGCCGGCGACGACGACGACGAGGTAGGCGACGAGCTCGAGCACGCGACTGACGAATCCGAGCTTCTCGAACAGCTCGGCGACCGAGCGTCCGATCGGCCAGGCGAGCGTAGCCGCGGTTCCCTCGCGGTTGATCTGCTGATCGAGCCGAAAGCCGGCCTGCGGGCTCTTCAGCTTCAGCATCACCGCGCTCACCTCCTTGTGCTCGTCAGGGATCTCCTCGGCGTGCTCGTCGGCGTGGAACTCCTCTCCGGCGCCGCGGAGAACGTGTCCGCTCATGCGGAACATTCCCTCGATCGGGATCCAGATGACGCGGTCGGCCGGCGAGTTCGTCGGCTCGAGCACGCCGACGACCACGTACTCGTCCTCGTGAGCCGCGTCGGCGTCGTGATCCGCGCCGTGGACGGGCTCGAAGGACGCGCCGACCGCGAGCCCCGTCGCGCGCGCGGCCGTCGCGCCGAGCACGGCTTCCTGGCGCTCGGGCGAGAACGGCCGCCCGCCCGGTTCGAACGTGAACGACCGGCCCTTGACGTACTCGAACCGGCTGAAGATCTCGCCGGTCGTTCCGACGATGCGGAAGCCGCGGAAGTTGTCGCCCACCGCGTACGGGATCGCCACGTCGACCCGCGCGTCCGTCTTCATCTCCTCGTAGAGCGACCACGGCACGTTGCCGGGAGAGGTCTCGAGATGGAACACGGTGTTCAGGACGAGCTGCAGCGGGCTGCCGCGCGCGCCGAGCACCGCGTCGAACCCGGCCGGACCTCCGGTGAACGCCATCTTGCTCTGCTCGGACAGGGAGAATACGGCCATGACGAGCCCGCTCGCGAGGGCGGCCGAGAGCACGGTGACGATCGTCGACAGCGCGTGCTGGCGCAGGCTGCGACGCACCATCATGAGGAGGACGAGGATCCGCTTCACGCCGCGCCCTCCGGGGCGGGGCGCGTCGCCGCGTTGAGGTCGGCGAGATCGACGCGGCGCTCGAAGCGCGCGAGCGCTCGCGCGTCATGGCTCACGAGCAGGAGCGCCGCGGCGCGTTCGCGGCAGACTTCCTGGATCAACGTCAACGCTTCGCCCGCGCGAGCCGCATCGAGGTTTCCGGTCGGCTCGTCCGCGAGCACGAGCCGCGGCCGATTCGCCAACGCGCGCGCGACCGCGACGCGCTGCTGCTGACCCACTGAGAGCTGCGCCGGTCGATGATGCAGGCGATCCTGCATGCCAAGCCGTTCGAGCAGCTCCTGCGCGTAGGCACGATCCGGTCCGGGGCCGAACGTCATGCCGAGCAGGACGTTCTCCAGCGACGAGTACCCCGGCAGCAGGTGGAACGACTGGAACACGTACCCGACGTGCCGCGCCCGGAACGCGTCCCGCCTCGCTTCGGACAGGCGCGTGACGTCCTCGCCGCAAACGCGGACCGTGCCCGCGTCGCAGGTCAGGATGCCGGCGATCACGTGCAGGAGCGTCGTCTTGCCGGAGCCGCTCTCTCCGGCCAGCGCCACCTGTTCCTCGTCGCCGAGCGCAAAAGAAGCCACGTCGAGCACCGGCACGACTTCACCGTCCGGGGAGCGGTACGCCTTCCTGAGTCCGTCGATCTGGAGAACCACGCGCGACATGTTACGGGGCGTGGCGAGAGGGGCGAGGAACTTCCGCATCGATACGCTTCCAACCGACCTCGCGGTGCGCCTACCGGTGCGTCCACCTCGGCTTCCTCTTCTCCAGGAACGCGGCGATCCCCTCGCGCGCGTCGCGCGTGTCCATCAGCTCGTCCAGGTAGATCCGTTCGATCCGGTCGAGCCGCTCGTCGAGGTCTCGGTGCAGCCGATCGCGCGCGGCCGCGACCATGAAGCGCAGCGCGGCGCCGGACTTGTCCTGCAGGTGCTCGCGAAACCAGGCGCGCGCCGCGTCGGGCGGGTCGTCCGCGACGACGTCGACCCGGCCGAGCGCGAGCGCCTCTTCCGCGGAGACGTCCCGGCCCGTCAGGAGCAGCTCCTCGGCCACGCGCGCGCCGACGCGCCGCGGCAGCACCACGGACGCCACCGGCGCGATGACGCCGAGCCGGATCTCGGGGTTGCCGAGGATGGCCCCGGGCGCGGCGAACACGCGATGGCAGAACGCGGCCAGCTCGAGACCGCCGCCGAGACACCGCCCGCGGATCACGGCGATCAACACCCGTCGGGAAGCGGCCAACGCGCGGAACAGCGCGTGGAAGCGCGGGAGGAACGCGCCGATCGAGTCCTCCCGGTGCTCCTCGACCGAGGCCCCGTACGAGAAGTGCTCGCCTTGCCCCTCGAACGAGACGGCGCGGATCTCCGGCCGGTCGTGGAGCGATTCGATCTCGTCGATCATCGCGGCGATCATCCCGCTGTCGAGGACGTTTCCCCGCGGCCGGTTCAAGACGAGCCTCGACAGAGCGCCGTCCTCGTCGACCGACGCGAGCAGCGGGAGATCGTGGGCCGTCATCGCGCGTCCTCCGGCGTGGTTCGATCGGTCAGGTCGAGCCGGAGTCGACCTGGCCGGCCGCGAACGAAGAATGGCGCAAACATACCGGAGCCGAGACGCGAGACGGTCGTCCGGATCACGGCAAACGAAGGACCTTGCGATCGCCGGCGTTTCGATACCGGGCGAACTTCTGCTCCACGCTCGGCTTTGTACGTTCCATCGCTCCCTGATCGTCACGCGGGCGCGACCGACCGTCAGCGGAACCCCCGAATCGTGATCCCACGGTCGGCGGTCGATTGTATCTCGGGGGCCGGGAGCACCTCGCCGCCCGCGGGCGCCCCGCGGTAGGATCGTGCCGTGAAGCCACACGCACTCGGCCCGATCGTGCTGCTCGCGGCCGTCGCCGGAGCGCCGCCTTCCCGCGCGGCGCCGGCCGACGGGGCGTTTCCGATCTCGTTCAATCGCGACGTCCGCCCGATCCTCTCGGATCGCTGCTTCAAGTGCCACGGCTTCGACGCGAGCGCGCGCAAGGCCGAGCTCCGGCTCGACACGTGGGACGGACTGACCGCGGCCCACGACGGCCGGCGTGCCGTCTTGCCCGGCGATCCGGACGCCTCCGAGCTGATCCGGCGCGTCGAGTCCGCCGATGCGACGCACGTGATGCCGCCGCTCGACTCCGACCTCGAGCTGTCGCCGGACGAACGTGCGCGGCTGCGGCGATGGATCGCGGAGGGGGCCCCGTTCGAGCGGCACTGGGGTTTCGTCTCGCCGCAGCGTCCGGCCGTGCCCGACGTCGACGGAGGCGGCGCCTGGCCGAGGAACGAGATCGATCGCTTCATCCTCGTCGAGCTGCGCGCGAACGACCTCGAGCCGTCGCCCGCGGCAGACCGGGAGACCCTGATCCGCCGGGCCACCCTCGACTTGACGGGGCTGCCGCCGTCGCCGGAGGAGACCGACGCGTTCGTCGGCGACTCCGCGGCGGACGCGTTCGAGCGTCTCGTCGACCGTCTCCTTCAGTCGCCGGCGTACGGCGAACGGATGGCGATGATGTGGCTCGACGCGGCGCGCTACGCCGACACGAACGGGTTCCATCACGACAACGTCCGCACGATCTGGCCGTACCGCGACTGGGTGATCCGCGCCTTCCAGGAGAACCTGCCGTACGACCGGTTCGTGATCGAGCAGCTCGCCGGCGACCTCCTGCCCGACGCGACGATCGACCAGCGCGTCGCGACCGCGTTCTGTCGCATGCACAACATCAACGACGAGGGCGGCGCGCTCGACGAGGAGTATCGGGTCGAGGCGGTCGCGGATCGGATCGAGACGATCGCGACGACGTTCATGGGACTCACGTTCACGTGCGCGCGTTGTCACGATCACAAGTACGACCCGATCACGCAGGAGGACTACTACAGCCTCTTCGCCTACTTCGACTCCGTGGACGAGCGCGGCGTCTACCCGAACGACTTCGAGCAGGCTCGCGCCTACCCCGCGCGCGTGGCGTACCGGCCCGGCGATCTCGATCGGCGAACGGACGCGGCACGTGGAGCGCTCGAGGACGCGCGCGACGATCTCGCCGCCGCGGAGCCGGGAATCGCGGCGGAGCTCTCGATCTGGGAGCAGACGTTTCGCGACGAGCTCGGCGTGCGGTGGGTCGACGCCGAGCTGACCGAGGCGGCGGCCGCGTCGGGCGCGAGCGCGGTGGCGCAGGACGACGACTCGATCCGCTTCGAGGGCCCGGCCCCGAACCAGGACGTCTACACGTTCGTGCTGCGAACCGGCGCGACCGACCTGCGCCTGCTCCGCGTCGACGCGCTCGCCGACTCCACGCACCCGAACCGCAGCGTCGGGCGGGCAGAGAACGGGAACGCGGTCGTCAGCGCGATCCGCGCGGAGGCGACGTCGCTCGCCGATCCCGAGCAGACGCGGACGGTCGACTGGGCCTGGGCGTGGGCCGACCACGAGCAGCCCAACGGCGACTTCGACGTAATGAACGCGGCCCGCGGCGACGGCGACGGCTGGGCGCTCCAAGGTCACGTGCGGGCAGAGAACCGGACCGCGTTGCTGCTCGCCGAGGATTCGTTCGGGTTCGACGGCGGCACCGAGGTCCGCGTCACCGTCGAGTGCAAGAGCCGCTACGCCCGCCACGTCATCGGGCGGCCGAGGGTCTCGCTCGCCGCGACCGCACGCAGTCCGATCGAGCGGTTTCCCGTCGTCCCGACCGACTGGTGGCAGGCGGGTCCGTTCACGGGTGGAGGGTTCGACGCGCTCTACGACCACGAGTTCGGCCCCGAGTCGGTGTTCGCTATCGATCGGGACCACCGCTTCGGCGACGTCCCCTGGGTTCACCGGCCCGACCTCGTCGACGGCGTGCCGCTTGCCCTCGAAGGCGAACGGGCCGCCTTCTACTTCGCACGCGTGCTCCGCACGCCCGTCCCTTGCGGGCTCACGCTCTCGCTCGGCAGCGACGACGCGATCCGCGTCTTCCTGAACGGCGACGAGGTCCTCGGCGACAAGGCTCTCCGCGGAGTGGCGCCGGACCAGAACCAGGTCACGATCTCGCTTCGTCCCGGCGAGAACGTCCTCGTCCTGAAGATCGTCAACGACGGCGGGCCGGCCGGCGTCTACCACCGCGCCGCCGCGCCGCCCGGCTCGCCCGACCCGCTCGCCCCGCTCGCGCTGATTCCTCCGCAGCGACGCGACGCGACGACGGAGCGCCGCTTCGTCGACGAGTTCGGCCGACGGCAGTCGCCGACGTACGCGCGCCTCGCGGGCGAGGTCGAACGCCTCGCCGCCGCGCTGGCCGCGCTCGAGAACGAGGCGATCCCCGTCCTCGTCATGAGCGAGCTGCCGCAACCAACCAAGACCCACGTCCTGACGCGCGGCCGCTACGACGCGCCCGACGAGGCGCGACCGGTGGAGCGACGCCCCCCCGCCCTGATCGAGCTCGGCCTGCCGGACGGGGCGCCGAACGATCGCCTCGGGTTCGCGCGCTGGCTCGTGCGCCCCGATCATCCGCTGACCGCGCGCGTCCACGTGAACCGCCTGTGGCAGATGATCTTCGGCGCGGGGATCGTGAAGACGAGCGAGGATTTCGGCCGCCAGGCCGACTGGCCGAGCCACCCCGAGCTGCTCGACTGGCTGGCCGTGGAGTTCGTCGAATCGGGCTTCGATCAGAAGGCGCTGCTGCGGCGGATCCTGACCAGCGCGACGTACCGCCAGTCCTCGCGGACGTCGCCGGCGTCGCGCACGATCGACCCGGACAACCGGCGGCTCTCCCACTTCCCGCGGCGGCGCGTGCCGGCCGAGGTCATCCGCGATCAGGCGCTGTTCGTGTCGGGCCTCCTCGTCGATCGCATCGGCGGTCCGAGCGTGAAGCCGTACCAGCCGCTCGGACTCTGGCGGGAGGTATCGATCGGGGGGAGCTCGAACACGCAGGTCTTCGAGCCCGACGACGGCGAGGCGCTCTATCGCCGCAGCCTCTACACGTTCTGGAAGCGAACCTCGCCGAACCCGCAGATGACGACGTTCGACTCGCCGTCGCGCGAGTACTGCGTGGTCCGGCGCGGAGTGACGAACACTCCGCTTCAGGCCCTCGTCCTCTGGAACGACGTGCAATTCGTCGAGGCGGCCCGCGCGCTCGCGCAGCGGACGCTCGCCGAGGCGGACGGGACCGACGCTCGCGCCGAGCGGCTGTTCCGGCGCGCGACCGGGCGTCGCCCGAACGCGCTCGAGCTCGAGCGGCTCGGGGCGGCGTGGAACGGCTTCCTCGAGCGGTACGCGACGTCCGAGGAGGACGCCGCACGCTTGCTCGCGCAGGGCGAGTCCCCGCTTCCCGACGACTACGACGCGGCCGAGCTCGCCGCATGGACGATGATCGCGAACGCCGTGCTGTCGCTCGACGAGACGATCGTTCGCGACTGACGCACGTGATGGAATCGCCGCCGATGGACCCGATCCAAGAACGCCACCTGAACCTGACCAGACGCCAGTTCTTCGGTCGCGTCACCGACAGCCTCGCGGCCGGCGTCGGGGTCGGTGCGCTGGCGAGCCTCCTGGCGCCGCGGGCCGGCGCGCTCGATCGAGGCGCCGATCCCGCCCGCGGGGCGTTGGGCTCGCCCCACCGGCCGGCGCGCGCGAAGCGCGTCATCTACCTGCACATGATGGGCGGTCCGTCGCAGCTCGACCTGTTCGACTACAAGCCGGCGCTCCGCGAGCACAGCGGCAAGGACCTCCGCGCCATGCCGGAGATCTACAACGACCAGCGGATCACCGGCATGACGAGCGGCCAATCGACGCTGCCGCTCGTCCCGTCAATGTTCGAGTTCTCGCACCACGAGAACGACATGGACGGGGTCTGGGTCAGCGAGCTCTATCCGCACACGGCTTCGATCGCGCGCGAGCTGACGTTCATCCACTCGATGCACACCGAGGCGATCAACCACGAGCCCGGCGTCTGCTTCATGCAGACCGGCAGCCAGATCCCCGGGCGACCGTCGATCGGCGCGTGGCTCAGCTACGGACTCGGCCGCATGAACGACGACCTGCCGGCGTTCGTCGTGCTGATCAGCCAGGGCTTCGGCAACATGCAGGCGCTGTCGACGCGGCTCTGGGGAAGCGGCTTCCTCCCCAGCGAGCACCAGGGAGTCCGGCTCCGTTCGGCGGCCGACGCGGTGCTCTTCTTGAACGACCCGGCCGGCGTCAGCCGGGCGGACCGACGCCGCATGCTCGATCTCGTGACCGAGCTGAACGAGCTCGAGTTCGAGCGCAGTCTCGACGCCGAGGTGCTGGCGCGCATCGCGCAATCCGAGATGGCGTTCCGCATGCAGGCGTCGGTGCCCGAGCTGACCGACTTCTCGGAGGAGGACGCCGAGACGCTCGCGATGTACGGACCGGACGTCGAGAAGCCGGGGACGTTCGCGGCGAACTGCCTCCTGGCGCGCCGCCTCGCCGAGCGCGACGTGCGGTTCATCCAGCTCTACCACCGCGGATGGGACGCACACGGCAACCTGCCGCGCGAGATCCGCGAGCAGTGCAAGGCGACGGATCAGCCGCAGGCGGCGCTCATCCTCGACCTGAAGCGGCGCGGCCTGCTGGAAGACACGCTCGTCCTCTGGGGCGGCGAGTTCGGCCGCACCGTCTACTGCCAGGGCACCTTCAACGAGAAGTCCTACGGCCGCGACCATCACCCGCGCTGCTTCACGATGTGGATGGCGGGCGGCGGCGTGCGACCGGGGCTGACGTACGGGCGCACCGACGAGTTCGGCTACAACGTCGTCGAGAACCCGGTGCACGTCCACGACCTCCACGCGACGATGCTCCACCTGCTCGGCATCGACCACGAGCGACTGACGTTCCGTTTCCAAGGCCGGCGCTACCGGCTCACGGACGTCACGGGCGAGGTCATGCACCCGATCCTTGCGTAGCGAGGCCGTCTACAGCATCGGTCGGCTTCAGCGCGGCCTCGACTTCCGCCGGGGCCCCGGACCCGACCATCACCCGATCGATCGTGATCGACTCGCAGCCGTTCGCCGACACGCGGAGATCGACCGCCCCGGTCGGCACGTGGAACGTCACCGTTCCGTCGTCGGACGGCCGCTCGAGGACGGACTCGAACTCGCGCGCGCTTCCGCTCGGACGCCAGGAGACATCGACTCGCCCTGGGCCGAGGCAGCGGAGTCGAACGACGCCGGTTTCCGGCATGACGAAGTCGCGCGCGTTCTCCGCGCCCGCGTACGCGACGAACCGGTGCCAGATGCCCTGGTCCTGGACGCGGAGCTCGAGCACCTCGCCGGGCTCGGCCTCGACGGGACGTTCGAACGTCCCGTCCGCGGCCGCGCGGAACGGCCAGCCGGAGAGCGGCGACGACGCGTTCCTCGCGACGACTTGCAGCAGCGCGGCCGCGACGGGGCGCCCGTGCGCGTCGAGCAGGCGTCCCTTCGCCACGACGGCGGGGGCGGAGAAGTCGAAGTCGACGCGAACGGTCTCGCCGCGCGCCACCGGAACCGTCTGCATCCCGCTCCGTGACGACGAAAGCAGCCGCGCCGTGACGCGGAACGTGCCGGCGTCGAGCAGATCGATCCGGTAGCGCCCCTCCGCGTCGCACTCGGCGGCACCGCTCTGCGCGCCGCCGACGCAGTCGATCCTCGCCCGGTCCGACGCGTTCGCGCCGCGGACGACGCCCTCGATCACCGCGACGCTCGCGAGGCGGATCTCCTCGACGTGGACGTCGCCCGGCCGCTCGAACGAGAACGGCCCGGTAAGCAAAGTGGCGGGAAACGAGGCGTGAGTCACGGAGAGGCCGAGGTACCGGTGGTACGGCGTGAGGGCGTCGATCTCGAATCGCCCCGACTCATCCGTCCGGAAGGTCCCGACCGCTCCGCTCTCGAGCCTGCCGTCCGCGGGCAGCGGACGGTCGAGGAACGGCGCCGCCGCCGAAGTGCCGAATGAGTCGTCCCACTGCACGCGGATCGTCGCTCCGGCGAGCGGGCGATCCTCGGCGTCCACGACGCGTCCTTCGACCCGGCAGGACCGCACGAGCGGAATCGCTCCGAAGTCGCCGCCCGGGGCGACCGACGTGTCCGCCTTCACCGACACGGAGGAGAACCCCCGCTTGTGGATCTGGACCCGCGCCTTGCCGTCGGGCGCGGCGAACCGGAACGTGCCGTCCGCGCCGGTCTCCGCGAACTCGTGGACCACTTTCAGCCGGGCGCCGGCCACCGGATCGCCGGTCGCGACGTCGACCACGCGTCCGCGGAAGCTCGTCGCGGCCGGCAGCACGATGTCGTGCCGCTGGACCGTCGTGGCGAGGTCCACCGCGACGCGCTCCATGAACGGGGATCGTCCCGGCGCGATCGCGACGACGCTCGCCCGCGGCTCCTTCGGGACCCGATCGTGCGCGTAGAACCCGTTGACGTCCGAGGTGACCGCACCGACCGGATCCACCACCCGGCCCACGCGGATCGAGACCCCCGCGACGGGGGCGCCGGTCGCGGCGTCGGTGACGTAGCCCTCGAACCGGGTCGCCGGAACCAGCGGCAGGATCGGTATCTCCCGCGTCAGCGGCCGCAGGAGCGACGCGTAGCCCGGATGCCGCGCGAGCAGGCGGCGCGACCCGTCGCGCGGGAGGCTGGCGGGAACGTCGAAGCTGCCGTCCTCGCGGCTCGTCATCACCAGCTCGGTTGCGACGAGCGTCCCATCGTCCGTAGGCGCGAGGACCGTGATCGTCGCCCCGCTCAACCGCTGGCGGTCCGCCGTCCCCACGAACCCGACGTGCTCGTACGGTCCCGCATCGACCGCGGCCGCCGTCTCGACCGAGCCCGCGGTCTCGGCGGCGCGACGCGACGGCGTCGGATCCTCGATCGCGACGCTGGTCGGCGGAGGGACGACCGCTTCGGCGCGGCTCTCCGACACGACCGCGACGTCGACCGCGTCGCCGGCGTCGCCGCCACCGAGCCAGCGGAACGCGACGACCGCGCCGGCCACGAGCAGGACCGCGGCGACTCCGACTCCGATCTTCATCAGTAGTCCTCCTGCCGCGACGGCGGCGGCACCCGACGTGTAGAACGCTCGCGCCGGAACCGCCGCGAGCGGAGCAAGCATCCCGACCCACGAGTCGCGACGCCCGTGGAAGCGTCGATCCAGCCGCTCGCGGAGCTGCGCGATCCCGCGGCTGAGCCGGCTGCGGATCGTGGCGGCCGGGACTCCCTCGTTCGCCGCGATCTCGGTCGGAGAAAGGTCGCGATAGAAGCGCAGCAGGATCGTCGAGCGGTAGGGCTCCGTCAGCTCGAGCACCGCCCCGACGAGCGCGCGTTGAAGCTCCGCCTCTTCGACGAGGCGTTCGCTCGAGGGCAGCGCCTCCGGGACGGCCGCCGACACCTCGCGGCTCGTGCGACGTCCACGCGCTCGGAACACCTCGGCCACGCGGTTGTGCGCCACTCGCGCGAGCCATGCCCGCACGTCACGGACCCGTTCGCGCTGTCGCGCGAGCGCCACGAGCCAGACGTCCTGCTGGATCTCGTCCTGCTCCACGGGATCCGACACCAGACGGCGGGCCAGTGCGCGGAGCCACTCGGCGTGGTCGAGGAGCTCATGGATCTGGTTGGAGTTCTCGGCGTCCATCGTTCGTCAAGGATGGCACGCCGCCGCGAGCGTTGCGCAGATCTTCGAGATTCGTGCGGCGCGCCCGGTCGCCGGCCGTCAGGTTCCGCCCACGATCTTCTGGAGTTCCGATGCGGACGGCACCCCCGCGAACGCCTTCAAGATGCGACCGTGCGCGTCGGTCACGATCGTCGAGGGGAGCGCGTCGAGGCCGAGCACTTCCTTCAGGATCGCCTGCACTCTGCTGCGATCCGCTCCGCTCACGCCCTTCAGCAGCGTGTAGGCGGGACGCTTCTTCGCCTCGTATTCCGACAACATCTCCGCCGTGTCGTTGGCGTCGACCGGGATGCCGTAGAACGACAGCCGGCCGTCGAACTGCTGCGTCAGCAGCTCGACCTGCGGAGCGCTCTTCATGCATGCCGCGCACCACGTCGCCATGGTCACGTAGACGCGGCTCGACGCGTCTTCCTGGGGCGCGAGGTCGAGCGTCGGCGCCGGCGAGGCGGCGGCGATCGCACGGCGTGCGATCGCCGGGCCGTACGGGGAGCGTTCCACGCCGTCCGCGCTCTCGCTCTCCGCGACGTTCTCGTGGAACGTCAGGAGCGAGCCGGGCGCGACGTCCGCCGCCGATTGGTTCCGTCCGGACGGCCAGACGACCGCGACGTCGACGTCGCTTCGATCGCCGATCCCGATGAGCAGCGTCTTGCTGTTCTGCGCGGCGAACCCCTCGCCCGCGCGCAGCTCGCGGATCGCGGTCCAGCCATCGGCCGAGACCCGCACGATCGCGCCGATGCCGTCGCGGTTCGACCAGTCCTCGGCCGGCGTCGGTCCGCGACTCCCGCCGATCAAGCGCACCGCGATCATGCCGCCCGGCGCAACCGACGTCGCGACGGCGGCGATGTCGTTGCGAAACAGGTTCAGGAGCGGCGCGTTCGCGTTGACGAGCGCGATGTCCTCCCAGCCGTCGCGGTCGTAGTCGAGCAGCACGAGCGAACGGCTGTCGGCCGGCGTGTCGAGTCCGGACACCGCGGACAGGTCGAAGAACTCCTTGCCGTGCCGGTTGTAGAACAGCCGGTTCCGCTCGCTGCCGCTGAACGACTTGCTCAGGTACTTGATGCCGGGCTTGTCGGATTCGACCCGGCCCCAGCTCTCCATCGTCGAACTCGCCAGGGAACCCGGCGCACCCGCCCACTCCGCGTGCTCACGGAAGTCGTCGTCGAGGTTCGTGTCCGAGCGCACGACCGTGCGCCAGAGCGTGCTTCACAAGTCGACGTCGAACTCCACCTCCTTCGGCGCGGTGTAGTAGCCGCTCGACACGTAGATGTCGAGCCAACCGTCGTTGTCGAAGTCGGCGAACTGTCCGCCCCACGACCAATCGGCGATCGCGACCGCGAGCGCCGGCGGCTCCAGCCCGGAGACCTGCTCGAAGCGATCGCCGAGGTTCCGGATCAGCAGGTTGCCCTCGGCCGACCGGCGAATCCGCGGGTCGAGCCCCGGTGCCTGGCTCGTGATCCGCATGCCGGCCTTGCTGAACATGTTCGAGACGTAGATGTCCTGGCGCCCGTCGTTGTCGTAGTCGCCCCACGAGACTCCCATCCCGAAGCCCATCATCGACTCGCCGCCGAGCTCGCGCGCCACGTCCTTGAAACCGGCCGCGCCGTCGTTTCGAAGCAGCGCGTCGGGAGCGTAGTCGTTCGACACGTAGAGGTCGGGGTCGCCGTCGAAGTCGAAGTCCGACCACGTCCCCTGGAACGTCGCGCGCCAGAGCCGACACTGCTCGTCCTCGGGGGCCCGATCGAAGCGGCCGCCGCGGTTCACCAGGAGCAGGTTCGGCGGACCGGGCGATTCGACGTACGGCTTCGACGCGGCGGCGCGCCGGAAGAGCTCGTCGGTCTCTTCCGATGTCAGGTAGCGGCGCGTGTACTCGGGGTTCTTCAGCTCGCGGTACGGGAGCGAGTACGTGCCGAAGTAGACGTCGACCAGCCCGTCGCCGTTGTAGTCCGCGGCCGAAACCGACGTGACGAGGTACGGCAGCGGCATCGACACGAGCTCCGCCGAGCGATCGACGAAGCGCCCGCCTTCGTTCACGAGGTACATGCTGCGCTCCAGGGAACGCGCCAGCATGAGGTCCTGGTCGCCGTCGTTGTCGAAGTCCACGAACGCCGCGCCGGTCGACACTCCCCGCACGTCGAGGCCGACGTCCGCCGCGATCTCCTCGAACGTGCCGTCGCCGCGGTTGTGCAGGAGCTGGTTCTTCCCCCATCGGACCATGACGTACAGGTCGTCCAGCCCGTCGCCGTCGAGGTCGACGACCGACACGGATGGATGCTGGAGCAAAGCGTCGGGCGTGAACGCCTGGATGTATTCCTTCTTCGGCAGGTTCGTCTGCCCGTCGCGGAACATCTCGATGACCTTGCGCTCGTGGACCGACTCGCGCGCGCGCCGGTAGGTCTCGGCGTCGGGCAGGACCTCGGCCAGCACCTCGGAGAAGAGCGGCCGCGGCGCATCCTCCGTCTCGATCGGTCCCGTGTCCCACGAAACGATGCTCCAAGACTCGGGACCGTCTCCGTTCGCCGGATCTCGCTTCCAGTCGACGTGGAGCTTCGACGACGTCGCGCGGAGCCCGCCCGACTCGACCTTGGCGAGCGCCTTGAAGCCGACGGTGCTCTCGAACGCCGTGAGCGCCTCGTTCGTGAAGCTCCCGCGGATGAGGTAGAACTTCGCGTTCTCGAAGTAGTCGACCCCCGACAAGACCGGCGCCCAGAGGTCGAGGTCGTCGCGCGCGACCTTCGCCTTCTCTTCCGCCGGCACGATGCGCCCAAGCCGCACCGCGACCCGGTCGAGCGGATCGACCTCGCCGGCGGGAATCGTGGAGAGGTCGCGCACTTCGACTTCGCCGGCGAACAGCTCGCGCGCGTCCTGATCCGGAAGGCGAAGGTTCGCGAGGCTCTTGTTCAGCGCCTTCAGCCGCGGACCGAGGGCGAGGATCAGCTCCTCGGAATGAACGATCCCACGCACGCGCTCCTCGGCGGACTCGGCGTCTCCTCGGTCCCGCCGGCAGGAAGCAGCGCACACGACGATGCCGAGCAACGCGCCCGTGAGCATGTCCACCGAACGTGCCCGCACGTGTCTTCCTCCGTGGTTCGGACCTGATTCAGACCGGGGTCAGACCGGGGTCAGACCGGTGAAGCCGAGTGTACACCGAGTCGACGCTCCGTGGAGGCTCAGGCGGCTCAGGCGTCGATGCCGGAATCCCCCGGACCGAGCAGGTCGCGCTGCATGTCCTCGACCATTCGTTCGAGACGGCTCACGACCGAGGGGCCGAACCGTGCGATCAGGTCCGCGCGTCGCGTCCCGAACACCTCGAACAGCGGGCGCGCTTCCTCGGTGTACGCGGGCACCTTCGACGGGTCATCGCGCCGGTAATCCACGATGTTGCGGTGCCGGTCGACGACCTTGACGATGACCGCCTCGGCCGACTTCGACGAGAAGCTCTCCATGTAGACCCGCTTGGTCTGGTCGTGACGTTTCGTCATCTCGCCGACGATCGTCGTCACCCGGTCGCCGAAGTCCGCTCGACACTGCTCGAGCCCGTACTCCGTGTCCTCGACGACGTCATGGAGAACGGCCGCGGCGAGCACCTCTTCGTCGCCGATCCCCGCGTCCCACAGCGCGCGCATGACGTCGATCGGATGCAGGACGTACGGCAACCCGGTATGCTTCCGAAACTGATCGTGGTGGAACCGAGCCGCCACCAACAACGCTGTGCTCAACATTCTCATCGCATTGCGTCCGGCCATCGACCGTCTCGGACATTCTACGAACGACGCTCGAAACCAGCGCTCGCATCGCGAACCCGCGGTTGCCTCGTCCGGTCTCGGCGCTAGACCATCCCGGACGGAAAGGATGAGTCAAGAGCTCTTCACGTGTTCCAGTCGCCCCCCTGGAAACTCTGCTGGAAAACTCTGATGGGAGGCTCTGATGCATTCGCTGTGCCCCTTGCTCCTCGCCGTGTCGACGACGGTCCTGCTCGCCCCGAACGCGCGGAGCCAGACCGAGCTCCTGCGGATCACCGGCGACGCGGCTGGCGATCATCTCGGCTTTTCCGTGTCCCACATGGGAGACGTCGACAACGACGGATTCCCCGACCTCGTGGTCTCCGCGCCCAACGGGGGCACGATGGGCGAGGGGATAGTGAAGGTGATCTCGGTCCAGCACGGGACGACCATTCGTTCGTGGAGCGGGCTCGCGCCGGGCGATCGGTACGGTTTCGCGGTGGCGCACGCCGGCGACTTCGAGGGCGACGGCGTCGATGACGTGGTCGTGGGGGCCCCGCTCGCCGACTTCGCCGCGATGGACGCGGGGATGATCCGCGTTCTTTCGGGAAGCTCCGGCGCGATCCTGCGGCAATGGGGAGGATCCCTCGCCGGGTTCCAGCTCGGTTTCGCGGTCGACGGCGGCTCCGACGTCTCCGCCGACGGATTCGACGACGTCATCGCCGGGGAGCCGAAGGCCAGCTTCAGCGGCGTCGACTCGGGCCGCGCGCGCGTCCACCGGTATCAGCAGAACGCGCCGTGGGCCGCGTGGAACGGATCCACCGCGGGCGAGCGGGCCGGACATTCGGTCGCGTTCGTCGGCGACATGAACGGCGACGGCAAGCACGACTTCGTGGTCGGTGCCCCCGGCGCCCTCGGCATCGCGGGCACGCCCAGCGCCAACTCGGCGGGCGCCGTCTACGTCCATTCGGGCGGGTCCGGGCTCGTGTACCACACGTTGATCGCCCCCGGCACGACGGGTGCGCCCGGAGTGGTCGGATGGTCGGTCGCCACCGCTGGCGACGTGAGCGGTGACGGGACGAACGACCTGCTCACCGGCGGACTCGCGACGAACTTCGGCCCGTGCGGCGGCGGCGCGACGGGACCGTGCGGAACCAGCGTGAACTCGGCGTGGATCGTGTCGTACGGCGGCTCGGGGCCTTCCATCATCCGCTGGCACTTCGGCGCCGCCGCCAGCGATGATCTCGGCTACTCGGTCGCCCCGGCCGGCGACGTCGACGGCGACGGCCGCGCCGACTACTTGTTGGGCTCGCCGTCCGCCTCGAACGGAACCATCGACACCGGCGCTGTGCACGTCTTCTCGGCGGCGAGCTGGCAACCGATCCAGACCTACTTCGGCAAGACCGCCGGGGCTCGGTGCGGCACGACGGTCTCCGAGGTCGGCGACCTCGACGGCGACGGCCGCGGCGAGGTCCTGGCCGGCATCCCGAACGACGATGACGGCGGCACCGACGCCGGCGCCGCCGTCGTGGTGCGTCCGCTGCCGCCCGCGGTGCAGAAGGAGATCCTGCTTGGCGACAAGCTGGTCGGATCGTTCGCGCCTGGGTCGGTCTGGCACGAGTTCTCGTTCCACGTCGTGGCAGGGACCCGGATCAAGCTCGAGGTGGACAGCAAGGACGGCCTCGGCGCGACGGTCTTCGTGACGGATCCCAACAAGCTCCCGATCGACTCGTGGTCGCTCCCGCCCTGGTCCCACGCCGACGTGTCCGCGACGACGAAGGTCTCGGGGAAGCACCACGTGCGGATCCAGCCCGACTTCGCCTCCACCGGCGGCTACTCGATCAAGACGGGCCGCAAGCTCCCCACCGCCGCCAAGTCGCAGAAGCAGATCCTCAAGGGATCAGGGTCGCCCTCCGGCCCCCTCGTCCTCCCGTTCCTGGCCACGGCGAACTCGACCCTCACGTTCACGGTGCAGCCCAAGAAGAAGTCTCCGTTCACCCCGATCGTGACCCTGCTCGACACGACCGGAACCGAGGTCGACGCCGTACCGCATGACGTGACCGGAGGGTCCGGGAGCATCGGCCCGATCGACTACCAGCTCTCTCAGACCGGCCTCTACAAGATCGTGGTCGCGGGTCTCGTCACCGGCGAAGAGAAGGTGAAGGTCAGCCTCCATCTCGACCAACCCAAGGGCGACGACAAGGTCATCACCAACGACGGCTGATGCGCCTGCCTTGCCGTCGTCCCGGGGAACCCGGGGCCAGGTGCGGTGGTGGCGACAATGCGGTGATCGAGAGCGTCCGATGCTCGTGGGTCGCTAGACTCGCACCTCTGTTCGGCACTCGAGGAGAACGCAGTGGTCGTGCGCCCCGGAGATCGAGTCGAGATCCGCGAGCGTCCCTGGCGCGTCGCCGCGGCGAGAGCCTTGCCCGACGAGCAGCTCTATCTCACGCTGCACGCGCTCGACGACGAGCAGCCCATCGCGGTCGAGGTGGTCAGTCCACCCGAGGAGGTCACCCAGCTCGCGCCCGAGGATCTTCGACTGGCGCTCACGGGCTTCGACTCCTTCGCCTCGTGGTCGCGGGCGCACCGCATCGTGGCAGCGACCGCGGTCCAGGAGACCGGCATGCTGTCCGGCGCTCGCTTCGGACGCGTCGCGCTCGAGGCCTACCAGGTCGCGCCGACGTTGCGTCTCCTCGCCAAGCCGCGACCGAGCCTCCTGATCGCCGACGACGTCGGGCTCGGCAAGACGATCGAGGCTGGACTCGCGATTCTCGAGCTGATGGCGCGCCGGCGTGCGAAGCGCGTGCTGATTGTCGCTCCGCCTGGGCTCGTCCTCCAGTGGCAGGACGAGCTGCGGAACAAGTTCGGCCTCGATTTCACGGTCATCGAGAACGCGTCCGGCCTGGCCCACGCCCAGACAGACTTGCCCGCCGGGATCAGCCCGTGGGATGCGATACCGCGCGTCCTCACGTCGCTCGACTACCTCAAGAAGGAAACCGTCCATCGCCGCGCGCTCGCCACGCGTTGGGACCTTGCGGTCGTCGACGAAGCGCACGCGCTGGCCGAGTCCGGCACGCCGCAGAACCCGTATTCGACGCAGAGGACGCGCCTCGGTCGCGCGTTGCGCGATGCCTCCCGAGGCCTGCTGCTCCTCACCGCGACGCCGCACAACGGACACGCCCATTCGTTCCGCTCGCTCGTCGAGCTCGTGGAGCCGACCCTTGCCACGCTTCATGGTGATCCGGAGCAGGTGCACCGCCGCGTGGCGAGCGCGATGATCCGGCGGATGAAGGCGCAGATCACGCGCCGCACGCCGATCGGCGGCGAGGAGCCCTCCTTCCCCGAGCGGCATGTACACGGGATTCCCGTCGACTCGCGCGGCGGCTACGGCGAGGTCCTGAAGAAGGTCTCGGCCTACTGCTCGAGGACGGCGCGCGATGCGGCCAATGCGGACGATTCCGAGCTCATCGGCTTCGCGATGCAGATCGTGAAGAAACGCGCGCTGTCGAGCCGACGCGCCCTCGAGAGAACCGTGGAGCACCGTCTCGAGGCTCTGAAGAAGGAGGCGGCGCGCGAGGCTGCGCCGGAGCGTTCCGAGCTCCGCGACCTGCAGCTCGACCTGCCGTTGCGGGAATCCGAGTCCGAGCGAATCTCCCGCCGGCTGTTGCGTTCCGCGATCCCCGCCGATGAGCGCCGTCGCAAGAGCGAGATCAAGAAGCTCGGCGAGATCCGCAAGCTCCTGAAGAGCACGCCTCCGGACGACCCGAAGGTCGCAGCCCTGCTCGGCGAGATTCGCGCGGTTCTGGCCGCGGACGCCCACGAGAAGGTGATCGTCTTCACCGAGTACGTCGACACGCTGGAGAGCCTGATCGAAGAGTTCGAGAAGACCGAAGACCTGAAGGGCCGCTGGGCCGTCCTGCGTGGTGGACTGTTTCCTCGGACGCGGCGGAGGCGCCAGGCTGCGTTCGAATCGGAAGGAGTGGCGGTCCTGCTGGCGACCGACGCGGCGAGCGAAGGCCTGAACCTCCAGCGGCGATGCCGGCGCGTCGTCCACTTCGAGCTGCCCTGGAATCCGAACCGCCTCGAGCAGCGGAACGGCCGCGTCGACCGCTACGGGCAGCGACGGAACCCGGAGATCCGCTACCTCTTCCATCGCGACAGTCCCGAGGAACACGTTCTCGACGTGCTCGTCGGGAAGATCGAGCGGATGCGGAAGGACCGGGTCTCGACGCCCGACGTGCTCGGTGTAGTCGCCGGCGTCGGGGAGTTCGAGGCTGGACTCGTCGAGCTGGACGCCGAAGAGCCCGACGTCGCAGAACGCGCGAAGCGTCTGGTCCGGCACTTCGAGGATCGGACGAGCGAGTTCGTCCGCGACGTGAAGCCTCTTCTCGCTATCCCGGGAATGAGCGTCGAGGAGCGCAACGGTCTGTTCGACCTGCTGAACCGCTCCGATCCACTGCTCGGCGACGACACTGCGCTCGAACGCCTCGCTGTCGACCTCCTGGGTCCGGCCATCCAGTCGTCCGGTTCCGACGGCGTGTACCGCGTCGAGGTTCCGCTCTCGTTGCGCGGACCCGGCGTGCCGCCGATCTACCCGCGCGTCACCTTCCGCCGCTCGACCGCGGCGGCGGCGACGCCGGAGGAGGTGGAGTACGTCACGCCGATCCATCCGCTGGTCCAGGCGATCGCGAACGAGGCGCACCGCAGGCTGCTCCAGGTGTTCGCCGACCAGCGTGGCCTCCCACCTCGCCGCCTCGCCGTCCGCCGCGCCCCGCCCGGCGAGCCCGCGTCGGTCCTGTTCACGTTCTTCGGAGCGGTGAAGGGCGGCGGAGACCTGATCGAAGAGCGGATCCTGACTGTCCGGCTGGACGCAGAGGGGCGAATCGTCGGCGACGAACCCGGCAACGGGTCGTTCCTGCAGGAGGTGCGGGGAGTCGGCGAAGCCAGGCCCGAACGGGCCATGGGCGTCTTCGGCGAGGCGTTCGACGGACTGACGCGGCGAGCGACGGAAGAGGCGGGCCGAATCCTCCGCGAGCGCTCGGAGCAGTTGAGACACCGGCGCGCCGAGCAGGTGGCTCTCTTTCGCCGCGAGCTCGATGTCGACCTCGAGGACCGCCTCGCGGAGATCGCGGACCTCGAGCGCCGCGCCCGCGGTCTCGTGGATGAGAAGGGCCAGGGGCGCCTCTTCGCCGTCGAAGACCGTGCGGCGTCTGGCTTCACGGCCCGCCGCGCGGTGGCAGAAAGCCTGGCGAGGCAGCGTGCCGAAGAGCTCGACGTGGCCGGAGATCTCGCGATCGTCGCGGGCACGGCGGCTGCCACGGTGCATCCGGATGGCGATGAGGTCGTCGAGGACCACGACGAGGAGGACGAGGACTCGGACGACGAAGAGACGGACGGGGAGGACAGCGACGACGCAGGGAAGGGTCTGAGCAAGGGGGCGACCGCCCGCTTGGTGCGACGCATCGAACCGGGGACCTTCCACTTCGTTCCCGGAGCCGGGCGCAAGGGCTCCGGTTCGTTCTACACGCCGCTTGCCCTGGTCGAGGACGTCGTACGCCATGCGCTCGGTTCGCTGACCGAGGAGAAGTCCGCCGCCGAGATCGAACGGCTACGGGTGGTAGATCCGGCCTGCGGGAGTGGCCACTTCCTCATCGAGGCGATGCGCTTCATGGGTCGCGCGCTGCATCGCGCGTACAGCGCCGAGTACGGTGCCGTCGGACCGTCCGAGTTCCGTTCGAAGTCGGAGTCTCGCCGAGGCTGGGACGAGGACTGGACGGCGTCGGACGCGGAGGCGCGCGCGGCGAACTCCGAGGCCCGCGCCTGGTGCAAGCGCCGCATCGCGGAACGCTGCCTCTTCGGCGTCGACCGGAATCCGACCGCGGTCGACCTCGCGCGGGTCGCGCTCTGGATCGAGTCGCTCGCCGGCGACCGGCCGCTGACCTACTTCGCGCATCACGTCCGACACGGCAACTCGCTCCTCGGGAGCTGGCTCGCGCGACTGCATCAACCTCCGCTCCCGGAGCTGAAGCTCGGGCCGAAGAGGGACGGGACCGGTGGCCTCTTCGAGCACGAGGTCCTGCGCAAGCACGTGCGCGAGGCGGCGGAGATTCGCCTTCGGATCGATCGCACGCCGGCCGACGCGTTGCGGGCCGAGGGGATCGAGCCCGAGAGCGTGCGGGAGATCGCGTTCAAGGAAGAGCAGCGCCGCAGGGCCGACGAGCTACTGGCCGCGGCGCGCCTCCTGTTCGACCTGCGGACCGCGGCCGCGTTCGTGCCGGCGATCTGGAAGAGCTGGTCCGTGCTCGCGAGCTTCGCGGGCGACCACGCGAGGCTGCATCGCGTCGCTCACGAGCAAACCTGGTGGGGCGACTTCGACGCGGTTCGCCGGGACGAGCCGTTCTTCCACTGGGAGCTGGAGTTCCCAGAGGTCTTCCTCGATGCCGAACGCGGTGGTTTCGACGGCGTGCTCGGCAACCCACCGTGGGACAAGGTTCTTCCGGCGAAGACCGAGTTCTACGCCAAGGCCGACGTGCTCATCCGAGCGTTCAAGGGGAACGAACTCGACCAGCGCATCCGCGAGCTGCACGCGGCGGAACCGGCGCTGAAGGACGGGTTCGAGGCGTACCGCCGGCGCACGACCACGATCGCGCAGCTCTTGCGGAAGGGCGGCGACTTCCCGCATTCGGAAGCGAGGTCACAGGCCGCTCACGAGGACTTGTCGAAGTACTTCGTCGATCGCGCCGCGCGCGTGGCCGGCCGTTCGGGTGCGGTGGGAATGGTCGTGCCGTCGGTGCTCTACAACGGCGACGGCTGCGTCGGCATCCGCCGGTTCCTGCTGCGCGAGGCGGCGATCGAGCGCTTCTACGGGTTCGAGAACCACGGAAAGCGGTTCTTCCCGATCGACTCCCGGTACAAGTTCGTAAGTCTCGTCTTCCGCAAGGGCCGCTCGGCGGACGGATTCGATGCGGCGTTCATGCGCCGCGACATGGCTGAGCTGACCTCGGACGGTCCGAAGCCGTGGATGGTGCGGATCACACCGGAGGAGATCGAGGCGCTGTCGCCCGAGACGCTCGCGTTTCTCGAGTACCGCAGCTCTCGCGACCAGGCGATCGCGCACCGGATGCACGAGGGGCGGCCGACGCTCGGAGGCGAGGGGCGGGGTCATGGAACATCAGGTTCATGAGCTGGCGGTCGCACGAGGCGATCTTCAACTCGGCGGACGACAAGGACCTGTTCACTGACCCGCGAACGAGGGTGCTCCATACGCCGAAGTCCGTGCTCGGTGACGTTCCCGACGACCCTGGCGACGTGATCCGCGCGATGCGCGAACACGGCTTCCTCCCTGTCTTCGAGGGCAAGCACGTCGATCAGTTCCTGGTCGGCATCAAGCCGATCCGCTGGTGGCTCTCGATCGCCCAGGCGAAGGCGAAGTATGGCAAGGAACCTCGTCCCGACGCGACGCTCGTGTTCCGCGAGACAGCGCGCAACACGGACGAGCGGACGTGCATCGCCGCGGTTCTCCCGGAGCGGTCGGCGGCGTCGCACAAGCTCTCCGGTGTCCTGCTCGAACGCGTGGAGAGCAATGCTGCCGCGGCGCTCCTGAACTCCTTCTGCTTCGACTACGCGCTGCGGATGCGCACTGCGGGAACGAACGTGAGCTTCACCTATATCGGCTCGGTCGCCGTTCCTCCGGCCCACGTCGTAAACCGCCTCCCGAAGATCCCGACCCTGCTCGCTTGGGAGTCCGGCGTCGGCCACATCACCGACCGCGAAGACCTCTGGCCCACGCTCTGGCAGCTCAACCGCTCCGTCGCCGAGGCCTACGGCCTCACGGCCGGGGACTTCTCCCACATCCTCGACTCGTTCCCCGGCGTCGCGAAGAAGCGCAAGGAGTTCTTCGCCTTCTTGAAGGCGAAGACTCTCGACTGGATCGACGAGGGGATGGAGCGGTCGACGGAAGACTCGCGGGCGGTCGCGGAGCCAGGACGGCGAGAACCAGGGCGGCACCCATGATCCCCATGCAGCCCCTCCGCGTCCTCCGTCGCTACGCGAGCGTCGCGGCGAACGGAGCCGTCATCGTGGACGACATCGGTGGCCTGCTCGAGGACATCCTCCTCTTCGAGCATGTGATCGTCGACTCGCTCGACCTGGCCGAGATCGGAGCACTCGTTCGTGCGTTCGGCCCTGGCGCGGTCGTGGACCTGCTGAAGGCGGGCTGCGTCAGCTTCACGCGCGACGCGTTGTTCCTCGGCGTGTCCGGGTCCAACCATCTTCCGCCACGGTCGGGTGTCGAATTCCGGCATGGCGCGATCGCGGTCGGATCCGTGGGCGTGGTCGAGGAGGATCGGCGGGCGGCCATTCATGACGCGATGGCGGGAATCGCCAAGGACGCCGGCGTCTCCGGCAAGGCCCGCACCCGGCTGACGGGCGCGATCGCGAGGTGTCTGGCACCGGTCCCGCGCGACGAGTACGCGGGCTTCCTCTGCGCCGGCACGGTGCAGGACCTTTCGAGCCGACCCGACCTCGTGACCATGGCGACCAAGCTCGCATTGCGCCGGTCGCGGGGCATCGACGTACCGCTGCACGAGCTGTCGGTCCGGCTCGAGCCGATCGAGCCGAACGTCTTCCTTCCCCAGAGCAACCTCGAGACATTCGGCCTCGATGCGGCGGCTACGCACGAGACCGTCCAGAACGCGATCCATGCCGTCGGCGGTCGCACCCGGCGGATCGCCGACATGAAGTTCCACCGGTGCGTGACCGGCTTCGAGCCCGACGACCTTCCGCTGTTCGAGGAGAAGCTCGACTTCATCGAGAGGTCGGTCTCTCCCGACTCGAAGCGAACCGAGTTTCGCCGGGTCATCGAGGTCGGAGGACTGCCGAGCCTTCGCCAGGCGGTGCGGGATCGTTCCCTGAAGCTGGATCGGCTGATCGAGATTCGCGAGTCCGAACCGTGCCGGGAGTTCCGCCGGTTCCTGGCAACGTCGGACGAGGTCTCGGACAAGGACGTCAAGGAGATGGCCGACAGCTTCAGGGCGAAAGTCGGTGCGTTCGTCGCCACCGAGCCCGGCAAGGTGCTCCGGTTCGTGGCCACGACGGCGATCGGGTTCCTGCCGGGAGCAGCCCAAGCTCTCGGGCTTCTCGCAGGTGCAGCCGATGCGTTCCTTCTCGATCGCCTCGTCAAGTCGTCTGGTCCCGCCGCGTTCCTGAGCGCCATGTATCCTTCCCTTTTCGACCGCTCGGGCCCGCCGCCGTCGAATCGAACCCGCCGAAATGCTCCACCCCGTGCATTGAATTGAATGTTGAAGCATTCATGAAATGACTCTACATTCCAGCTATGGAACGCCTCGAACAGGTACGTGCGCTGCTTCGCCGCCTGGACGGGGCGACGGCCGACGAGCTCGAATCGGAAACCGTCGAGTTCAAATCCTGGGACCCCGATCCCAAGGCGGCGAAGGGTCAGCTCCGCGCGCTGCGCGAGTCCGTGGTCTGCTTGGCGAACCAGCGAGGCGGGACGCTCGTCGTCGGCGTCCGCGAGAAGAAGCGGACGCGCGAGCAGGCGATCCGGTCGGTCGGCGAACTCGATCCGGAGCGCGTGCGGCGGGAGGTGTACCGCGGTACGGAGCCGCCGATCCTCGTCGACGTGGCGAGGCTCGACGAGTCCGAGGGAACCCTGCTCGTCGTGTTCGTGCCGCGTGGCATTCCGCCGCACAGCACGACGGAAGGCGTGACGAAGATCCGCGTCGGCAAGGAGTGTCGCCCGCTCACGGGTCCGGCGTTGACGCGCGCCCTGCTGACCCGCGGCGGGGTCGATCTCACGGCAGAGGTCGTACCCGGCGCCACGCGCGACGACATCGATGCGGAGCAGGTGCGCCTCCTGACGCGTCACTTGGCCGATGCGGGGACGCCCAACCTCGCGACGCGCGGTGACGTCGAAATGCTCGAGTCGCTGGGCCTGCTGCGCGACGGGGGCGTGACGCTCGCGGCGGTGTTGATCGCGGGACGGTCCACCGCGCTGTCGCGGTTCGCGTCCGCGCATGAAGTGATCTTCTGCCGGTACCGCACGCCCACGGACTACGACGTGCGTCAGGAGTGGAGAGGGCCGCTCTTGTTCGTGCTGGACGCGCTGCGTCGCGTCCTCGAGGCGCACCTCCGTATGGCCACGATCGCGGGCCAGGGGTTCGGCGAGATCGTGGTCCCGGACATGACGTGGCGGACGGCCCGAGAGGCCGTTCTGAACGCCCTCGTGCACCGGGACTTCTTCCTCCACCAGTCGGTCTACGTGTCGCTCTTCCCCGACCGGTTGGAGGTGTCGAGTCCGGGCGGCTTCCTCGGTGGCGTGACTCCCGAGAACGTGTTGCACCATCCCCCCGTGCGGCGGAACCCCTTGCTCGCTGAGGTCTTCCAGGCCATCGGCTTCATCAACCGGCAGGGGCTCGGAGTCGATCGGATGTACGACGAGATGCTCCGGCTCGGGAAGGCCGCCCCGCGGTACGAGTCCGACGAAGCCCACGTGCACTTGACGCTCTCCCTCCGCACGCACGCACCGTTTGCGCGGTTCGTCGCCGCAGAGACTCGTGATGGACGCAGGCCGGAGCTCGACGACCTGATCGTCCTGCGGAGCGTGACCGATCGCGGTCAGTTGGATCGATGGAGCGCGGCCAGCGTGCTGCAGCGACCCGAGGACGAGGCGGCGCAACGCCTGATGGCTCTGCGCGAGCGGGGCCTCCTCGTTCCCCATGGGCGGGGCAAGGGCACTTCCTACCGGTTGATCCCAGCGCTCTCGGATTCCCTTCGTGGTACGCATGCGACCGACGACGACCTCCCGCTCGATCAGGGGGCCGTGGCGCTGAAGGTTCGGGCCGTGCTCCAGGAACGGGGTCGGCTGACGAACGCCGACCTGCGCCGACTGACGGGGTACTCTCGTCCGGCCGTGTTTCGGCTCATGAGCGGGCTTCGGGCCGAGGGAGTCGCGCAGCTCGAAGGAAGGGGAAGGGGAGCGGTTTGGGTCCCAGGGCCGAGCCTGCCCGCCGCACGGTCACGAAGGAGGAAACGGAAATGACTCGGGAGGAATGCACGAAACGACTCGCTGAGGCGTTTCCCCGGCCAGGGTCGGCGGAAATGTCTCGGATGAGACTTTTGCGCGGCCGCGTGGGCTCGCGTCGATGAATCGACCCAACATCCCGATCGCCGTGCGCCGGCTCGTCGAGCAGTACCGGCGCTTTCTGCGGACGACCTATCGCTTCCTGGACCCGCATCTCCGCGAGCAGTTCGAGGCACATCTCGCCGGCGCCGAGGTCGTCGTGCGTGGTCCGTACGTCACGCTCGCCCGCGAGTTTCGGAAAGGTCGGACTCTCCGCGCGCTCGTCGACGCCGGCCAGTGCGAAGCGGAACTGCTGAAGTGCCAGTGGCCGTTCGGTTCGAACGAGCTGTTCCTTCATCAGGAGAAGGCGTTGGAAATCGGGCGGGGCGGACGGCCGTTCGTCGTCACCACGGGAACGGGCTCCGGCAAGACTGAGAGCTTCCTGCTTCCGGTGTTGGATGGGATCCTGCGCCGCAAGCGCGAGGGTGTCTCCGGAGTTCAAGCCGTGCTGCTCTACCCGATGAATGCCCTCGCGAACGACCAGCTCGAGCGCTTGAGACGGCTCTTGCGCAACCGTGGGACGGGCGTGTCGTTCGCGCTGTACACGGGCGACAGCGAGGCGACCTCGGCCGCGCTTCGCGAAGAGCCCGGAGACACCGAGCGGACGTCGCGCGCCGCGATCCGGAGGAATCCGCCCGACATCTTGCTCACGAACTACAAGCAGCTCGAGTTCCTGCTCGTGCGGAAGGACGACCGAGGGCTGTTCACGAGCGCGCTGCACTGGCTCGTCCTGGATGAGCTGCACTCGTATCGCGGCGCCCTGGCGACGGAGATCGCCTGCCTGATCCGGCGCTTGAAGGCGCATGCGTCTTCCGGTCCGGGTCGCTTTCTCACGATCGGAACCTCGGCCACCGTGGCGTCAGGGGACGATGCGCGAAGGGCGCTCGCAGCCTTCGCCACGACGCTCTGCGGCGACGAGGTCCGCGTCGAGGACATCGTGTGCGAGGAGCTGGTCGAGCCGAAGGACTCGGCGCCACGTTGGTGCCCGCCGCCGCCGCGGCTCGCGGACGAGGATCTCCTCGCCGTCGACCCATCGAGCGACGCATCGGTCGCCGAACTGTTGCAGCGTCTCACCGGACGCGCATGTCCGCCTGACGGTCGCATCGCGAAGCGCGTGGCTGCCACGCTCGCCGGCAACGCGATCGTCCGGACCCTCGAGGCGGAGTGCGCGAAGCCGGTCGCGCTCCCCGCGCTGGTCGCGGCCCTGACGCGCGACGTGCCCGAGCGATCGGACTGCTCCGCCGCCGATCTCCAACGCGAGGTCGAGGCGTACCTGCTGACCGGCAGCGTCGGTGACGAGTCGGCCCCGCCTCGGCTTCGCCCGAAGCTCCACACGTTCTTCCATGGCGTGTACGACGTCGCCCTCTGCCTGGATCCGGCGTGCCGGTCGCTGGTTCCCCAAGGGGGATCCCAGTGCGCCACGTGCGGAGCCGCGGCGCGCCCCGCCGCGCTGTGCCGGACCTGCGGGCAGGACTTCGTGAAGGTCCGCTTCCAGGACGAAGAGGACGCATGTCCCGCGGGAACTGGCGACTTCTTCAGCAACGCATCGACGGGCTTCCTCACGCACAGGCTGCATGAGCTGAGCGGAGAGGAGGAGAACGTCGACGCGGAAGCGAACGGCGAGAACAGTGACATTGCCGGGCGGAGCAGGTCCGGCGCGAGACGTGAGGACAGACTCGATCCGGTCGCGGTGTGCACCGCGTGCGGCCGACTCGGCGCCGAAGGCGCTCCGTGCGGCGCGTGCGGCCGCGCGACGGTGCCGATGCTCCTCCACCGCGGCCCTCTCAACACGTGTCCTGCCTGTGGAGACTTCACGGCGCGTTTCGACATCGTGTCCCCCCTCCGGACCGGCACGGCGTCGACCGTCTCCGTACTGACGACCCACCATCTCGACCTGCTCGAGGGGGACGACCACAAGTTGCTCGTCTTCGCCGACAACCGGCAGGACGCAGCGCACCAGGCGGGGTACGCGGAGGACAAGCACCGCCTGTTCGCGCTGCGCCACCTCATCATCGCGGAACTGAACGAGGCGGGCGACGAGGGGCTTCACTTGTCGGAGCTTCCCCAGATCCTGTTCGACCGCTTCAACGAACTCCGGATCATCTCGCGCCGGCCGACGGTGCCGGAGCGGAAGAGATGGCTGCGGGCGCTGGAGTACGAGGCCGCGAACGAGTTCACGAGGCGGTGCCGCCAGCGTGTCGGCCTGGAACGTCTCGGGCTGGTCGCGGTGGACTATGAGTTCCTCGATGGGCTCGAGGTCGACGAGAGCTTCGCGGCTGCCGCGAATGAGGTCGGACTCGGCGTTGCCGATGCGCGGGGACTCGTTCGCGCCGTGCTCGACCACATGCGCGCAAAGCGCGCTGTCTCGTACGACTTCTTTCGCGTGTACATCGATCCCGGACGGATGCGGCAATACCGCGAGCTCGAGGAGGAGCCCTACAACGTCCGGTTCCCGGATCGGGATCGCAAGCCGCACGCGTTCGCGCTCGACCGGCCGGATCACGTTCGCAAGTCCCAGCGTCTGGATGGCTTCTTCCAGGAGAACCCCAAGTCAGGGCAGCTCGCCGCGCCGCAGAAGATCGTGGCTCGCGTCACCGGCGATCGAGCGTCGGCCGAGCGTTTCCTGCGAGCGGTCGTGCCGATCCTCGTCGAGAACGAGATCCTCGAGGAGGCGACCGACTTCCCGATCCCGGCGGCCGAGCGCACGCACGCACTTCGAGCGCTTCAACTGAGCGCCCGTGTCATCCGCCTGCGGTCCGCGAAGAGCGGCCTTCGCTGCAGCGCGTGCCAGACGTGGCGCGAGTACGACCTTCCGACCTGCCCGACGCCCCGCTGCGTCGCGGGCGAACTTCTCCCGGCGGAGATCGACCGGGACAACTACTACGTCGGGCTCTACACTGAAAGACAACCGCAGCGCCTGCTGGTGGCCGAGCACAGCGCGCAGGTGGACGGGGAAGAGCGCGCGCGCCGGGAGACGAGCTTCAAGGACGGCAAGCTCGACGTCCTGGTCTGCACGCCGACGCTCGAGCTGGGTGTCGACATCGGTCCCTTGCTGGCGGTCGTGCTGCGCAACGCGCCGCCGACGCCCGCCAACTATGCTCAGCGCGTCGGGCGGGCCGGACGGCGGCTCCGGATCGGATTCGTGTCGACGTTCTGCGCGGGAGGGGCCCACGACCGGCACGCGTTCGAGGAGCCGGAATGGCTCGTCTCCGGCCGCTTCGCCCCCCCGCGGATCCGTCTGGACAACGAGCGGATCGTCGACCGCCACCTTCGGTCGTTCCTGCTCGAGAACCTGGAGGCCCAGCTTCCGGCGCACATGGGCGACCTGCTCGACGATTCGCGTATGCCGACCCGGTGGAATCCGGAGTCTCTCGCGGGCCTGTTCTCCGAGATCGACCAGCGCCAGCCGGTGCTGATCGGTCGCCTCGACGAGATGCTCGAGGAGGACCGAGCGGTGGGACGTACGACGCGCTTTGATCGTTCCCGTGTCGAGGGAATCGTGGCCGGGTTCCGGAAGCTCATAGAACACGTCCTCGACCGGTGGTGGGAGCGCGTGCGCCAACTGGACGTCGAGTTCCGTGAGTACTCCACGATCGGATCGCCGCGTCAGGACGAGAAGAAGGCCGCGGCGCGCAAACGGGCCTACCGCGAGATCACGACCGAACGGTCGGCGTACACGTTGAACTACCTGTCGACGCGAGACGTGCTCCCCGCCTACCAGTTCCCGACCGACACGTTCACACTCGATCCAGGCGTCTCGGACACGCCGACCCTGTACCGGCCGGCGACGATCGCTATCGAGGAGTTCGCGCCGGGCAACTTCGTCTATGCGAACGGCCACAAGCTGAAGTCGATTCGCGTGCTGTTCGCCGGCGGGCCGGGCCGGCGGCTCGATGGCGCTGGCCGCTCCGACGCGGAAACATCGGGCCGGCTCGCCGCGTACTGCTTCTGCACGACCTGCGACGAGGCCATCGAGGCCCCGCGGAACGAGTGCCCTCGGTGCGGTGCCGCCCTCGGTGGCGCCGACGACCTGGTTTTCGTCGAGGACTTCGAGGCCGAGGAGAACCTGAAGATTGGCTCGGAGGAGGAGTCGCGCCAGCGCGAGGCGCATGAGCGGAGGGATCACATCCTGGCTCCTCGCGACTCGTCGTGCGCGCTGTATCCCTATGCGCTTCACCCCGTGGAGGTGCGGCGTGGCGCCGAGATCCTCGTGACGAACTGGGGGAAGCTCGATGCGCGTCGAACCGAAGGAGCACGCTTCCGCCTCTGTCCGGACTGCGGCAAGCATCTCCCGCACGACGCGTCCGACCCTGCGAAGAAGAGGCAGATCGAGAAGTGGACCAACGATCATCGCCGCTTCTGCTCCGGAGAGCCGCAGCGCCTCGTTCTTGCGTACCGGTACCGTACGGATGCGCTCGTGCTCGCGATCCCGCGGCCGGGGGACTCGTCGGCCGAGGATCCGAAGGCGATTTCGCCGACTCTAGAGACGCTCGCCGAGGCGCTTCTCGCCGCGTCGACGGTCGTTCTGGAACTGGAGCCGGGGGAAGTCTCGGGCTTCCTGCGGCGGTCGGCGCCCGACCGGAACGGGGACGAGATCGTGCTCTACGAGAACGTCCCGGGGGGAGCCGGCTACGTCGAGGAGATCGCCCGTCGCCTACCTGACGTGGCGGTCGTCGCTCAGAAGCGTCTCTTCGGCCACGATTGCGTGAAGGCTTGCTACCTCTGCCTCAAGCACTACCGCAACCAGTGGCGTCATGCCCGCCTCGACAAGGAGCGAGTGCGTGACATCCTGCGGTTGCTGGCCGAATTGGATCCCGTCGAACCCGTGGAGCAAGAACCGGGCGACAGCGCGGTCGTGCTCGAGGAGATGCTGCGCACTCGCGGCATGGAGGCGGAGAGGAAGACCTATGCCAAAGGACCCATCGAAGAGATCCTCTTGAAGGCACTGATCGAGCTGCCCGACCTTCCCCCGCCGGAGCGCGACCTCGAGCTTCACGACGAGGATGGCGGCCTCGTGACCGTTCCGGACTTCGCGTGGCCCGGCGCCAAGCTCGCCGTGTACTGTGACGGCTACGCCTGGCACGGCAACCCCGAGACCCTGGCCATGGACGCGCGAAAGCGGAACTGGCTGCAGAAGCAGGGCTGGAGGGTTCTGACGTTCTGGGGCGCAACGATTCTGAAGGCGCCGGAGCATTGTGCGCGAGACGTGCACGAGACGTATCGGGTGACTGCCCTCCAAGAGTCGGCACGACCTGACCGAACCTGAACTGCGCGAATGAGGTCAGGCCCCGCACGACAAGTACCTCCCGTTCTTGAGCGTGGCATCTCCGGTTCTCTCCGCTCAGCTCCGCTCCCATGCCTTCGCGGCCGAGCAGAATCCGCGAGCGATCGCCGCCGCTTCATCGGCGAGGCCGGGTCGCGACGAGGAGGCATGGCGGCGGAGCACTCGTGAAACGGTCCGGAAGCGGCCGGACGCGACGCGAAAGGCGGCCGCCAGCGGCGCGTCGGAGAACAACGCCCGGCTCCAATGACGGCCGAGCGCGACGACGACCTGGGCCGACGCGAGGAGCTCAAGCACGTAGTGCGTGGACGCGGCGACCTGGGCGCCGTCCGCCCGCGCGCGCCGGAGGATCTCCCGATGGAGCACCCGGCTGCGGCGGTACACCGGGCACTGCGCGTCGAGGATGGCGGTGTCCACCGGCCCGCCCGGCGCCAGCGACGGATCCGACGACGCATCCTCCGACGGTGGCCAGCACGGGGTGCTCGGTTCATCCTCCAGATGACGGCGGAGCGGCCGCGCGACGAGGGCGAAGCGACTCGATCGCTCCAGCGTACGCGGCCGGTGGGCGACCAGCTCGATGGCGCGCGAGAGGGTCGGAGCGTCGAGAGAGCGGCCCTCCATGGCGGCGATCATCGGGCTTCGACGTCGTTCGGCGCGTTCGAACGCGCGGTACCACTCCTCCGTGGACCAGAGGGCAGGATCGGGGGTGCGCATCGTGGTGCCTGTCTCCGCGGCGTTCTCTCCGCAAGAGGGGTATGCGGACGCGACGAAGTGCTCACCGGATTTTCTTGCGATCTTTTGGGACGAGGAACGTCCGGCGCGGACCTTCGAGACGACGAGCGGGACTCGACGTCGAGCGCCGAGTCCCGCGACGTGAGTCCGAGGCAGCTTCGCGCGGACTAGGGAGTGAAGTGGAACACGTGCGCGTTCGAGAACGAGTATCCGAACGGCGTTCCGGCGTCGCTCACCAGGTACTGGGTGTAGACGTCGACCAACCCGCCGCCGCCCGGCACCGGGAACACGAACTCTCCGTCGGGGTTCGTGTGGACCCCCACGACCACGAGAACCGGGTTCGGGTAGAGCGTCCCATCGAAGAGCTGAGCCGGGTTGTTCTGCAGACCGGCAACCAGGAACGCCGGCGCGTTCGGCTCGGCCAGACGCAGCACCACGTCCGCCTGCTGCCCGCTGCCGAGCTGGCCGCAGCCACGGAGCTGAGGCACGAACCCGTTGCTGCCGATCGTGCCCTGACCGATGACCGGTCCCGTGTTCGAACGCAGCGGCGCGGTCGACGTCACGGCCAGCCAATCGGCACCGGGACCCGGGTCGTGCTGTCCGAGCACGAGCGTGTTGTTCGCCAGCGGCGCGGCCGAGCACTCGAACCAGAAGTTGTAGAAGGTGTTCCAACGGATCGGGTTGCCGGTGGTCGAGAAGACGATCTCGGTCGCGGTCTGCGAGAACGACCAGTCGTTCCCGACGTCCGGATCGACGTCGTGGAACCCGACGTTCTGGACGGTCGCGCCGGGGCAGACCGGGATCCGGAACGTCCCCACCGCGCGCTCGTTGTCACGGTTGTGGACCGCGTACTCGTAGCGATGGAAACCGTTTCCGAGGTCGATCGTCTTGACCGCGACGTAGATGCGACCGTCATCGTCGCCGTTCGACGCCGACGCCAACGACGCGCCGCTCCATTGCCGCAGGATCGATCCCTGCTTCAGCACATTTCCCGAGGCGACCGAGGGCACCTGGAGGTTCCATCCTCCACCAGTCCAGTTCGCAGTGAAGCGCCGGGATCCGATGTTGTTGCCACGGTCCGCCTCGGCCTCGCCGATCACGACGTACATGCCCTGGAAGTAGAAGTTCGATCCGGGCGAGTTCAGGTCGGCGTCGTCGACGCGAACGCGATTGCCGAGCGGGCTCGCCGGATTGATCGGGCTCTTCTGGCCATCGCAGTCCAACGGCGCGGCGAGCGGGGGCTCGCCCTTGTCGAAGTGCGAGCAGACCGGCTGCCACGCACCCGTCCACGGGTCCACCTCGTCGGCGGGCGCGAGCCAGAAGTCGTCGCCGTTGTTGCCGATCCCGTACACGTCCGAGCAGCCGACCCCGAGGAACGTCCCGTTGCTCGGGTTCTGGCACGGCGTGCACGCGTTCTGGCTGAGCGCGAAGAAGCCGTGCTTGATGAAGCTGCGATCGGAGATCTGCACCATCCGGTCGCCCGTCTCGCGCGCGATCAGGAACGCGATGAACGGGTGATCGGCGTTCATCGCCTTCTTCCACGGAACGTTGACCGTCCCCAGGTTGCAGGACGTCGTCTCCATGGCGAGCGCCATGCGACCATTGGGGAACGTACCGACGTGGGCAAGACCCGAGATGTCGCCGAGCCCCCCGAGCGACACATCGGTGCCCGGGCGCAAGTTCGGCTGCGCGGACGCCGCCGGCGACAAAGACGCGGCAAGAACGAGGATGGAGAGCGTACGCATAGAACGGCGAATCCTCTTGCTGACGGGGCGGCAGAAAAAGGGATCGTACTCCAATCCCCCGTGGCCGGGGCGGCCAGAATCAAGTGCGATCAAATGCCGATCCTGCGTCGCGCCGAGAGCCGCGAGCCGCTCGTGGACGGCGATCCGTCCCGACGCGATGCTCACACGAGGGGCTCGGGACCCTACAATCGACCGACGCGGCTCCCGCGCGCTCGATCCGATGCACCTACCGACGCCACGCCTCCCCAAGCTCCGCTGCGGACCTGCCGCGCCGTCCCGCGCCGGCCGGGCGCGCGCGGTCGTGCTCGTCGCGGTGCACGCGATCATCCTCGCGCACGTGGCACACTGGAAGATCGCCGGCTCCACGCTGACGCCGGTCGAACCGTCGGAGGCGATGCAGACGCTCGAGCTCGGCTACGTGAACGCGGGGTTCCTCCTGTTCGTGGCGCTGATCCTGCTCACCCTCGTGGTCGGCCGCTTCTTCTGCGGCTGGGCCTGCCACGTCGTGGCCTATCAGGACCTCTGCGCCTGGCTCCTGCGGCGCATCGGACTGCGTCCTCATCCCGTGCGCTCGCGCGTCCTCGTGTTCGTGCCGATCTGCACCGCGCTCTACATGTTCGCGTGGCCGCAGGTGACGCGGTGGCTGGATGGGCGGGATTTCCCGGCGCTCGTGCTTCACTTGACGACCGATTCGTTCTGGGCGACGTTTCCAGGACCGTGGATCGCGGCCCTCACCGTCCTGGTCGACGGCTTCCTGATCGTCTGGCTCCTCGGCGGCAAGGGGTTTTGCACCTACGGATGTCCGTACGGGGCGGTGTTCGGCGTCGCCGATCGCTTCGCGCCGGGACGGATCCGCGTGACCTCCGCGTGCGAGCAGTGCGGCCACTGCACCGCGAACTGCACGAGCAACGTGCGCGTCCACGAGGAGGTCGCGCGCTTCGGGATGGTCGTCGACCCCGGCTGCATGAAATGCCTCGACTGTGTCGCAGGATGTCCGAAAAACGCCCTCTACTTCGGCCTCCGAGGCGCCTCCCGGACCGGCGCCGCGCGGCGCTCGAAGGCAAAGAAGGCGTACGACTTCTCGATCGGCGAAGAGGTGATCCTCGTTCTCGCGTTCCTCGTCTCCGCGTACGCGTTTCGCGGGCTCTACAACCTCGTGCCTCTTCTGCTGTCGATCGGCTTGGCCGTGATTGCGGCGTTCTGCGTCGTCGTCCTCCTGCGCCTCGTGCGGCGCCGAGACCTCGCCGTGCAGAACCATCCGTTGAAATCGGGCGGGCGCTTTTCGCGCGCGGGGATCGCGGCCGGGATCACGACCGGACTGCTTCTGGCGTTCGTCCTCCACAGCGCGTTCGTGCAGTACAACGTGCGCGAGGGAGATCGAAGGTTCGACGAGGTCCGGCGATCGCCGGCCAGCGGGCGGACGAGCCTCGCCCGCGCGAGTCTGCCGTACCTCGAGCGCGCCGATCGATACGGCCTCTTCCACGACGCCCGCCTCTTGAACCTGCTCGGATCCGCGCAACGAGAGGCCGGCGACCTCGCCGCCGCCGCGTCCACGCTGGAGCGGGCGATCGCGATCGATCCGACTCCGACGAAGCTCCTCGTCCTCTACGGCCTCCGGCGGCAGGACGGCGACCTGGCCGGCGCGCGCGACGCGCTCCACCGCCTGCTCGCGATCGATCCCGCCAATGCCGACGCGCGGCGACACCTCGATCTCCTCGATCCCACCGATCCGAACTGACGCGTCAACGCACCGTGAACTGCCGCGCGAACGCGGCCACCAGTCTGGCCGTCGCTTCCTGACAACGCGGACAGGAGGAACGACGTGGTACGCGGGAGCGGGGACGAACGGTGGCGGGGACGCGCGGCTCGATGCCAAGAAAAGAAAGTCGAAGTCGTTCGACGCCGCGCCTTGACCTTGGTTCGATCCGCATTTATATGTGCCCTAATGATGACCCGACCTTCGACGACCATGCGCAAGCGACCGGGGCCCAAGCCGAAGCGGGGGTCGGGGGTGTCGCATCACGCGCGGGAGGCGATCGATGGTCGAACCGTCCACGTGACGGTGAAGCTTCGGGAGGGGTTGCCGAAGCTGCGGAACAAGAGGGCGTATCGCACGCTGCGCGAGGCGTTCGTGGCCGGCTGCAATCGCTTCGGCTTCCGGCTGTGCCACTACACGGTGCAGAACAACCACCTCCACCTCATCGTCGAGGGTGACGACCGCCGCGCCGTCTCTCGTGGTCTGCAGGGCCTGCTGATCCGCATCGCCAAGGGCCTGAACCGGCTGTGGGGCCGCCGCGGCCGCGTGTTCCGCGACCGCTACCACGATCGTGTGCTCAAGAACGCGAAGGAGATCCGCCGCGTCCTCGCCTACGTCCTCAACAACGCGCGCCGCCATCGCGTCAAGCTCCCCTGGCCCGTCGATCTCTTCTCCTCCGCCCCCTGGTTCAACGGCTGGTCCAGCGGCCACCGCTACACCGACCTCGTCCCCGACGTCCCCCGTCCCGTCACCGACACCCGCGTCTTCGACCTCTTGCTCGGCTGGCGCCGCTTCCACCTCATCGATCCATCCGAGATCCCCGGCCCGACCATCCCCCCCGAAGGCCTCCCCCCCTGACCCTCCGCGCTTCCCCCGTCCCCGTTCCACGCGGTATCACTCTGGAGAGCTCTTCGTC